>NZ_MLAM01000009.1 GCF_002272825.1 Helicobacter sp. 11S02596-1 | reverse complement strand
GATTCTTTTCCATAGCCGTGCGACTAGTTATTTTTTCTTATACTAGCTAGAAAGGGGTGCTGGGGGGCTGACTTGCGAAGCGCCCCCCGCTCACCCCTTTAAACCCCTGCTCTCCCTGCACGCCCCCAATGCAATGCAGGATTAAATGGCGTAGATAGCTTTTTTGTTAGTGATTCCAAACCTGCGAAACCTATAAAACTAGGTTGATGACCAGCGGTAGCTGGGAATAACCCCATACTTTAGGAACGAACGGGAGCTTAGCTCCCGTGAGTGGTCTTGCGATTCAGTTTAAAGAACTGAATCGAGTAGAAAATAGATAAAAAGAGAATTAACACATAATTCACGTTAGAAACTTATAATCCCTGCCTATCTTAAATCAAAAGGACAAAAAGATGAATAAATTCACGTCAATGGTTTTAGCGGGGGCAGTTTGTGCTTCATTTGCTTTCGGTGCTGACTTTTCTAAGCAAAGCAACGATGATTTGATCAAAATGTCGGGCGTTGTCGCTCCAAAAGATTTCCCTGACTATAAAATCGAATTACACAAACGAATGCAGACAATGACAAAAGAGCAGGCAAAGGATTTCCATAAAAAGCTTGAAGAAGCGATGGAAAAAAATACAGACAAAATGACCTTGAAAGAATTTCGAGAAAGAAAACAAGCCATCAAAAAAGCAATGGAAGAAAAAAGAAAGACAATGACTAAGAAAGAGTTGAAAGAAAGTGGTCTTGAACACAAGCATCACAAACACCATAAATGCGATATGGACGAGAAAAACTCAAAAAAATAATTAGCCTACAAATGGATAGAGAAAACCGCTCTATCCATCAATACATTTTCATCTTCTAAAAATCATCAAAAATCATTTTTTACTGCGGGGATAATGTTTATTTTTAACAATGCGTGGTGGCTTGAGGCGGAATCGAACCACCGACACGGAGATTTTCAGTCTCCTGCTCTACCGACTGAGCTATCAAGCCAAAGTTCTAAAGAGGTATTAAAAAAGCTAAACTAAAAAGAAGCAAAATTATGCCAAAAAACCCTTGAAAAATAACTTAAGTCTATCATTTTCCAATCGATTCACTAGCGTGAATCTGAAGACCACTCCGCAAGACGCTTAATCTTGCAACGTTGCTAAAAATACTAAACGATTTCAATTGCAAAAGAAATTTCACCCGCAAGCCCATTTACCTATCTCTAATCCCTTTACTGCGGGCTAGATTCCCTTCAAACAGACCGCATAAAGAATAAAAATCCAAGAAAATATTGCAAAAATTTTGATGTCTCAGTTTTGATAAAGTTATTAAAACTATAATTATGATTATTATTTTAATTAAAAAGGAATATTCCAATGATAAAAACATCTTTTCTTTTTATTATCTGTGTTTTTGGTATTACGGCATTTAGCTTGAGTGCTGGAGAAACTGCACCCTCGCAACCCCCATCATCACCGATAACACCGACAAATCAATCATCCCAGACAGATCAAACAAAAGATCAAACGATGGGTCAAACCACCGGGCAAACAACAAATGAAAAATCCTACCAACTCCCCAAACTCAGCGTCCAAGCGAGCAAAGCGATTAATGATCATATGAGCGGGGGGGGGGGGGTAAATATTAACGAGCAATTTCTCAATGCTTTTACCTCCGGAAATGCCCAAATCACCGATTTTCTAACCACCCACCCCAACGTGCAATTTGATAATTCGTTTCGCAGTTCCAAAACACCCGGCGAAATCGACCCGCCCAATGTCTCCATCAACGGCGCAACGTTTTATCAAAACAGCTTTATGCTTGATGGCGTGAATATGAATAACGACCTTGATCCCGGTGCTAATACCCCTCCATCGCACTTCCAGCTAGTTCCCGGGCGTTCCCAAGGGCTGGGTATTGATGCCTCACTCATCAAAAGTATCGAGGTGTTTGACAGCAATGTTTCAGCCAAATACGGGGGTTTTGAAGGTGGGGTTATCAACGCAAAGACCAAAGACCCAAGCACTGAGTTTAAAGCCAAAATCTCCTATCAATTCACCAGCTCCAAACTCACAAAATACCATATCGATGAAAGCCAGCAAGAAAGTTTTGAATACGCAAGCACAATAGGCAATCAGCCAGAGTTTTTCAAACAAAATATCCGCGCGCAAGCACAAGGGTATGTCAGCAAAAATATCGGGCTGATCGCTAGCTTTGCCACCACGCAATCAACCATCCCAATGCACGTTTATAACAAAAAAGACAATATCCCAGAAAAACGCGATACCAAACGGCGCATTGATAATTATTTTTTAAAAGGCGTTTATAAGGGGGTTGAAAATCTCGACCTTGAAGCCAGCCTCACCTATGCCCCGCAAGATAATAAATATTTCGTTTATCACGCCAAAGATTCGTATTATTCTATCGTTTCAGGGGGTTGGCAGGCTGCGCTAAAAGCAAACTATCATTTCACTTTTGCCCAACTAAGCAACACCCTAAGCTACAACGATGAAAGCAACTCCCGACGTAGTGATAAGCAGTATTTTAAAAACTGGATTCCTAGCCCAGAAAAAAATTGGGGAGCAAAGCAGGCTATAGAGGGGGCGTGGGGGAATGTCGATAGCATTCAGAGGAAGCTAAGCTATCGTAGCGATATGGATTTTGAAAAATTTGAGCTTTTCCACACCCACCACGGCTTTTCTGCGGGATTTTTGCTCGATTATACCAATGCCTATTATGCCCGCCCCAATGAATCCACCAATGCTTCCCGATCTAACACACCTCTAAAAGATGGAGATTCTTGCGCAGAAACCGACTACTGCTCGGCTTCTCCAGTGGATATGAATATTATCACACCCAAAAAAAACCAAGCCACTTGGAAAGACAATAAGGGGCAATATTTTAACTCCATCGATGTCTATCAAAAAGGCAAAATCAATCTGGATAATTTCGCTTATGGGCTGTATTTACAAGACAGCATTGATTTTTGGCGTTTCAACTTCCGCCCCGGTGTGCGCCTAGATGGGGATACGTATATGCAAAAGCTTACCATCGCCCCAAGGCTCGCGCTCAATATGGATGTCTTTGGCAATGGGCTCACGTATATTTTTGGGGGATATAACCGCTACTATGGACGCAATATCTTTAGCTACCGCCTTTCAGATGGTATCGATGCCCTCAGTAGCACCTATAAACGAAGTGGCCCTAGTGCAGAATGGGTCAAGGACTCAAGTGTGAAAAGCGGGACCAAGTTTTCCAAACTCAAAATCCCCTACAATGATGAACTCACTGCGGGGATTACGCAGAAATTTTGGCGATTTGAAGCGGGATTTAAATATGTCCATCGCCAAGCCAGAGATGAAATCACCAAACTCCACGTAAAAAATCCCACTGCCATAAAAGTTGGCAAAACAACGACAACCAGTGATGATTACGCAAGTTATTATTATATTTACCTCAATAATGGCAAAAGCGATAGCGATATTTTCACCCTCACGCTGGCGACCACTAAGCCCATCACGTTTTTTAATATTTCGCAATATTTTCAATTCAGTGCGGATTATTTCAAAAGCCACAGCAATTTCACAGACTACAACAAAAGCGCAACCAAAGAAAAAAATATCATCTATGATGGCAAGGTCATTGATATCACTCAATTGCCCGTAAAAAACTTCGCAAAGCCCTGGAATACTCGCCTCACGACTATCACAGATGTAACATTTTCACGCATAAAACTTAGCTGGACAAACTTTTTTAGCCTCAAATCAAGCTTTCAAGATATTGTAAGCTTCGACAAGGAAGCCACCGACACAGGCGTTATCTTGGATAAATACGAGATTTTTACCTTTCCTGTTGCCTTTAGCTGGGATACCAAAATCGGGGTGAGCGGGAAGTTTTGGGGCAAAAACACGCTTTTTGTGAATTTGGATATTTACAATCTCCTCGATAATCTCAATATCACCACTGCGACCATTGCAACATCAAAAGGTGGCACAAAAACCACCCCCACCTACGAGGCGGGCAGATCCTATTGGATACAAGCCGGTTATGAATTTTAAGATTTTTAAGCTTTTTTTGGCAGGGGCGAGCTTTTTATCCGCTCTGCCTAGCAATATCGAGGCTATCCGTGAGAGCTACCAGCGTCCCCCTAGTCTCTGGGAAGCCCCAAATATCGATGCGGGCGTGAGTTTTCACGAGCTTGCCCCCTTGCCACTTTCCCCGCCTTTCCCGCCAAATAATCCTTACTCCAAGCAAAAAGTAGCGTTAGGCAAAGAGCTTTTTAATGACCCTAGATTGTCGCTTTCTGGGCAAATCTCGTGTGCGAGCTGTCACAAAAAAGAATTTGGCTACGCTGATAATGTGCGATTTTCTCTGGGGCATAATGCCCAAAAAGGCAGGCGAAACGCCCAAAGTGTCCTGATGAGTGCCTTTGGAGAAGAAAAATTTTGGGATGGGCGGGCGAAAAATCTTGAAGTCCAAGCCCTAGGACCCATCGCAGACCCCACAGAGATGGCAATGCCCCTCCAAAAGCTCGCAGAACGCCTCAACGCCGATAAGCACTATCAAAAGGCGTTTTACAAGGTTTTTAAAACCACGCCGATTACTTTGGAGCAAATCGGGCGTGCCATCGCCACCTATGAACGCACGCTAATGCCTAAACGCACGAGGTTTGATAAGTTTTTGCTTGGGGATAAAAACGCCCTAAGCGATGAGGAAGTCTATGGACTCCATCTCTTTCGCACCAAAGCAAGGTGTATCAACTGCCACAATGGCGTAGCGCTAAGCGATGGGAAGTTTCACAATTTGGGGCTGAGCTATTATGGGCGCAAATACCAAGACCTTGGTAGGTATGAAGTGAGTAAAAATCCCGATGATATTGGTAAGTTCAAAACGCCCTCATTGCGTGGGGTGAGCCAGAGTGCGCCTTATATGCACAATGGGCTTTTCCCCTCATTGCGTCGGGTGATTTATGGCTATAATGCCGGGATGTTTCGCCCCAAACCTCCCCGTGGTGTTGATCCACGAGACCCGCTATTCCCGCAAACCTCCCCGCTTTTGTTGGAATTGCATTTAAATGATGAGGAAGTCAGGGCGATTGAAGCATTTTTGAAGACATTGTGATGTTTATGCGATTCAGTTTAAAAACTGAATCTGAAGACCATTCCGACAGGCAAAGCCTGTCTCCATTCCTAAAGTAACCATCTCATATTCAAGCTTGCTTGAATATTCGAGATAAATTTCTAAGGTTTTCATTATGCTTGCTTGATTTTAAAAACTGAATCTGAAAACCACTTCGCAGGGCAACGCTCGCTTACGTTGCTAGAACGATTTTGCCAATTCATCGCATTTTGATGATTTTAGATTGATTGATTTTAAACATCTTTGAGGGCACACCAGAAAAAATCCCTCTAGCATCCAAAACCACAACATCGCACATCTGAAATGCTATCTTTTTGTCAAAAGCCAAGCCTGTTTTGTTCGCTGAAGTCGAATACATCGAACCAAAATGCTTCAAAAAGCCCCTATGGGATTCATCACGCACTACCCGAAACGCTTGATGATTGGGAAAAACAAACGTGCTTTTATTTGCTCTGCGGAGATGGTTTTTGAAGCGCACCGGCACACGCAGATGGGTCTTGAGCCTCGATAATGAATCCACCTCAAGTAAAACAGGCTGTTTTGGCGATCTTTCTTTCAGGGTGTTTAACCTTTCAAAATCTAGGCTCAAAAGCCCCGCTGTCGTGTCTGTTTGCGCCAGATAAACCCAGCGTGCATTCATAAGCGCAGATAATCTTGCAAGGCGATGGCTTCATTGACATTGGCTTCTTGCATTTCTTTGAGTGCGAGTGCTGCGACCTCTGCGCCTGCGAGCGTCGTAAAATACGAGATTTGATTTTTCAGCACTTGGGTGCGGATGAGTTTGGCATCTTCTTTGTTCGATTTGTGATCGCTTGTATTTATCGCCATCACAATCTCGCCATTTGCCATCAAATCCTGGATATTAGGGCGTCCTTCTGATATTTTTAGGACCTTGCTTGATGGGATACCTTGCGACTCCAAAGCGTGATGTGTCCCCTCTGTCGCACAGATAAAAAATCCCAAATCAACGAATTTTCGCACCATATCGCAGGCTTCTAGCTTGTCTCTATCGCTAAGAGAAACAAATATTTGCCCTGATTTTGGCAAGGCATTTTTGCAAGCAATCTGGCTTTTAGCAAAGCTCAAGCCAAATTTTTTGCTAATCCCCATCACCTCGCCCGTGCTTTTCATCTCAGGACCTAGCAACAAATCCGCACCATAAAGCTTATTAAAGGGAAATACCGACTCTTTAAGCGTTACATAATCCATCTTTTTGGGCTTATAAACCCCTCGTTCAAATCGCACAAAATCAAAGGAGTCGTAATATTGCAAGCTTTCTTTGAGATTTCCCTGCCACATCACTCGGGTAGCGACTTTGGCTAGCGGGACGCCGGTTGCTTTACTCACAAACGGCACGCTTCGGCTAGCACGGGGATTGACCTCGATAAGATAAAGCTTGCCCTCAAAAATCGCGTATTGCACATTCATCAAACCCACGACACCGAGATTCAAAGCGATTTTGGCAGTGGTGTCTTCGATTTCTTCTAATAGGGCTTGGGAAATATTGATCGTAGGCAATGAACTCGCCGAATCCCCCGAGTGAATCCCCGCCTCCTCGATATGCTCCATCACACCGCCAATATAGACATCTTTGCCATCACAAATCGCATCGACATCTAATTCAATGGCTTTTTGCAAAAATTTATCGATCAAAACTGGCGAATCCTCGCTGACTTTGACAGCTTCTTGCATATAAAGACGCAAATCCTCGTTATTATGCACGATACGCATCGCCCGCCCGCCAAGCACATAGCTAGGGCGCACAAGCACAGGGAAACCTATCCTATCAGCGATCAAATACGCTTCTTCTTTGGTGAAAGCCACGCCATTTTCGGGTTGTCTGAGATTATTTTGCTTCACAAAACTAGCAAATTTTTCTCTATCTTCGGCGATGTCGATGACTTTCGCACTTGTTCCAATGATTTTTGCCCCGATTTTGGTGAGGTTTTTGGAGAGTTTCAAGGGCGTTTGCCCGCCAAAATGCACGATGATACCATCGGGATTTTCTCTCTCTACTGCCATACGCACGTGCTCAAAATCAATCGGCTCAAAATAAAGCGTATCGCTGGTGTCATAATCGGTGCTCACGGTCTCGGGATTGCAGTTATACATCACGCTTTCTACTCCCATATCCCCGAGTGCAAAGCTTGCGTGCACACAGCAATAATCAAACTCAATACCTTGCCCAATGCGATTGGGTCCCCCGCCAATAATCATCACCTTTGGGCGGGCTTGTTTGGTAGGGGTGGTGGCATTTGCTTGGAGGGCATTTTGATTGAAAGCCTCAAAATGCTCGTGCAAAAATCCATCAGGCAATATCGTCGAATACAAATAAGGCGTGAGCGAGGGAAATTCCGCCGCACAGGTATCGACTTGCTCATAAACGGCTTGCACGCCCATCTGAACCCTTGCGTGATAAACTTCAATCTCGCTCATATCCATTTTTTCATTTTTGCTGATGAGCTTGGCGATCATCTTATCGCTAAAGCCCATCGATTTTATCTGGCGCATTGTTTTTTTATTGTGCAAGATTTCTGAAGTGATACTTGCTTCTTTTGAGACGATCTCAAAAATCTGTTGCAAAAACCACCTATCAATCTGACTCAACTCATAAATATCCTCCACGCTCAAGCCCTGACGGAAACCATCAGCGAGATAAAGCAGGCGATTGGCATTAGGGCGACGGATTTCTTTGCGGATAAAATCCATATCAGAACTCACGCTTTCAAAGCCACAAAGCCCGATTTCTAGGCTACAGAGTGCTTTTTGAATCGACTCACAAAAATTCCCCCCAATCGCCATCACTTCCCCGATACTCTTCATCGATGTGCAAAGTGTCGAATCAGCTTGGGGGAATTTCTCAAAGGTCCAGCGGGGGATTTTGCTAACGATATAATCAATGCTAGGCTCAAAGCTTGCTGGGGTTTGCGTGATGTCATTTTTGATTTCATCAAGTGTAAAGCCCACTGCCAAAAGCGTGGCGACCTTGGCAATCGGATAGCCTGTAGCTTTTGAAGCGAGAGCTGAACTCCGACTCACACGGGGATTCATCTCGATAACAATCATCCTGCCTGTCGTGGGGTGGATAGCAAACTGCACATTACTCCCGCCCGTATCGACACCGATCTCACGCAAGATAGCAAAGCTCGCATCCCGCATTCTTTGGTATTCTTTGTCTGTGAGGGTCAGAGCAGGTGCGATGGTTATGCTATCACCAGTATGCACGCCCATCGGATCGAAATTCTCGATCGAACACACGATGATACAATTATCTGCCCGATCGCGAATCACTTCCATTTCGTATTCTTTCCAGCCCAAAAGCGATTCTTCAATGAGGATTTCATTGATGGGTGAGGCTTCTAGCCCGTTTTGTGCTAAGACCTTAAATTCATCGATGTTATACGCCACCCCACTGCCCCCGCCAGCAAGGGTATAGCTCGCACGGATGATGAGGGGAAAACCGATTTCTTTAGCGGCTTCTAAGGCTTCATTTTCGTTGTAGGCATAAAGACTTTTGGGCAAATCCATCCCGATTTTTAACATCGCTTCTTTGAATGCCTGCCTATCTTCGCCTTTTTTGATAGCGTGGGGCTTTGCACCCAAAAATTCCACACCATCAAGCATCCCTTTTTCGTGCATACTCATTGCGATATTTAAAGCCGTTTGACCGCCCATCGTCGGGAGTATCGCATCGACTTTTTCTTTGGCGATAATATCAGCGACGATTTCTTCGGTGATAGGCTCGATATACGTGCGGTCAGCAAATTCCGGATCGGTCATAATGGTGGCAGGATTGGAATTGATAAGAACAACACGATAACCCAAAGATTTCAGTGTCTTTGCCGCTTGCGTGCCGGAATAATCAAACTCACAAGCTTGCCCGATTACAATGGGTCCAGACCCGACTAAAAGGATGGTTTTTATATCTTTTCGTTTTGGCATACACTTCCCTAAAATATTTTCTGCATTTTAATCTAAAAAGGCTAAAAATATCTTAAGTAAAGCCGAAATCCACCCTACCAGCACACGCCGACCACGTTCATAATCGACACCAAAAAAGCATTTGTTGCTGGTTTTTGCAACACTCATTCAAACCAATGCAGGGCATTTTCGCTGGATTTTCGGTATTTGGGTGGGATTTTGTGCTCTATGCCATAGCCAAATGCTATCAAACACGCTGGCTCAAGCCCATCGATACTCATCAGTTTGTTTAAAATCATTTTCACCCCTGTTGCATAAAATCCCCCAATAATGCACGAATCAATATCAAGCAGTGCAGCCGTTTGGGTCATCTGCCCGATGGCGATAAAGCATTGTTCTCTCGCATAGGCGTTGATGAGTTTGTCATCACCTTTTAAGCGATGGTTGCGGATGGATTCTAGTGCGAGAGCCAAATCAGCCTTGTTGTAAGCCCGATGTGTCTCTTTGTCTTCATAAAGAGAGGCTAAATAATTTGAATCAGCGCGCAAAACCTCAGAAGTCAAATGGCACACGATAAGCAAATGCGAACAATCCTGTATTTGGTGCTTCCCGCCTGAAGAATCTTTTGCTATTTCTTCTTTGAGGGGTTGGGATGTGATAATGATAAATTTCCACGGCTCTAGCCCCAAAGAGCTTGGCGCAAACCTCCCGGCTTGGATAATGGGCTCAAAATCTTGCTCGGGGATTTTTTTGGTAGGGTCAAATTTTCTACAAGAATAACGGCGATACAATAGATCTAAAATTTCATTTTTTTGCATTGGAGTCCTTTTATGCTGGTTTGGGTGATATTAACAAATATTTTTACACGATAAACAAACTTTATCCCGCCTCATCGCCCAATAACTTATCAGGAATAAAATTTGCTTTAAATAGCTTAAAAACAAACCCAATAAAGAGGCTTCTATGCAAAATGGTTATTACGCCGCTACTGGCGGGATGGTTACCCAGTTTAATCGGCTCGATATCATCTCAAACAATCTTGCCAATCTCAATACCAATTCTTTCAAGCGTGATGATGTTGTCATCGGGGATTTTTTGAGGCTGTATCAAACCCACCAAGAAACCTTGCCGATAAGAAATCACACACGAGATGCTGCCAAATACATCAACCGCAATCTTGATCGCGTACCTATCATCTCTGAAGAATACACCGATAGGAGCATAGGGGCGATGAGCCAGACAGAAAATCCCTTGGATTTTGCCCTCCAAAACCCCAATGCTTTTTTTGCTATCCAAACCCCTGATGGCGTGCGATACACCCGTGATGGGAGCTTCACGATAGGGAGTGATGGGATGCTTAGCACCAAAGAAGGTTATCACGTCCTTAGCCGTGTGGGCTTGGATAATGAAGGCGGGATTATGCTCGCACAAGGTATGGAGATAGAAGCAGACAAAAATGGTAATCTTTATTTTAGAGACACCGCTAATGAAGCCATCGGGCAACCCTTAGCTGGTGGGGCGATTGCGGTTGTGAGCTTTGCTAATCCCAAATACCTCAAAAAAGTCGGCAAAAATCTCTATGAATACCCGCAAGACAAAATCGACCAAAGGGAAAATCTCATCACGCCAAACAGCCTAATGCAGTATTTTGTAGAAAAAAGCAATGTCAATGCGGTTACAGAGATGACCCAGCTGATTGAGACTAATCGTTTGGTAGATATGTATTCTAAAGTCCTCAAAACGCATATGGATGAACTCAACAACGAAGCTATTAGCAAGCTTGCTGTGCGGGCTTGATGGTTTTATTATGTTTTACTCGGTTTTCATTATGCGGACTCGATTCAGTTTTTTTCAACGAAAAAAATGAATCTGAAGACCATTCCAGCAGGCAGAGCCTGCTTCCATTCCTAAAGTAATCATCTCGGACCCAAAGCGTTACTTTGTGTATTGGAGATAAGTTTCTAAGGTTTTCATTATGTTTTACTCGATTCAGTTTTTGCAAACTGAATCTGAAGACCACTCACGAGAGCGAAGCCTATGGGTGGGTGGGTCAGTTTCGTTCCTAAAGCACAGGGTTATTCCCAGCTACCGCTGGTCATCAACCCGTTTTCTAAGGTTTGTTGTGTGGAATTGCTAACAAAAAAGCAATCTACGCTTTTTCATCTGAAATTACTAAGGGGGCGTGCAGGGGGAGCAGGGGTTTTAAAGGGGTGAGCTTTTACCCGCCCACCCAATAGCGCTTCGCAAGTCAGATAGGGCGGGCGGGAATACCCAGCACCCCTTTCTAGCGAATATAAGAAACAATCACTGGTCACACGGCTATGGAAAAAATCATTATTGTTTAAACGATTCACCGCGTGAATCTGAAGACCACTATGCAACTGCCACATTCCCTATGCCCGTCCTGCCGTCCAACTAGCGGTGCATATGGCAATTGCTCACGCGAAGCTAGTTAAGCCAAGCAGTTATCTTTTTTTAATGGCTCTCCTCTCATATTTAAGTTTGCCTTGAATATTCGAGATAAGTTTTATAGGTTTTTAAGTGGTATTTTGTGATAAAACCAACCATAAAAAAGGGCGGTTTTAAATGTGTTATAATCAAGCAAAAGCAAAGGAGTGAAGATGACTTTGATTATTGAGAATGTCAAAGATGAATTTGTCCCTGCATTTAGAGATTTAGCCAAAAGTGCCCAAGCAGACATTAAAGAAAATCAATCTCGTGAAATACCCAACCAAGAAACATTGGAGGCTATGAGGGAATCAGAAGACATATTGCAAGAAATAAAGGCAGGCAAAAGAAAACCATTTGAAAACTGGGCAGAAGCAAAAAAGGCACTTTTGGCGTGAAATATCGAATAGAATTTTCGAGCAAATTTAAAAAAGATTACAAAAAGATTCTCAAGCGTGGCGATGGAGGTATCACAGATTCAATCATTGAAAAATTAGCCAATGGTGAAGTCCTAGAGCCAAAATATAGAGACCACGCTTTGATTGGTAATTATGAGGGCTTTAGAGAATGCCATATCTTGCCTAATTTATTATTAATCTATAAAAAAGATAATGATGTCTTGGTGCTAACTTGTGTGCGTGTCGGCTCGCATAGCGAATGTTTTTAATCTCGCCCCAATCCCAATGCAAAATCATCCAAGCGCTTTTTGGTTTGAAACTTCTTCTTCAATAATATCAGGCGGGTTATCTTATTCCATAAAATATTTATCAAGGTTCATAAGGTTTTAATAGGTTGAAAAACTCACTCCCAACGAATGGTCTTCAGGTTTGTTTTTGCAAACTGAATCTGAAGACCGCTCCAACAGGCAGAGCCTGTTTTCGTTTCTAAAGTAACCATCTCGGACCCAAAGCAAAGCTTTGTGTATTGGAGATAAGGTTTTTAAGGTTTCAAGTCTGAAACTGCCTTGCCTTTGTCATAAGTGGTTATATCTTGCTTGTTATCGCCTCGCTGTTAAATCCTCTAAAAACCATTTCAAAACCTATTTTCGCATTTTGTGCTACCAAATGATTTTAGCGCAATACGCAAAGCATAGATGATTGAACTGCCGTGCGTTTGACCGGGGAATTTTACAAAACAGACATTTGTTTTTTGCGTTTCTTGTGTTTCTCGCACGCTTTGTGTTATTTGTCTTTCTTGCACGCCCCACCCGCCCTTTGAGAGCTTTTTTGCCAGGCTTTCTGCGGTAAATGGCGAAGATGAGGGTTTGTTTTCATATTCGCCAATCGTGATGGTAATCGATTTTGGCGGGTGTTTTTCAAGCGGTGTTTGCGATGGGGTTTTTGCCTTGATTTTTCTATCATCGTCTTGGGGAATAAAGCTCCCATCACCCCACCACAAAGATGGCGAAGCAGCGATATAATCGCTAAATGCTTCGGGGTGATAAAACATCACATAGAGGGCAAAAAGCCCACCAAAAGAATGCCCAAAAAGCGTTTGATTTTCGCTATCGATTGCGTAATGTTTGGCGATAAAGGGCTTGAGCGTATGGGTGATAAAATCATAAAAAAATTCCGCACCCCCGCCTTTTGCAAACTTCTCGCTATGAGCTATCTTTGTGCCATCGACTTTGGGGGTGTAGTCAAACGTGCGCCTTACAATATCATAGCCAAGCTCACCGGGATAGCCGATCGCTACGATGAGTGGGGGATTTGTGATAGGTTCATAGGCATTGAGAATCATTGGGAATTGTTTATTGCCATCAAGCATATACAAAACCCTGTATTTGCCGTGATTTTTCAAAGGGATGGCGAGGAAAATCTTATAATCTTTGCCTTGGGCGCTTTTGAGGATAAAATCCTTTATAGTAAAGTATTGATAAACCTTTTTTTGGATTTTGGGGATATTTTGGTTGGGTAGTGCGCTCAATTTTAACCCCACGCCCAAGCCCAAAAACACCGCTAAAGCAATGATTTTCATCTCAAAAATCCATATTCAAGCTGAGAAAATACCGCCTGCCCTCGTGGATATAGGCATAGTTATTGTTGTAAGAGATTTTTTTACCATCTTGGACCGCATAATAATCGATAAAATTATGATTGAGTAGATTATAGATACCAAAATGTAGCGTTATGCTCGGCGTGATGTTGTAGTTCCCGCCGAGGTGGAGCAAAAAATAAGGTTTGTAGTATTTGGGATTTTTCTCTTGCGCTTCTTGTAGCTGTTTGGATGTGGTAATCCTGCCGGGCATATTGAGCTGGTTTGCTTTGTATTCGCCCCGTAGATAAAGCCCGACTTTGGTGAGGGAATAATTCAAAGAGCCGTTGAAATTATGTTCAGGAATATCGGCTAATGGCAAACCTTTGCTTTCTCCAGACGTGATGAGCGAGCGGGTGAAAGTATAGTTGAGATTTAAGCCAATATCGCCATATCCGATGTTGATAGGTTTGATCGAAACAAACACTTCCGCTCCAGTGGTTTTGGCTTTGTCGGCATTGATATTGTATTCACAGCCACCACTTTTTTTTGAAGTATCATAGGGATTTTCGCATACGCCATTGGGCAAAGGCTCGCCTTGGGCTATGGGACCTGAAGATGTGATTTTGTCTTCAAAAAGATTATAAAATCCCGTGATACCCACATCAGTCCAATCTGTCTCGCTCAAAAGTGAGGCTTCAAAATTTATCGAACTTTCGGGTTTGAGTTTTGGATTGCCATAGATGAATCTGCCGTTTTTGCCATAGTTATAAAGCCCTTTTGATGTTGTATTGATGTCAGGGGTTTTGTAGCCAGTCGAAACCCCGCCTTTTAGCGTGATGTAATCGTGTGCGTTATAAACCAAATAAGCCCTCGGGGAGGTATTGAAGCCAAATGCGGAATTGTAATTTTCTCTAAACCCTAAGGTCAAGAATAAATTATCTAAAATAACCAATTCGCTTTCGGCAAATAACGCAGCGTTGTGTTGGTAGAGGAACGTTGCAACGCCTGCTTTGTCTGTCATACTGCTAAACCAATAGCGTCCCCCGAGTGTGATTTTGCCTGCCCCCCCCCCATTACGAGCTTGGAATCAATAATAACATCATCCCCGCGAAGCCCTCTATCGGTCGTGTCTTTTTTAAGATCGATGGGTCTGCCTGTCATTTGGGTGGCATTATATTGAATAGAGGTGTCGGTTTTGCCAAATGTGTAGCTCCCTAGGTGGGCGAAGATGAGATTGTTTCTTCTGGCGTGGATGGTTTTGTTTGCCGAGAGGCTCGTGATGGCGGGATTGGTATTATTGAGCCATTGGTCAGCATAAATAACATCGAGGTATAAGTAGTTTTTTTCATCAGGGGCGAATGCTAGCCTGCCCCCGAGATTGTAATTGTTTGTCTCGACAGAGACCTTGCCGGCGATGTATTGTGTGGGGTCTTCGGCGAGTTTGAAGTTATAAGCAGGCACAAATGCCCGATACCATTCTCTCCCACGCAAGGACAAGCTCCATTTTTTGGCTTTATCGATAGGTCCTGAAGTATAGAAATTGCCTGAATAAATATTGCCAAATTGTTTTTGTTCTTCAAAAGTGGTTTCTAGCGATATGCTCGTGCCCCATTCTTTGAGATTTTTTTTGGTGATGATATTGATGACCCCACCGATGGCATCGCTCCCATAAAGCGTGCTCATCGGACCGCGGATGACTTCTATGCGTTCGATCATCGCAATAGGGGGCAAAAATCCTGAAAACGTCCAGTCGCTATAGCCATTGGGGAATGCCCCGCCGGAGACATCTTGCCTCTTGCCATCGATCAAAATCAACGTGTATCCTGCAGGCATCCCACGAATCGAGATGGGGTAAGCGCCATTTTGCCCTTGATTGGTATCAATGCTAATACCCGGGATCAAAGATACGGCTTCCCCGATGTCTTTTATCGGTCTGTTTTTTAGCTGTTCTTGCGTAACTACCGAGATGGAAGCGGGGGCGTCTTTGAGATCTTGGGCAAAGCCACTTGCAGAGACGACGGATTTGTTGAGGGTGTATTCTTTGACTTCTGCATTTGCGAATATAGCCAATACTAATGATAAAAAAACTTTTGATTTTATGAGCTTATCCATTAAGAATCCTTGTAGAAAAATACGGGATTTTATAGGAATAATTCTTACAATTATATTAATAAAATATGATGTAATTTGGTCGGTGGGTTTGGGTTTTTCTAAAACTTAGATATGCCAATTTGATGGATTTTGTTTTATGCCTGTGTGTTTGTTTCGCAAATAATTAAAAGGAGCTTGGAGCAAAAAATAATCAAAGAGATGGGGGCAAATTAAAGCAATATTTTAAGAGATATTTTTACTGCTAGATTTTTTTGTATTTTTGCACCTTGTGTGCAGTTTGCTTTTTGAGTATTCAAAAAGTTTTTTGAGCCATTTTTGATAGATAAAATCATCGATAGTTTCAATCGGTGTTTTGTTATTACTGCTAAAGAATATCCATATGATGGTAAAAGGGAGATATAACAGACCGGTGAGAAAATACAAACCGATGATTTTTACCCCGAGGCTATTGAGGTCTTCGTTGTTTGGTAATAACAAGAAAATGACAACAAGAAATATACCGCTAATCAGGGCAGTTTTAACCATTCGTTAATCCTTATAAATATATTGTTTAATTTTATCAAAAAAGATTAATAATTAATATACAAAATTGAAATATGAGCCAAATATATTGGATGAATTGAAATCAAAACTACAATTAATCAATGTTTTATAGTAATAAATATTGGATTTATTTAGAAAAAAGCCATTCTTGAGCGGTTTTTTCGAGCGAAGAAACATTGCTTGAAGCATAAAAATGAAGTTTTGCTTGTTTTTTTGATGGATTTTGATGGATTTTGTGATTTTTTTGGAGATAATCAACGATCGCATCGCCTGAATGGATCAACTGGCTTTGGTGTTTGAAAAAACCATCAATAGCTGGGGCGATTAGCGGGAAGTGCGTGCAACCCAAAATGATCGCTTGCGGGGGGGTGGCTATCGATGAAAAATAATGCCACATTGTGGCGTCTAAAATCTCACCATCTTTCATACCCTCTTCGACAATGGGGACAAAAAGCCCGGTGGCGAGACTTTGGATTTGGTGATACCCACAGGCTTGGAGTTTGCATTCATAGGCTTTTGAGGCAATCGTGGCTTTGGTAGCGATGATGAGAATCGAGGCATTTTTGTCTTGTATTTTGTTTTTTACCGCTTGAATGCCCGGCTCAATGACCCCCACGATAGGCACCGAGCTTTTCTCTCTCATCGCTTCGATAGCATAGGCACTTGCGGTGTTGCAGGCGATGATGAGGATATCGATTTGGTGAGGGGCAAAAAAATCGAGTGCCTCAAGAGAAAATGAAATGATGGTTTGCTTGTCTTTGACGCCATAGGGGACTCTAGCTGTGTCGCCATAATAGATGATTTCATCAAACATTTGGGCGTTTAGAATGCTTTTTAGGACGGTCAGCCCGCCTACACCGCTGTCAAAAACACCTGCTTTCAAGGCATCACTCTTTTTCGTTCATCATATTGAGAAATTCATCATTGTCTTTTGTTTTTTGCATTTTTGAATAGATAAATGTCAAAGCTTCGATGTCATCCATTTGTTGCATTACATTGCGGAGCATCCATACTTTGGTAAGCTTGTCTTTTCCTAAGAGAAGGTCATCTTTTCTTGTGCCGGATTTTAGAATGTCAAAAGCGGGGTAGATCCGCCTATCGGCGATATTTCGAGCCAGCACGATTTCGCTGTTGCCTGTGCCTTTGAACTCTTCAAAAATAACCTCATCCATCCGTGAGCCTGTCTCAATCAGTGCCGTTGCGATGATGGTGAGGCTTCCCCCTTGCTCGATATTTCTTGCCGCGCCAAAAAATCGCTTGGGTTTGTGCAAGGCATTCGCATCCACACCACCGCTAAGCACCTTGCCACTTGAGGGCGTTACGGCGTTATAAGCTCTGGCAAGTCGGGTGATAGAATCAAGCAAAATCACAACATCTTTGCCCATCTCGATACGCCGTTTGGCACGCTCCAAGACCAATTCAGCCACACGGATGTGATTAGCAGAGGGGAGATCAAAGGTGGAGCTAAAGACCTGCCCTTTGACACTGCGTTGCATATCCGTAACTTCTTCGGGACGCTCATCGACCAAAAGCACGATGAGTTCGATTTCTGGGTGATTGTAAGTAATGCCGTGGGCGAGCTCTTTCATTAGCTCCGTTTTTCCGGTGCGTGGCGGGGCGACGATGAGGGCGCGCTGTCCTTTGCCGATGGGGCTAAAAAGATCGAGCATTCTGCCCGTTACTTTGGTTGGATCGTATTCGAGCTTGATTTGTTCGGTGGGGAAAAGCGGGGTGAGATTGTCAAAAAGCGGGCGATTTTTTATCTCTTCTAAAGAAAGATAATTCACTGCTTCGATTTTAAGTAGGGCGTAGTAGCGTTCTTGGTCTTTTGGGGAGCGGACTTGCCCGGTAACAATATCGCCATTTCGGAGTGCAAAGCGCCTGATTTGGGATTGGCTCACATAGGTGTCATTTTGGCTATCGCTAAAGACTTCATCAATCCCTCTTAAAAACCCATACCCCTCGTTTGTTGTCTCCAAAATCCCCGTAAAGAGAATATACCCGCCCTGACTGACTTGGGTTTTGAGGATCTCAAACATCAAGTCTTGGCGTTTGTATTCTTGCGGGTTTTCGATTTCGAGTTTATTAGCGATTTCGATAAGTTTTTCCATCGGCTTGGTGCGGAGTTCTTCGATACGATAACCATCTACAGGCGTATGGGTTCGGGTTTTTGAGACATTGGGATTTTGTTCTGTGGTCATTTTTTTCCTTGGAAATTTCCCCTAATCAAAATGCGGAGCAATCAGATTTTGGATATTGGAGTTTTTTGAATGTAAGGCTTGTATTTTATACAAACCTTACATTAAAGTCAAGAATATTTTGGAATCAATCTTTGATAGTGATGTCGGGATGGATTTTATAGACTTTATTTTTGATTTTTATGAGCAAGCCCACTTCGATGAGTTGTTTGAATGTCTTGACAATGGTAGGTTTGGAGACATTCAGATGGGAGATGATATCTTCATACGAGCCATAATATACGTGATCTTCATCGCAATTTTCAAGCAAAAATTTGATGATTTCTATTTTTTTGCCCCCGACAAATGCAGAAATCGCATTGATAAGGAGATTTTTTGATTCAAGCTCGAGTGCTTGGAGTTTGGGTAACATCGCTTTTTGGAGCGTATTGAGAAGCTCATCGACATCAAGGGGCTTTAAGATATAGCCATCGACTTTTAGGCTGATAGCATCCAAAAGATAGGGAACTTCTGTATGGGCTGTTGTGATAAGCACGGGGCAGAAGGGATTAGTCTTGCCATTTCGGATGGCTTTGATGAGTTCGATACCATTGAGTTTTGGCATCAAAATATCTGTCAAAACCACATCGATATTGTGCGTGTCAAAGATATTGAGTGCTTCTTGACCATTTTTTGCCAAAATCAGTCTGCCTACATAATCTTCTAGCACAATCGAGGTAATGCGCTGTGTGTCCTCATCATCTTCTACATATAAGACGGTCAGGTTTTTTAAATCTTCATATTTATTCATATGCTTATCCTTTTTGTTGATTTTGTTTCAAAGGTAATTCTATCAAAAAAATCGCTCCATAATAACTTTCTGCTGAGATTTTACTTATCCAATTTGCATTTGAGGCAGAAATTACCCCATACATTTGCCTTTCAATGATTTGTTTTGTCATATAAAGACCAATGCCTGTCCCTACGGATTTATGCTTGGTGGTGAAGTAAGGTTCAAATATTTTGTTTATATTTTCTGATTTAATACCCCCGGCGTTGTCTTTTACCACGATTTGGGCGCAATCATCTTCGATATTTAGATCGATTTCGCAGACCCCATTGCTGATTTTTTGTTCTAATATCGCATCATAAGCGTTTTTTATCAGGTTTAAAATCACTTGCGTGAATGCGTTTTCGTGCCCATAAAATTTAATATCATCTTCAATATAAGTGCCGATACTGATGTTTTTTTGCCTCAAGCTAGGATGGACGATTTTGATCGAATCTTGAATCGCTTTGGTGAGTGAAAATTCGTTCTTACTTTTATCAAGGCGGAAAAAATTTCTAAAATTTTCTATCGTCGCAGACATATTTTTGGCGATTCTTAGGGCATCTTCGGTTTGTTTGTCGATAAAATGCTTATCAAGCTTGCCATTGTTGAATTTGATTTTGAAACTTTGGATGAGGATCAAAAGCGAGTTGAGTGGCTGTCTCCATTGATGGGCGATATTTTGGATCATCTCTCCCATTGAAGCCAAGCGGGCTTGCTGATACATAATCTGGTCTTTTTGGCGGGATTGCTCGACTTCGTATTCGATAGTTTTTTGGAGATTGATATTCATTTCTTTGAGTTTTTTTGTTTTTTCATCGATGGCTTTTTGGAGTTCTTGATTGGTATTTTTGATATAGGTGAGGACGAGATTGGACAAAAATAGCGTCATAAAAATAACGATAAACATAAAAACCAACAACACAACTAAGGTGATTTTATAAATCATATTGGTCGTGGAATTTTTTAGCACCGAGATTTTGAGGTGGAGTTTGATAATATCAGAAATGATTTCATTGATATTGACACTCAGGCTAATGAGGGTTTTGATATCTTCTTGGTAGTGCTGGGAGTTTTTGAGATAGAGCTTTGTCAGCAAGGCATTGGTTGTGTGGATAATGCGATCGACCTTGCGTATTTCATCAAATTCTTGTTGGCGGTATTCTTGCATTTGGGCGTAGGATTCTTTGGAAAAATTTTTTTGATAAAACTGCTTGATTTGGTGGAGAAAATTATTTTCTGGTCTCCTGAGGATTTTGTATTCATCCCATAGATGGAGCATTCGATTTTGGTTTGAAAAAATATCCATTTTTTGATTGATATAATTCATCACATCAATGAGATAAAAGTCTTGGATTTGTTTGAGTTTTTGGATTTCTTGGATCTGGCTGGGGAAGTTGGTCTCATAATCGTGCTTGAGACCGCTTAGTGTCAAAAACGACGTGATACATACGAGCAAAAATCCAATCGTGATGGTAGCGATAAGCATTTTTGTTTGGATTTGGAGATTTTGGTTGCTGTGGATTCTTGGGGTGTCAAAGTTCAAGTTTGATTCCTCCTATGGCGTTTGAAAGGGCGGTTACAAGCATATTATACTCGATAAATTTACTCTGGCTTTTTTCTTTTTCTTCTTCGATAGCGTGTTCAATATTTTTTTGTTTTTGTATGAGTTCAAGCTTTTTATTTCGGATTTGTTCGATTTGTTTGTTGCAGATTTCGATTTGATTGAGCAAGGATTTTTTCTCCTCAAGATATTTTGTCAAGCTCACGCTGATGGTTTCTTTTTGGATCATCTCATCGCCTCGAAGACTCAAAAGTTCTTTCTTTTTTTTCTCATAAATCGCATCGGTTTGGCTTAAAGTCTTGTTTTTTTCTGCGATTTGATTTTGGATTTCGTTGATGTCAGTTTCGAGATTGAGACCAGCTTGCTTGGCTTTTTGGATACCATTTTGCAAGGCATTGATTCTGATTTGGACTTCAAATCTTTCATTAACAACGTTTTGTATTTTTGCCAAACTATATTTTTCACCTTTGTTATCCAAGATGATGGGGGCAAAAACCTCCTGATTTTCGATACGCACGATTTGCCCACGATAAAACGAAACAAAATCCATCGCGCCTTTGGATTTTTGATAAACGAGTTCGAGCAACCTTTTGGCAACTTCTTCAAAAATCAAATGCCTCCGAGAGCGGACTTTTTCTTCTGCAAAGCAGGTTTGGAGCATACTTGGGATCTTTTCACCAAGGATTTCTTCTAAATGCAAGCGCAATTCTTGCGTCATATAAAAATGGAAATTTTTATAAAATTCCATATTTGAGGTGTTATCTAGGTCTATTTTTGTATCCAAAACATAAGCGGTGCTTTTTAAAATCAAATCATCCAGATTGATATTTTTGAGATGGTTATTGATTTTGAACCTGTCTTCATCGCTAAGGAGACGCTCGGCGCTGAGTTTTTGCACGCTACGGATTTCGTTGCTGATTTTTACAAAATTGAAGTCAAATGTTTTGAGATAGACGCCAAGCTTGGAAAAAAACAGCCCGTCTCGGGAATTGAAGTTAAACGTTTTTTTGACCGCATTGCGGACAACATCGCGAAAAACCAATTCATTGTCCGAATCCACGCAGGTTCTGGCGTATTCAAAAATCTGATTAAAGTCTTCTTGGGAAAGGGGTTTGTCATCTGAAATTTCGGATTTGAATTGATTTTTGTTATCTTGAAGCCATTTACTCAAGAAAAAAATACTCAAGTTGGCATTGGGGTCTTTGATGACTGCAGAGACGGAGATATTTTTGCTTTTGTCAAAATAAATAAAGGCATTCATCCCGTTTTTTCTGTAAAAATCCGCAATACTTCTTCGGACATATTCTTGGCAATTTTGATCACCAGAATCGATGGGGTGATCTTGGAGTATTTTTTTGATCTCAAAAGATAGATTTCCGATAATATTTTGATTAAAATCAACAAGACTTTTTGATCGCATACGACCTTGTTCAAGCATATCCATCGTGATAGTGTATAGCAATGAACAATCCACTTAAAGCCTTTTGTAGTATGATTACAATTTTAATTGAGCCATTATAACAAAAAAGTAAATAATATATTCTAGTTTTTAGGGAGGTTAGTGTCATAGAAGAAGTATTTTATATCACGGTTGCTGGCATTTTAATGTCCATTATTATCAATCTATTTTTGAAGCGGTTTGATATGCCCGTTATCATTGGTTACATCCTTACCGGCGTGGCGATTGTCTATCTTTTTGGGATAGAAAGTTCTGAGACTTTATCAGGGATTGCAGATCTCGGGATTGTGTTTTTGATGTTTATGATTGGGCTGGAATTTAGCTTTGATAGACTCGCTTCGATGAAACAAGAGGTTTTGCTCTTTGGGATTTTGCAAGTCGTAGCAACGATGTTAGTGTTTTTTGGGCTGAGTTATTATATCTTTGGACTTTCCTTAGTGGCTTCATTGGTCGTGGGTATGGCATTTTCGCTGTCTTCTACAGCGATTGTTTTGAAATATTTTGAAGAAAATAAACAACTCAACACCGTTGCAGGCAGGAGCGTTGTAGGGATTTTGATTATGCAAGATATTGCGGTTATCCCTATTTTGCTCGTTTTGGCACTCCTTAGCAATGAAGGCTCTAGCTTGGGAAGCTTGCTGTTAAAGACACTGATTTCTGGACTTATTGTTTTGGTGATCCTCTTGCTCCCCGGGAGATATTTTGCTACCAAAATCCTCAATCTCGCCGCTAATAGCCGATTGCCAGAGTTATTTATCGGGACGATTTTACTCATCGTGCTCGGTGCGGCGAGCGTGAGCCATTTTTTTGGTTTTTCGATGTCTTTGGGGGCATTTATCGCAGGGATGGCGATTTCAAAATCCCGCTACAAATATCAAGTAGAAGCGGATTTATCGCATTTTCGTGATATTTTATTGGGCTTGTTTTTTGTTACCGTTGGGATGCAGATCAATCTCCCTTTTCTCTTTTCGCAATTTTTTGCGATTGTGCTTTTGCTTTGTGGGGTGATGGTGTTAAAAATCGCTTTGATTTATGGGATTCTAAAAGTTTTTAGAAGTTCTGAAAGTTCGATGAAAACGGCATTATCGCTATCACAAATCGGGGAGTTTTCTTTTGTTGTATTTTTGAATGCCCATATTAGCAATCTTTTTGATTTTGAAGAAAGCGGGATTTTGCCCTATCTGCAAGCAAAAGGGATCATCACCATCACGCCAGCGGATTTGCACCAATTTTTGGTTTTGATGGTGATTTTTTCTATGCTTATCACGCCATTTATCTTGAAATATCTCAACCCGATTACCGGCTATATCCTCAAAAAACGTTTGCATTATGGGATCAAAAAGGATCAAAATGTCCAAATTTCTATCCCACCTCAAGACCATATCATTGTCGTGGGTTATGGCACATATGGTTCAGAAGTCGTGCGAATCCTTAAGCAATCGGGTGCGAGATATGTTGCGGTTGATTGCAATATCGCCCAAGTCGAGCTGGGTGAAAAAGCCAAAGATAATGTTATTTTTGGGAATATCACCCAAGAGCGCTTTTTGGAAAAACTCAAGCTTGAATCTGCAAAATGCGTTATTATTACCGTTGATAATACCAGTATTATCAAGGCGATTTGTGATAGAATTTTAGGCATTGCGCCCGGAGTTGATGTGATCGCAAAAGTCGATTGCAAGATCGAAGAGGAGGAATTAGACAGGCTTAATGTTACTAGTATCAACAGCAAGCGTGAAATCGCCCACTTGCTAGCACAATATGCTTTGAATAAAAAGGATAAGTGATGATGAAAAAAATAGAACACCGATGGGATTTGCGGGCTCTTTTTAAGGATACAAGGGAGCTAGAAGATTATCTTTTTAAGACAGAAAAAAAAGCCAAAGCCTATGAGAAAAAAACCGCCAGCACGCTTGGCTCACTCTCGCCTTTGGAATTTCAAAAAGCGCTTGAAACCTATGAGGAGCTTATTGAGGGGATTTCTAGGGCGATGACCTATGTGTTTTTGGTGTTTGCCTCGGATACGACAAAAGGGGATTTTTATGCCAAATACGAACTTATTATCAATGCCATACAAAAGCATATTGTCTTTTTTGAAATCGAATTTTGCGCCCTTGAAGCCAAAAAACAAAAACTTTTGATAAGCAAAATCAAAAAATACGCCCATTATCTCCAAACCCTCACACAAAAAAAACCCCACCGCCTTTCCTTGCCTGAAGAAAAGGTGCTTTTAGCGACATCTCCTGTCGGCGTAGGAGCATTTTCGAGGCTTTTTGATGAATATTTATCCGCACTCAAAATCCCCTATGAAAATAAGATTTTAAGCGAGGAAGAAATCCTGGCACTTCTCCATCATAGCGATAGAAAGACAAGAAAAAAGGCACAAAAATCGTTTAGTGCGACGCTAAAAACATCAAGTTTTTTGCTCACATATATCCTCAATATGGTGCGCAAGGATCTCCATATCGAAACGGAGTTGCGCCATTATGAGAAAAAAGAGTCGTTCCGCCATATTGATAATCAAATCACACAAAAAAGCGTTGATAGTATGATTGAGATCGTGAATGCAAATTTTGCTTTGGTGCATCGGTATTACGGGATCAAATCCCAGATTTTGGGGTATAAGCTCAAAGATTACGATCGCTACGCACCGATTTTGACACAAAAAAGCGTAAATCAGCAGGTAAGCTACCAAGAGGCACTTGATTGGGTTTTGAAAGCGTTCAAAGATTTTTCCCCGCTGTTTTATCAAATCGCCTCAAAGGCTATAGAAAATGGCTGGGTGGATTCTCACCCCAGAGCCTCCAAACGTGGCGGTGCTTTTAGCCACGGCGCTGTGCCTTGCGCCCACCCGTATGTATTGTTAAATTTTACCGGCAATCGGCGGGACGCCTTTACGATTGCACACGAATTTGGGCATATGGTCCATCAAGAGCTCAGCAAAAGCGTGGGTTGTCTGAATATGGATACGCCCCTAACGACGGCAGAAACCGCCTCGGTTTTTGCTGAAATGCTTTTGTTTGAAAGTCTCAAATCCAATCTCTCCCCTACAGAACTCCGTGCGATCTATGCAGGGAAGCTCGAAGATATTTTTTCAACGCTTTTTCGGCAAGTGGTGATGACAAATTTTGAGCGCAGGATACACACAGAAGAAAATGAGCTTAAAGCCGAAGATTTTGATAAGATTTGGCGAGAAGAAAATCAAAAAATGTTTGGTAAAAGTCTCAAACTTACAAAAAATTATGACCGGTGGTGGAGTTATATCCCGCATTTTATCCATTCGCCATTTTATTGTTATGCCTACAGCTACGGGCAGTTGCTCGTTTTGGCGTTATTTGGGCTTTATAAAAGTGGCAAAAATAAGGATTTTGTTCAAACGTATATTGAATTTTTAAGCAAGGGCGGGAGTGAGAGTCCCAAGGATTTGGTTGGGGCATTTGGATTTGATATTGAAGATGAAGCATTTTGGAAAATCGGTATGGATGAGGTGAGGCGAATGCTTGAGGAGTTTGAAAGGTTGGGTGTTGTATGAGTATTTTAGGAGAATACAACCAGCTAAGCAATCGGCATTGCTTTGAAAATATCAATTTTTTAGCGCACAATAATCTGAATTTTTGCATTTTGTGCGATTTGTCAAAAGTTAGCTTTGAACCGCCCTTGCCCCAAGAGATTTTTGAAAAATTTGGTCCTTTGGTGCTATTTGTTTTGGCGGGCTATACTTTTGAGAGTTTGCGTGTTTTTGACGATAGTGTGGCGTTTGAAGCCGGATTTGGCAAAGACAATATCGGCAGTGTCGTGAGCGTGTCTTTAGAGGGCATTATCCAAGTTATTGTAAAAGATAAAAAAGATAATAATATCGTGCTTTTCAATCGCTATGATATGAGCTTAGTTTTTGGTAATCCCGATGAAGAGGCAATGCAAGACTCGATGGAGGCGATTTTGTCTAATCCGCAAAATCGTGAGATTATGCAAGCACTCCAGAAGAATGGAAAAACTTGAATAGTAACCAAAACATTGTCTTTGGTTTTGTGGCAGAATCGGTAAAATCTAAGCTTAATTTTTATGAAGGATTATCCAATGAGTATCCATAAACTGCACCTGAGTGTTTTTAGATTTGACGCAAAAAGAGATTATAACCCTGCTTATGAAAAATGTGATTTTGAATATGATCCAGAGAGTTTGCTATCAAATGTCTTAGAATCTTTGCCTTTGCGGGATTTGGCATATGATAAAACTATCGCGTTAAAAATCAATCAAATCGCTGTTTTTGAGGATTTGTCTGTTTCAGATTTGGTTGTGAGATTTGGCAAAGAATGGGTGCTTGAACCTATTTCTATAAAATACGCTTTCAAGGATTTATGTATCGACAAACAGGCGGTTTTGGGCTTTTACCAGCGTTTTTTAGATGGCGGGGATTTTTTGAGTGCCACAGAAAAAGCCGAGCTTACAAAATTTCTCAATATCAATTTTATCTCACCACAAAGAAATCCTGATTATTTTGGAGATGGCTTTTTTTTATATGTCAAATGGCTTTTTATGCGCCATCCAAAAGAAGCCAAACGCTTGCTTGAAAGTATCGCTGAGCCAAAAAATGGCGTGATGAATTTTGTGAGCGTGAAGCATTTTGTTTATCCTGAAAGCGATGGTATTGATAAAGAAATATTTGAAATCCAAAAAATGCTAACGCAAGCCTCAAAATGCCCATTTGCTGGGAATAGCTGGAGTAAGTTTTCTCAAAATGTCGATTCAAAATACCAATTTGCACCTGCTTTGCCACCGCAAAAATCCTCTGAACTTACCTATGCTATTTTTAACGGCTATGAAAAAGGCTGGAATACCGCCCCGCTCCTTAGAAGTGCGAAGATATTATTAGAAAAAATGGGGCTAAAGACTTTGGATTTGCATTTTTGTTTTGATGGGGGGTATTGGGGGCGGTTGTGCGATCTTGAGAAGTTTTTGCTTGCTAATGCTTATAATCTCGCACTCGCCCAGCATAATGGTGCGGTTTTGCTGTGTTGTGATGAAGACGCTTATATCAATGCGCTTTATGCCAAAAAGATTTTAGATAGCGATGAAAGCGCCGATCAACAGGTGCTTGAAAGTATCAATAAAAAGCTCAAATCTTATGGTTTGAGCTATGAACGCACTTCGAGCAACAATGCAGGCGTAAAATACCTCAATGAAATGATTGCAAATGAGCTAAAATACGATGTTATTCAGAGTTTTGAGGGTTTTGAAACATTGCTTTTTCACGGCTCATTGTTTGGGTTTTCTTCGGATGGAATCGATAAAATTTGCTATGATGAAATGTTTAAAAAAATCTCTTTAAAGCACCATCAAGCAAGCGTCCAAAACGAGTCATATGCCCATTTGTTTGATGTGTTTAAACCCTCTGCACTCAAGCAATCAGGCGCCATTTACTATGAAGCGATTGATTTGGGGGTTGATTTTTTATTGACAACATCACTCGGGCAGTTTGAAATGCTCGATACACACGCCAAAAAGGCTTCCAAAGCCTATCGGCGGGATTTTGATTCTACGCCAACATTGTTTTTGTCTGAATTGGTTTTGCTAGCTATGGGTGAGCGGGATTCTCAAAAAATTGGCTTGCATTTGCATAAAAATCGGGTTGGTTTTATATAATTTGAATCAAACTAGTTTTTTATCAGGATTGTTTGAATGAAGATATTTTTTAAAGTCTTGATAGCTTGTTTCATCGGGGGTATTTGGTATCATATCGGTGGGCAAAATTCCCCAGCAACGGCGCTGATTTTGTTTATCTTTATGCTTTTTATCTTGTTGATGAAGCCCATTGAATTTCAATCCCCAGAAAAGCGAGAAGACTATATGCAACAGCTCAAAAAGAAGCGTGAGCGTAGGCTCGCACTTGAAGCCAAACAAAAAGAGGAGCAGATTCGCTTACACAAAGCCAATCAGGAGCGTGAAGAAAAAAGAAAAAGAGAATTGAGAAATAAATTTAAAAATCGTTAAAAAGGAAAGATATGGATATTGTTTTATTAATACTGGCAGGCGTTGTAGTGTATTATCTCTATATCACGTTACAAGAGTATCTGAAAAATCCTATTTCGGTGCAGTTTAGAGACACAAAGCCCGAAATGGAAGAATATGATTTGTCTCAAGACCCTTATGTGCAAACCAGCCCGCTTGATAAGATCAAAAAGACCGAATTTGGAATTCTCACAGCTATCATTGCCAAAACACTAAAAAGCACCAAAGAACCCACAATCAGGCGATTGATGGTCGAGGGAATGTTTGAAGATATGGCTTCGCAAATGCAGGGCGTTGAAAATCCTATCGAGAGTTTGAGAATGATTGGTGATGATGAAAATCTTGGGGATTTAGACCAATTATGCAAAGACTTTTTGGCATTGAGTTATGGGGAATACAAAAAGCGTTTGAAGCTTGTTGAATTTCTGTTCGCATTAGCCTATGTCGGGGGCAAACTCGATGGAGATGAAAAAGAAAATATCATTGATGTTGCAGCCTTTTTGGAGCTTGGCAATGAAGATTTTAATCGCATTTATGATGCATTTGAAGCACAAAATGAGACAAAAATACAAATGGATCGCCCCAAAGCGCTCGAGATTTTTGGCTTAGGAGAGGATTTTTCATCCCAAGATTTGGAGGGGAAATTTAAAGATTTGGTTTTGGGAGCGAAACAAAATATCTTTGATATCAAAAATCTCAACAAAAGCTTTGTAACACAATCGTTTGAGAAACTCCGTGAAATTGAGCTTGCCTACGAGCTTTTGTGCGTTCAAAATGATTTGAATGGGGGCAATTTGGACCGAAACGATTTAGATGGGAATGATTTGGGCGAGAAAGATAAAAGCATTTAAATCTGCTTAGGCAGAAATCCCAATTGCTTTAGCGGTTGGGAAAATTTAGTTGGCATAGTTTTTGCTTCTCCTTTTAGAATATTATTCTTAAGGAGAGCGTATGGAAATCCAAAATCACACCAATCACGCTAGTAGCCTCAAAGATATTTTTTCTAGCCGTTATCGCCAAGATATCACTCCTGATGTCTCGCCCAATCTCACCGCAGATATTGCCTCAAATGTGGGCAAAAGCGGGCCTGTTGGTGGTGATAAAATTGACAAAAATTCCTCCAGCCATCTTGGGCGTATCAAAAACATTCACGATGAATTTTTGCCATCACAAGAATATACCCGCATTCAAAACATCAAAGATCAGGTTGCTGGCGGGTTTAAAAATGTCGATTCTTTTATCTCGATGGCACAAACCCTCAAAAATGAAAATGTTATCAGCAACAACGATATGATTGCTGTCGATTTTTTGGCAAAAGAAAGCCCAAAATTGAGTTTTGATGCGTTCAATAGAATCATCAGGAATGACAATTTGAGTATGGAGATGAAAGGTTTAATCAGCCAGCTTGTCCAAAAGCTTCAGATGATTGATTACCTTAGCAAGGGTGCATTGGTCGCTTGATTTGCGGGTTTGATTTTGGTCTTATTTTGTGGATTTAGAGATTTTTAGGATCTACCCACTCGCTAGGGAGTTGGTAATATTTCCCCACCCTGCCGACGTTTTTTAGTATAAATTTTAGATCTTCTTGGTAGATTTTATCATCGATGAAACATCTTGAGGCTTCCAGCAAAACAGGCTTGGAATCTTGCGAGATGGCTAAAACATCATAGAGTTCGCACATAAAAGCGACCAAACTCCCTTTGATGATAGGGGGATAGCCATTTTCTATGACTTCAAGTGCAATGTTAAATCTCAAAGCCTCACTCACCCCGTATTCAAGCTCTGTCGCACTTTGGTTGAGGGATTTTAGATTTTTTTCATCACACATACAAATCGTAGCTTTTTTGGTTGCCAAAATATTTTTGAGTGTGTCTTTCATCGAACCATCGCTTTTGGGCGTGATACAGACAGAAAACACCACAGGATTGGGGCTGATGGGGGCAAAAAAGCTGAATGGGGCAAGATTGATAATGCCATTTTCATCGGTGGTGCTGATCCAAGCGATGGGTCTTGGCGTGATGGTATTGCTTAAGATTTTGTATTTAGTTAGTGGGCTGGCGTGCTTGAAATCGATTTGCATTATGGTTTCCTAGCAAGGAGTTTATTTGTTGCTGCGATGACTTCATCGGGTGTGATGAGTTTCATACAATTATGATGATCTAGTGGGCAGGTGCGTTTTTTGCAAGGCGCACAGGGGAGGCTTCTGTTTAAAATCACGGCATTTTTGTGTCGCCAAGGCGAGGTTTCTTTATCATTTGTAGGTCCAAATATCGCAATGAGTGGGATTTGTAATGCTGTGGCGATATGCATAGGACCGCTATCATTGGTGATAAACAAATCCAAAGTAGCGATGGTATCGATCAATGATGTGATGGTGGTTTTGCCTGTTAGATCGGTGATATTTTCGAGGATTTTTTGTTGTGTGGCGAGTTTTTTGACAATCGTGATTATTTCATTCATCATCTCTTCATCGCTTTGATTCCCAAACAGCACGACTTCGTAGTCTTTTTGTATGAGCGATAAAATCGTCTCGGCAAAATATTCTTTGAGCCATCGTTTCGCACTCCCAAATGCTGCCCCGGGATTGATACCGATTTTTGTCTTTTTTTCAGAGGCATAGGGTTTTTTTGACGCTATGAGCTTGAGGGCAGGGACATCTAAAGAGGTCGCATCCAAAAACATCTTGTCTTGATTTTGCTTGTATGCACCTGAAAATAGGGGCGAAAGGAGATGGGCATATGTGAGGACTTGGTGATAACCAGAATGGAATGCGAGGGGATGCGAAAGAAAGGGCGAGCGGAGATTTTTTGCGTAGCCGATTCTTAGCGGGGTTTTTGTCCAAAACAAAAGCAATGCCGAAAAAATATTATTGGTAAAAGTGATCGCAATATCGTGCTTGCCGATTTGTTTGGCGAGCTGGTAGGTTGCGAGTAGGCGTGATTTTGATTTTTTGGTTTCATCGACAAAAACCGCCTGCACGCACGGGTCTCTCTCAAAAAGCCCACATACCGCCTGTGTGCCTACGATACTCAACGAGGCTTTGGGGTAGTGATTCTTTAGCAGTTCTAATGCAGGCGTTGCCATCACCGCATCGCCGAGCCAGTTTGGCAAACGCAATAGAATCTTCATCCACGCCCTTTTGAGATTAAATTAAACTGAATTTTACACAAAAGTGGCTAAAATTTAGACATTAATGATGAATGTAGCGACTAAAAAAATCAAAAGAGGCAATAAACGATGTTGGTTGTTCCCCGAACATTGAGCGGATTTAAAGATAGGTTACCCAAAGAGGCGATGGCAAAAGCACGATTATTATCGAAAGTTTCAAGCGTATTTGAAAGCTTTGGTTTTGTGCCTATTGAAACCCCTCATCTCGAATATGCAGATATTTTGGTCAAACAAGGGAGCGAGGAGATCCAAAAAGAGCTTTATCGTTTCAAAGATCACGGCAATCGGGATGTGGCGTTGCGCTTTGATCAGACCGTGCCTTTAGCGCGATTTATTTCGCAATACCATAGCGAGCTTGGTTTGCCATTTAAGCGCTATGTCATCGGGAATGTCTTCCGTGGGGAGCGTGCGCAACGGGGCAGGTATCGGGAATTTACGCAATGCGATTTTGATTTTATCGGGAGTGAGAATATCGCTTGTGATGCGGAGATTGTGCAGGTGATTTATGCTTCGATGGTCGCTTTAAATATCGAAGAATTCACCGTTTGGCTCAATCATCGGGAGATTTTGAATGGGATTTGCAAGTATTTTGGAATCTTGGAGAAAAAAAATATCGATACGACATTGCGGGTTATTGATAAGCTCGAAAAAATAGGCAAAGATGGTGTTTGTGAGGAATTGAAAAAAGAGCTTTGCCTCCCTGATAAGAAAATTGAAGGCTTGCTCGAAGCGATGAGTATCAAGCAAATCGGGGCGAGCGATGAGTTTTTCTGTGAAATCAAGCACCTCAAAGACTGGAATGAAGAACTCAAAAAAGGCATTGAAGAGCTTGAAGAGCTTTTTGGCATTCTTACAGAATTGCAGATGGACCCGGATACCTATCGGGTGAATTTCTCCATCGCTAGGGGGTTGGGGTATTATACCGGTATCGTGTATGAGACCACGCTCAATCGCCTAAAAAATCTCGGTAGCGTGTGTTCGGGGGGTAGGTATGACAATCTCACCCGCACATTTTCAAAAGAAAATATGAGTGGCGTGGGTGCGTCTATCGGCATTGATAGGTTGTTGGCAGGTCTTGAAGAACTCGGGCTTTTGAGTGCAAAATCCACGAGCGCTCGGGTGCTGATTATCTGTATGGATAGGGCGTATTTTGGTTTTGCCCATAAGCTTGCCGAGTCTTTTCGCCGTAGTCAAGTCGCTACGGAGGTTTATCCAGAGATCCACAAACTCAAAAAACAATTTGGCTATGCAGACAGCAAGGGACACGAGTTTGTCGTTGTGATCGGCGATGAAGAATACGCAAGCAAAACCATCACGCTAAAAAATATGACTTCTGGGATGCAACTGGAGCGTTTGAGTTTTCTCAAAGCCCTAGAAATCATCAAGGAATAAAGTCCCCTTTTATGTTTTGGGGAATAGTTTAATAATGCTGATTTCAGAATGCGTGCCTACACGCATTGGCGGTCCCCAAAATCCCGTGCCTTGATTGATATATACATAACGATTTTCACCAATTTTATGCAGTCCCATCAAATAGGGTTGCTGGAGCAAGACCGCCAGACTAAACGGGAAAATCTGCCCGCCGTGTGTATGCCCACTCAAGATGACATCAACGGGTTTGTTTTGTAATTTTTCGATGATTTTTGGTTGGTGGGAAAGCAAGATGGTCGGCACCGAGCTTTCAATACCCGCAAAAGTTTTGTCAAGATCAGGCTCGAGATAACCCATCCGTTTGCCCATAAGATCAGCATTGCCGGCGATATTGATGAGCGGGACGCCATTTTGAGAAATGAGGACATTTTGATTGATGAGAACGTGGAAACCGAGTTCTTTCATCTTTTCGATGATATTGTCAATATCGTGGAGATATTCGTGATTGCCTAGCACATAATAAACCCCATACCTTGCCCGTAGATTCCCGAGTTCATCTACAGCACGGGCGACGTTTTTTAGTCTTGTATCGACAATATCGCCTGTTAGCACGATAATATCAGGATTTTCTTCATTGACAAGTTGCACGATATTTTTCACACGGCTTTCTTCGATCAACCCACCGATATGCACATCGCTGAGTTGGACGATTTTGAGCGGTGTGCTTAGATTGGCTATAGGAATGGAGATATTTTTTAATACAGGCGTGCGATTGCCATTATAAATACCATAGCCAATATAAATGACAGAGAGTGCTATCACCGATCGTTGGAGATATTTGCGATACGTGGTGCGTTTGTTTTTGCTTGAGACAAAACGGATAAAAATACCCAAAAATTGATAAATCACTGCGGCGACAAATAAGGAAAACACCACACCTATAGATATAGACAAAAGCAGATAAAGTGGCTCGGGGAGGAGGGGGTATTGTCTTACAAACATATAAGCGATAGTGCCCCCAAAGTTTAGCGTTGTGAATGCTTTGAAGAAAAATCGGATGGTCTTGGAGTTGCTAAGGCGATAAAACAAACCCCAATATACAATCAAATGCAGGATCAAAAAAACTATTGAAGCCAAAAACGGGAACAAAAAGGTTTGCATCTGTGCAATCTGGGGGGTATCTTCCATCGGTATCCTTTTGAAAATTAACATAAATTTTTGTATTATACTTGAAATTTACTTAGCCTTTTGCGGGCGTAATTTCGATTTTAAGCAAAGTGCAGGAATGAATATTTTATTTGTATGTTTGGGTAATATTTGTCGTTCGCCTTTAGCAGAGGGGATTGCAAGGCATTATGTTTCTAAGCTTGGCTTGGAGGCAAATATCGATTCAGCGGGGACATCTGGGTGGCACGATGGTGAGCCTCCTTGTGAGGGTTCGATAAATGTGGCAAAAAAATATGGCATTGATATTTCATCTCTTAGAAGTCGGAAAATCAGCCCGTATCAAGATGATAGCTTCGATGTGATTGTTGCGATGGATAAGGGCAATGTTGCTGATTTGCTAGCGATGGGGTTTGTGCGTTCTAAGATCGTGAAATTGGGTGCTTTTGGGCTGAAAAATGCTGATGTGCCTGATCCGTATCATTACACAGATGGCAAGGGTTTTGAGGCGGTTTATGCAATGATTAATACGGGCGTGAAAAATCTATTAGCGCATTATTTTAAAATTTCTATTGAATAAAAAATGCTAAAATCCCGACCAAAAGGCAACTTAATGAGATTATTTGGAATTAAAAATTGTGGTAGCGTTCAAAAAGCACGGCATTTTCTTGACGCCAAAAATATCGCTTATGAATTTGTGGATCTCAAGGCTACAAAGCCTGATTTAAAAGACATCAAAAAATGGGTTCGCGCGCAAGGGATCGAGGTTGTTTTGAATGCCAAAGGCACGACTTACAAGCGTTTGGGGCTTAAAGATATGGATTTGGATACCGAAGGCAAGATAGCTTTTTGCCACGAATACCCGTTGTTACTCAAACGCCCGATTATCGATGAATTTGATGGCGATAATGTGGTTGTTGGTTTTGATAGCGTGCGTTATCAAGAAATCTTTGGTGGGCTATGAAGATAAATTTATCAGTGATTACAAAATTTTTGAGCGTGCTTGTAATCACACTTTTTGTGGTAGGCTGTGCGGGTAAAGATGTTCCATTAGCGGATTTGTCCTTGCCTCAAGACGCGAGTTTTTATATCCAACAAAATGAAAGCATCGCCCTCCCGCCCAAAGCATTAGAAGAACTCAAAGAGAGCTATTTGAACGTGTGGTTTTCTCCTTGGACAACGATGCAGGTAGATCAAGACAAAAATGCGGTATTCTGGGCGGCCCCTGCGTTGCTAAAATATCCCGGATATGGTGAGAATCTCAAAAAAAATTCGCTTGAATACACCGGCAAAATTTATGAAGATATGGATCTAAAAAATTATCCCAGTGCTTCTATCAAAGCCATCATCACGACAGATACAAGCGTGCGTGCTGTGCCTAGCGAGAAGCCCCGTTACAATTCGCCTGAGGGCTACCCCTTTGATCGTTGGCAAAATTCTTTGATATTTCAAGGCACGCCGGTGTTGATTACGCATTTTGACCTTTCTAAAGAATGGGCACATATCCAAAGTAGCTTTGTGTATGGCTGGGTCAAATCCAGCGATATTGCTAAGATCCACCAAAAAGATATGGATTATTTATTATCGCTAAAAAACTACCTTGTCCCCAACAAAGATAAAATCCCTTTGTATGATTCTAAGGGAGAATTTTTGACCCAAGCACGCATTGGTGAGATTTTTGCCCTCAAGCCAGATAGAATAAATTCATCAAATGGCAAAAAAAATGCCGATACAAGCCGTGTTAAAGAGGTTTATGTTTATAAAAAAAATCTTGATGGTTATGCGAGCTTATTGGTATCAAAAATCAATGAAGCCGACTTTAGCCCTTTCCCTAAAAAAATGGATGTCAATTCGATGGCTGAAATCATCAACTCGATGATGGGGCAACGCTATGGCTGGGGCGGGTTGCTTGAAAATCGGGATTGTTCAGCATTCACCAGGGATAGCTTTGCTAATTTTGGGATACTTTTGCCTCGAAATTCCGCCTCTCAAGCTAAATATGCCAATAATATGATCGATTTGAGTGCTTATAATGCTAAGGAAAAAGAACAATATATTATCAAGCACGCCACGCCATTTGCGACGATTTTGTGGCTAAAAGGGCATATTATGCTTTATATCGGGACATATGAGGGCAAGGCGATGGTTGCCCATAGTGCGTGGAGTATTTCGACATCGAAGATGTTTTCAAAGCAAGAAAATATCCTCGGGGGTGTCGTTATCACCACCCTTTGGGTCGGCAAGGAAAAAAACGGCATTTTCTCGAGATCCAAAATGCTTATTGATAAGGTTTTGGGGATGTCTGATTTGTATGATTATGCTTTGAGGGCCCAAGCACACGAAGGGCAACAATGAAAGCAACCCGCATTATTTTTGTTTTGCTTTTTGTTGGGGGTGCTTTTGCGTTTGGGGCTAGCAAGCTCAATATCGTAGTGAGCGTGATACCTCAAATTTATTTTGTCAAAAAAATCGCGGGGGATTATGCCAATGTCTCTGCGATGGTGCCTGATGGCAGAAGCCCTGAGACATATGAACCCCTCCCCAGCCAGATCAAAGAAATCAAAGACGCTGCGGTTTATTTGGGCGTGGGAATGGGGTTTGAAAAAGCTTGGAAAGATCGGTTTATGGGCGTGAATCCAACGATGAAGTTTGTAGATTTATCTCAAGGCTTAGAGCATTCTGAAACCCCGCATAATGATGGGGGCAATGCCGATGGAACTAACCACGCTAATAATAACCACGACCCGCATATCTGGATGTCTATCAAGCTCGCTAAAATCCAAGCACATAGGATTTATGAGGCAATTTCTCAGGTTGATATTTCCAGAAGTTCGGTTTATAGGAAAAATTTGAAAAAATTTCTTGATGAAATCGACGCGCTTGATTCTAAAATCCAAGCGATATTTTCTGCACCAAACGCACAGAAAGCTTTTGTGGTCTATCACCCCGCTTTTAGCTATCTAGCGAGCGAATATGGACTGGAAGAAATCGCCTTAGAAAATCAGGGAAAATCCCCAAAAACAAAGCAACTCATCGCCCTTAGAAAGCTCATCGCACAAAAACAAATCCGTGTGGTTTATATCCAGCCTGAATTTTCTAAAAAACGTATCGAATCCTTGGCAAATGATCTCAAACTCAAGATTTTAGAACTTGATCCTTTAAAGCCAGATTGGAAAAATAATATCTTGCATATTTGCCGTATGATTGCCTCGCAAGGAGAAACTCCTTGAGTGAGACGCTCCTTGAATGTAAAGAACTTTTTTATCGCTACGATAAGGAATATGTCTTAGAAAATGTGAATTTTTCGCTAAAAAATGGTGATTTTTTGGCAGTTATTGGTCCGAATGGCGGGGGAAAAACGACATTGATCAAAATCTTGCTTGGTTTGAATCACCCCCATAAAGGCGGGATTTTTTATCCCAATCCCTCCATCTTGAACCCCCAAAGCCTCATTGGCTACGTCCCGCAAGATACCACCATCAATAGCGATTTTCCGATACAAGCTATCGATGTGGTAAAGATGGGATTTTTAAGCCAACGATTTTTTGGTTGTCATCTTGGCAAAAAAGAGACAGCTTTGGCATTAGAAATGCTCGAAAAGCTAGGTATCGCCCATTTGGCTTATGAGCGGATTTCTGATCTTTCTGGCGGGCAAAGGCAACGGGTATTGATCGCACGCGCACTTTGTGGGAATCCCAAACTCATCATATTAGATGAACCCACTTCAAGTATCGACATCAAGGCACAAAAAGAAATTTATAAAATATTAAAGACCTTTAACCGCAATCATACTATAATTGTAATCAGCCACGACATATCTATACTTTTAGGATACGCATCACGAGTTCTTTATGTGAATAAGGAAGTGATTGTTCATCAAATCCCGAACTTGAATTTAGATACGGACGGGCATATATGTGAAGTTGATTTACTGGATAAATTTGCAACTTGAGGAGCAAAAAATGAAAAACGAGTTTGATGTTGTGATTATCGGGGGTGGGGTGTCTGGCTGTGCGGCTTTTTATGCGTTGAGCGAATATAGCGATATTAAAAGGATCGCTATTGTTGAAAAATGCGATCAAATTGCAAAGGTGAGCTCAAACCCTAAGGCAAACTCACAAACCATTCACGATGGTTCGATCGAGACCAATTACACCGTTGAAAAAGCCAAAAAAGTCAAGCTTTCTGCTTATAAAGTCAGGCGTTATGCGTTGAATAAAAATCTACAAAATCACGTGATTTTCCAAAACCAAAAAATGGCGATTGGGGTAGGGGAAAAGGAATGCGAGTTTATGATGAAGCGCCACGAGGATTTCAAGGAGGTTTTTCCGGATCTGGAATTTTTCTCTAAAGAAAAAATCAAAACCCTTGAACCCAAAGTGATTATGGGATCTGATGGGATGGATAGACCGGAAAATGTCGTTGGTAGCGGTTTTGAGAAAGACTGGTGTGCGATGAATTTTGGGCTTTTGAGTGAAAATTTCATCCAAGAGGGCAAAAAACTCAAATCGGCTAACGAAGTGTTTTTGAACTTTTGGGTCAAAAAGATCGAGCCACGAGGCGATGGCTATGCGCTCATATCCCAAAATGCCGATGAGATTTATGCGAAGTTTGTGCTAGTAAATGCGGGTTCTTATTCGCTCCCATTAGCACAATCAATGGGCTATGGGATGGATTTGGGCTGTTTGCCTGTGGCGGGGAGCTTTTATTTTGTGCCAGATTTACTCAAAGGCAAGGTTTATACCGTGCAAAATCCAAAGTTACCATTTGCTGCAGTTCACGGCGATCCTGATGTTGTTATCAAGGGCAAAACAAGGATTGGACCCACCGCACTTACGATGCCAAAACTCGAGCGGAATAAGCACTGGCTTTCTGGGGTGAGTTGGGAGCTTTTCAAGATGGATTTAAATAAAGAAGTCTTTAAAATCGCTTTTGATTTATTTTCTGACAAAGAAATCCGTAATTATGTCTTCAAAAATATGGTCTTTGAACTGCCTTATATCGGCAAAAGAAAATTCCTCAAGGATGCGCAAAAAATCATCCCATCTTTGAGGCTAGAAGATCTTGAATATGCCAAAGGTTTTGGAGAGGTGCGCCCGCAAGTCCTTGATAGGACAAAGGTAAAACTCGAGCTTGGGGAGAAAAAAATCGCCACAGACAAGGGCATTACCTTTAATATGACCCCATCACCCGGAGCGACAAGTTGTCTCCAAAACGCATTGGTTGATGCAAAAGAAATCAGTGCGTATTTGGGTGCAAAGTTTGATTTGGAAAGATTTTATCACGACCTTTCCCCTGAAGAACTCCAAAACCTATAGGCTGTGTTTTTTAGATGATAGAATTTTTGTCCTATGGATTTATCCAAAACGCCCTGCTAGCATCTTTTCTCATCAGTATTTGTGCGGGTGTGATTGGCTCTATCATCGTTTCAAACAAAAGCGTTTTTTTAGCAGGCGGTGTCGCCCATAGTGCTTTTGGGGGTGTGGGTGTGGCATTGTATTTTGGATTTAATGCGACATTGGGGGCTTGTATTGCTGGCGTGTTGATGGCATTATTGATGGCATATGCTGTGCATCTACATCAAAACAAAATCGACACATTCATTGCTGCAAGCTGGGCTTTGGGGATGGCAATCGGGATTATTTTGATTGATTTGACCCCGGGTTATAGTAGCGATATTACAAGCTATCTTTTTGGCTCTATCATCGCAGTAGCACCGAGTGATATTGTGGCAATTGGTGTGTTTGATGTGGTTTTGCTTGTTTTTGTGGGGGTGTATTATCGGGAGCTTTTGAGTATTTTTTATGATAGCGAGTTTTGCCGACTAAAAAAAATCAATATCCATTTTTTCAATATCGCCGTGTTTGTGTTAGTTTCTTTGGGCGTGGTGATGAGTATGGGTGTGGCGGGCTTGATTTTGGTGCTTTCGATTTTGTCTATCCCTGCGTATATCGCTACGATGTTTGTAGCTTCTTTGCGTTCGCAGATGGTGCTTGCGTGGTTATTGTCGTTGGTTTTTATGTGGGGTGGTTTTTTGATTTCTTATGCTTATGATTTAAGCGTGGGTGCGTGTATTGTCATTGTGTCCGTGCTGGGGATGGGGCTGGCTATCTTGGCTAAAAATACAATTTTAAATCTCAAATACAAAGGAAAATAATGTCTGATGATATAAAAGAAAATCTTGCCTTAGGGGCAGCCAGAAAGGCGGTGCGAATCGTGATTTTTATCGGTATGTTTGCTGTGCTTTTGGTGATGATTAATATTTATGTGCTTCTCAATCAAATCACAGCTACCGCACAGATGAGCAAGGAAATCCACTCAATGCGTGATAAAATCAATGACTTGGAAAAAAATATTCAAAAATAAAATTATCTTACTAGTGTTTTTGTGCTGTATTTTGGGCGCAAAGGATTTCAAGCATAAGACTCCAGCGCCCCATCGGTTTTATGGGCATATCAAAATGGGTGTTGCATCTTATACTTACAAAGAACCTGATGTGATGTCGATTGCTGGACCGATGGCTGTGTTTGGGGCAATGGGAGGGCTAAAAATCAATTCATTTATCAAATCCGATTTGGAAGTTTATTACGCCACGGATATGGGTAAAAATATTTATGATGGTTCGGTAGTCTATAAAGATGGCAGAACAGAACCTCTAAAAGCACCATTAAAAGCACCATCAAAAGATTATTATCTTGGGGGTGTTTATCGGGCGGGATTGACTATCCTTAAAGGCGATAATGGGGAGGAATATTTTGGGATTTATACAGGGCTAGGGTATCGGTATTTGCAAAATCAAGTCCAAAGCAAGGCAGCGTATTTGCGCGAGCAATCTTATGTCTATCTCCCCTTTGGTGTGAGGATCTCTGTGCCTTTGAGTAAGGATTTTGTTCTCAAAGCCAATGGCGAGCTTCGTGCGATGATTTTTGGGAATAATACATCACATTTTAGGGATATTGGGCGTGATAATGATTTGCATTTTATCCAAACCAGTGGGACAGGTGTGCGCCTTGGGGGTGGCGTGGCATTTGGGAATAAAAATGCTTTTTTTATCCAAGCGGTGTTTGATTATTGGAGTATTGCAAAATCAGATGTTAAGCCTGCCTATGTGGGGGGCAAGGTTGATGGGTATTATGTCGAGCCAGAAAACAACACGATTGCTTATGGGGTAGAAATCGGCTTTGCTTTTTAGTTCCTCGCATCGCACAAGGCGATACAAAATCGCACATTCCTGCCTGTGCTTTCGATAGTCTTGATAGCTTCAGACATTGTCGTGCCTGTGGTGATGATGTCATCAACGATGAAAATATCCTCCAGAAGATTTTTTGAACCATCTTTTGGACTTGGCATATCAAAGACAAATTTTTTGGGATTTTGCTGGCGATAGCCGAGCGTTTTGCCTGCGTATTGCACAGCATTTGTGGCTTTTAGCTTGCCATAAGCGGGCTTGAAACCATAGCGACAAAATGCCCGTAAAATGACTGCGGTGTGTGAATAAGCGCTTTTGATAACATCATCAACCCCTACGCCATAAAAGTTCGCTGTTTTCCAAAATGAGGGATTTTGCTGGGAGTCAAAAAAATAATCACTCGCTTTTAGGGCAAGGATATGTAAAATCCTACTCCCAAAAATATAATATTTGCTTTTCATCAGCATAGCCACTTCGCTATAAGCATAGAAACTATAAACGCTTATCCCCTCGATGACACGCACACTCGGGGTGATTTTGATTTCAAAAAGGCATTGTTTGCAGATAGGCTTGAGCCAAAACCTCCCACAAACGACACATTTCATAGTTTGCTATCGATGATTTGTTTGATTTGGGCGTGTATGCACGCTTTGCTTTGGTTTGCATTGATGAGGGCAAGCTCACAACCAAGCTCTTTTGTGGTGCTTTTGATGGCTTCTTGGATGCCGAGCAGATAGGGGATGCCTCTTTGTTCAATGGCGTCGTTGGACTTTTGAGAGAGGCGGGATGTTAGGGTTGCGGGGTCGATTTTTAGCACGATCACCAAATCAGGCACGATCCCACCGGTAGCAAATAGATTGAGCACCTTTGCTTGCGGGATTTTTTTGGCATAAGCGATACCAGAGATAATGCTGCGGTCTGAAAAGATGAGGCTATTTTGATTGGGGATGATAACTTTTGCGGTGTGTTCTGCCCTATCGGCAAGAAAAAGCAAAAACTCCGTTTTGCTATCCATAGCATTGGCTTTGTCATAGCAATGTTGGCACTGCCATACATTATGGGGGTGTTGGGAATGTTGCTCTACAGGGCGTTTCTCTATGGCTTTGTTTTCTTTCAAAATCATCTCACGGATTTCTTTGCCTATGGGTGTCCCGCCGGGTTCTTTGGTAAAAATGGCGTCGGGATAGGCTTGTTTTAGCAGGGCAATTTGGGTGGATTTCCCGCAGGTATCGATCCCCTCTAGTGCGATATACATTTGTCTCCTTTTGTTTCTGCTTTTATTTTGAGGATATATTTATAGACGACATCGGGGATGAGGTGGGAAACTTTGCCATTGTGTTCTAAGATGGAGCGCACGATTGAAGAGCTGATAAAGGCATTTTTTAACGTAGGCATAAAATAAATCGTATCAAGCTCCTCATTCAAAGATGCATTGGCATAGCCCATCTGGAGTTCGTATTCAAAATCACTCACAACACGCAACCCCCTAATGATGAGCTTGGCATTGTTTTCTTTGGCAAAGTCAGCGAGCAGATTATCAAAACAAACGCACTCGGCATTCAGGATGGCACTCGTGGCAAGTTCCATCATTTTTTTGCGGTCTTGAAGTGGAAACATCGGGCTTTTGGAGCTTGATTTTGCGATGGCGATGACAACTTTGTCAAATAACTCCACGCTTCGCTTGATAATATCTAAATGCCCGTTGGTAACAGGATCGAATGTGCCAGGATAAATCGCAATCTTTTTCACTGTTTTATCCCTTTTGATGTTTTATCCCCCCATCTCGGATAAAGTTCATTAGGGATTCCAAGGACATCTAGCCATTTACCGATGAGGAAATTTTCCATCGAAGCGAGATCGTTTGTCTTGGCATAATACGCCAACACAGGCGGGGCGATGATGACGCCTAATCGGGAGAGTTTGAGCATATTTTCTAAGGCAATGCTAGAGAGGGGCAATTCTCTTGGGGTGAGGAGGAGTTTTTTTTGTTCTTTTATCATCACGCTAGCACAGCGAGAAATCAGCCCATCAGCGATACCGCAAGCGATTTTGGCGAGCATATCCATACTTGTGGGCACAACTGCCATCAAATCTACACCAAAGCTACCTGAAGCGATGTTTGCGCTGATTTCATCTTCATCAAATAAAGACATTTTTCTGCCACCTTTTTTGAGGGTATCAAGCGCGGATTCGATTTCGTCTTGGATTTCTTTTTGGGCGACGATTTTAGCACTTTCAGAAATCACGACAAAAAGCTCGATGTCTTGTGGGATAGACTCGATAAATCGAATCGCTAGCCTCGACCCGCTCGCCCCGCTAATGCCAACAATCATTTTCATAATATTATCCATTTGTTTTTTATATTGTTTCCTACTCGATTCAGTTTTTTAAACTGAATCTGAAGACCGCTACGCAGGGAATGAATACCTATTTCTTTCCTAAAGGCTTTCGCCTGCTGGCTTTTCTAGTGCTTTAAGCTTTTTAATCGCAAAAGAAATTTCACCCGCCCGCCCGTTGTTTAATCCTCCCCTAACCCCTCCTTTAACCCACGAAAAGAATAAGCCTCCGCTTTTCTTTTCGGCAAACAAAGGAGGGGAAGTCGCTTGCTTGTGTCTCCTTGCGAAAAATCGGCGGACGCACTTCAACGTCCTTGTTTCCGATTTTTCACAGCACACAAGCGCGACAAAAGAATATCATTTTAACTCAATTCGCTTAGCGAATCTGAAGACCACTGTGGGCGGTTAAACCGCCCTACGTTCCTAAAGAATGGGTTATTCCAAAGCTTCGCTTTGTCATCAACCCAGTTTCTAAGGTTTCTAAATCTTATCCACCTACAAACCCAGCCCGCTACGCCCTGTCATCTGACCTGCTAAGGGGGCGGGTCAGGGTTTGGGGGAGTTTGAGGGGGATATAGAGACCCACCCACCCTGCGGTCTTCGCAAGGAGAGGCGTAAAGGCAAAGCCAACTGCTTGGCTTTGCTAGCCTCGCACGCCGATGCGTATATGCCCGTAAGGGCATAGCATACGGCTAGCCCCTTGTCCCCCTCAAGGGGCGAAGCCCAAACACCAAACCTTACATAATTACAAAATATATCAGGCGAAAGCCTAAAAAACATTATTTTTCACTCGATTCAGTTTTGAAAAACTGAATCTGAAGACCGCTACCACGAGCAAAGCCCGTGTTCGCTCCTAAAGTTACCATCTCACACCCAAGCCAAGCTTGTGCGTTCGAGATAGATTTCTAAGGTTTGAAACCTTATCCACCTTTAAACCCAGCCCGCTACGCCTTGTCATCTGACCTACTAAGGGGGTGGATGGGTAAAGTTTTCTAAGATTTTCATAATACTTCTCCTTTCCCTTCGCCTGTTACTTTGACACGGATGATTTTTTGGGTTTCGGGGTTGATGGCGTTGATGATCTGATCTTTTGTGCCATTTTCTTTGGCGATGAGTGTCGTTTCTAAGCTGATTTGCTTGTCTTTGATGGTAGCGCTAAAGGCATCGTTTTTGTGGATGAGGATTTTTGCTTGGATTTTATCAAGCGTGATGATGGCATTGGTGGGGATATAGGATTTTGCACTGATATGATTGATTTGAGATGTTTTGATAGGGACTTGATTGATTTTATCAAGAGAAACGCGGTCTTTTTGGGTGTTGGCTTCGGTGATATTTTGGGATTTTTTGATGGGCGTAGTTGCTCTATAGACAACGATAGAGGCTTTTATTTGGTAGGTGGCAGGGATTTTGAGTAAGCTATTTTTAAAAGAAACATTCAAAAGCAATGTGCCGTTTTTTTTGTTGAGGTATTTGCTATCAAGATCGATGGATTGGATTTGATAGTCTGGTGAAATTTGTGATGATAGGTTTGATGGTAGATTGAGTGCAATATCGCTGATTTCAATGCCATAATCTTTGTAATGCTCGCTGTAAGCTTTTGTGATGGTATCTTTGATAAGGGCAGTGTTTTGCGATGCCAAGAGGGTTGCAAACAACAGCGAAAATAACAAAAATATCTTAGTCATTTCACACCACCTTTTGCATTATCTTTTTAGCCATCTGTTTTTTGGACAAAAGAAGCCAAAATATCCCTTTGTAGCCCGCCAAAATTGATGGTGAGTTTGGCATTTTGCCCACTGCCTTCAATGCCCTCTATCCTGCCTGTTCCAAATATCTTGTGTGTAACCAAGTCGCCTTTTTTGAAATCTTTGTTTTTAAAATCTAGCCCCCCTGAAGTTTCTTTTTTGTTAGTTAATAGCTTGGCTTCTTGGAGGAAGCGTGATTTTTCTAGCTCCGTTCGCTTACCTTTGTAAAATCGCGATCGCACATAAGAGATATAAAGCTCATCTTTAGCACGTGTAAAGGCAACATAACCGAGCCGTCTTTCTTCCTCAATATCGCTTTGATCACGAATCAATGGGAAAAAGCCCTCTTCAAAACCAGTGATAAAAACGATTTTAAACTCCAGCCCTTTCGCAGAATGCACGCTCATACACGAAATAACCCCATCGCTACTGGTATCGGCATCCGTGCTTAAGGAAAGATCATTGAGAAAGTCTTGCAGCGAGTTCATTGGGGATTGGATAAAGTAGTCCCGAAACATCCCATAAAATTCTTCGATATTAGAAACCCGATCAATTGATTCGTTGGAATTATCCACACTAGCGATGAGGTCAATACTCGTGATAAATTCTTCGAGAAATTTTAGTGGCGAGATAGCAAGATAATCTTGCAAATCGTGTATCGTTGCAAAAAACTCCCCTAAGGTTTGGTGATTTTTTGCACTCAAAATACTCCCAAGTTGGTCTGATTTGAAAGCCTCATATGCCGAGATTCCTAGTGCTTGGGCTGTTTGAAAGATTTTTTCTTGGGTGGTTTTGCCAATGCCTCGCTTGGGTTTGTTGATGATTCGAGAAAGAGAAAAATCATCATTTGGGTTGATGATAAATCGCAGATAGCTCAAAATGTCTTTGATTTCAGCACGTTCATAAAAACGCATTGCCCCGATGAGTTTGTAGGGGATTTTGGCACGATTGAGTCCCTCTTCGATACTTCTTGAGAGGGCATTGAGCCGAAAAAGTATGGCGATTTCGTTGGGGTTTGTGCCATTTTGGAGCAGGTTTTTGATTTTGTTAGAGATTTTATTGCTTTCTTCGGTTTCATCGTTGGAGTAATAAAGCGTGATTTCTTTCCCATCGCCTTTGATACTTTGGAGTTCTTTTCCTAGACGCTTTGTGTTGTGCGAGATGAGGTGATTGGCGACATTGAGGATTTGTGTGCTGGAGCGGTAGTTTTCTTCGAGTTTGATGATTTTGACATCTTTGAAATTGTCCTTAAACTCCAAAATATTACTAATATCTGCACCCCGCCAGCCATAGATACTCTGGTCATCATCGCCTACGACACAGAGATTTTGATGGGTGGTGCAGAGTTTTTGGAGGAGCTGGTATTGCAGATAATTGGTATCTTGATACTCATCGACCATAATGTATTGGTAGCGGTTGCTGATCTCTTGAGCCAAAGGGGGATTGGCGTCTAAAATCTTATAGCTTAAGGCTAAAAGATCATCAAAATCGACCATATTTTTTTCTTCCAAAAACGCTACATAATCGCCATAGATTTGTGCGATTTGTCTTTGGTGCCTATCTTTTGCACTACTTTTGGCGTCTTCTACAGAGATAAGGGCGTTTTTCATCCAAGAAATTTGGGATTCAATCGTGTTAACAGGGAGGCTTTTGTCGAATGTTTTGAGGATCTTTTTTTTATCATCACTATCAATGACGATAAAATTATTCTCACGCCCAAGATGGTGGATATGGAATTTTAAAAACAAAAGCCCAAATCTATGAAACGTGCATAGTAGCGGGGGGTGATTGGTGTTGTTTTCGATGAGTTTGAAAGCTCGCTCACGCATTTCGCTTGCGGCTTTGTTGGTAAAAGTCAGCGTCAAAGTCGCACCAGCAGGGATACCGACCTCATCAATGAGGTAGGCGAGACGGGTGGTGAGTGTTTTGGTCTTGCCACTGCCTGCCCCAGCAAGAATCAACATCGCCCCATCAATATGTTTGACCGCTTCAAGTTGGGAGGCGTTGAGATTTTTGAAAGCCTCAGGATTCATTGCTTGCTTGCCTTTGGTTGGTTTGCCTTGCTTGGCTCGGTATTGATCCGATCGGTATCGATTTGAAAGTCGAAAAATTCCGATTTGAAGTTTGCCACAGAAATGTAATTATAATGCGAAGCTGCGGCTTTGAAGTTGCCTATTTCTTGGTAGAGCAAACCGAGTGCATAGCGACTTTCATAATTGGTGGGCGCATCCATTTTGGCAAGCTGGAGCAATAAGACCGCATTTTCTGGGTGATCTGCCCCGATAGCACTCACAGCGGCAAAAAATTTTGTCTGGGGGTCATCTTCACCGAGATCTTCAATCAAGGTATTATAAATCGTATAGGCTTTTTCAAATTTGTGTTGGTAGATATTTGTCAATGCCATCGCTTGGAGAATCCCATTGGGGGTGTCGGTTTGGGCGATGAGTTTTTCTTCTAAATCCTTTTCTTGATTTTGAAGCGATCCGGTAATAAACCCGATATAAACATAAAGCTCTCTAGCAAATGCCGGGCCATAATACACGCTACTCAAATCAAGTTTGCCAGAAAGGAAGAGATTATGGAGTTTGAGTGCGACTTGTTTGAGATTGGTATCATAGCCGTGGGCGAGTTCATATAAGATATTTGAAACGACATCTCTGGGGTAAATGCTTTTGAGTTTGGAAAATGCTTTTAAGAGCGTTGTTTTGTCTTTGTTCCTGATACCATAAGCGGCTTTGAGGGCATAATAAATCGGGAATTTTTTTTCAGCCTCCTCGATCCAATCCATCTCATCGTTGATGTTATCGTTGAGATAACCAATAAATGATGAAAGGAATTTTTTTTGGGTTTTTGAATCAAAGGGAATGCTTTCAAAATCTTGGGAGATTTGATGGAAAATACGACCGGTGTCTTGATAGATAAATTTACCAGCCATAATCGCAAACAAACCCGATGTGATGTCGTAACTATTGAGATGATAGGCCCTTAAAAAATGCTTATAAGCGTTTTGAAAATCCCCCATTTGCGCATAGATGAGACCAATATCATAATGAAGCACGGCGTGATTGGGGTTGGATTTTGCAGAAATCACAAGGTAGGAGAGCGCATCGCGGATATTGTTTTTGTTTAGCTCTATGAGGGCTTTGATGATGTTTTTGTTGATAGCTGAAATCGTCCCCCCACGCACGAGCGTGCTTTTTGCTTCTTCGATATTTCTGACATCTGAAAACATTCCCCCTTCTCGAATGAGCTTTAAGGCTTCTTTGGCGTCAAAAACACGAAAAGGGGCGTAATAAAAGATGGTTTTATAGGGCATTTTTTCTTGGATTTCAAAGCTACGATTCCAAAATTCTTCTTGGGCAAGATTGACATCAAATAAGGAAGGGTTCAAGATAACTTTGATGGGGTAGGTTTTCATCGCTTTTTCACTCAATGCCTTATCATCAGCGATGGGTTCAAGCGCACTTGCTGCTGCAGGAAAATTCCCTAATTTCAAGTCGATAATCTGGATGGCTAATGATGATTCGATGTCGTTTGGATCGACTTTGAGGTATTGGTAGAGGTAGTTTTTTGCTTTGGGATATTCCCCAACCCTCGCATACAAAAGACCCAAAGATTTGTAATCTTTGGGCGTAGCGATGGTTTGGAGATGGGCTAAAGCATTGTAATCATCATCAAATGCGAGGAATATTTTGGAAGCTAAACGATGGTTTTGCCTCTGAAAGCTTTCTGAATTGGGATTGAGTAGGGGGGATAGGGATTCAAAATAATAGCCATTGTAATATTGGGTCAAGGCATAAAGATACGAATAGAATGGCTCGTGGGCAGAATCCGGGAGATGGGCGTTGGTGAGTTTGAGATAGTGATCGACTTCTTCGGGGTGGTTGAGGTGGAGTGCGCTTACCATCGCATCGATGGCGCTCACACTGATATTATCTCCGGAAGCGATGGCATTGTCAAAGGAGGCAATCGCACTGGCATAGTCTTTTTCTTTGAGCTTGATGACCCCAAGATTGTGGCTGGCAATAGATTGGGAAAATGAGGCAATATTATTAAAAAGATGGAGGGCTTCGGTTTTTTCCCCACCATTATAAAGGAGATTGGCTTTTTTGATGAGGTCATCAAGGCTTTTGCTATCGATTTCTGGGATTTTTGTTTCAAGTTTTGGGATTTCTGGGATAGGGATTTCACGTTGGTTTGATTGGGGGTTTGATTGATGGTTTTTTGGGGGGACTTCTTGGGTTTTTGGATTTTTTGATGAGGGATTTGAAGCAGAGACTGAGAGGATAGTTAGCCCGATGATAATGAGTATCAAGATAATCACAATACCAATAATGGAAAAAAATATTTTTTTAACATCAAAAAAGCCTTTTAGTTTTGATTTGAGTTTGTCTATCAGAGAAGTCGGGGTAGGTTTGGGGGTGCCGGTTTCTGTGATAGAGTTGATATTCTCATCGGGGCTAGGGGCTTGAACGTTTGGCATACGACCTCAATTAAAGATATTTTTGTAACACAGCGGGGATGTGTATCTCCCCATCTTGGGTTTGGTAATTTTCCATTATGGCAATGAGTGTCCTACCTACTGCCAAAGCAGAGCCATTGAGCGTATGGACTAGGGCATTTTTTTTGTCTTCTTTGAAGCGGATTTTTGCCCTTCTGGCTTGAAAATCTCTCGTATTAGAGACAGAGCTGATCTCTCGGTAGCAGTTTTGCCCGGGTAGCCACACTTCAATATCTATCGTATTGCTCGCACTAAAGCCCAAATCCCCGCTACAGAGCTGGACTAATCGATGGGGCAAGCCGAGTTCGCACAAAATACCGCTAGCAGTTGCGATCATTTTTTCTTGCATTTTTTGGCTTTCGCTCGGGTGGGTGATGGCGACAAGTTCGACTTTGTCAAATTGGTGTTGGCGGATCATCCCGCGTGTATCTTTGCCCGCACTGCCAGCTTCTTTGCGAAAACAAGGCGTTTGCGCAGTAAGCATAATAGGCAGCGAGCTAGCGGGGATGATGGTGTCGTTATAGAGATTGGTAAGCGTGATTTCTGAGGTTGAGATAAGATAGAGTTCGTGTCCTTTTGGTTTCTCGCCATTTTTTGGCTCGATTTCTTCAAAATCCCCGCTGATTTTAAACATATCTTCTTCAAATTTTGGGAGTTGGCCCGTGCCTAAAAGCATTTCTTTATTCACAATCACCGGGGTAACGACCATCTCAAAGCCGGCTTTTTGGTTGTAATCAAGCATAAAATCAATCAACGCCCGATTGAGCTTTGCCCCCATCCCTCGCAGGACAGAAAAACGGCTTTTAGCCAGCTTTACGCCAGCTTCAAAATCAATCCAGCCATTCATCTGCGCTAATTCCCAATGTTCTTTTGGCTTGAAAGCAAAAGCCTTAGGAGTGAGGATTTTTTTGAGCTCAATATTGGCAGTTTCATCATCGCCAAGGGGTGTGGCGTCATCGGGTAGATTAGGCAGGCGCAATAAAATCTCATTCAATTTGGCTTCAAGATGGCTAACTTCTTCTTCGCTTGAGGCGATGAGGGCTTTGGTTGCTTCCAGCTCTTTTTTGAGGTTTGCTATCGTATCATCGTTTTGCCCCGCTCTTTTATATGTGCCAAAAAGTTTGGAGTTTTTATTTTGGCTCGCTTGGAGTTGCTCGAGATTTTGTTTTGTTGATTTGTAGGCAGTAGCGATTTGTTTGAGTTCTGCAAGGAATGCGGGTTCTATTTTCCTGCTTTGGAGCTTTTTGCTGACAAATTCAAAGTCGCCAAGTAAAATTTTTATATCTATCATTTCTTAACCTTTTGCATTTATCGACCTTTTGCATTTGTTTGCCCTATGAATGTTATCTTGTTTGGAACTTCTTGAAATTTTATCCAAAATTGCTTGAAGTGCAAGCATTTTTTATTCCTTTAAGTCTTTTTGGAATTAATATGGTGGCGATAAACTTGTGATTTTGAAAGTAAAAGTTTAGGGTTTTTGTTATACAATTATTAAAATATTGCGCGTGCAGGGTGTAGAAGATGTTTGGTATGGGTATTTTTGAGATTTTAGTTATTTTGATTGTTGCGATTATATTTCTGGGACCTGAAAAGCTCCCCCAAGCGATGGTGGATGTCGTGAAGTTTTTCAAAGCGGTCAAAAAAACCCTCGATGATGCCAAAGAAACCTTTGATAAAGAACTCCAAATCAGTGAAATCAAAAAAGAAGCCCTAGAATACAAAAGCCAATTTGAATCCAATATTGATGGGATAACCAAAGATATCCAGCTCAAAGAAATCGAAACAATTTTTAGCGACAAAGAGGCGACAAATACGCATACTGAGGATTCTGCTAGTATTTCTCAAGAGCAGGGTAGCTCTGAAAATTTTTCACCCCAAACAAACCCGCCCAAAAAGCGAGGCAGGAAGCCCAAAGCCACCCCAAATGCTATGGAAGAATCTTCGCTAGCAAAATCTCAAAATCTCAAAATCTCAAAATCTGCCTCATCAAAATCTATCCCATCAACATCGCAAGCACCAGTTTCAAAGACTCGCACCACCAAGTCCAAAAATCCCAAAAATTCAGAACAAGCCTCAAATACCACCGCAAAGACGGCAAAATCCGAGTCTAAAAACCCTGCCATCAAACCTGCTATCAAACCTGCCATTAAACCTACGATGATCCCAAAGCCTGCCAAAAGCACGGGGTTTAAAAGAACATCAAAAACCCCAAATACCAAAGGTGAGGAGAGTTAAGCAATGTTTGAAGATTTGAAACCTCACATTCAAGACCTTCGCAAACGATTGATGATTTCTGTCGGTGCCTTGATAGTGGCTTTTTTGGTGTGTTTTAGTTTTTGGACGCATATTTTTGAATGGATAAAAGCCCCGCTGAGTGTTGCTTTTGATAGCGATCAAGTCAAGGGAATGTTGGTGCAGATTTCGCCTGCAGAGGGCGTGATTGTTGCGATGAAAGTGAGTTTTTTTGCCGCCCTTGCATTATCGATCCCGATTATTTTTTGGCAATTGTGGCAATTTGTTGCCCCCGGTTTGTATAAAAGCGAAAAAAAGATCGTCTTGCCTTTTGTGTTTTTTGGGACATTGATGTTTGTGATAGGGGCGGGATTTGCGTATTATGTGGTATTTCCTTTTACCATCAAATACATTTTGATGTTTGGCAATGAGATGTTTGCAGCAAATATTTCAGCCTCGAGTTATGTAACGTTTTTTACCCGCTTGGTCATTGGGTTTGGCGTGGCTTTTGAGTTGCCTGTTTTGGCGTATTTTTTGGCAAAAATCGGCTTGATTACCGATGCGACACTCAAAAGTTATTTCAAATATGCCATCGTGGTGATTTTCATCCTAGCAGCCATCATCACGCCCCCTGATGTGATTTCTCAAGTCTTTATGGCATTGCCTTTGATTGGGCTTTATGCCCTCTCGATTTTGATTGCCAAAATCGTCAATCCCGCTCCCAAAATTGATAAGGGGATTGATGATGAATCCGAAGAAGAATCTCAAGAAAAGGCATAATCCCGCTTGTATGGAAAATGAATTTTTGCTTGAAAGTTATGATTATGTTTTGCCAAAAAAACTCATCGCTACTTATCCGGCAAGTCCAAGAGAAAGTGCGAAGCTTTTGGTTTATGATAGGCAAAAAGATAGCATTACCCACAGCGATTTTTTTCATATTTTTGATTTTATCCCCCCAGAGGCTTTGATTGTCTTCAATGATACCAAAGTCATCAAAGCCCGAATTTATGGGCATAAAGAGAGTGGCGGGAATGTCGAGATTTTGTTTCATCGCAAAATAACAGATGAAAGGGGCGATGATAGGTATTTGGTTCAGATAAAAGGCAGGGTAAAAACTGGGAGTAAAATCATTTTACAAAATGGCTATGAATGCGTTGTGGAGGCGATTGCAGAAGGCACGTATCGAGAGGTAGCGTTTTTTAGAGGCAATAAGCAATTGGATTTCACAAACACGCTCGCTATGTTTGAAGCACTCGGGCATATGCCGATCCCGCCTTATATCAAGCGTGCGGATGAAGCACTCGATTTGATGGAATATCAAAGCGTGTTTGCCAAGCATTATGGGGCGATCGCTGCCCCGACGGCATCGCTACATTTTTCATCTTTTAGTATGGAGCGTTTGCAAAAGGATTTTTCGCATTGCTTCCTCACACTCCACGTGGGTGCGGGGACATTTGCGGGCATAGAGACTGCAGATATTCGTAACCATAGAATGCACACAGAAAGCCTCTTGATCTCTCCTGTTGCGATGGAAGCGATCGATAAGGCTTCTGCGATCTTGTGCGTGGGGACGACAGCGCTTAGGAGCGTGGAATACTATAAACGTCTTCAAGATGTGGATAAAAAAAAGCCTTTGTGTGCAGAATGCGATATTTTTTTACACCCGGGCAATCCTGTGCTTTGCACTCACCATCTTTTGACAAATTTTCATTTGCCAAAATCGAGCTTATTAATGCTTGTAAGCTCGATGATAGGGCTAAAGAAATGCCACGAACTTTATAATATTGCGATTGAGAAATCTTATCGGTTTTATTCTTATGGGGATGGGATGTTGATTTTATGAGGCAAGATTTTATGAGAGAATCTATAATGCAAACGTTTGATGATTTTGCTTTGGATGCTAAGGCAAAAGAGCGTTTGGAAATCTATGCGCATTTATTGCTTGAATGGAATCAAACCCATAATCTCAGTGGCGTGAAAGATTTGTCTATGGTGGTTGAAAATATTTTTGACTCTATCTACCCGCTCAAATTTATCCATCCATTTCGATCTTGCCTTGATATTGGTAGCGGGGCGGGATTCCCGGGTCTTGTTTTGGCAATCTGCAAACCAACGCTTCGATTTGTCTTGGTAGAGCCACGGGCAAAACGAGCTGCTTTTTTGCAATATGCCAGCGTTGCGATGGGACTCGATGGTGTTGTGGTCCAAAAATGTTTGATTGAAGATCTCAAGCTCCCCAAAAATGGCGTGCAAGAAAAGGTAGAAGCAGGGGCGCAAGGAGAAATGGCAACAGGCGTGGATTTGATAACCTCTCGGGCGGTGATGGGGAGTTGTGATTTGATTGATCGGGGTAAAAGATTTTTGAATAAAAATGGGTATTATTTGTTTTATAAAGGGTCTAATTTAGTCCAAGAGATTGCTTGTGAGCCAGATGAACGTGTTGTTCGGGGGAGTAGGGTTTATTTTTATCGGCAAGAAACACAAAAGGAAATGCGATGAAATTCTTGATTTTATTGGTCTTAATCGGCGGGGTGATATGGTTTTTTTTCTTCAGAAAGATTTCTTCTAAGCCCCCAAAAAAACACGATGAAGAGCTGATGGTAGCGTGTCGTGAATGTGGGACTTATGTAGCTTTTAAAGAGGCAATTTTATATAATGGGGAATATTTTTGTTCGCCAAAATGCCTCAATCACAAGACTGCGCAATGATTATCATAGGTCATCACGGGATTGCGTCCCCAAAGTTTCAAAAGATTAGAGGGCTTGAGGCTGTGCCTTTGGTGCAAAGTCATTTGATGGTATGGTTTGAATCTAGCGATGATGTGGGCTATGTTTTGTCGCATCATTGCGTTGAAAATGGCGTAAAATACGCGATAAAAGTCGATAATATTAAGGATTTTGTGATTTATGCTGCTTTGAAACCCGTTTATATTATCTTGGAAAAATCGCCTGAAGTTTATCAAAAAATCGCCGAGACCTATTTGATGGATTCAAAGATTCTCTATGTGATTGAAGATGATAGCGAGATTGAAGAATTGGCAAAAATGGGCATTGATGGGGTTATTTTTAGACAGGTTTTAGAATAGATACGCTATAATCGGGGCTTTTATTTTGTTGCATTCTATTATGATATGCGGGGAGATGTCCGAGTGGTTGAAGGAGCACGCCTGGAACGCGTGTAAGGTGCAAGCCTTCGAGGGTTCGAATCCCTCTCTCTCCGCCATAGCTTTTTTACTACTTTTTTTAAAAATCATATTCTTTGGCTTTTTATTTGTGTTTTATCCCGTTGGTATTTTGAACTATGCCTCTCCCCCATCAAAAAGAAATAGGTATTTTGTAAAATTATAAATATATTATATATTTAAATAAGAAAATTTTTTGGTTATAAATAGATATTTTTTTGAATATGAATCCAATAAATAGGCTATATTTAGTATATAAAAAATATTATAGATAAAAAACTATTGATTTTAAATTTAAAATATATTATTATGTGCGTTCAAATATTTTTTCAAAAAGGACATTATTATGTATTGGTTTTTACGTGTATTAAAACAATATGCTGTGTTTTCTGGACGTGCGCGTCGCAAAGAATTTTGGATATTTTTTCTTTTTTATGCTGTAGTGGCGGCAGTGCTTCAAATCCTTGCCAAGACTATTACGCCTCTTTCGATGATTTTTTCTTTGATTTCGCTTGCTTGGACACTTGGGACATTGTTGCCATTATTGGGTGTAATGATCCGTCGTTTGCACGATACCCAACGTTCTGGATGGTGGATTCTTATAGGCGCTATCCCAATTATTGGTCCGATTGTTTTGTTGGTATTTACCGCACAGAAAGGGACTTCTGGTTCGAATGCTTATGGCGATGATCCATTAGCAGGGGATAAGGATTAGATTCAAATTATCATTATTGGCATTGGTGGCGGGTTTTTCCATCAATGCTTTTTGTGTGAGATACATAAAAGGATAAGTGTGATGTATTGGTTTTTTCAAGCGTGTAAAAACATTACAAAACGTGGTCGTGCTTGCCGTAAAGAATATTGGATTTTTCAGCTCTTCCAAACCATCAATTTTATTATTTGTTCGATTCTTTTTTACTTTTCTTGGGTTCTTGTAGTCGCTACTGCTTTTGCTTTTACAGGGGAATGTACGGGGTGTAGTAAATATTATTATAATTTTATTATTTCGGTAATAGTATTGATTTTTCTTTCGATCTGGATTTTGTATGTAATTTATGTTTTTTATTCATTCGTATTTCTTTTTCTTTTTGTTAATATTTTGGTTACTATACGCCGTTTGCACGATACGGATCGCTCTGGTCTGTGGATGTTGCTTGGGTTTATTCCTATGATAGGAACACTAATTTTATTGTTTCTGTCTGGACGGTGGATTCTTATAGGTGCTATCCCAATTATTGGTCAGATTGTTTTGCTAGTATTTACCGCACAGAAAGGGACTTCTGGTCCGAATGCTTATGGCGATGACCCATTATTGCAAAATCAAAAATAAGAATTAAACCCCTATTTTTGGGTGTTTGCGTATTTAAACGTCCGCTTGCCTTGAGTATTCTGAATATCTTCAAACCAATCGAGGCTATCTAAATAGGCAATGAGATATTTTCTACTCAAGCCAAGCCTTGTTTTTAGAAGTGCGATGTCGATATAGCCGTGCTGGCTTATCAAGGAACGCATTTGGAGATGGAGATTTTTGAGCGCACTTTGGGCGATAAAAAGATTATGTTGCAATCGGATGATTTTTTTGGCACTACAAAGCGATTTTAGGGCATTATCACCACTTTTGGGGTCGATGTGGAGATTATCATAAATATCATAAGGGGCAAGCGGGGCAAAGTTTTGGGCAAGAATGGTCTGATACAGCGTGTCTTGGAGGTATTCAGCGATATTTTTGATATTATTTTGTTTGGATAGATAAAGCCCCTCTTTTTGATAAATAAAGCCATCTTCTGCCAAAACTTCAAGCGCTTTAAAAATGAAATCACTGCTCGCCCATTTGATTTTTTGTTGCACGCTCACAGGCGATAATAGGGCGTTTTTGTTTTTGGCAAATGTTTGCAAAATATCGTTTTTGAGGTCTTGGAACGTTTGGGGGTGATAGATGACAAGATTTTTGCTATCAAGAAAAATTTCAGGGATTTCTTGTGCGATTTTGAGGGCGTCTTGGTGCGTGAGGTTGAAGCGTTGGGCTGAGCTGATAAGCCCAAAGCCTTTTTTATGCACGCACGCACATTGCCAAAAGGCTTGTTTGAAGTCTTTTTGGAGCAAAAAATTGCAGTAGATGTATTTTTGTTTTTTCTTCATCATCTCCGTGATTGGGTTGAGGATTTCGCCCCCACCGATGGTTTTATCGCTATGTCTGAGGATAAATTTTTCGCCGAAAATACCAAAGATTTTTTCATCGGTTTTGAGGGTCGCTAACAAATAGGGCTTGTCATCTTGCATTGAGGGTTCTAGTGAGAAAATTTTTGCATTGCATTTTTTAGATCCGATAAAAAATTGCACCTCCAGATTGTGCCAGGGCATTGGTATCAGGGGATAAATCACGACATCAATCGTGTCAAATCCCCTAATACAGCCTTTTTTGCTAAGTAAAAACCCTCTTTTTAATGCCGTTGATGGGATGGTTTTGAGATTCAAAGCGATACGTTGGCCCGGGGTGGCTTCATCGATGAAATTATTGTGATGGGAGATATTTTTGATAAGTGCTTGTGTTTGAAGCTCACAGATAACCACTGATTCGTTTTTGGAAAGCTTGCCACTTAGCATTGTCCCTGTAACAATCGTCCCGGCACCTTTGAGGCTAAAAGCTCTATCAATATAGCAACGAAAAAATGAGGCAGGCTGTTTGGGTGGTTTTGAAATCTCGCTCAGTGTGTTTATGAGTTGGGTTTTTGTGGCTTGGATATGGGTGCTAAATTCCAAAATTTTACCGAGTTTGAGAGAGCGGAGTTTGTCAAATTGGGCTTGGATTTGTTTTTTGAGATCTTGGCATTTTTGTGTGCGTTCGCTCTCGGGCATATCGACTAGGAGATCGATTTTGGTGATGACGCAAATCCCAAGCTTGACGCCAAGAATATCAGCAATCTGGAGATGTTCGATGGTTTGGGGCATTATCCCCTCGCTCGCACTTACTACAAGCAACAAAACATCGATACCAAAAGACCCTGCAATCATATTTTTGATGAGTTTTTCGTGTCCGGGGACATCGATGAATGCGATGTTTTTGGTTTGGTTTGGCTGGGATGGGTTAGGGTGGAGACTAAGATGAGAAAAACTCATATCTAGCGTGATACCTCGCTCTTTTTCTTCGGGGGCATTGTCCCCATCAAAGCCATTGAGGGCTTTGATTAGGCTGGTTTTGCCGTGGTCGATATGCCCGCCTAGCCCGATGATAATGTCATTTTCCATCAAGCATTCTTTATCGGGGATTTTGCATTATTTTCCTCATCAATGATTTCTGCAAAAATATCTTGGATTTGCTTAAAATGATGGGGTTGGAGGCAGCGGGTATCTAGGATAATTTTATTGTTTTGAATCCTGCCAACCAAGCCTTTTAGGCGCATTTTTGTATGGAGAATTTGGGGTTTGATAGGCGGGATAGTTAAAGCAACCCCATAAGAGGGAAATTCTTGTGCGCTCAATGCCCCACCGCCTGCCTTTGAACTCAAAGCGATGATTTCACAGCAGAGATTTGGCAGGGGCGAGAGGAGTTCGGCGAGTTGTTTTGCTTTTGCTAAGAGTTCTTCTTCAGACTGGCGTATCATTTGGAGTGTAGGGATGGATTCGACGTCATTTTCCAAATACGCCCGAAAGATGGCACTAAGGGCAAAAATGCTAAATTTATCCACACGCAAGGCACGCAAGAGATGGTTTTTTTTGAGTTGGTCGATGAGGTGCTTTTTGCCAAAGATAATGCCTGCTTGCGGGCCACCTAAAAGCTTATCCCCGCTAAAACTCACCAAACTGGGGTTTTTGGAGGCGATTTCTTGCAATGATGGCTCATCAATGCCCGCAAATGGGGCGATGAAACCACTCCCAACATCGTAGTAATCAACCAGTTCGTGCTTTTTGGCTAAGGCGCTTAAATCTTCAAATAAGACTTCTTTTGTGAATCCGATTTGTTTGAAATTGCTTTGATGGACTTTCATTATCATCGCTGAATCCGAGCTGATGGCGTTTTGGTAGTCTTTGAGATGTGTTTTGTTGGTTGTGCCGACTTCTTTTAAAATCCCTCCTGCAGAAACGATGACTTCAGGGATACGGAAACTCCCGCCGATTTCGACTAATTCGCCCCGTGAGATGATGATTTCTTTGTTTTTGGCAAATGTGTTGGCGATGAGTAGCACCGCACTGGCGTTGTTATTGACAATAAGGGCGTCTTCACACCCCAAAAGCGCGCAGATAGATTGCTTGATATGCTCGTATCTTTCGCTTCGTTGCCCCATTTGGAGGTCGTATTCAAGATTGTTATATTCGCACAATAGCGGGAAAATCCCATCAAGTAATTTCGGCGAGAAGACGCTTCTGCCCAGATTGGTCTGGATGATAACCCCGGTGGCGTTGATAATGGGCTTGAGACTGGGTGTAAGGAGATTTTCATAGGCTGTTTCTATGGCTGTGAGGATGTCTTCATAAGGTGGCAATGGCAGGTTTGTGAGCAATTTTTGACGTAAAAGATGGATTTGTTCTTGGGCGATTTGTTTGAGAAGTGAGGGATTTTTGGCTTTGAAACAGGGCTCTTTGAGGATTTTATCAATTTTTGGGAGCTGGCATAATTGTTCTCTCAAATTCCATCCTTTAAGCGATTTTAAAACAAAACCAATTATAATGAAAGTGGTTTTAAGTTTTGTTGAATGGGTGGCAAGCATAGCTGGTGCGTGCCTTGGGCTTCAAACCCAATGAGTGCTTAGGTGTCTAGGCGCTGGGGAGTTCGATTCTCTCGCCATCTCGCCGAAAAATAGGTCAAACCGCACGCTTTTACTGCAAATTATTCAATACGATAATACGGGCTTGTGTATCTTTGGCATTCTTAAAACAATCTAAAATTAGGACGTTGATAGAATTTGTATGTTATCGAAGCTGGTGCGCCCGGCAGGATTCGAACCTGCGGCCTACGGCTTAGAAGGCTGTTGCTCTATCCAACTGAGCTACGAGCGCAGAATTTTTAATCAGGCAAAATTTCATTCAAGCAAAATCTTACTCAAAGTGGTACGCCCGAAGGGAGTCGAACCCCTAACCCCCAGATCCGAAGTCTGGTGCTCTATCCAATTGAGCTACGAACGCAAAAATTGATCGGAATAAAAATATTTATGGGGTGGGTGATGGGGCTCGAACCCACGACCCTCAGAGCCACAACCTGATGCTCTAACCAACTGAGCTACACCCACCATAAAAAGAATCATTCAAGCCAGAAAATGGTCGGGGCGAAAGGATTCGAACCTTCGACCCCTTGGTCCCAAACCAAGTGCGCTAACCAGACTGCGCTACGCCCCGACAAAATACTTGAAAGGTGAAATTATACTCAAACCCCGCTGTTTTTGTCAAGCAAAACCAAGCCTAGCACCCGCCAATGTTTGCGTATTTTGCGAATCTAAGCAAGCCAAATCATCAGGTATTTTGTCGCATAAAAACCCATCAGGGAAAAAATATAAGCCACAATGCTTGTGAATGCGAAAAGATAAAAGACAAATTTTATCCCGCCAGCTTCGCGCCCAAAGGTTATCGTCGCTGCAAAACAGGGGATATAAAACATAATAAAAACAATAAAAGCGATCGCAGAGGGCACGCCGACGTTTTTTCTCAAAACCTCTCGGAAGCTTTGAGAGGTTTCATCTTGGCTATCCCCTAATGAATAAAGCACCCCAAGCGTAGAAACCACCACTTCTTTTGCTGCAAATCCTGTTACAAGCGAAATCGAAAGCCTCCAATCAAAATTCATCGGTGCAAAAATTGGTTTCAAAAATATCCCAATATCTCCTGCATAGCTTTGTTGCAAAAGCAGTTCTTCAAGTTCGTTTTTTAGATCGGCAATCTGGGCTTCTTTTTGGATTTGAGGGATTTTATGGTTGTTTTGCACAGCAGTCATTTTGTCGTGGTATTGGCTTTCTAGTGCGGGGTTTTTGGGGTATTGGGACGCAAACCACACCAACATCGAACCCAAAAGGATAAATGTGCCGGCTTTTTTGAGATACATTAGTGATTTTGTATAGATACTAAACCAGATAATTCTCCAGCTCGGCAAGCGGTATTTGGGCATTTCCATCACGAAAGGTTCGTTTTTGCCTTTGAAAATGCTGAGTTTGAGAAATTTTGCCATCAAAAGCGCTACCAAAGAACCCAATATATAGATAGCAAATAGCACGATTCCTGCGTATTTGTCAGGGAAAAAAGCCCCGATAAAAAGCACATAGATTGGCAACCGCGCACTGCAACTCATAAACCCGATGATAAACAAGGTAATGAGGCGTTCGTTTTTGTTTTGCAATGTGCGGGTTGCCATATAGGCAGGCACACTGCAACCAAATCCCGTAACAAGGGGGATGAAGCTTTTGCCGTGAAGCCCAAATTTGTGAAAAATCCCATCAAGCAAAAACGCCACCCGCGACATATAGCCTGTGGCTTCCAAAAGCGAAATACCAAAATACAAAATAACAATCAAAGGCAAAAACGAAATCACAGCTCCCACGCCCCCGATGATACCATCGCCAACAAGGGAGGCAAAATCCTCATTAGGTATGCTCGATTTTACCCAGTCGCCAAACCAGCTGATACCATCTTCAGCATAGGTCTGCAACGTCCCTCCGATGATAAAGCTTAGGTAAAAAAGTATAAACATAAAGAGCAAAAAAATCGGCAATCCAAAATATTTGTCTAATAAAATCGAATCGATTTTTTGGGTGTAATGCAAGGATTTTTTCGGATGTGCAATGACTTCGTGCGCAGCGCCTTTGCCAAATGCAAGGGCGTCTTGGGCAAATATATTTTGGATGTTATTTTCCCCGCTAGATTGATAGAGGGATTGGAGGCTGGCATTCAGCACACCAGAGAGTTCCAACCAACAAGGTTTGTCGTGCAAGTAGGCATAAATGGAGGCTTGCTGGGATAGCAACATCACAGCGACTTGGCGGAGCGAAAGGGGTTCTTTATTTTTGTGCTGTGTCAAAAAGGCTGTGATTTCAGGGTATGCCTTTTGGGCGAGATGGTGCGTGAGTGCTTGGATTTGGGTTTCGATAAAATCGGCATAAATCCTTTTTGGGGCTTTGAAATCTGCTTGGTAAATCGCGATGATGGATTCAAGCAAGAGGTTTGTATTGAGCTGTTTGCTCGCTGATGTGGGGATACAGCGCACCCCTAAGATTTCTGAAAGCTGGTTTTCATCGATGATAATTTGCTCTTTTTGGGCTTCATCCCACATATTCAAGGCGACAAGCGTTTTTTTGTTGCATTCTAGCACTTGCGTGGTGAGGGCGAGGTTGCGTTCGAGATTGGTCGCATCAACGACATTTAAGATGATGTCATAAGAGGCATTTTCTAAGAAATCTTTGGTAACTTTTTCTTCGAGGGTAAAATCACTCAGTGAATATGTCCCGGGCAAATCGATAATCGTGATTTTCGTGCCATTGTAAAAAAGTGAGGCTTGCGCTTTTTCGACGGTTACACCGGTGAAATTGCCTACTTTGAGATGAGCGCCACTGATACTATTAATAAGCGAACTCTTGCCTACATTGGGCTGCCCGACAAGGGCGACTATGATTTCTTGTTGCATTTTTGGGGCAGGCGTTTTATGATTGTCTTCTTGCATATGATTTATCTTTGCGTTTTTGCAAAATTATAGCCAAGCAAGATTAATTCCTATTATATCTGTCAGAAAGATAAACGAATCCCGCCGTTGATTTGGGTAGTGGTGGGGATATTGATGGCGTCTTTATGGGTGTTGAGGATATTGAGAATCCCCCATACGTTGTGCGTGAAGCCGATTTCTGTAGAAAAATTAATTTCATTTTGTCTCAAAGATTGCCCATAAGAGGTACTCCCATAGGTCAGAGAGAATTTAAACCTTTCGACATTTGCACTGATGGAGGCATAGATAAGATTCCCGTTTTTTTGTGTTTTGATCGCTTTGCCCCCCCATACAAAAAATGGATCAATACTATCGCCCATTATCCCGATATTGCCCCATCCAGAATCTTTGCTGGTATGGATATAGCCCGCAGCGATTTCAAAAAATTTCATCCCAAAAAAGGCTTTGGCATCCAAAACAGCGCCATTGTGGGCATAGCCACTATAGCGCTCGTTTCCCTCGATACTATAGGCATAGCCGACATTTGCCCCGATAAAAAAGCTTGAAATGTTGAGCTTCCCATCTATTTTTGCTCCAAAGGCGGTGAAGATTTTGGGTGTGAAAAATGTGTAAGCCTTGATAGTGAATGTTTCGGCGATGTAGTATTTGATGGCGAGATTGAGGAGTCCAAAGTTTGAATAGGGATTGATTTTGTCAAATCCACTCATCTGGTAGTAGGCGATACGCCCAACATCATTGACCCAAAACCCCTCAAACATCAGGTTTTCAATCGAACGATTGCGTATCCAAATCCCATCACTCATTGTGTTGATCCATTCGTTTGGGATGATAAATCTCCCGGCTTTGATGTTGGTATCCCCATCAAAATATTCAAAAAAAGATTCGGCAAGTGCGGCTTGATTATGATTGAAAAAATCTTTGGTCGCATCGCCAACCCCGCCATTTCTGATATTTGGGACACTAGGTATCCTGAGATTTTTGTGTGCGTTATAAAACGGCGTTGCAGCCCGAAAGCCCACCGCCGCACGGATATTTTTGTAAAATCCTGATGTATAGCTTAGCCCCACACTCCCCAAAAGATAGCCCGTGTTGCCTAGATAGCTGTAAGTTGCAAGGTTTTTGCCGATACTTGTTGCTTGCCCTTTAGCCAAGCCTTGATAGTCGCCATAAAAGATAACATCTCCTTTGGAAACACCATTTTTGAGGGCCTCATCAATGCTGTCATAGCTATACGCACAGCCAAAAGAAAGGGCATATAGAAAAGCTATTTTTGAGGCGGTTTGGATTATTTTTCTTGCCATTGTTTCTGCTGGTTTTTTTATCATTTTGTTTTCATACCCATAGATTGTCGATCAGGCGTGTTTTGCCAATTTTTGCTGCTAAAAGCACGAGGCTGGCATTTTTTTGGATATTTTCAAGCGGTGCGAGTTCGTAATCACAGATAGCAAGGTATTCGCATTCAATGCCCTCAAGAGCTTTTTTGCCCATTTGGAGCAATGGAGCGCTTTTGGTTTCGCCCATTTCAATGGCTTTGGCGATGGTTTGGAGTGCTTGGGGGATTTTGCGGGCGTTTTTTCTTTCTTCGCTGGAGAGATAGATATTTCTTGAACTCAACGCCAGCCCATCGGTATCTCTTTGCGTGGGGCAAGCGATGATCTCAATAGGGAGAAAAAACTCTTGAACTAATCGCTTGATGATAAGGAGTTGCTGGGCGTCTTTTTGCCCAAAATACGCCCGATGGGGCTTGATGAGATTAAAAAGCTTGAGCACGATGGCAAGCACGCCGTTAAAATGCCCCTCACGGACAAATCCCTCATAAACATAGCCCATATTTTTTGGGGGATTCAGACAGATGGTATCCCGTTGGGGATACATAGTAGCAACTTGGGGGGCAAATACGACATCCACGCCCGTTTCCTCACAAAGTGATAAATCCTTTTGCAAATCTCTGGGGTATTGCTTGAAATCTTCATTAGGTCCAAATTGTGTGGGATTAACAAAAATCGAAACGATAGTAATCGTATTTTGTTGCTTGGAGGTGCGGACCAAGCTCAAATGCCCAGCGTGCAAAGCCCCCATCGTCGGGACAAGCCCGATACGTGTGTCTTTCTCTAGGGTTTCTTGGAGATTTTTTTGATAGGCAATGAGGTCGGCAATATTGCTGATGAGGAGGGTTTTCACGCTGTTGGTCCTTGCATATGATGGGTGGCTTCTATGGTGTGAAGGATTTTTTTTACCACGCTAAGGGGGTCTTTGCTTTGATAGATGGGTCTGCCAATGACAATAAAATCTGCTAGGGCATTTTTTGCCTGCGTGAGGTCTGCGGTGCGTTTTTGATCATTTTTGTCTTCGTTAAATGGGCGGATCGCTGGGGTGAGGGTGAGAAATCCCGGATGGGTTGCTTGCTTGATAGCTTGGCTTTCATAAACCGAACACACTGCCCCATCAATGCCACTTTGATACCCTAGTGTTGCTAAAAACGTGGCGTGTTTTTCTAAAGGGGCGTTATAGATGGCTTCAAAACCTTCTGAATCAAAGCTAGTGAGCGCACTCACTCCAAATACCAAAGGGCGCTTGGGGCAAGCGCTTAGGCGCTCCATCACGCTTTGCATTGCCACTTTGCCACTGCTGGTGTGTAAGGTAAGCATATCAATGCCAATTTTTGCGCATTCAAACGCTGCGTCTGCCATTGTATTGGGGATATCATAGAGTTTGAGATCCAAAAAAATTTTGAAATTTGTATCGATGGTTTTGATTTCTTTTATGAAGCTAACCCCATCCCGAATATAGGAACGCAAGCCCACTTTTACCCATATGTCTAGCCCCTTTAGGGTTGCAAGGAGTGCGAGATTTTTCGACTTTTCTTCAAGGTCTAGGGCAATACAGAGTTGCATTCATTTCCTTTTTCGTTTTTGGTATAAGATATAGGCTAATGCACTCACAAACACGCACCCAAGCGTGATAAGCACAATATAATGCAAATAAGATTTGATACTGATTTCATCGGGATTAGCAGATTTTGCGGTGAATGTATCGATGATTTCTTGGGTATTGATCCCATCGCCTAGCCATACTCCTATATAGTAGCCAAAAACCGCCAAGATACCCACCCAGATACCCGCTCCTGCGGCGCTGTAGGCACAGAATTTGACTAGATTCATCTTTGCAAGCCCGGCAGGCAAAGAGATATATTGCCTCACTGCTGGGATGAGCCTGCCTAAAAATGTGGAGATTTCGCCGTGTTTTTTGAAATAATCTTCCATTTTTTTCATCGAATTTGGAGAGAAAAAGAAATACTTTCCATAGGCAATGATAAAGCTCCTGCCAAATTTTAAGGCGAGATAATAATTAAACAATGCCCCCGCTAAACTCCCTAAAATCCCCATCAAAATAGCGATAGTGATATCCATCTGTCCTTGATATGCCAAATAACCAGCCGGTATCATCACCACTTCAGAGGGAAAAGGAAAAAAACTCGATTCCAAAAACATCATCAAAAAGATACCTACATACCCCAAGCTCCCTATAGTTTCAACGATAAAATGAATGATTTCTGACAAATCTATCCTTTAGATATTTAGATTTTTGGCGAATACGAATTTGTTATTATATGCTATTACTTTGGTATAATTCAAGACTTATCATTGAGATTTTACATCATAAATTTTTTGGGGCGAGGCTTTTGTTAGAGAGTTTTATAGAAAGGCAAGAGATTTGAGAGAATTGTTTGACGGGGCGTTGAAATTTCAAGAAGACGATTATATCAAATATAAAGACCTCTATGAAAGCCTCAAAGTGCGCCAAGAACCCCATACATTATTTATCTCGTGTGTGGATTCTCGTGTCGTGCCTAATCTCATTACTAATACCTTGCCCGGGGATTTGTTTGTGGTGCGAAATATGGGTAATATCATCCCGCCCTACAAAGAAAACGACAATATAATGCGTTCGGGTTATCTCGCCACCACCGCTTCGATTGAATACGCCCTCAATATCTTGGGTATCAAAAACATCATCATTTGTGGGCATAGCAACTGCGGGGCTTGCAGTGCTATCTATGAGCCGAGCGAAAAGCTAGAAAATGCCCCCTATGTAAAAAAATGGATTGAACTTTTGGAGCCGGTGAAAAAAAAGGTCGAAGCCCTCAAGCCAACGAGCAAATCCAAACGCATTTGGCTCACTGAACAAATCAATATCGAACAACAGCTTGAAAATCTGATGACCTATCCTTTTGTCGAGGAGCGATTTGATAGGGGGGAACTCAATATTTATGGCTGGTATTACATCATCGAAACGGGTGAAATTCTCAACTATAATATGATCACCCGTGAATTTAAACCCATCAACAAAGAGAAAAAACAATGAAAAAAACCATACTTTTAAGCGGGCCTTGTGTGATCGAAAGCTATGAAAATCTTTATGCTACAGCCTTAGAACTCAAGCCGTTTGCAGATGACGCACGACTGGAGTTTTATTTTAAGGCGAGTTTTGACAAAGCCAATCGAACGAGTTTGGAGAGCTACCGAGGTCCCGGACTCAAAGAGGGCTTGGAGATGTTAGCAAAAATCAAAAGCGAATTTGGCTATAAAATCATCACCGATATTCACGAGAGCCACCAAGCTGGAGCGATTGCAGAAGTCGCAGATATTATCCAGATACCAGCGTTTTTGTGTCGGCAGACCGATTTGATTGTCGCAGTTGCCAAAACCGACAAGATTGTCAATATCAAAAAGGGGCAGTTTATGAATCCTGCGGATATGAAGTATTCTGTCCTCAAAGCCATTCAGACACGTGGCGGGGATAAGGCAACCTATGATGAGGCGAAGAAGTTTGGTGTTTGGCTTTGTGAGCGGGGTTCTAGCTTTGGCTATGGTAATCTGGTCGTGGATATGCGGGGCTTGGTGATAATGCGTGCGTTTGCCCCGGTGATTTTTGATGCGACCCATAGCGTGCAGATGCCCGGGGGTGCGGGGGGCAAAAGCGGGGGGGATAGCTCATTTGTGCCTTATCTTGCCAAAGCAGCTGCAGCTGTGGGTGTGGATGGGTTTTTTATGGAGACACATCTTGATCCAAAAAACGCCCTCAGCGATGGCCCCAATATGGTGCCTACAGATAAATTAGGCGCATTGGTGAATCAAATTTTGGATATACAAGGAGTTTTAAAATGAATATTATCGAAGGCAATATCGGCTTAAGCGGTGCTGAACGCGTCGCTATTATCGCTTCTAGGTTTAATCATATCATCACCGATCGGCTTGTAGAGGGGGCAAAGGATTGTTTTTTGCGCCACAATGGTGATGAGAAAAAACTTGATTTGATTTTGGTCCCGGGGGCTTATGAATTGCCTTTTGTCCTCGATAGATTGCTTGATAGTGGCAAATATCAAGGGATTTGCACGCTCGGAGCGATTATCCGAGGGGGAACACCACATTTTGATTATGTGAGTGCGGAGGCGACCAAAGGCATTGCCAATACGACACTCAAATACACCACGCCGGTGAGTTTTGGTGTTTTGACTACTGATAGCATTGAGCAAGCTATTGAGCGGGCAGGGAGCAAGGCAGGGAATAAAGGCTTTGAGGCGATGAGTGCGCTTATCGAGCTTATCAATCTCTATAAACAGCTGGCGTGATATGGCAACGAGAACACAGGCAAGAGAAGCGGTGGCGGGGTTGTTGTATGCCTATGGGAGTGGGAATGCTAAGATCAAAGATTTTGCCAAAAATATCCTAGAAGAAAAAAAAATCAAAAACAAACAACAAGAATTTGCCCTAGCACTTTTTGAGGGCACGCTACAAAATCTTGATGAGCTGGATAAGGCTATCAAGACCCATCTGAAAGACTGGGATTTTGAGAGGCTTGGCGATATGGAGCGGGCGATTTTGCGTTTGGGCGCTTATGAGATCAAATTCACCCAGACCGATTCGCCTGTCATCATCAATGAAGCTGTCGAGCTTGGTAAGATCTATGGCGGGGATAATGCGCCCAAATTCATCAATGGCGTGCTTGATACATTAGCTAAAATCTCTAAAAAACCTTGATTGGATTTAGTGTTCCAAAACATAAGACAATCGCCGTGATATCATACTCAAGCAGTTTTTTGGCTAGAGACCCTCTGTCTTAATGAGTGGGTGGCTCTATACGGGTGGGAAAAATTCTCCTTAACCCTTAGCAGATAAGATAACAGGGCGTAGCGGGCTGGGTTTGAGATAGCTTTGGATTTAACACCTTAGAAACTTATCTCAAACGCACACCCTTTGGCTGGGTGTGAGATGATTACTTTAGGAACGAAGCAGAGTTTTACTCTGCGGAGTGGTCTTCAGATTCAGTTTTTTAAACCGAATTGAGTAAAAATGATAAAGGCTTACGCTTTTTAAGGTAGAGAGCTTAAAGGTGAATTAAAAAATCCCTAGTTTTGTTTTCCCTTGAGGGGGACAAGGGGCTTAAATTGCGAAGTCCGCCCCTTATCCCCCTCAAACTCCCCCAAACCCTGACCCGCCCCCTTAGTAATTCCAGATGACAGGGCGTAGCGGGCTGGGTTTGTAGGTGGATAAGATTTAAAAACCATCTAAGGTTTGAAATCCTGAAACTGCTTTCTTTGTCGTGCTTGTGTGCTGTGAAAAATCGGAAACAAGGTTGCAGTAGTGTAGCCGCCGATTTTGTTTTATTATTTTCCAATCAATTCACATTGTGAATCTGAAGACCACTTCGGGCGAGTAGATTAAGGTTTGGGGTCCGGTATGCTCCTAAAAGTCGCATAGGACCATCGCCGTGCGGAGTTAAAAAAGATAAGTAGTTATCTTTTTTAATGCTCCTCCTGTTCCTAAAGGACACAAGCAAGCGACTTCCTCGCCCATCGTTTAAATGTCCTGCCGAAAAGGAGCGGAGACTTATTCTTTTCGTGGGTTAATTGGGGGAGAGGCGAAAAGCTAGAGCCAACTGCTTGGTTTCACTAGCCTCACACAACAATGTGTATATGCCCGCAAGGGCATAGCGGACGGCAGGTTAGGGGTGGGATAAACAACGGGCGGGCGGGTGAAATTTCTTTTGCGATTAAAAAGTTTAAAGCATTAGAAAAGCTTACAGGCGTAAGCCTTTAGAAATGAAGCGAGGCTTTGCCTCCAAAAAGCGGTCTTGAGGTTCGCCCAAAGCGAACCGATAAAAATAAAAGGAAAATAATGCTTTATTTGACTTGTAGATACATCGGTTTGCCCATTTCGGTTGTGATCTTTAAAATGTCGCGATTGGCGTCTGTTCGGGATTGATAAGGTCCGATGAGATATTTGGTAACACTTTGCCCATTGATGGTGGATTTTTGTATGCGGTAGGGGTATTTGCTGATTTTGTCTAGAAATTCTTTGTTGGGGGTTTTGGTGAATGCCCCGATTTGTAGATAATGCCCAGGTGAAGCGACAGAGCCATTTTTGGCATTGGTGGGTTTGGGCGTAGCGGGTTGCGGTTTGGGTTTTTGGACGCTTTTTTCTTGAACTTTTTTCTCTTCTTTGGGTTTTAAAGCGAGAGGCTTGGTCTCTTTTGCGGGCTTTTTATTTTCTTGGATGGATTCCATAGCTTTCAATTGAGGGTCTGGCGTGTTGTTTTGGGCTTGGGGTGCTGGCGTGGGTTTTTCTTCTTTGGGTTCAGGTTTTATCTCATCAGGGCTATTTTGTGAAGCTTCTTGGCTTTTGGCAAGTTGCTTTTCTTTGATGTCTTGAACGATTTTATCGAATTTGTTTTCTTCTTCTGTTTTGGACATATCATCAATAGACATATTTTCAAAATCATCGTTATTGTCGAAAACATCGTTGGTATTGTTGCCCTGCACGGCATCCATTTTTTGAATCGAAGTATCTGTATTTATCGCCTCTTCTTTGGGGGTTTCTTTTTGATTAAACTTCCAGACCACTACCAATGCCACCAAGATAATGACAATAGCGATGATGATTGTCAAGATGACTTTTTTAGCTTTTGAGGGCTGGTTGTCGTTATCATCGCCTAATAAAATTTTATTTAAGTCTTTTTGTTCTTCCATTTTTTACTCCTTATGGTAAATTAAAGATGTCTAGCCCAAGAGGCGCCGCGTTCTTTTGCATACACTTCATATGGCAGGACCAATATATTAAAATCTAAAGGCATTTCATCATTGGGGAACACGCGCCATTCTGTTGGAAGCGATTGGGCGAGTTTCATCGAAAGCATTCTAGCAAGTCTTTTTCCTTCCCCGATTTCTGTATGCCCTTTGTGGATATAGAGATGGAGATGTCCGGGGGTTTTGGACTCATAGGCTGTGAAATTGATAAATCCCTCTTCTCTTAGCATTAGCTGGGCTTTGTGATAGAATTTATCGGTATGCCTGCCGTTGTAGTCAAAAACGATATTTTCGACTTTATTTCCCCTTAGTATCAAAGAATGCGCAAGGGTGATTTCTTTTCGGAGATGTTTTTGGATCAAAGCGTTTGTAAGCATTGCATCGACTCTCTCGAATTTATCAAAAAATGTTTTTCCCATATGTAGCACTCTTTTGCCGATTCCAGCTTTCTTTTGGTAGTAGCAAGCGGTATTCATTTTGATGAGTTTTAGATCCATTTCAGTCATTACAACACCTAAAAAATAGCTTTATCATAAGCTTGAAATCCTTTTGTCATTTGCCTGATTTCTTCTTTTATGCGCTCTTGCAATGACGTATTGTTGATGTCATCAAGAATATCTGCGATTTTATTGCCTATCCATTCAAATTCAGTTTCTTTCATCCCTCTAGCGGTGAGTGCTGGAGAACCCAAGCGAATCCCACTGGTAACAAAAGGACTGCGATGTTCGCCCGGAACGGTGTTTTTATTCACGGTGATTCCGGCATTACCTAGGGCAATATCGGCGTCCTTGCCACTGAAAGGCTTTTGGAGGAAGCTCATCAAAATCAGATGGTTATCACTGCCCCCACTGACAAGATCATATCCCCGATTGACCAATACGCTCGCCATTTTTTTGATATTTGCTTTGATTTGTTTGGCGTAATCTTTCCATTCGGGTTTGAGATTTTCGCCAAAGCCGATGGCTTTTCCGGCGATAACGTGCATCAATGGACCGCCCTGCAACCCGGGAAATACGGCTTTATTTATTTTTTGGGCGATTTCTTCATCGTTGGTAAGTATCATCCCGCCCCGAGGACCACGGAGCGTTTTGTGGGTGGTGGTGGTAACGATATGGCAATGCGGGAATGGGTTGGGGTATTCCCCAGCGACAACAAGCCCGGCAATATGGGCGATGTCGCCCATCAGTATTGCTCCGATGTTATCAGCGATTTCTCGGAATTTTTTGAAATCAAGCTCACGGGTGTAGGCAGAAAATCCGCATACGATGAGTTTGGGTTTGATGACTTGGGCGTATTCTTCGACTTTTTGGTAATTTATCCTGCCATCAAGCTCGACGCCGTAGAAAAAACTCTGATAGGTTTGTCCGGTTACGCTCACCTTGGCGCCGTGGGTCAAATGCCCGCCGTGGCTGAGATCCATCCCTAAGATTTTGTCATAAGGTTTTAGCATTGCAGCATACACAGCACCATTGGCTTGGCTACCTGAATGGGGCTGGACATTGGCAAAATTGCAACCAAAGAGCTTTTTGGCTCGCTCAATTGCGATGGCTTCGATTTCATCGACAAATTCACAACCCCCATAATAGCGTTTTCCCGGATAGCCCTCCGCATATTTGTTTGTCAGCACGCTCCCCATCGCTTCCATCACGCTAGGGAATGTATAGTTTTCACTTGCGATCATTTCGAGGTGATCATTTTGTCTTTGGAGTTCTTTTTGGATAATGTCAAAAATCTCTTTGTCTGTGTGTTGCATAGCGTATGGCATAAATTATTCCTTTTCCTTAGTTATTTCTTCTTTTTGGGTGAGTGCGTTATTGTAATCCATCTTGATGGGTTTCATCGCAGGGAAGAGGATAACATCTTTGATGGTTTTTGCATTGGTCAAAAGCATTACCAGCCTATCAATCCCGATACCCTCTCCAGCCGTAGGTGGCATACCATAGCCCAAAGCCCATACAAAATCTTCGTCCATATATTGGGCTTCTTCATCGCCGGCGTCTTTGGCTTTGACTTGGGCTTTGAATCGTTCGAGTTGATCGAGCGGGTCATTGAGTTCGCTAAAACCATTGGCGATTTCTTTCCCGCCAATAAAAAGCTCGAATCTATCGGCAATCTCTGGGTCGGTGTCATTTCTTCGTGCGAGTGGGCTAATATCAATGGGGTATTGGGTGATAAATGTCGGGTTGATGAGCTTAGGTTCGACAAATTCATCAAATGTTTCGCTCAAAAGCTTGCCATAACTCATATGCGGGTCGAATTTGATGTGATGGCTTTGGAGAAAGGCTTTGAGTTTGTCTGTATCTTCGATGATTTCTTTTGCTATACCGCCGATGTCTTGGAGGGCTTGTTTGTAGGGAATGATTTTAACATCTGCAAAATCAATCTGGTGTTCTGCGTGCTGGATTTTTGTCGGGAGTTCGAGCTTTTCTAAAAGATAAGCGAATAATTTTTGTGTCAAGGTGATTAAATCCTGATAATTTTTATACGCCCAATAAAATTCAATCATCGTAAATTCTGGGTTGTGCGAGTGATCCATCCCTTCGTTTCTAAAATTTCTATTGATCTCAAACACCGCTTCAAACCCGCCGACAATGAGGCGTTTGAGATAAAGCTCCGGGGCAATCCTTAAGTATCTTTCTACATCAAGGGCATTGTGATGGGTGATAAATGGCTTGGCATTCGCACCGCCGGGGATGGGATGGAGCATTGGGGTTTCGACTTCCAAAAATCCCTCTTCTTCAAAAAATTTCCTGATATATGCGATGATACGGCTACGCATTGCAAAGATTTCTTTGACACCCGGATTGACAATGAGATCGACATAGCGCTGTCTGTATCGGAGTTCGATATCGGTAAGCCCGTGAAACTTTTCGGGCAAGGGGATAATGGATTTGGTAAGGATTTTAAAGCTTAGGGCGTGAATGCTTAGCTCGCCTGTTTTTGTAACGAAAGGATAACCATAGACATTGACAATATCGCCAACTTCAAGGGTTTTTTTGATGAGGGTAAAATCATCAGCCAAATCATTTTGGGACAGATAGGCTTGCAAGGTGCCGGTTTGATCTTCGATTTTGATAAAGCAGGCTTTTCCCATCAAGCGCAAAAATTTCACCCTGCCAACAATGGCGTGCTTTTCATCGGGTGCTTTGGGGGTTTCGAGCGATTTGAGGTAGTCAAATTTTTGGATAAATGCGAGGTTTGAGATGGATTTTTCTGTGTCATTGCGGTAGGGGTTTTTGCCCGCCTCTCTTAAATCTTGGGCTTTTTGGATGCGTTGTTTTATGTATTGATTTTCAAACATTATTTTTCCTGATCGGGCGTTTCTTGATTGGATTGCGGGCTTGGGGCTGGCATATCTTCGATCATTTTTTTAGCCGAGTCTTTGAGCGAGTCAGTGAGACCTTGATTTATGGTGTCTTGCATAGACTTTTCGATGGCTTTTTGGGCGGAGTTAGCTGGTTCTTGGCTGATGTTTTTGATATTTTGGGCAGTTTCTTGCACGCTTGGGAGTTTCATTACCGAGGAAGATATGGTCTCCATCATCGTATAGATTTTGCTATTTTGGCTCATATACCCATCAAAATCTTTCATAAAATTTAGCCTAGAAATGCCAAAAAGAATAAAGCCAACGATCAAAAATATTTTGCAACACGAAAAGATAAAGCCAAGCGTTTTATCCACGATGACAAAGTCGGTGATTTTTACAAACCTGCCAATAATAACGCCCAAAATCAAAAACGTTATCCAAATCACTGCCAAAATAATCACAAAACCAATGAGGCTCGCCACAGAGGCGCTGTGGAAATTATGGATATTCTGGGTGAACCAATTCCCCATATGCGAGGCAAATCGGGAAGCAAAAAACACCCCTAATATAATGCCAAGAACGCCCGCAATTTCGTTGATAAAGCCGTTGTAAAAGCCTCTTAGCCCGATGATGACGATGATAATGATGAGTATGAAATCGATATAGCCCATTGCTCGCTCTATGTTATTTTTAGTCTTAAAAAGCTATTATTCTACAATAAATCGGCTAAAAACAAAAATTTTGCCTCAAGGGCTTTAGAGAAAGCAAATTTTTGATTTTTCAAATTTTTAATTTATTTTCAAAGTAGAAGTCAATTCAGAAAATACAAGGGCAACACGATGGGTTTAAAACTCGCACAAAAACAGATAATATCAAAACGATTAGACGGGCTAAAGACACAGGGCATTCGTGCTTTGTATGCCCTAGCGATGGCAGTCGTTTTTTTGTTGGACGTGTATGGGAGTGCGCTGTTTTTTGCTAGCGATCACACCATTGCTTTGGTGATTTATACCAGCATTTTTGGGCTTATCAGTGTGGGTGTTTGGTTTAGTGTGCCCAAAAAGCTCACATTTTGGTTTGGTTTTTTTGTGGGATTGGGGTTGTTTTATTGGACGGGGCTAAGTTTTCGGTTTTCGCCATTGCCGTTTTTAGTGCCGTTTGTGATGGTTTTGGTCGGCTTGGGCTATGGGATTATTTTTTATTTTTTATTGTTTTTTGCTTCGCGGATTTATCGGATTTTTACATTGATGGTGATGAGCTATATCCATCCGTTTGGTTTTGATTGGCTCGTGGGAGAATCGTTTTTTTCTTATAGTGTTTTTGGTGTGGATAAATGGAGCTTTTTTTGCGTGCTTGTAGGCGTTTGGGCGATAATGGTTTTGAAGAGATTTTATAAGCTACTTGGGATTTGTTTTTTGCTTGTAGCCATCGATTGGGGTGGCGTGCGTGCAAAAAATGCGATAAATACCAACAATATCTTGCCGAATATTTCTGTGGTCCGCACGGATGTGAGCCAAGATGCCAAATGGCAGTTTGATAATATCCAAACCATCATCGCGCAAAATTTCGATGCGATTTATAGGGCGATTTTGGGAGGTAAAGATATAGTTATCTTGCCTGAGACGGCATTCCCATTTGCGCTCAATCGAAGCGATTTGAACCAAAGGTTAAAAGATCTTAGCCACCAGATTACGATTATCACAGGTGCGTTGCGAGAAGAAGACGGCAAGGTTTATAATAGCACCTATGTGTTTGAAAATGGCGAGGTTTCTTATGCTGATAAAGTTATCCTAGCGCCCTTTGGGGAGAAGATCCCCTTACCTGATTTTCTAGCCAAGCCGTTTTTTAGGGAGTTTTTTGGGCAAGATTATGGCTTGAGTGCGGGAAAATCGTTTCGAGATTTTCGCATTGATAACACGTTATTTGCGAGTGCGATTTGCTATGAGGGGACATCAAAAATCACCTACGAAAAACAACCCAAATACCTTATTCTTATCAGCAATAATGGCTGGTTTGTCCCCAGCATTGAGCCGATTTTACAGCGAATGCTTATCAAATATTATGCCCGTCTTTATGGCACGATCGTGATCCATAGTGTCAATCAATCCCCATCATATGTGGTGTCGCCCTTTGTTTTGGGCGATGAAAATTATTAGGAGAATAGAAATGTTACAAGCAATTGATTTGTCTCATCGGTTTGAAACCCTGCTATATGAAAATCTCAATCTGGAGGCTTTAGGCGGGGAATCTGTGGCGATTCTTGGGGTGAGCGGGAGTGGGAAATCTACCATACTCAACAACCTTTCTACAATGCTAAAGCCCATCAGTGGCAAGGTGAGCTTGCTAGGGTATGAGGATATTTATGCCCTGCCTGCGCATAAGCTTTTAGAGATTCGCCGTTATGAGGTGGGGATAATTTTTCAGTCGCATTATTTATTTCGGGGGTTTAGCGGGAGTGAAAATCTTAACGTCGCTTCGATCCTCTCTAAACAGCCCATTTCAGAGGATTTGCTTATCGCATTAGGTATCAATGATGTGATCCATCAAAATGTCGGTGAGCTAAGCGGCGGGCAACAACAGCGCCTCTCCATCGCTAGGGTGCTGACAAAAAAACCCAAAATCATCTTTGCCGATGAACCCACAGGCAATCTCGATAGAACAACTGCCAACAACGTGATGGAAGCGATGTGTGCGTATGTGCGGGGTGCTAGCGGGGTGCTGGTGCTGGCTACCCACGATGAAGAAATCGCACAAAAATGCACGAAAGTTTTTCGCCTCGAAAACAAAGCACTCATCCCGCTTTGATGGGCTTTAGCTTCGTTTTGAGGGGAAGCGAAGATTTTAAATAAGTTCTATTTTTTGGATTTTATCTTGCAAAATGATGGTTTCTTGTAGTATTTTGATGGTATTTTCAAAATGCTTGATGTCAATAGCTTCGCCTTTGTGGCTTTTGAGGTATTTATCAAGCACTTGATAACCCCCGATTTTGTATTCCCAAATAGGATCATTGGCGATAAAATATAGGCTGTCATTGATAAAGATTTTGTTATCTTTATAGGTGATTTTGCTGATAGTTTTGTCTTTGTTATCCATATTTTCATAAAAACTCTCACCAATTTGATTATTTTCCATAATAGTCCTTATTGTAGATATAAAGCGGGAAGATATAGCTTGCACTGCCTACTAAGTGATAGTCAATAGTATTTTTACTAATAAAAAAATTATTGACTTGAGGCAGTTTGCAACCCCGATCACAGATTAGCCCTATGTTTTTGATAGTGTTTTCCTCGCTCGCTCGGTGTTGTAGAGATAGAGGGGAAACATATAATTCACCTCTGTGCCCCTGTTTGAGATGTGGCACATCTCCATTATGGTGTGTGCCATAAATGCGTGTTGATAGGTTTGGCTTCCTCTGGCTTGTCGGCAAGTTACAAGCGCTATATTCATTGAAGCCCCCCCCCCCGTCGGGATTAGTGGCATTCATTGTATGGAGATTGATAAGTTTGCACCCTAGTTCGCTGAGCTTCAAAAATTTTTCTTTGGACTCTACAAATACGATTTTGGGGAAATCCATTTTCAAAAAATCCAGATATTTTTCGCGGTAGTCTCGATGGTAAAGCACCGCATAGATATAGCCCAAAATCACCTCGGGGCTAAAATGCTCGCCGTATTTTTTATCTACAAACGCGCGAAATTCAGGGGTGAAATTTTCAATGCGTGCTTGCCCTTTGAAAATATCATCTTCTTTAAAGAGGGAATTTTTAGTGCTAGATTTTGCATTGCCTGTATTGTTAGTGTCTTTGGAATCCAATAAATCATTATTCGGATTTTGCAAAAAATGCTCCGATACAACAGGAACGGGCCAACCAACAAATCCTCGAGATTTCCCACTATAAAAGATGTATCTTGTATCAAATGGACGATAAAGAATTTTTTGAATCCTATCTTTGCTATTATTTTCCAATACATCATTTTTTGCCCATTTATATCTCCAATCTCTTACATCCTCAGGCATATTATATTTTTGATAAAAATCATTCTTTTCCAGATTGATAATATCTTGCATAGCCTCCCAGACCTTGTCTCTTGTTTTTTGAATGCAGAGATTGTCTCTTTTTGTTACTATTCCCGTATTGGAGACCCGAAACATATTATTAACGCTCCAGCCTTTGTCATATTCTGCTTTGAGACTTTCATTTTGGGGGATAAAGAGATAAAAAGGGGCGGTGGGATTGAGGGCTTGCCAAGTGATAGAATCAAGCGTATTGGAGGCTAAAAAATTGTATTTATGCTGTCTTTTGCCATAAAGGTCGTAGTGAAATATTTTGGCAAGTGGGGCAAAATCCCTGTTGTGGGGTGTTTCGGGGGGGGGGGTCGAAGACTTATGAGCGGTTTTTACAAAAATATTAATACTCACCCCTTGCATAATATCAAAGACATTATCATCCTTGCTCCCATCCGGGGCGATTTCTTTTTTTCTCGTATTGCCGTGGAGATCTAAGATGTAGATTTTATCAAAGCTCGTCAAAAGCGAGTAGCGCATACCCCGAAAGGTAGGGTTATCTAAAAAGGCGTTATTGGAGATAAAGGCAAAGATCCCTTGATTTTGGCTATCGATTTTATTTTGGGCAAAACGGATAAATTTCACATAATCATCAAGCAACCATTTGGGATTTTTCTCCCGCTCGACTTTGTTATTTTTGATGATAGCTGTCGGGTTTTTGGGGTCTTCCATTAGGGTTTTATAGCCCTCTTTGACTTCATCATTATAAAGCTCGCCATTTTGTGAAGCCCCGCTATAGGGGGGATTACCCGTGATGATTAGGATTTGCTTTTCTTTTGTGTGATGAGCGGCTTCAGCTTCTTTTTTGGCTTGAAAAAGCGTGGCTTGTTCGCCTGAATTTTTTTCTAAGGTATTGGTGAGAAAAATATTGAACCTTTCGTCTTCTTTTAGGCTAAAGTCAAATTTGTCTTTTAGGGTGATGGCGAGGTTGAGATGGGCGATAACATACGGGGAGATCATAATCTCAAAGCCCTCAAATTTGCCTAGTAGGGCATCGGGATCAAATTTTGTCGAATTTTTTGGGATAGCACTGAGGGCTTTGTTGAACGCTTCGAGGATAAACGTGCCTGTGCCTGTGGCGAAATCTAAAAGATTGATTTTATTATCTTTGGAGATCGCATCACAAAGCCCCCCGCTAAAGCCTAAATCATTTTTTAGCGTGCTATCAATGGCGTCGATGATAAATCTCACAACCGAATCGGGCGTATAATACACCCCCCTGCTTTTTCTCAAACTCGGGTTGTATTCTTTGATGAAATGCTCATAAAAGTGGATAGTTGGATTATGCGAGGCTTCATCGGTATGGTTGTTTTTGTTGTAGCGATTGAAATCCTCTAAAATCATCTTGATGTCAATATGGTTGATGAGCCTCACAATCAAATCAATCGTCCGTTTTAAGCCAGTGATTTCATAAATGGCTTGCAGGCGCTTGGCGGTCGCATTGATGAGTGAAAAATTTTTGCCGATAAAGCTGGCTAGATTATAAATCGTGATTTCAGCTTTGGGGTTGTAATCGGGATTTGCGTTTAGGTTTGGATTGGTATCTTTTTGGAATTTAGCCAAAAATAGGCTGTAAGTGAGCGTCTGTGCGAAGCTATCGGCAAAATCATTAAAAGAAATATTTTCATAAATGCCTTTGGTAAATTCCTTATAAAACGAATGAATTTCTTCATTGTCTTGCAAGTCAATCAGGCTGTTTTCAAGCCATTTGGTAGGTTGGGATAATTTGATCGCAAAGTCTTTTGCGCTATTGATAGGGCTAGGTGTCGCCCCAAAAAATACGCTAAAAAGTTCTTTGAGATCTTTTGATTTTGTTTTGAGATCGATATTTTTAAGATTTCTTAGCTCATTGAGACTGCATATGCTGACGTTTTTTTCGGCTTTTATGGAGTCATTTTCGACATTTAAAAGCGTGAAATTCAAATAATCGCTTAGCATTATATTGGTGCTTAATTTTGCATATTTTGCAATTTGTTCGCTTTTTAGGATTTGATCGAGGTTAGCATTTACCCGTTTGTTTTCGATAAGCCCTTGCGGGAGAGAGTCTTTTAGGATCAAAAAATCAGGAGCGCCCAAGCCATTTTTATTATTATTTGGCTCGTGGATTATTTCTATATCTTTAAAATCCAGCTCCACTTTTAGGTTATTGATTAAGGTTTCTAACGCACCTCTGTGCGTGTGTTCCTTGTCGCTTTCGGTGATATTTTGGATTTGGGTTAGGTATTGACTTACTGTTTCTTCATATGTTCGCATTTTCCCTCTTTTTTATCCTTTTGGAATTGTGAATTTATCATCAAGTCTTATGCGTATTATATTTTATTGGCTTTGATATATTCATAAATTTTTTCTTTTATTTTTGCGTCGATGTGGAGATTGAGGCGCATTGTGCTTAGGGGAATCGGGCAATCTTGGAGCTTGACTTCATCTTTTTGCGTTACTAACAATGATGTGGCATTGTGTTCTTTCGTCCAGCAAGCTATTTTTGTCAAATCAAATGGTGCGTGATCGGGCAAAATTACCTTGCCAACGATGTTTGGTAGGTATTCTTCTAGTCGTGAGGGATTAGCGATCGCAGTAACGAGCAACATCCTTTCGGTGGGATTTGTGATACTAACTTCTCGCTTGTAGTCGAGCCCTTCTAGGGCGAGAATATCTGCAGTAGTGTAGAGTGAGGGATTTTCACGATAAAGCCCGCTAGGGATAGGAAACCGAAAATAAGGCTCTAGCTTGGGTTTTAATAAAATATTGAGTTTTTTGAATGCAAAGCGAAAACCATCATCGAGAAAAACGACTTTACAGCCCAATTCTTTTGCTTTTAGGATAGCCAAATCTCGCTTTTTGCTCACAATTACGCTGGCATTTTTTAGCGTTTTGGCGATGAGATAGGCTTCATCGCCGGCTTCTTTTTGGGAAACGAGGATTTCTCCTTTGAGGCTCACGACCAAAAGCCCTTTGGAAGCTCTTTTGTAGCCCCGTGAGATGATGGCAACATCGGGGTAATCTTTGGCGATTTCGATGATAAAAGGGGTTTTGCCACTCCCGCCTGCAACGAGATTTCCCACACTCACTACAGGGATGTCAAAATCCTTGTATATGCTTATTTTGCGTCGGATTGTCGCAATAAGACAATACAGGGCTGATAATGGCAACAAAACAATCGCAAGGGTTTTTTGCCAAAAACTCGGCTGGTAAAAGTAGCGTTCAATCCATCGCATTAATAGGGAACAACCTCCAAGAAGCTTTGGGTTGCATTATTATTTGATTTCATAGATAGTAGGCAGAGTGCGTTTGAAGAGATTTTTTTTGATTCTTGGGATGATGGAGTTAAGCATTTCTTTATCATAGCCTAGCGGGAGGAGTTTTTTTGCATCGAGCTTGGAAAGATCATCATAATGTTCGCAAATATCAACTAGCAAACTATCGACATCTTCGTATTTGTAGCCTAATTCTTCCTCATCGCTTTGCCCTGCGTATAGATCGGCGCTGGGTTTTTTATCGATGATGGCTTTGGGGATATTGAGTAATCTGGCGAGTTCATAGACTTGGGTTTTGTAGAAATTCCCCAATGGATTGATCGCATACGCCAAATCCCCATAAATCGTGCCATAGCCCAACATCAGTTCGCTTTTGTTGCTCGTGCCTACGACGAGTGCGCGGATTTCTTGGGAGAGATCATAAAGGAGCGCCATTCGGATGCGGGTGCAAAAATTGCCTTTGCGGATCAAGTTGGCGTCTTTGTGATTAACCCTGAAAGCTTCATCATAGGCGTTGATGGTTTGGATTTGGTAGGGGATTTCAAATTGTTCGCACAATGCGACCCCATCGGTGAGGCTGGATTTTGATGAGGTGATTGAGGGCATTAGCAAGGCTTGGAGGTGATTGCCAAATGTCATTTTGCACAGCACGGCAACAACGGCACTATCAATGCCACCACTCACGCCAATGACGACGCGATTAAAACCACGATTTTTTGCTTCTTGGTATAAAAAATTTATCAGAGATTTAACAATGTTTTGAGGCAGAGCTGGGATGTTATTCATAAGTGTTTTCCTAATTGTCAATGTGAAATTTGTCGGATAATTGTATCAAAAATATTCGTTAGGTTTATGTGGCGTGAAATACTTTAAATATAATTGTAAGAAATCCTTTGTCTATTGCCACACTCGAGCGGATTTGAATAAAAATTTTTCTGCTTTAAAATGCTCGGTTTGATTTCGGTTTGAAACATTTTGCGGGTTCAAAATCAAATTTTTTTCTGAATCAAAGATTATTTAAAGTGGATATGGACTACAATTGGCAGATTTTTCTACGAAGCACTAAAATCAACTTACAAAAACCAAACAATAAAGGAGACTAAACAATGGCTGAAATCAAACGACGCGATTTTTTAGGGATGACGCTAGGGGGTGTTACCGCCGTAGGTGCCATCGCTTCCCTTGTCGCAATGAAAAAAACTTGGGACCCGCTCCCAAGCGTGGTTTCTGCAGGTTTTACCACTGCAGATGTCGGCAATATGAAAGAGGGTGAATTTTCCACCGTGGAATGGCGTGGTAAGCCTGTTTATATCATCAAAAAATCCAAAGCAGACCCATTCAATCCGCAGAGAGATTTTAAAATCAATGATGATGTTTTCACCGTAGGCATTCAGATTTGCACCCATTTGGGTTGTATTCCTATCTTTAAGCCAGAGGAAAAAGAGTTTTTGTGTCCTTGTCACGGCGGTAAATTCACGCTTGATGGTATCAATGTTCCCGGAACACCTCCTCCAAGACCTTTTGATATTCCTCCTTTCAAGATTGAAGGGACAAAAATCGTATTTGGCGAAACAGGGACTGAGTATCAAAAAATGATAGGCAAGGCATAAGGAGGAAGAAATGGCAGAAATCAAAAAAGCAGATGGGCTGATAGACTGGTTGGATCAGAGGTTGGGCGTCAAAAAGCTCACAAAAGTCTTGATGACAGAATATTGGATTCCCAAAAATATAAATTTTTTATGGGCGATGGGCGTGGTTTTGACCGCATTATTTACGGTTCTTGTGATTTCAGGGATCTTTTTGTTAATGTATTACAAGCCAGACGCAAAAATGGCGTTTGATAGTGTGAATTACACGATTATGCAAGAGGTTGCTTATGGGTGGCTTTGGAGACATATCCACGCTGTAGCAGCGAGTATGATATTTGTGATTATCTATATCCATATGTTTGTAGCTATTTATTATGGTTCTTACAAAAATGGCAGGGAGATGATTTGGGTTAGCGGTATGCTACTCTTTGTTGTCTTTTCTGCGGAGGCTTTTAGTGGGTATATGTTGCCTTGGGGGCAGATGAGTTATTGGGCTGCTACGGTTATCACCAATCTTTTTGGTGGTATTCCTTTTATCGGTGCTGATGTTGTCGAGTGGATTCGGGGCAATTATGTTGTTGCCGATGCGACTTTGACGCGATTTTTTATGCTCCACGTGTTTTTGTTGCCAGTGGTGATTATGCTCCTTATCGTGGTGCATTTCTATTCGCTCCGTATCCCTCACGTTAATAACGAATATGGCGAAGTTCTTGATTTTGAAGCTGAAGAAAAAAAATACCTTGAGGGCAAGAAAAAAGAATCCAAAGTCATTCCATTTTGGCCTGTATTCCTCTCAAAAGATATTTTTGTCATCTGCACATTTATGATATTTTTCTTTTATTTGGTTTGTTATCATTATGATTTTGCGATGGATCCGGTGAATTTCGACCCCGCCGATAGCCTCAAAACCCCAACACATATTTATCCGGAGTGGTATTTCTTGTGGAGTTATGAGGTGCTAAGAGGATTTTTCTTCAGTGCGGATTTGGGCTTGATTGCTTTTGGTATCGCCCAGGTGATATTTTTCTTCTTGCCCTGGCTTGATCGGAGTTCAAAGGTTGCTCCCGCCCATCAAAGAGGCACATTTTTGATTTGGTTTTGGCTCTTGGTGTTGGATTTGATCGTCTTGACAATTTATGGCAAGTTACCTCCTGAGGGGATAAATATTTACATTGGTTTTGTGGCTTCGATTGTGTTTTTGGTTTTGCTCCTCATTGTGTTGCCTATCATTACCATTGCTGAAAGAAAAAAAGGAGGTGTTCAATGAGAGAGTTTAAAATCCTTGTTCTTTTGGTGGTTGTGATTGGTGTGATTTATTGGGGTGTAGAGCCTTTGGCGCATTCGATTATGCACCCAAAAGTTGCCCCTGCTGATTATGCTTTTAGCGATCTTGAAAAGATTGATTTGAGTAATGGCGATGCCCAAAAAGGTAAAGCGCTTGTAGAAGAAAATTGCACCGCTTGCCATAGTATCGAGTCTCAAAATATCCCTGCTCCGATGGATAATGCCTCTGCTGCACAATCTTATGGTGTTGTCCCTCCTGATCTTTCCGATGCTGGGGCGGTATTTGACCATAACTTTTTGGCTAATTTCATCAAAGATCCCATCAAGGCAGCCAAGCTTACCCATAAATTTGGTGATGCTAATCCCTATCCAATGCCTGCGTATGACTGGATGAGTAATGAGGATATTTCTAATATCGTGGCATATCTTGCTTCTATCGCTCCAAAAGAGCTTAGCGATAAGCAGGTTTTTGCTCAAGCGTGCCAACGATGCCATAGTGTTGATTATGACAATACGCACGCCCTCACACCAGCAGAGGATTTGCAAAAATATTTGGGGGCAAAAGCACCGGATTTGTCGATGATGATTCGCAGTCGTGGCGAACATACCCTTAGTATCTTTATCAATGACCCCCAAAAGACACTTCCTGGCACATCAATGCCTCGTGTAGGATTGGATGAAAAAGCAGAAAAACAAGTCATCGACTATCTCCAAAAAGTCGGCGATAGCAAAAAGCCTGAAAGGGATGCTTTGGGTATCAAGATTATGATATTCTTTGCGGTGATGGCATTGCTTGCGTATGCTTGGAAAAGGAGAATCTGGAAAGATCTCCACTGACCTAAAAATGGGAGGCTTGCTCTCCCTAAAAGTGTTGGATTGCATAATATGTGATTGATTTTTTGAAACTCTTGGATTTTCTAGGGGTTTCTTGATAGTTTTTTACAGATTCTTTTTATACTTAATTTATATCCCGTGCTTCACAGGCTTAAGCCTTGTGATCGCACTTTCTTCGTCATATTTTTATCCCTCTATAGTCTTATCTTCAAGCCAGCTAAGGATATGTGATTTGATAGCATTTTGATCCAAAACTTCATTATGGATAATAGGTTTGGAAAATAGTTGCTCGATTGTATCAGGAACGGCGATATTTTTTGCAATGCCTTTGGGCTTGCTTTCATCAATATTATTCGCATTTTGGCAGGTTTGTTTTTGCATCCATTCAATGGCTTCTTTGTCGCTGAAGTTTTTATCAAAAATCGCTTGGGTGATCGTGGGGGCAAATTTTGTCCATTCGGCTGTGGAGCAGATGATAGTAGGGGAATGCGAGCAAAACTCTTTGGCAGCTTTGAGTGCGGTTGCGGTATGGGGATCGAGCAAATAGCCCGCCTCAAAAGATTCTTTGATGGTTTCGCAGCATTTTTTATCGGTGCAAAATGTAGCCGAAAAATGCGTTTGAAGTGTCGCAAGCTCTTTTGCGCTGAGTTGGTAATAGGATTTATTTTCCAAGCTTTCCATCAATTCACGTGTGCGATTTGAACCAAAAAGGGCAAATAAAACCCTCTCGATATTCGAACTTTTCAAAATATCCATCGCAGGGGATGTCGTTTTGATGAGGGATTTGTTGGTGATGTCATAAACCCCTGTTTGGATAAATTCGCTCAAGATATTGTTTGCATTTGAAGCGATGATGATTTTTTCGATCGGCAACCCCATCATCTTGGCATAAAACGCCCCGAGAGCATTGCCAAAATTCCCGCTAGGCACGATGATTTGAATCTTTTTATCAAAATTCCCCGCATTGTTTGGGGCGATTTTTTCGCTTTTAATAACTTGCAAATAACCCCAGATATGATAGATGATTTGGAATGCAATGCGTCCGAAATTCACAGAATTTGCAGCAGATAAAAGGATTTGTTTTTCATTCAGCGCGGTTTTGAACGCCTCATCTTTGAGTAGGGATTTCAGAATACTTTGGGCATCATCAAAATTGCCTTTTATGGCTAGGACTTTGAGATTTTTCGCATTTTGGGTGGTCATTTGGAGGGCTTGCACATCGCTTGTCCCTCCCTTGGGATACAAGCAAACCACAGCGATGTTTTTTTGGTTCGCAAAGCTTTCAAGTGTCGCAGGTCCGGTATCCCCGCTAGTGGCAGCAAGGATGAGGTATTTTTTGTTTCTCTTAAGGGCAAGCTTAGAAAACACCACACCAAAGGGCTGGAGAGCCATATCTTTAAACGCCCGTGTGGGGCCGTGATAGAGTTCTTGCACATAAAGATTTTCTTTGATTTTTACCAATGGTGCGGGGTTAGTGGGATCATCAAAATGCCTATAACGCCCAATCGCGCTATCCAATATATCCCCATCAAGCGTGATATTAAGTGCAGAAAAGATATGTTTGAGAAGCTCGGCATAATCGAGATTAACCAAAGAAGAAAAATCGACTTGTGGGATATGCTCCAATGTGTATAAACCACCAAAAGAAGCCCCTGGATTTAAAATCACATCTTCAAAATCTGCTTTTTGGGGGTGGAAATTATCACTCCCACGAGTTTGTATAAAATTATTCATCATTAGCCTTATGCGGGATTTGAAATTTTTGCGATTTTAACAAAATATAACATTTTATGATAGAGTGTTTTTCAATATTTTACATCAATAGCCAAATGGTGACCGACTGGTAAAAGGCAAAATATGGATTTTCAGTATAAATTGATGATGTTTGGGTTTTCAGCATTGTGTGAGGATATTAGCGAGGTGGAGCAACGCCTCAGGCAGATTCCTATCCAGCGAGCAGAAGCGGAGACACTGGAGCAATGCTATCTTATTGATCTTAAAAGTGGTGAAAAATTTGATGTGGTTTATAATGAAAAAGGTTTTTATATCCGATATGAGGAAGTCTAGATGAAAAATACATTATTTTCTGAATGGAAAATCAAAAATCTAACGCTAAAAAATCGTGTCGTGATGGCGCCAATGGACCAATACAGCGCCACCGATGGGATGGCAAATGCGTGGCATTACACCCATTATCTCACCCGTGCTATCGGGCAAGTGGGCTTGATTATTATCGAGGCGAGTGCGGTTTCTAAGGCAGGCAGGATTTCCCCAGAGGATTTGGGTATTTGGAGTGATGAGCATATTGCAGGGTTGGCTTCTATTGTCAGTGCTTGCCATCAATATGGTGCCAAAATGGCGATACAAATCGGGCATTCAGGCAGGAAATGCGAGTGCGAGGGCGAAGAGGTGATCGCCCCTTCAGCACTGGCTTTTTCGCCCACATCAAAAACGCCAAGAGAGATGACGCAAAACGATATTAAAGCTGTGATTAAAGATTTTGAACACGCCGGTATGCGGGCTGTGAAAGCCGGATTTGACGCTATTGAAATCCACGCAGCCCACGGCTATCTTATCAGCGAATTTTTATCCCCACTTTCCAATCAACGCACCGATGAGTATGGCAAGGATAGGGTGCGATTTTTAAAAGAGATTTTAGAGGCGTTGCGTAGCGTTTTGCCACAAGATTTCCCGATTTTATTGCGTATTTCTGCACGGGATTATCACAAAGACGGCAATGACGTGATGGATTTTATCGATTTGCTCTCACCCATCAAAGATTTGTTTGATGTTTTGGATGTCAGCACGGGTGGGGTGATTGAGACAGATATTAAAGTGTATCCGGGCTATCAAATCGAACCCGCTCGCATTCTCAAGGAAGCCCTTGGGGTTGATTGTATCGGCGGGGGATTGATAACTGAAGCGAAAATGGCACAACGGCTGGTAAAATCGGGTGCTGTGGATGCGGTATTTTTGGCAAGGGAGCTTTTGAAAAACCCTTATTGGGCGATTCAAGCCGGGCTTAGCTTGGGTGAAGAGATTAGCTTGCCTCGCCAATATGAGCGAGCAAGGTATCTGTAAAAAATGGATTTTTTATGCGCCTAAAAAGTATTAGGATACTCCTTTTTACCTATATTGGTATTGCCCTGGTAGGGGCTTTGTTTTTGATGAGTAGCTTTGCTCATCACGGGCATATCACATTTTCGGATGCCTTTTTTACGGCTGTTTCTGCTTTTACTTGCACCGGGCTTATTGTCAAGGATACGGCTTTGGATTTTACGCCATTAGGTCAAGGGGTGATTTTGATTTTGATCCAAATGGGTGGGTTTGGCTATATGACGATGATCGGGCTGTTGTATGTGTTTTTTCGCAAAAAGCTCACTCGAGGTGAAAAAGACTTGCTTAAAGAGGTCTTGAGCCATTATTCTTATGATGGGCTGATTGATTTTATCAAAAAAATTTTTATTTATGTGGTAGTGATTGAGAGCATTGGGGCGGTGATTTTGAGTGTGGATTTTTCTAGGCGCTTTGGGGCAGAGGGGATTTGGTTTGGGATTTTTCATTCGATTTCAGCGTTTAATAATGCGGGTTTTTCGTTGTTTTCGACAAATTTGGCAGATTTTAGAAAAGATGTGATTGTCAATCTCGTGATTTGCCTGCTGATTATTTTGGGCGGGTTGGGTTATATTGTTTTGGTTGAGCTAAATTTTTTGATCCGTCAAAAAATCATCCAGACATTTTTTCTTCGGTTTTTTCCTAATACGGATTCTAAAATCCGCCTTTCTCTCCATCTAAAAATCGTCCTTTCAGGGACAGCGATTCTCATAGTCTTAGGGATGGTAATGCTTTTGGTTTTTGAATGGCATAATGCTAAGACTTTTGAGAGCTTTTCTTTGCCTGAGAAGATTCTTGCGGCGTTTTTTACTTCGGTAAATTACCGCACGGCTGGATTTAATACCATCGATTTGGGGGCATTGAGCGATTCGAGTTTGTTTTTTTCTGTGCTGTTGATGATAGTTGGTGGCGCACCTGGTGGCACAGCCGCAGGGATAAAAATCACGGTTGCAGCGATTTTGCTGGCATTTTGCCGTGCGATCTTGACGCATTCAAAAACACGGCTTTTTAATCGGGGCATTGATGAAAACAATGTCCAAAAAGCCATCACGATTTTTTTGATTGCGTGTATTTATATCTTGGGGGCGAGTTTTCTTTTGAGTATGACAGAGCCTGCAGAAAAATACTTGCCCATTATGTTTGAGGTGGGTTCAGCATTTGCCACCGTGGGCGTTTCTACGGGGAATGGCGGGACACTTAGCTTGAGTGCGCATTTTAATGATTTTTCAAAATTTATCATTATGTTGCTGATGATTTCGGGAAAAATCGGCATATTGGGATTCTCACTGGCACTCTTTAGCGCCCCAAAACGCCATCGGGTAGAACTCATTACAGAAAAGGTCAGATTATGAAAAAAAGTTATGCAGTCATTGGGCTAGGAAAATTTGGGTCTTATATTGCAAAAGGGCTGGCAGTTGAGGGCGAAAATGTCATCGTTTGTGATAATACCAAAGAGAATTTTAGGGATTTGCAAGATAGTATTGAGGATCTATACGTGTTGGATTCTACCGATAAGCTTGCCCTGGAAGAAGCGGGTGTTATTGAGCTTGATATGGTGATTGTGAGTATCGGGGAGAATGTCGAGGCTTCTATTTTGACCCTGATGGCTTTGCGAGAACTTGGCAATAAAACCATCATCGCCAAAGCCATCAGCCCGATTCACGGGCAGATATTGCTAAAAATCGGCGCAGATAGGGTGATCTACCCTGAAAAAGAAGTTGCCAACCGCTTGCTAGCAGAGCTAATAAGCAACAAAGCTGAGGTCAGCATTATTAGTGAGGATCTCAAGATGTGTAAAATGATTGCTGGGAATACGTTTGGCAAAAGAACGATTGAAGAAATCCAAAAAGGCAATCTGGAAGTCAAAGGGCAAATCCCAACAGAGGGTGAAATCAAAGTCGTTGGTATCAAATCTGAAGACAACTGGAAGCTGAGTTTTAATCTCAATGATGAGGTTTGCAATGAAGATTTTTTGGTATTTGTGGGTAATAATGCCAAGATTGATTTTTATGTGAAATTAAAATCCCTGAATAATTGACAAAATATATAAGCTTACTGATTATAATTTTTTGGAAAAATATCCCATAGAGGTTTGCGATGAAAAAAATCTTTTTTTGCTTGTTTTTTGTCGGTAGTTTTTTGCTTGCAGATAGTTGGCGGGATCTCAATGAACTCCACAAAGACCTTAAAGAAGTGGGTTTGAGCCATAAACAAGAAAAAGAGGTGAAAAAACTTTTTAAAGAATACCACCACGATCTCAAAGAATGGTGGCATAATAATGAAAAAGCCGATGCGATGATGATGCAACTTTTTGTCAAAAATGAACTTGATACCAAAGAAATTGCCAATAAGATGAAAACCATTCACGATAGAAAAATCGAGCTGGATTTAAATTTTTTAAAAGATTTGCACGCCATTTTAAATGAGGAACAAAGGAGTAAAATATCCAAGGATTTTGGGGAAGAAGATTAAGAAAGGGAAGATTGACAAAGGAAATGAAATGGGAAAATTGTTATTGATCGAAGATGATTTGGAAATGCAAGGATTGATAAAGACCTACCTTGAGCAGGCAAAATTTGAGGTTTTGGCTACGGATTTGCCTAGCAAAGCGATCGCATTACTCAAAGAAAATTCTGGCAATGTGGATTTGGTGATCTTGGATTTGACATTGCCTGAAATGGATGGCTTTGAGCTTTGCAAGAAGATTAGAGGTGTTTCGCAAGTTCCCATTATTATTTCTACAGCCAGAGGCGATATTTACAATAAAATCCAGGGTTTTGAAAAAGGCGCTGATGATTATCTTGCCAAGCCTTACGAGCCTGCTGAACTCATTGCCCGAATCAATGCGATGTTACGCAGATTCAAGCCAAAAGAAATGGTATTTGATGATTTGTCTATCAATATCCAAAAGCGTGAAGCTCGATTGGGCGATAAGCTTGTGGATTTAACCAATACCGAGTTTGATATTTTGATATTTTTGATCGAAAACAGACTTCACCCTGTCTCCAGGGAAGCCATAGCCAACACCATCAATGCGATTCACGAAGATAGCTTGCTCCGGAGTATCGATACCCACGTGCGTAACCTACGGGCAAAACTGGGTGATAATGCCAAAGAACCCAAATTCATCCAATCAGTCTGGGGGATAGGTTATAAATTTTGTTTATAGCTAACCTGCGTGTCAAATTCAGTATCTTGTTTGCGATGGCATTTTTGTTTGTCATTGGATTGTGGTATCAGACCGATAAAATCATTGCCGAAAAGCAAAATGAGCGTATCAAGAACGAAACAATGCTATTTATCCAAAGTATCTTGCCAAACTACACCACAGGCAATCTCAATGCCGTGATGTTGGCGGTAAGAAAATTCGGCTATACCCGTTTGCAAGAAATGCCCCAAGCGTTTAAAATCATCGAAGCGAGAAATGATGATATGCTCGGCATAAAAATCTTTCGCACGGACAAAAAAATCGGCTTTGGTGTGAATTATTTTGGCGATACATTTGTTGTTGTCAAAAATATCGAAACCGATTTTTGGGAGGCAAACCGCCTCAAGGTATTTTTCTTGCCTATTATATTGATTTTGGCGATTCTTTATATCATCTTTTTTACTCTCCTCACCCCGCTCAATAAGCTAAGCTATGCCATCAAAGAATTTGCCAAAGGCAAATATGACCGCAGTTTGGCGACTGATCGCAAAGATGAGATTGGCGATTTGATACGGGCGTTTAATTTTATGGGTGATAAGATTTACAAAATGCTTAAAAGCAGGGAGCTGATTTTGCGCAATATCGGGCACGAGCTCAAAACCCCCTTGGCAAAAATGAAGCTATTATTAGCCCTAGAAAAAAACAAAACCAAAGAATTAAAAAAGCTAGAACATTATGTCTTGGATATGCAAAAAATCTCGGACAATATGCTTGAGTTTGAACGGGTCAATAGCGGGAATATCATCATCGCTAATGAAGAGTTTTTGAGCGAAACATTGATATTTGAAGCGCTTTCGAGCTTTTTTGATGAAGAACATCGTATCGAAGTAAATTTTGGCAAAAATTTCATTGTTCGTGGGGATTTACGGCTTTTATCCATTGCGGTAAAAAATCTCATTGAAAACGCCCTCAAATACACCAAAGATGAAAAAATAATGATCGAATGCCTCCAAGATAAAGTTATCGTCAAAAATAAAGGCGACAAACTCGAACACGAAATTAGCTATTATTTAGAACCATTTTGTCGGGATGTTTCCCAGATGGCAATCAGCGGGCACGGGCTGGGGCTTTCTATCGTGAGTGAAATCCTCTCACTCCATCGCTACCAGCTCGAATACGCCTATGTTGATGGTTACCATATTTTTAGCATTTTATTCGTAACGCTCAAAAATTGATTGATATTTTTTAAGTTTTAGATATAATTTTTCTACCAAACAGAAAATATTTTTGGTATTTTTTATAAAATTAATGATTATGCCCCCCCCCCCTAAGGAAAAGTCTTGAGATTAGTAAATATTATTTTTAAAGATAAAAAACAGCTTCAAGTTGCATTGGAATCCCACCAAATCCATTCGGGTGCGAAAGAAAAATATTTTATACAGGTTTTTGGTCCTTTGGGGCGTGAGATGTCTGAATATTTGATCGATGTGTTGAATGAGCTTCTCCCTGGTTGTGAGATTTTGCTTGCCTCAAGTTGCCATCAAGCATTTGAATTTAAGGTCTTGAGCGAAATTTGTTTGGGGATTTCTTGTTTTTGTCATTCTGATGTCAAGACCGCCTATTTCCCTGCCGAGCTTGAAGAAACCCAGATGGCTACAGCCGTGATCTCAGAACTCATCACCAAAAGAACAAAACTTTTGATCGTATTTATCGAATATTTCAGCGTTTCTGGCGAGGTGTTTTTGAATGAAATCTTCCGCCTTGCCCCAAATCTGGTCGTGTGTGGTGGGAAAGCTGCAGGGAGCAACATCAAAGCCACCCGCACGCTTATTGGCAACACACAGGGTGTTTATGTTGATGGGCTGGTGTGTGCTGTTATTGATTCAGATGTCTTGAATATCCAAAACAGCTATATTTTTGGCTGGCGTCCCATCGGATTGCGTTTTGAGGTAACCAAATCGTTTCAAAATGTTGTCTATGAAATCAATCACACCCCCATCAAAGAGATTTATGGGCATTATCTTGGGGAAAATGCGCTTGATGATTTGGGTAAAACCGGCTGGAATTTTCCTTTTGTGCTTGAAGATAGCGAGGGCAATCTCATCGGCAGGGTGTTAGACAAGGTCCAAGATGATGGCGGGATTTCGTTTTTGGGTATCATCCCTGAGGGTGCGTCGGTGAAATTTTCATTTGGCTTTCTTGAAAATGTCAAAAAAGATTTGATGTTCGAAGACGCCCATCGCCCCAAAAACTCCCAAGCGATTTATATGTATTCATCTGTCGGGCGGATTTCATTTTTGGGCTTAGAGGGCATTAATGAGCTTTTGAATGCCTTTACGGATACTGATTGTGTGTGCGGGTTTTTTACATTTGGAGAAATCTATCATTTTGCCAAATCCAATGCGATGATGAATCTCGCCAATACACGGGTGATCTTGAGCGAAGAACCCTTTGATTTTAAGACCAACCAAGAAAATATGCAGATACAATGGAGCGAAGAATCTACGATTTTAAATACCATCACGCATTTATCTGAAGTAACTTCTCGGGAGCTTGATGTCGCAAGTGGTTCGCTAAAAAGCTACAAAGACCTTATCACCGAAGCAATGCAATATATCGAAATCAACAAAGACCTCAAAATCACTGATGTCAATGATCGCATATGCGAGGTTTCTGGCTACCCACGAGAGCAACATATAGGCAAAAATGTTTTGGAATTTTTGAATGCAGAAATGGGGCATTATACCCTCAATGAAATCGTCCCAACACTCCAAAGAAATGGCATTTGGAGTGGCAAGATGAGCCATATTCGGGCTGATGGGAGTTTGTATTATACCAATACGTTTGTGAAAGCTGTTTTTGATAATAAGCGCCAAATCCTCTCTTATATCGTGGGTGAAATCGATCGCACCGATGAAGAGATGAGGCAAAGACGGCTTGAAAACGATGTGAAACTCCTCCAGTATTCTGATGAAGAAAAGCAATATCTATTGAGCCAATATGAAAATTTCATCGATGGTAGCCAGATACTTTTCCGTTTGGATTTACAGCGCAATTTTATCTATACCAACCCGGCGTTTTTGGAGGTTTTTGGCTTTGAGTCTCACGAGGTTTTGGGGAGAAATCTTTATGAATTTTTAGATGATACCCAAAAGCAACAATTTTTAAACATCGGCAAAGCCTTGAATGAAAAAGGTATCTACAAAGGCGTTATTAGCTGGAGTCGCAATGATGGCGAGCGTTTTTATGTCAATGCTTTGGGGATGTATATTTATGACCTTGCGGGCAAGCCCCTTGAGATTATGGCAGCAGGGACAGATATTACTAAGATTGTCCAATCCCAAAAAGAAATCGAAAGCGTGCAAAAAGATATTATTTTTACGATGGGAACGATTTGTGAGGGCAAAAGCCGTGAAACAGGCAATCACATCAAGCGGGTGGCTGAATACTCCCAGCTCCTTGCAAAGCTCTATGGTTGCACATCGCAAGAACAAGAGCTTATTTATATCGCCTCGCCAATGCACGACATCGGCAAAATCGGTATTCCAGATTCTATCCTCAATAAGCCGGGCAAACTCACACCAGAAGAATTTGAGGTGATGAAAACGCACACGACATTGGGTGCAGAGATGTTGAAAGGCTCGAATCGTATTATTTTAGAGACTGCTTCTCAGATCGCTAGAAGCCATCACGAATGGTGGGGTGGCGGGGGCTATCCTGATAATCTTAGCGGGGAAGAAATCCCGCTTTTTGGTAGAATCACAGCGTTAGTCGATGTATTTGATGCCATCAGTAATGATCGGGTTTATAAAAAAGCTTGGCCTCTCTGTGATGTCATCACCTATATCCAAGACCTCAAAGGCAAGCAGTTCCAGCCTGAATTGGTGGATTTGTTTTTGGGGCATATTGATGATTTTTTGGTTATTAGCCACCATTATAAGGATTGAATAATGCAGATTTTTTTGCGTTTTTGGATAAAAAAAGATAATAAAAATTTCTTAGGAAAAGGCAAAGTAGAGCTTCTTGAGCATATCGGGGCGACAGGCTCGATTCTCAAAGCTGCTAAAAATATGAAAATGAGCTACAAAGCCGCTTGGGATAGTATTGATGGGATGAATCATCTTGCCAAAGAACCGATGGTCCAATCCAAGAGCGGGGGCAAAGGCGGGGGCGGAACGGTGCTAACTGCTGAAGCCCAAAAAGCATTAGCGGTTTTTAAGCACCTTGAATGCGTGATGGATAAGCTCCAAGCCCATCTGGGAGAAAGCCAAGATTTCGATGAATTGGAAAATAAAATCCTATCTTTGGAGGCAAAACTGGCGCCCTCTTCCATCGTTATATAAAATATTATATAATGAAACAAAAAGGAGATTGTTATGAAAAAAATATTTCTTGCGAGCTTATTGTTGGTTGGGGTGCTTTTTGGCAGGGAGATTCACGTCGCTGCAGCGGCAAATCTCGCTTATGCGCTTGGGGAGATTCAAAAAGAATTTTTGAGCACCCATCCAGGCGATAAGATCAATATTGGCTATTCTTCATCAGGCAAAGCTTACGCCCAGATTATTCAAGGTGCGCCGATTGATTTGTTTGTTTCTGCAGATAGGGAGTTCCCTCACAAGCTTTTTATGGAGGGCAAAACCCCACAAAAAGAAAAGGTCTATGCACAAGGCGTGCTGGTGCTTTGGAGTGCTGATCCTAAAATCAAAATCACTTCATTAGAAATGCTAACAGACAAAAACATCGTCCATATCGCTATCCCCAACCCCGAGCTTGCCCCTTATGGGCGTGCGGCTAAAGAAAGCTTGGAAAAAACCCATCTGGCTAGCAAGATAAAATCCAAACTTATTAATGCCTCATCGATCTCCCAAGCCCATCAATTTGTCGCTACTGGCAATGCCCAAGCGGGATTTGGTGCATTATCCTTGATAGACAAGCAAGATAAAAATGTCAGCTATATCTTGGTGGATAAATCCCTCTATGCCCCTATCGATCAAGCCTTAGTATTGACTGAACACGGCAAAGATAATGCCTTAGCCAAAGAGTTTGAAGCCTTTATTTTAAGCCCCAAAGCCCAAGCGATATTCAAAAAATATGGGTATATCGTGAATGAATAAAATCCCTTGTCAAGTCGCTTCTATCGCTTATGATGAGGGTATCGCATTTGTCAAGCTAGCATTTGGAAGCCACTATATTGCTGCGATGCTTTTAGGCGAGGGCGAGAGGCTAGCTAGCGGGCAAAAACTCAAAGCAGTTTTTAAAGAAAGCGAAGTGATGGTTTGCGATAAGAGTTATTCCAAAATCAGCGCCCGCAATCGTTTTGTCTCCAAGGTGCTAAAGACCGAAGTTTCTTCTGTGATTGCCCGTGTGATCTTTGAATTTGAAGGTTTAGAAATTTCTGCGCTCATCTCTGCAGAAGCTTATAATGAGCTTGGCATTGAGGTAGGTAAAACATTTGGCTGGTTTGTGAAATCCTCTGAAGTGATGCTTGAATATGTTTGATCCTGATTTTTTTCAAACGATGTATCTGACATTTATTCTCGCAGTGGTTACCACGCTCATTTTATTGCCTATTGGTATTGTTGCGGGGAATTATCTGGCGTTTTCTAAGGGGTGGTTTAAGACCATCTTAGAGACGCTTATTTGGATGCCTTTGATCTTGCCCCCAACGGTGCTGGGGTTTTATTTATTGCTGGCATTTTCGCCACGATTTGCTTTTGGGGAATTTTTGCAAAATGTTTTGGGAATCAAGCTCGTATTTAGCTTTTGGGGATTGGTGCTTGGGAGCGTGATTTTTTCTTTGCCCTTTATGGTAAATCCGATCAAAAGTGCGCTCATCTCACTCCCCATATCGCTCAAAGAAGCCAGCTATACGCTAGGGAAAGGCAAGGCTAGCACGTTATTTTTTGTTTTGTTGCCTAATATCAAGCCGAGCATTTTGATGGCGATGGTAACGACTTTTGCCCATACCATTGGGGAATTTGGCGTGGTGATGATGATTGGGGGAGATATCGCTGGAGAGACCCGAGTGGCGAGCATTGCGATTTATACCCAAGCAGAAGCGACAAATTATTCCTTAGCAAATCAATACGCTTTGAGTCTGTGTGTGGTGAGCTTTGCCCTTTTGTTTGCGGTGATTTTTATGAATAGAAAAACAGGCAGCAAGGGCGTGATATGATCGAGCTGGATTTTGAAAAAACACTCGATGGTAATCACGGCACATTCCTCTTGCAAGTCTCTCTGAAGCTCCCTAGAGGCAAGTTTTTTTCTATATTTGGCAAATCAGGGGCGGGGAAAACCACGATTTTGCGTATCTTATCAGGACTAGAAAATCCCGATAAGGGTAGGATTGTCGTTGGCAATCGGGTTTATTTTGATTCGCACAAGGGGTTCAATCTCCCCATCCAGCAAAGAAAAATCGGCTTTGTTTTTCAAAATTATGCCCTTTTCCCCCATCTGAATGTCTATGAAAATATCATTTTTGGGCATAGCGGGGATAAAACACGTATCGAAGAAGTGATGGCGTTGATGGAGCTTGATGGGCTATCAAAGAAAAAAATCACCGCCCTTTCTGGCGGGCAAGCCCAGCGAGTTGCCCTAGCACGGGCATTGGCGAGTTCTCCAGATATTTTGTTGCTTGATGAGCCCTTAAGTGCGCTTGATGGGGAAATGCGCTCCAAGCTCCAAGAGGAACTCAAACGTCTCATCGCCCATTTTGGTATCACAGCGTTTTTGGTTAGCCACGATTTAGGCGAGGTTTTTAAGCTTTCTGATGAGGTTATTTGCCTCCAAGATGGCAAGATTGCCAAGCGTGGCACGCCTGATGAGGTGTTTTTGAGCGACCGATTCAGTGCCAAACTCCAGATAAATGGCGAAATTCTCAAAATCACCCCACAATCTTTGATCACCATCGTTGATGTCTTGAGTAATGGTTCGATTGTCCGCATTGTGCTTGCACCGAGTGAGGCGAAACATTTTAGGGTAGGCGATTGTGTGGCTGTTGTTGCCAAAGCATTCAGCCCTTCTGTGGTATCATTATAAAATATTCCGACAAAGTTGGCACGCCTTTTGCTTAGAGAATGCCAAACAATATTTAAAGGATGTTTTATGACAAGAAGGTTATTGAACGGTTCGGCTTTTTTAGTAGCGACTATCGCATTGGCAGGGTGTAATTCATTGGTAAATCCCGGCGATGATACGAGCCTTATCCCGCCATCTGCAGTGTATCAACCTGGTGGTATTCAAGCACCTGTTTATCCGCCTACAGGTTTTAGTAATCCCAACCTAAACGCTGGCATTGGCTCAAACCCCAATATGCACCAAAATGATTACGCAAACCAAGCGCCATTGCCCGATACACGCTTTGATAACTCCAATGAATCGATCGCACCGAGAAACTCTGAGCCGATGATCCCTAATACACCTATCCTCACCCCAACCAATGTTATTGAGCTGAGTGCTGTAGGGATGGGTGTCGCCCCTGAATGGACCATCTCACCATCTCAAGCCCTAGCCCTTGCGAAGCGGGCTGCGATTGTTGATGCTTACAGGCAACTGGGCGAAAAAATGTATGGTATCCGTGTGAATGCCCAAGATACCGTGCGGGATATGGTGCTCCAAAACTCCACCATCAAGACAAAAGTCCAAGCACTCATCCGCAACGCTGAAATCACAGAGACCGTCTATAAAGATGGGCTATGCCAAGTCAGTATGGAACTCAAACTAGATGGCAGGGTATGGCATCGAGCCCTTAGCGGTGCTAATAGCTAAAATGCCTTTTTTAAACGCAATCTTTCGGCATTTCCCCGCATTCTTCGGGGCGGTGCTTCTCCCTATTTTTTTGGTCTCTTGTGCTTCTATGAGCGATTTTTTTACCAACAAGCCCCCCAAAGAGGTGCTTGAAAAGCAAGCCCGAGAAGCCCAAGAGGCAAAAGCCAAGCAACCACCCCCTGAGTTTAAACTCATCACCATCAAAACCCCGATGTTTCGCTTTTATGATTATGGTATTTTGCATACCCGCCCAGATGCCATTGAGCTTGAGCTTTTCAAGCTTGGCAGGAGTATCGGCTCTATCCGTATCGAAAAATCTAAAATCTGCTTTTTGAATGATTGTTACCGCAAATGGCCGGCTGCAAAAAATTTCTTTGGCAAGGTTAGCTATGGGGATTTGTTTGAAGATATTTTATTAGGAAAAGATATATTTGGGGGCATTGGCAAGGTTATTGGTCCAGATAACACGCTGATCCAGAGATTCCAAAAGAGTGGTGAGATTATTTTTTATGAACGCAAACCCGGGCATACGCTTTTTCGCAATATGAGCACGGGCGTTGTTATCGCGATTGATGATTATCAAGAGGACACACCTTAGAAAAATATTATGTTTTACTCGGTTTGTTAAGAACAAACCTGAAGACCGCTACATCTATTTTTTACTCGATTCACGTTGTGAATCTGAAGACCGCTACGCAGGGAATAAATCCCCGCTTCGCTCCTAAAGCACAGGGTTATTC
>NZ_MLAM01000008.1 GCF_002272825.1 Helicobacter sp. 11S02596-1 | reverse complement strand
TGAAAGTGGTTTAAAATGAAGACCTTAGAAAACAGGTTGATGATGAAGCGAGCTTGGCGAAGCTTCAGAATAACCTAATAACTTTAGGAGCGAAGCAAGATTTCACATCTTGCGGAGTGGTCTTCAGGTTTGCCTTAGCGAACCGATACCTCTAAAACTTATCTCCAATATTCAAGGCAAGCTTAAATATGAGATGGTTACTTTAGGAACGAACAGGGATTCATTCCCTGTGAGTGGTCTTCAGATTCACGTTAGTGAATCGAGTTCAAAATAATGAAAGCCCTTAATTCAAATTCATCATCAAATATTTAAACCGCACATCTTCAAGTTCGCGTTCTAAGCGATGATTTTCTTCCTTGAGTAAATTTTCTTGGGTTTGGAGCTTGGCGATGTCCCGACTGACATAATAAATATTGCTCGCAAGATAAATTTTTGGCAACAAAATAACGAGCGAAAATATCAAAACCATATAAGCACCAAACAAGGCATTCACGCCCAAGCCTTTGCCTCTGTGTTCTTCTGAAAGCAATTCTTCTTTTTCCCCCTCATCGATACGATAATATTTTTCTTCCAAATGCTGCATTTTTAGTCCTTAAAGGCAAAAGCCCGAAGTTTTGCGCTCCTAGCTCGGGGGTTTTGATTGATTTCATCTGGGGAGGCGATTTTGGGTTTTTTGGTGAGGGAGACGCCCCGAGCGTGGTTAGAGCCACACTCGCATTTATAAAGCGAAGTATCACAAATACAAGATTTTCCCCATTCTTTAAAAGCATTTTTTACCATCCTGTCTTCTAAAGAATGAAAAGAAATAACCGCAAATACTGCCCCACGCAGGTTTCCCGCCATTTTTAGCAGTCGCTCAAGCTCACCTAGTTCGTCATTGACTTCGATGCGAATCGCTTGAAAAGCTAGTGTGGCAGGGTGGATTCTGGGATTTTTGAAATGTCTTTGCAAAAACTCGCTCAATTCTTTAGCGGATTCAAAAGGCTTTTTATCACGTTGCGTAGCAATCAACGTAGCCATTTTTTTGTATTCCCTAATCTCGCCATAATCACGAAAAATCCTCTGGAGCTCATAGGCAGAATAATGATTTATCACCACCTGCGCATTGAGGCTCGATTGCTTATCCATCCGCATATCAAGCGTATCAGAGCCAAAGCCAAAGCCCCGCTCTGGGCTATCGAGCTGCAAAGAACTCACGCCAATATCAGCCAAAACGCCCTTGACACGCTCGCCATACGTATCCAAAATCTCCCCAATCTTCTCGCCAAATCCCCCGCTCACACAGACAAAACGATCGCCAAATTTTTGGAGGCGATTTTGTGCAAATTCCCTTGCTTGGGCGTCTTTGTCGATACCGATGATACAAATATTGGGATTATTTTCCAACAGAGCGTGGCTATGCCCGCCAAAACCCAGCGTGCAATCGATGATAATCCCTGAATCTATACGGGCAAACACCTCAAGAACATCATCTAACAAAACCGGGATATGTGGCGGATTTGTCATCTTTAGATCCTAGCCACCCCACTAGCAACAGCAGCGTCCGCAACGGCTTTTGACACCCTTTCTTTGAGGCGAGAGTCAAAGGGTGAGGGCACGAGATATTCCCTACCAAAAACCAATTCGCGATTATGTATCTTTTGGAGTTCGGGTTCTACAGGCTCTCTAGCAAGCTCAGAAAGCGCTTTTGCAGCGGCAAATTTCATCTCTTCGTTGATTTTTTTTGCCCGCACACTCAAAGCACCTTTAAAGATATAAGGGAATCCCAAGACATTATTGATTTGATTGGGATAATCGCTCCTCCCCGTAGCAACAATCGCATCGGGGCGTGCCTTATGCACGACTTCAGGGAGGATTTCAGGGATGGGATTACTCATCGCAAAAATGAGCGGGTTTTCATTCATCCCCATAATGTCTTCAGGACCTAACAAATCGGCTTTGGAGAGACCCAAAAACACATCAGCGCCATTGAGTGCTTCACGATAGCTTGCATAAGGGGTGTTTGTCAAAAATTCTTTTTTGATTTCGCTCAGATCATTTCGCCCTGAATGGATCACGCCCCGACTATCAAACATCACGATTTCGCCCACACCCAAAGCCCGATACATCTTTGCACACGCAATCGCTGCCGCCCCAGCCCCGCTGATAACCACACGCATTGATTCGATCGGTTTTTTGATGATAAATGCCGCATTAATGATAGCAGCGGTTGAAATGATAGCCGTGCCGTGCTGGTCATCGTGCATTACAGGAATATCAAGTGCCTCTACCAAGCGTTCTTCTATCTCAAAGCACTCTGGGGCTTTGATGTCTTCAAGGTTGATACCGCCAAATGTCGGTGCGATGGCTTTCACAGCAGCCACAAACGCATCAACATTTTTTTCATCGACTTCAATATCAAATGCGTCAATATCGGCAAACGCTTTGAATAAAATCGCCTTGCCCTCCATCACGGGTTTGGAGGCTTGCGCCCCAATATCGCCTAGCCCCAAAACCGCCGTGCCGTTGCTGATGACACCGACTAGATTGGATTTGGAAGTATAATCATAGGCTTTGAGGGGATTTTTTTGGATCTCTTTACACGGGATAGCCACGCCCGGAGAATACGCCAAAGACAAATCATCCTGATTTTTTAGGGGAGTTTTTGCGACAATTTTTAGCTTGCCACCTTGGTGGTAATCGAGTGCTTTTTGATACTGGGCTTGGAGTTTTTGATCCATTTTATCCATAAATTTTACCTTTTTATAAACTAAAACCGAATTTAAACAAATAAATACTAAAAATAGCATTAACCCATTGATTTTTTGAATCGTTTTTTCATCAATTTTTCATCGATTTTTATGGCGGGATTTTAGAAATAATAAACAGCCCATTGTTTTTTATTTATTTTACTAAACAAATATTTTTTTACTATTGCAGAAAATTAATAAAAAGCACCCAATAGATGGATGATTTTATCAAGCCAGTAGTATATTCTTAAAATACACAATCTTTAGACAACCCAGCCATAAAAGTCGATGACCCTATCGCAACAGGCATAACGATAAGCCGAGTTCTGTCGGGGGTGGTTATTTATCTGGGAAGCATTTCACAATGCCCCTCAAGCGAAGAACTAAAAATGAGACATCAACCATACTCTTCTTGCTGCGGATTGGGTTTGCACGGACGAATCCAATCGCTTGGATTCCGGTGAGCTCTTACCTCGCCATTTCACCCTTACCCGCTAGGGGCGGTTTAATTTCTGTTGCACTTTCCCTTGGCTTACGCCAGCCATTCGTTAAATGGAATCCTGTCTCTGCAGCTCGGACTTTCCTCTCCCAAGCGTTCTTTGGGAGCAACCACCTGTTATGCCTGCGGGGTGATTTTAGCCAAAACCAACTTAAACCCCACATATCGGTTCAAATACATTTGATGCTTTTTAAAGCTTAAAAAATATTTTAAAATCCAAAGTTTCAGTGGTATTATATGCAGTGTAGTATATAATCCACAATACCATATAATCTAAGGTTTTAAATGCCAAAAGAACTTTCTATCAAAGATATAAAAAATACTATTTTTGAAGGTGACTGCATAGAAATTATGCGTAAATTTCCTGATAATTCCATTGATATGGTTTTGTGTGATTTGCCATATGGCACAACACAAAACAAGTGGGATAGCCTTATTAATTTAGATGATTTATGGAAAGAATATAATCGCATAGTAAAACTTAATGGAGCCATTGTATTAACATCGCAAGGCATATTTACTGCAAAACTCATATTATCAAATGAAAAGGACTTTAAATATAAAATCATATGGGAAAAATCAAAACCTACGAATTTTTTGAATGCCAAAAAACAGCCACTTAGAAAATATGAAGATGTTTGTGTTTTTTATAAAAAACAACCCACATATAATCCACAGATGAAAAAGGGTAAACCCTACAACAAAGGTATTCGCAAAAATCAGCTTACAGGAAGCTATGGCGATTTTGATCCGCAACTCGTTAAAAGCAATGGGGAGCGTTACCCCACCGATGTGGTTTATTTTAAAACAGCAGAGAGCGAGGGCGAAGTTTTGCACCCTACCCAAAAACCTGTTGCATTAGGTAGATATCTGATTAGAACATATACTAACGAGGGTGATTTAATACTAGATAATACATTTGGAAGTGGCAGTTTCTTAGTGGCGGCAGCACTTGAAAATAGAAATTTTTGTGGCATAGAGAAAAATCAAGATGTAGCACTATTTCAAAAAAAAAATATAAATTATATTAATATTGCAACTCAAAGGCTTGCAAAATTTGGTTACTTTGCAAAGGTTGTAAGATGAATAATAAAAAAATAAATTACAATGAACGCTCTTGGGGTATCGATGTAATTAGCCAAATCAATATCTATTGTTCTCAAAATAATTCACCAATAAAACGAGCAGGTGGAGAAATAACAATCAAGGGTAGGAAAAACCTATTCCCCGATGTTGTGCTATATGGAGATGAGCTTACAGGCTCTATTATACAGGGTTGGGAGCTAAAAATGCCTGATACTTCCATTACAGATGGCGATTTTATTGATAATGCAAAAGCAAAAGCCCAAAGATTATGCCTAAACTCTTTTTTGTTATGGAATGTAAAAGAGGCGATTTTGTATACAAAGCAAGATGATGATTTTATGGCTGACAAGAATTGGGTCATACCAAATATTCAAACACGGGACGATGTTTTAAAAAATGAAGCAAGTTGGAAAGGGTTTTTAGTAGAAATTCTAGTTTATCTTAGCAATCTATTTTTAAAAAATGAGCATAAGTCTGTCGAGTTTTTAGAGTTAAATTCTTATTTTTATACAATAACACTGAATAAATTTAATCTACCACTTGCTTCGCATTTTACAAGTCTTTCTGTCAAAAATTATGATTTTGAAATAGAACTAGATGAGTGGATTAAAGAAAATTCGATGCAAAACGAGCACGGTGGGAACAAGTATGTTTTGCTAGCAGAATTCTCTATCTTATCTTGGCTTAATCGTATCTTATTCTCCCATTATCTAAAAACATTTAATGCCAATGCAAAAGCCATTGATACTTTAAATACAAATTCCAGCATTCAAGAAGTTATTGATACTTTTAATACAATAACTATAAAATGTGACTTTATGAATATTTTTATGTCAAATTTAGCAGATAGATATATTAGTGATGATTTTTTTGAATACCTAATGCAGTTTAATGCCCTACTAAAAGACTTTTGGCTAGATAAAATAGATAGCATATATTTTCATAAGGTCATAGATACTGCACTTTCTTATTCAAGAAAAAAAATTGCAGGTCAATTTTCCACACCTTTAAATTTGGCTAGATATTTAACAGAAATCACAATCAAAGACAGAACAGCAGACGCAATTGATCCTTGCTGTGGTAGTGGCACAATAGCAAAAGCGATTTATGAAACCAAAAGAAGTAGTGGCGAAAATCCAAAAGATGCTCTTAATAAAATTTGGGCAAGCGATAAATTTGCATATCCATTACAACTATGCTCTCTTGCTTTATCTGACCCTCTGGCTTTGGGTTGTGTGGTTCAAGTATTTAAAGAAGATATATTTTTATTAAAAGAAAATTTAGAAATTTCTTTTATTGACCCATATTCAGGGCAAAACATTATAAAAAAATTACCAAAAATGCACGCTGTCGTTTCGAACTTGCCGTTTGTTCGCTTTGAGGTAGCACAAACACCCAATGCTGACTTATTAAGCTATTTTGCAAATAAAGGATTATTGTCGAACAAAAGAGCCGACCTATATACTTACATTATTGTTCATTTAAAAGAACTGGTTGAAAATGGTGGTCGCATAGGCGTTATTGTTTCAAATTCTTGGCTTGCGACCAAATGGGGTAATGATTTTAAACTGGTGCTTACAAAACATTTTAAAATACTAAAAATAATATGCTCTGCAAAAGGACGCTGGTTTAATAATGCTGATGTTGTAGCTACGTTACTTATTTTAGAAAATTCTACAATGTCGAAAAATGACAATATAGAATTTGTTACGACAAATACTCATATTAAAGACTGGAATTCTAGCGTATTAAAGGAAATGATAAAAGCTACACTAAGCTCAAAACTTAATTCAAAACATATCACAAAACAGATACTTACTTTAAGCGAAATTAAAAAAATTAATTCGTTTGGTATTTCTTGGAATGCTTTGTTTTCAGATTTTTCTTGGTTTTTATCAATAGCTAAAAATCTTACTAAGGCTTCAGATTTTATAAATTTTACTCGTGGGGAGCGCAGAGGGTGGGACGATATGTTTTATCCACAGCGACCGCACAAAATAGAAAGCGAGTATATCAAACCTGTTTTACTTAACTCCCGTGGCTTAGATAGTCTTGTTGTATCAGCAAACAAAGAAGCTTTTTGTTGTTCTGTATCGCTATCAGAGTTGAAAAATAAAGGGGATTTGGGAGCTTATGGTTGGATTTTAAAATTTCAAAATGTTACAAATAATAAAAATAAGCCACTACCAGAAGTTTTAAAAAGAAAAAGCCATTTATGGTATGAGATGAAACCCATTTCCCTAGCTGATATGGTTATGTCAGTAAATCCCGATAAAAAATTGTGTGTTTATAGATTAAAGGAACGCTCCTTTGTTAATCAGCGACTAATTGGGCTAAAAGCAAAAGATGATGCTCAAAAGGACATATTGCATGCATTATTAAATAGTGCAATATGTATGCTATATATTGAAAGTATAGGATTTGGTAGGGGGCTAGGTGTTTTAGATTTAAACGCCACGAATATATCAAAAAATCTACATATCCTGAATCCAAGACTGCTAAGTGATGAGAGCAAAGCCATTATAATGGATAAATTTAAACCACTTGCACAAAGAAAACCTTTAGATTTGCCCAAGGAGCTACAATCAACGGATAGAATAGGGTTTGATAATGCTATTTTAAATGCTTTTGATATCGAGGTAGATTTGTCAATAATATATGAAACACTATTAAGTGTTTATAATATTAGAAAAGCCATAAATAATTAAGATTAAAAACAAATATTAGATACCACTTACATAGATGAAGTAATAAAAATCAAACAAAAACTGACTAACATATGCAAAGAGTGCAAAATTTCACAGACAGAATTTGCTAGGCTACGTATAGGACAACGAAATTTAGCTAAGTTTGAGTTTGACAGTAATCCAAAATCCACCAAACTAAAAAAATTATAGAAATTAAGTTTTAGCTCACTAATAACAAGATTGAAGTATTTACTGATAATAATAAGTTTCTAAAAATTATATATATTATAAAATAGTATAATTTAAAGTATTAATTTATATACAAAATGAATATTAATTGCGAAATATTCAATAGAATTTTAAAATATAGTCTTTCTATAATAGATACACCCTATCATAATACTACAAAAACCCAGAAAACTGCGATAACGCTATGGGTAAATACAACCCCGTGCAATCATCAAAGATTTATGCTATCATATTAAAGAAATTATTTACAATAACATCATTTTAAAGATACTTTTAAGGAATCCAAATACCAGTATGCAAGAACAAGAATGCCAGCCCATCGCTATCTCTATTATCCTTGCTTCCAGACAAATCAGAAATTATTTTAGTCAAAAACTCCGCCCTTTTAATATCGGCTTTGAACAAATCGGTATCCTTGCTATCTTAGAACAACAAAGTCCGCTCAATATCACCGAACTTTCCCATATCATCCTCAAAGACAAAGCCACCATATCCCGCACGATAGAATCATTGTGCAAAAAAAATTTTGTTAAAAAAATTCAAAACAAAGAAGATAATCGCATTACAAAAATCAGCATCACCCCTAAGGGAATCAAAAAGCTAGCCGTCATCAAACAAAATAAAGAAATGATCGTTGATGTATTTTTCCAAAATATTTCCGACGCAGAGAAAAAAGAATTTTTGAGGATTTTAGAAAAAATCATCGGGGCTTTGAACTAGATGGTGGCACGATGTGTTTTTATAGTTGGCCTCATCGCCATAGCGCTTAGTGCCAAGCCTATCTATGTCAATACCCAGCCTATCGAAAGCGGGACGTTGCAAAAACAAGAGGTTTTTATCGGCAGTATCCACTTCAAAGAAATCTCTAATATCGCCTCCCAAACGCAAGGTGTGGTCAAAAAAATTTATTTCCATATCGGGCAAAAAGTCAAAAAAGGTCAAAAACTCTTTAGTCTCAATGATGATTTGCTCCAAAAAGATATCCAGATCAAAAAAGCCAAACTCAAACAAGCCCAATACGCCCTAGAAAGACAAAAAAAAGACTTGGCACGTTATAAAAATCTCCTCGATAGCCAATCAATCCCGCTTCAAGAATACGAAAACCTCGAATACCAACTCAAATCCCAAGAAGCCAATATCCTCGCTTTGGAAGCTGAGCTTGAAATCTCTCAAGCTGAACTTGCCAAAAAAACCATTTATGCACCCTTTGAGGGGATTATCGTCGAGCAAAAAGTCCATATCGCTGAATGGGTAAATGTAGGCGAGCCGGTCTGCCAGATACTCAATAATTCCGATGTCGAGGTCATTGTCGATGTGCCTAGCTTTATTGCCAAAAATATCAAACCAGCCCAAAAAGTCAATCTTACGATCAATAACAAAAATTATCAAGGCAAAATCACCGCCCTTATCCCCAAAGTCGATACCCGCTCCCGAACCTTTCCTGTGCATATCGCAGTCAAAAATGACGGCAGTTTTTTGGATGGGATGGCAGCAGAAGCGCTCCTAGATGTCGATGGCAAAAGCGAAGGTTTTATCGTGCCACGTGATAGTATCGTGTATTATTTAGGGCATCCGAGTATTTTTATCGCCAAAGACAATCAAGCCGTTGTTATCCGTGTCGAAGTCCTCTCCGTGCAGGATTCCAAAGCCCTCATCAGAGGCAAAATTACCGCAGGTGAGCGGGTGATTTATCGTGGGCAAGACCGACTCCAAAACGGCAGTGAGATTAAGGAAAAAAGTCCCCCAAAAAAGAAATAAATAATGAGCTAAAATAAAAAAATGAAATCCATCCAATACTGCCTAAAAAATCCCGTTGTCGTGGTTGTCGGTGTGATTTTTTTGCTTCTTTTTGGAGGCATTGCCCTTTCAAAAATGCCCTACCAGCTTCTCCCCCAAGTTACTCGCCCCGTTATTAGCGTTTATACATCCTATCCAGGCGCAACCCCGTATGAAGTCGAAAAAGAAATCACTGACCGCCAAGAAAAATACCTCAAAAATATTTCGGGTCTCAGCACGATGACTTCGACATCACGAGATGGGATGAGTATTATCAATCTTGAATTTAATATCGATACCGATATGAAACTCGCTTTTTTAAATGTAAGTGCGAAGCTCGATGAAGTCAGGGGCTACCCCAAAAATATCGAAAAACCCATCATCAAAACCACAGGGGAGTCTATCCCCATCGCTGTGTATTTGTTTGTGCGATCGCTTGATGAGAAAAAACCCATCGGGCATCAAAAAAACTTCATCTATGATGATGTGATTAAGTATTATGAACGTCTCAAAGGCGTGGGCGAAGTCTATGTGAGTGGCGGGGAGAGCAAGCAGATACAAATTATCTTAGACACGCAAAAACTCGCTTTCAACAACATCACCACCGAAGAAGTCATCGCTGCGATTCAAGCCCAAAATACCAACATCGCAGGTGGGAGCATTGACTTTGATCAGCGCAATTATCGTGTCTCAACGATTGGTGAGTATCAAAATATCGCTTCCATCGGCAACACCGTGATAAAATCGCAAGGCAATCAAGTCGTTTTACTCAAAAATGTTGCTAGCATTATCCAAGGCTATGAAAGCATAAAAGGCTACAATATCCACAACAACGATGATGTGATCTCATTGCAAATCCGCCCGAATGCCGATGCTAATATCTTGGATTTGACCAATCGGGTCGAAAAACTCACCCAAAGCCTCAATAACAGCTTGATGAAAGAACACAACCTTGTGATTGATTGGGGGCGAGACCAGAGGCATTATATTGAGTCTTCTATCCAGCAGGTAAAAGAAAATATCTTTGCAGGTATCTTTCTAGCGGCATTGGTCCTATATCTTTTTTTGAGGAATTTTTCTTCACTCATCGTGGTGGCTTTGGTGATCCCCATCAGTATCATCGGTTCGTTTATCTTGCTAGAAGCATTTGGCAGGACGCTCAATGTCGTTTCTTTGGCAGGCATTTCTTTTGCCATCAGTATGATTATTGATAGTGCGATTGTGGTGATGTCTAATATCATCGCGCACAAACACAAGGGCAAGAGTGCCTATGATGCCGCATTTATCGGCACAAAAGAAGTCATCGGGGCGTTGTTTGCTTCCACCATCACGACCGTGGCGATTTTTATCCCTATTATCGGGCTAAAAGATGAAGCTGGCCAGCTTTTTGTCGATATTGCCCTCGCTTCAAGTAGCTCGATTTTGATCGCATTTTTTGTGTGTATTTTTGTGATCCCTGCCTTTTCTCTGACTTTGCTCCAAAAATTTTCAAAAACACCACAACGGCATATCCCCGCCCTCAAACGCCTCAATGATGGTATCGAAACATTGGGGGAAAAAATCGCTGCTCTTTTGATGGGCGCGCTCAATCGTTGCACGCAAAGCCTCAGGGCTAGAATCCTGACTATCACGATTTTTATCGGATTTTGTTGTGTGTTTAGCTTTTTTGCATTTCCAAAAACAGACTATCTCCCAAAAGGTTCTCAAAACTTCATCATCGGGTATCTCAATCCCCCACCAGGGCTTTCGCTTGAAGAAAAACATCGCATTATCAAAGAAATTTATGATGATTTCGAGCCATTTTTGAGTGCAAATGGCTATGAGCAAAAATCCGATCAAGCCCTGCCTGCAATCAAGGATTTTTTCATCAGCTCCGGGACAAATATGTATTTTTACCTAACTGCTCAAAATCCCAGCCTCGCCCCAGAACTCATCCCCTACGCCCAAAATGTCATCAACTCTATCCCCAATATCACCGGTGTCGTCCTCCAGCAAGGCATATTTAGCGGGGCGAGTGCGTCAAGTATCGACATCAATATCAATGGCAACGATCTAGCTTCTTTGCTCCAAACCGCCCAAGAACTCATCGCCAAGCTCAAAGCACAATTCCCTGATATGAGTATCCGTGCTGTCCCATCGCTAGAAATCAACAACCGAGAAATCAATCTCTATCCCGACCCCAGAGCCCTTGCGATGAATGGTCTCAATCCTGCCAATTTCGGGACAATCATCGAAGTAATGCTTGAGGGCAAAAAAATCTCTCAATACAAAAATAGCGATGGAAAAAACGTCGATATGGTGCTGAAATCTTCCCAAAACAAAAACAAATCCAAAATGTCGCCCGAAGACATATTGTATTCGCAAATCTATACGCCATATGGGGGCATATTGCCTATCAATTCGCTTGTGAGTATCAAAGATGAGCTTGGCGTTTCTCAAATCAGGCATTTTGAACAAAACCGCAATATCCTCCTCATCCTCAATCCCAAAAAAAACCAACCGCTTGAAAAAATAACCGATACTATCGAGCAAGAAATCCTCCCTGATATCCAAAAAAACACCAAAAATACCATCAAGCTTAGTGGCAATGCCGGCAAGCTCAATCTTTTAAAAACCGAACTTTTAGGCGGGTTTGTCCTCGCTATCATCATCACATACCTCATACTTTGTGCGCTGTATGCCAATTTTATCTACCCATTTATCATCATCTTGACCGTGCCATTTGCGACCACAGGCGGGCTTTTGGGACTCTATCTCACCGATCGCTTTATCGCCCCACAAAATCTCGATGTCATCACAATGCTAGGATTTATTATCTTGGTAGGCAGCGTGGTGAATAATGCTATCCTTATTGTGTATCAAGCCCGTATCAACTTCAAAGAATACGCAATGAACGCCCATCAAGCTGTTATTAACGCCACCCAAAGCAGGCTCGCACCTATCTATATGAGTATGCTCACAAGCGTTTTTGGATTGTTGCCACTGGTGTTGTTTGCAGGCTCTGGGAGTGAGATTTATCGGGGATTGGGGGCGGTGATTATCGGTGGGTTGTTGTTTGCGACCATCATCACGGTTTTTGTCATCCCAGCGTTGTTGTTATTTGTGATGAAAGACAAAAGGAAAGCATAATGAAGATTTGGGTTTTGTGGCTTGTTTGTTTGCAGGCGTGTTTTGGGCTCGATATACAAGAAGCCATCGCACAAGCGATCAAAAACAGCGATAAAATCAAATCCCAAAATTATCTATATGAAAAATCCCAGCACGACGCTAACGCCAAGCTTGCCACCTTAATGCCAAAGCTCGATTTTGGCTATATTTTTAGTTACAACATCCCGGGGGAGTCGCCAGATTATTTCCTCAATAGTTTTAATCTCACGGGCAGGTATAATCTTTTTAACGGGTTAAAAGATTATTACACCATCAAGGATTCCAAACAGGCGCAAAAAAGCCAAGAATACGCGCTTCAAACCCAGATTGCTGATGTGGCTTTGGAGACCAAAATAACTTATATATCGATTTTAAAAGCGATCGATACACTCCAAATCGCCCAGCAATCCAAAAAACTCCTCCAAGCCCAAAAGAAAAAAGCCCAGCAATTTTACAATCAAGGCTTTCGTGCGAAAAATGAAGTGTTGAGCGTGGAAGTTTTGATCGCTAATGCCGATATCACGCTTAAAAATAGCCAACTCAATCTGGAATATTTCAAAAACACTCTTAGCACGCTTTTAGGCATTCCCATCTCGCCTGCAGATCTCCAAGACATCGCTATCCCGACTGAAAAAAGCTTCAAAACAGAGGATATTTTGCAAAAAGTCTTATCTGAAAATCCCGACTACTTGCGATTGCAATCATTACTGCAATCGGCTGCTTTTGAAGTCAATATCGCCAAAGGGGCGTTTTTGCCCACGATCGATGCGGTAGCTTCAAAATTTTGGTATATCAATGGGGGCAGTATCGCACGCACGAGCTACGCACTCCAAAGCCAAGCAAGGATTGTTTTTTCTTGGAATATCTTTGATGGGCTTAGCGATCAGCATAATTATCAAGCAAAAAAGCTTTATTACCTCTCGTTGCTAAGCAAAATCAACCAGTCCAAAAAAGATTTGAGGATTCAAATCAATAAAATCCTCAATGAATTTGACCTTGCCAAAGAACAATTTAAAGTCGCCTCCATCTCGCTGAAGCAAGCTGAAGAAAACTATCGGATTGTTAATAACCGCTATAACCAAAATATTGCCACCTACACCGAGCTGTTAAATGCGCAATTTCTCCTCACTACCGCCAAAACCAATATCACCCAATCCAAATACGAGATCGCTATCTCCCTAGCTAAAATCGATCGATTGCTTAATACCAACTCCATCGAATCAGAAACCTCCCAAATAGAAAAATAACAACTCACCTCGGGCAATCTACTGAAATATTGTTGGCAAAAAGCTCGCCATAAGTGGTCTTTAGCGACACGTGTTCATAAAACTCCAGAAGCGAACACCTGTTTTTGAGGCATTCAAGCAACATCGCAATTATCTTGGGTGAATCCGTTCTCAAGATATGCTTAGGGGTTTGAGACATCGAAGTAAAATACCGATGCACCCTATCGATGAGGACTTGATTGCTGATCTCAACAATCAGTGAATCAATAGGCATTTTAAAAAATAAAATCTTTTGTTTGGGATTGATAGAAATATAAGCCGTATCCATCCCATAAAGCTTGGTAGAATGAGAATCAAACAAATATAAACTTTTGTTGTAATTATCATCAAAAGTATCATATACCAACCCTAATATCTGGATTTTTTGCTCCATTGTGTAGGGATTGCCAATAGGGGAAAATGCAAATTTCAAAAGCGATTCGATACTATACCACTCCACTGATACAAAACCATACTCCAAAATATGCTCGCTACGCATTGAGCGGAGTTTTTTTGCTAAAACAGAAGTCGAGGTTTTGTAAGGGGAATCCACGATTTTATCCCGATAAGCTGGACCGGGGAATCTGGGGTGGATCACAAATCGTTCTTCTTTTTCTTTATCTAATATATACGCCAGCCCGCCCTCATAACCCTTATCAATGATACGGACTTGTTCTTCGGGGATTTTTTCAAGCAATTCTTCAAACATCTCATCAGAACAATCCCAAATGCTTTTGGGGTATCTGAAAAAAGCACAAATGGCGTTTTTGACACTTTCAGGAGGCTCTTTTGATGTGGTCTTGTCTATCCACGATGTCAATGTCCGCCTATCTTTGGCGATGATGGTAGAAAATCTTGAAATACTCATCCCATAGCGGTTATAAATCGCGATCAAGCGCTCAATGCCATTTTTTATCCCCATAACCACCCCTAAATGCACAATTTTTATACAATTTAGCCATTTTTGCCTAAAAATTTGATGAATATCCCGCAAAATCGTTCAAAAATAATCTCAAACCAAGGGGTAGAATATCTCCATACCCCTAACAAGGAGGCGAGAAATGTCCGATTATGAAACGATTTATAAAGAGTCTATCCAAGACCCTGAGGCTTTTTGGGCTGAAGCTGCCAAAAAAGTGCATTGGTATCACGAATGGGATAAGGTCCTTGATGTGATGAATGACCACTACCGATGGTTTGTCGGGGGCTGTATGAATAGCTGTTATAACGCCTTGGATCTGCATATCGAAAATGGCAGGGGCGACCAACTTGCCCTGATTTATGACTCCCCAGTAACCGATACCAAAAAGACTTTCACCTACAAAGAATTACGCAATCGAGTAGCCAAAACGGCAGGGATTCTGGTGAATAAAGGCGTGGTAAAAGGCGATCGAGTCATCATCTATATGCCGATGATTCCAGAAGCCATCATCGCTATGCTTGCTTGTGCGCGTATCGGGGCAATCCACTCCGTCGTTTTTGGTGGGTTTGCCGCCCACGAGCTTGCCGCAAGGATAGAAGATGCCAAACCCCGTGTGATTATAAGTGCGTCTTGTGGGATTGAAGTGAGTCGGATGATTAAATACAAGCCGATTTTAGATGAAGCCATCAAAAAATCAAGCCATAAGCCCACCACTTGCTTGATTTGGCAACGCCCGCAAGAAAGAGCCAATATGCTCCCGTGGCGTGATGTGGATTGGGAAAGCGAAGAAGAAAAAACAGACCCCATCGATTGTGTCCCTGTTGATGCTACTGATCCGCTTTATATCCTCTATACATCTGGCACAACAGGCAAACCCAAAGGCGTTGTTCGGAGCAATGGCGGGCATTCTGTCGCGCTCAAATGGTCGATGGATAATATCTATAATGCCAAGCCCGGCGATGTATTTTGGGCAGCGAGTGATGTCGGCTGGGTCGTGGGGCATAGCTACATCGTATATGCCCCGCTGATGAATGGATGCACCACCATCGTATATGAGGGCAAGCCGGTAAAAACGCCTGATCCGGGTGCATTTTGGCGGGTTTGTGAAGAATACAAAGTCAATATCCTTTTTTCAGCCCCGACTGCCTTTCGGGCGATCAAAAAAGAAGACCCCCAAGCCCAATGGGTCAAAAAATACGATCTGAGCCATCTCAAAGCTGTTTTTGTCGCAGGCGAGCGGTGCGATAGCGACACACTCCAATGGATACAAAACATCACAGGGAAGCCTGTTATCGATCATTGGTGGCAGACTGAAACGGGCTGGGCAATCGCTGCAAATCCCATCGGGCTTGAGCAAATGCCTATCAAACCGGGTTCGCCCACCAAGCCAATGCCCGGATTTAATCTCAAAGTCTTAGATGATGATGGCAAAGAATGCAAAAATGGCAAACTCGGCAACCTTGTCATCAAGCTACCCTTACCCCCGGCGTGTTTGATGACTATCTGGGGTGATGATACCCGTTACAAACGTGCCTATCTCAACCACTACAAAGGCTATTATCTCACAGGCGATAGTGGCTACATCGACAAAGACGGCTATGTGTTTGTGATGGGGCGAATGGATGGGGTTATCAATGTAGCCGGGCATAGGCTCTCTACCGGCGGGATGGAAGAAGCCATCTCCAAACACCCTGATGTCGCAGAATGTGCCGTTATTGGCGTGAATGATTCGCTCAAAGGCGAAATCCCGATGGCTTTGATTGTCCTCAAAGATGGCATTGTCAGGGATAAAGATGCTATCGGCGATGGGATCAGACAGATCGTGCGTGAGGAAATCGGGGCGATCGCCAGCCTCCATCTTGTCGCTGTGGTCCATCGTCTCCCCAAGACAAGGAGCGGGAAGATTTTGCGGGCGACAATGCGAAAAATAGCCGATGGGGAGGAATGGCAAACCCCTAGCACCATCGAAGATGAAAGCGTATTGGGCGAGATAGAAGAAGCCATCAAATCATTGGGCTACCCATTGCCCAAGCCATCAAAGGAGAAAGAATGATTAGTGCAGGAAAAAAATTTAGATTAGCCGTGCAAGAAAATCACCCATTGCAAATTTTGGGCGTTATCAACGCCTATAGTGCAATGCAAGCAGAAAAATCAGGTGCAAAAGCCCTCTATCTAAGCGGGGCGGGCGTGGCAAATGCGAGCATTGGTTTGCCCGATCTTGGGATGACAAATCTCGAAGATGTTTGTATCGATGTCAGGCGTATCACAGCGGCTTCATCACTGCCGTTATTAGTCGATGCCGATACAGGCTGGGGTGGGGCGTTTAACATCGCAAGAACCATCAAAGAACTTACCAAATCCGGAGCTGCGGGTTGTCATATCGAAGATCAAGTATCCCAAAAACGTTGCGGGCATAGACCGGGCAAAGAATTAGTCAGCAAAGCAGAAATGTGCGATCGTATCAAGGCTGCAATCGATGGCAAAACAGATCCTGATTTTGTCGTGATGGCACGGACTGACGCCCACGCTAGCGAGGGTCAAGAGGCTGCAATTGAGCGTGCGCTTGCCTATGTAGAAGCAGGGGCAGATATGATTTTTGCTGAAGCTATCCACACCCTAGAAGAATACAAAGAATTTACAAAATCCATCCACGTGCCTGTGTTAGCCAATATCACAGAGTTTGGCAAAACGCCCTATTTCACGACAGAAGAACTCAAAAATGTCGGTATTGCAATGGTGCTTTATCCTCTCTCGGCATTTCGGGCGATGAACCAAGCAGCTTTGAGGGTTTTTCAAGATATTCTAAAAAATGGGACACAAAAAAATAGTCTTGAGCTAATGCAAACCCGAGATGAACTTTACGCAATGCTTAACTACCACGATTTTGAAAAAAAACTCGATAGATTATTTAAAAATAAGGAGTCTTGAATGGAAACCAAGAAAAAAGTCGGCGGGCTTGCGGGTGTAGTCGCAGGAAAATCTGCTATCTGCACAGTAGGCACGGGACACGGATTAAATTATCGCGGGTATGATATTATCGAGTTGGCAAATTTAGCGCAGTTTGAGGAGGTGGCATATCTTTTGATTTTTGGGGATCTCCCATCACAAGAGCAACTCCAAGCATTCAAACACAAACTCAAAATCGCTCGTAATCTCCCAGACCCCATCAAAGAAGCTCTCAAACTCATCCCCAAAGACGCTCATCCAATGGATGTGATGCGCACAGGCTGTTCGCTACTAGGGTGCGTGGAAAAAGAAAAGCCTGATTTTAGCAATCAAGAAGACATTAGTATCCGTCTTCTTGGCATTTTTCCTTCGATACTCACGTTTTGGCATCATTATCACCACGACAAAACAGAAATCAGCACCCAAAGCGATGAGGAAAGCATTGCGGGGTATTTTTTGGAAAAACTCCATCGCAAACCGCCCAAACCCCTCTGGGTAAAAGCGATGAATGCGAGTTTGATACTCTATGCAGAACACGAATTTAATGCCTCAACATTCACCGCTCGAATCGTTACCTCAACACTTTCAGATACGTATTCAGCTATCACGGCGGCGATTGGGGCGTTGCGAGGTCCTTTGCACGGCGGGGCAAACGAAGCAGCGATGGATTTGATAATGGAATTTTCCACCCAAGAAGAAGCCATCAAAGGGGTGCGAAAAAAACTCGAAAACAAAGCCAAGATTATGGGATTTGGTCATCGCGTTTATGTCAAAGCCGACCCAAGAAATGCCATCATCAAAGAATGGAGTAAAAAACTCGCCCAAGATGTTGGAGATGATCGAATTTATACGATTTCAGAGGGGATAGAAAAACTAATGTGGGAAGAAAAAAAGCTTTTCCCCAATCTTGATTTTTATAGTGCCTCTGCTTACCATTTTATGGGAATCCCCACAGCTTATTTCACGCCGATTTTTATTATGAGTAGGACCACTGGCTGGCTAGCACATATCATCGAACAAAGACAAGATAATAAGCTTATTCGCCCCAGTTCAGAATACATAGGTCCCCAAAATAGACCTTATGTCCCAATACAAAACCGATAAAAGGAGATTTTATGAGTAATAATGATATGGGAATTTTAGACAGCAAAAGACCTGATTTTGATGAGCTTTTATCACAAATCGCCACGTATGCCCTTGATTTTAACATCACGTCAAAAGAGGCCTATGAGACAGCGAGATACTGCCTGATGGATACGCTAGGTTGCGGGCTTTTGGCACTCAAATTCCCGCAATGCACGAAGCTTTTAGGGCCTGTGGTTGAGGGGGCAGAATTTCGCCCTTTAGGCACAAAGATTCCCGGCACAAGCTACCAACTCGATCCGGAGCGTGGGGCTTTTAATGTTGGGGCGATGGTGCGATGGCTGGATTTTAATGATACCTGGTTGGCTAGCGAATGGGGACACCCATCTGATAATCTGGGGGCTATCTGGGCGGTGAGTGATTATGTGAGCCGAAAAAACATCGCTAATGGCTTGAGCCCTCTGAAAGTCAAAGATGTCCTCACAGCGATGATAAAAGCCCACGAAATTCAAGGTATCCTTGCATTGGATAATTGCTTTAACAAAGTAGGGCTTGATCACGTTTTGCTTGTGCGGATTGCTTCAACTGCGATGGCGTGCGTGCTACTTGGAGGGAATTTTGAAGAAGTCCGCAACGCCGTTTCGCAAGCCTTTATCGATGGGGGTGCGCTAAGAACCTATCGCCACGCCCCCAATACAGGCTCAAGAAAATCTTGGGCAGCGGGGGATGCTAGCTCACGAGGGGTGAATCTTGCCTTGAAATCCATCAGCGGAGAAATGGGCTATCCAAGTGCCTTGAGTGCGAAATTTTGGGGCTTTGAAGATGTCAAAATGAAAGGGGCAAAATTATCTATCCCCCAACCATTTGGTAGCTATGTGATGGAAAATGTGCTTTTTAAGATTAGTTTTCCGGCTGAATTTCACGCCCAAACGGCTGTCGAAGCAGCCCTAGAACTCCATCAAGAAGTAAAAAACAGGCTCGATGATATTGAAAAAATCATCATCACAACCCAAGAAAGCGCCCACCGAATCATCAACAAAGTAGGGCCTCTCAGCAATCCTGCTGATAGGGATCATTGTATCCAATATATGGTCGCCATCGGCTTATTGGAGGGCAAACTTGAAGCACAGCATTACGAAGATGACATCGCAAAAGACCCAAGAATCGATAGGTTGCGGGACAAAATGGAAGTGGTGGTTGATGAACGCTATACAAGAGAATATTTAGAGCCTGATAAACGCTCCATCGCCAATGCGGTGCAAATATTTTATAAAGATGGCTCAAAAAGCCAAAATGTTGCGGTGGAATACCCCATCGGTCATCGACGGAGGAGAAAAGAGGGGATTCCTCTGTTGATTGAAAAATTTAACGCCAATCTCGCCACAAGGCTAAGCCCAAAAAAATGCGCCCAAATCAAAGATCTCTGTGCCTCGCAGACAGATTTGGAAAATACGCCTTTCAATGAATTTAGTGATTTATTTTCTCTGTAATTTTCTATCTAAATTTTATCCCCAATCATAAGTCGCACAGCCTCAATGTGCGACAAAACTTGAGTTTAATCACGCACCAAACGAGCGTGGAAAACGACCCTGAAAGCCCAAAAATATGTTAAACTAATATTTTATATTTTACAAAGATGGGTGGCTGATTTGGGAGAAAGATTGGAAGAAAAAGGGGCGAAAAAAGACATCGAAATTATGGCGATTTTGGGACCCACTGCTAGTGGCAAATCCGCCCTCGCCCTAGAAATCGCTGAAAAAATCGATGCGGAAATCTTCTCGCTAGATTCCCTTAGCATTTATCAAGAAATCAACATCGCTGCTGCCAAACCCAGTGTAGAAGAGCTTGGGCGTATCAAACACTACGGGATCAATGAGCTTACTATCAACGAGCATAATAACGCCCAAATTTTTAAAAGCCTTTTAGAAACTGCTATCAAGCAAACAGCCAAAAAAACCTTGCTTATCGTTGGGGGCAGTAGTTTTTATCTCAAATCCATTATCGAGGGTTTGAGCGAAATGCCTATGCTTTGTGAAAAAGAAAAGCAATCAGTCCAACAACGTATCGATGAATGTTTGCAATCCCAAAACCCGCACGCCTTTTTGGCTCAAATCGACCCGCTTTATGCCAAAAATATCGCCAATAACGATACGTATCGTTTGCAAAAAGCCTTAGAGATATTTTTTGCCACCGCCACACCGCCAAGCGTGTATTTCCAAAACCACCCCAAAAAACCCTTTGCTTACCCGATCAAAATCTATGCCATTGCGATTGCCAAAGAGATTTTGAAAGAAAAGATCTATGAGCGCACGCAAAAAATGCTCCAAATGGGGCTTGTTGATGAGATTGCTTCGTTGCTAAAGACCTACAAAAGGGATTGCCAGCCTTTCAAAGCGATTGGCCCTAAGGAGTGTATCGCTTATCTTGATGGGCATATGGATTTAAAAGAACTCCAAAATACCATCTGCACGCACACCACCCAGCTTGCCAAACGCCAAAGCACATTTAATAGGACACAATTTCAAGATATTTCCCATCTAAGTGCTAAAGAAATTTTTGATAGGGTTGTTATGCGATAAATTGGAATTTGAAATTTTAGCTTGCATATTTTGTATAAAATCAATCTATTTTAATCATTTATTGCCTATAATCAATTGATTTGAAATATAAAGGTTTTTAATGACATTTGATGATATTTTACGGATTCGGAAAAATGAGCTTCAAGAATGCGATAAATGTATTGTGGGGCTAGAAAAAATACTGGAAGATACGCAACCCAATTTTTATACCAAGATAATAAATTTTTTTAAAAAGCTCATTGAAAAAACATTTTCAGTCAAAATTACAAAAATTAAAAAAACATCAACTAATCCTGATTTTTTGAGTGCCAGAAATACCTTGATAAAAATGCTTCAAGAGAAACAAAAATTACTCAAAAATATCAGTGAAAAAGACTTTGATACTCTCTCTGAAGACTTTGATTCGATCAATGAAAAAATTTATAAACAATACCGCTGGTTAAAATCAATAAATGAAGATACCGCAATCAGATTCAAACTTGAATGTATTTTTGATTCTTTTTTAAATTCACGAATGGGAATTGGCTTATCAAGAATTAAGCTTTTTATTCATAACTTGATAAAATACCCATTTTTATCATTCCTGATGTTCTTCACCATCGGTATTATCATTTTTACATCCTATTTCTTTTTTAAACTTGAGTATATTCCCAATATGACACGAGAAAGCCTCTTGTTTTATTTGATGGTCCTTTCTACCACAGGGATTTTGGCAGGAATCATATTTGGAATACTGCAAGTTTTAATTCCATTGATTATAGAAGAAACATTTAGATATAAATCACTAAGTAAAAAACAAGTGTTATTGTTAAGTATTTCTATGATAAGCCCTGCGATTGTTATGTCAATTTTAGATCATTGGAATATGAAAAGTATCTATTGGTTTGTATGTATCATTGTGGTTATAATGGCAATATTCTCTTTATATCGTTATATTTTAAAAAATATTTTCCAATCATCACTCTTCACATTATTTATTTTATTAATGTCTATAGTATTTTTTCTATTTATTATAATTTTTCCAAATTATACATTAGAAATTTTATTGATTATTTTTTATATAGTAGCCCTTGCCTTTATACTCAGAGGGTATGCTTATATCACATTTATAGTCATTCTTTTCCTAACAACAATAATCATTTCTGCAATTTTTTCATCAAAATTTATATCCCTACTCCACTTTGGTAACTACAGCCCAAAAATATTGGTTCTAGACACACAAGCAAAAGCCCTCATCCCTCAAGAGCTAAACAACTCCGAGAAAATAGCCATCAGTCCTGATGCGATCAAAATCCAATACCCTAAAATCTTATCAAATATCGGCGAAGAGTATTATGTTGCAATCCCAGATAAACAAAACCAGCCCCATCGCTTCACTATCCCAAGAAGATTTATCTTGAGCGAAGACCTCACAGAGAAATGCGAACAAGATAAGCCCCAAGAAACACCCCAAGCCAAGCCAAAAGAACACGCAAACACCCAAGACCCCTCTGGGATTCGCTAAGCATTGCCACCGCTTCAATCTATACACCCCCCAATCTGCCCGCCCGCAAACATATAAAAAACCATACATAATCGGCACGATCGCCATTGCTTTTATCGTGCTTTTGCTCCCCTTTTGCTATACTTTTGGGCATACAAAACCATTCAAAGGAAAACGATGTATGCACTACTTAGCGTGAGCGACAAAACAGGCATTGTCCCGTTTGCAAAGGGGCTTTGTGAGCTTGGTTATGAGATATTAAGCACCGGAGGCACACTCAAAACACTCCTAGAAAACGACGTTCCTGCCACCGATGTGAGCGATCATACCGGGAGTGTGGAGCTTTTTGATGGCAGGGTCAAGACACTCCACCCAAAAATCCACGGGGGTATCTTGCAACGCAGAAACCACGCCCAAGACACCACCCAAGCAAAAACCCATCAAATCCCTGCGATCGATGTCGTTTGTGTGAATCTCTACCCTTTCAAATCCACCATAGAAACCACGAATGATTTTGAAACCATCATCGAAAACATCGATATTGGTGGCCCCAGTATGATCCGTGCGGGGGCAAAAAACTTTCAAGATGTGCTTGTCATCACCGATATTTCTGACTACGACATCACGCTCCAAACCCTCCGTGAGGGGCAAAATACCCTCGCATTTCGGCGTAAAATGATGATAAAAGCCTTTGAACACACCGCACAATATGATTGTTTGATCGCCAATTATATGAACGAGCGTTTCTGTGAAAAATTGGGTGAAAAGGTCTTCATAACTGGTGAAAAAGTCTGCCAAACCCGATATGGCGAAAACCCGCACCAAAAGGGGGCAATGTATGAATTTGGCAATTTTTATCGCCAGTGTTTAAAAACCCTCAAAGGCGAAGCGAGCTTCAATAACTTCACCGATATGAATGCGGCCATAAAAATTGCCACGAGCTTTGGAAACTCCCCCGCTGTGTGTATTATCAAGCACGGGAATCCCTGTGGTTTTGCTATCAAGGAAAATGTTTTTGAAAGCTACGCTTCTGCACTCCAATGCGACCCTGTGAGCGCCTATGGGGGCGTGGTGGCTATCAATGGCGTGGTAGATGAGATACTCGCTACAACCATCAATCAAACATTTATTGAAGTCCTCATCGCTGCTGATTTCACCGCCGAAGCCCTTGAGGTCTTTGCATCCAAAAAAAGAATGAAAATCTTCACAGCCAGCCAAGATGGCAAAACATTAGCATTCCCCAAAGATAGTATTGATTTTAAGCATATTGAAGGGGGGTTTGTCTATCAAGAATCCGACCAAATCAGCGATACAGAAATATCACAAGCCAAGCTGGTGAGCCATACCCCTGCGAGCAAAACGCAACTCCACGATCTTCACATCGCTTATAAAATCGCTGCTTTGACCAAGTCAAACTGCGTTGTTTATGTCAAAAACAGCGTGCTTGTAGCCATCGGTATGGGGATGACAAGCCGTGTAGATGCTGCAAAAAGTGCGCTAAATAAAGCCAAAGAAATGGGGCTAGATATCACAGGGAGCGTGCTGGCTTCTGAGGCGTTTTTTCCCTTTCGTGATAGTATCGATATGGCAGCAAATGCTGGGGTGAGCGCTATCATCGAGCCTGGAGGGAGTATTCGTGATGATGATGTCATCGCAAGTGCGAACGAACATAATATCGCATTGTATTTCACAGGCGTCCGACATTTTTTGCATTGAGGGAAGATTTCAAAAACTAGTGGCAAAAGTAGCGAGAATAATTAACATAATAGTAATTATTTTTATTTTTGTATTGTATAATGGCGTTGCTTTATAAAAATAAAATATCTCAAAGGATAAATAATGAAAAAAATGTTAGCAAGCCTCGCTATATTCGGATTGTTTGGAGTTTTTGCCAATGCGGTAACTATCGATACCACAAAAGGTGAAGCCTACTTTATCGCCTACAAAATGAAAGCAAAAGTTGCCGTCAAAGGGATGTTTAATGATACCAAGTTCAAATTTGGCTCAAAGTCTGATAGCATTTCAGGTGCCCTCAAAGGTGCGAGCGCAACAATGGATCCAAAAAGCGTGGATACCAAAGACAAAATGAGGAATAAAAACATCACAGAAACATTCTTTTCTAAGATGAAAAGCCCTATCAAAGTATTATTCAAGGATGTCAAAGAAAATGGCGACAAAGGCAGTATCGCTGCGGTTGTTTCGATGAATGGCAAAGATGTCAATGTGCCGATGGAATACACCATCAAGGATGGCAAATTCAGCGCTACAGGGAAGATTGATATCCAAGATTTCCCTCTCAAAGATGAATTTGCCGCCCTTTCAGCCCGTTGCAAACCTTTCCACGCAGGCGTTACGTGGTCAGAAGTTACGATCGGATTTGATGCCCCTACAAAATAAACCTTTCGGTGTTGCACCCCCTGCAACGCCTCCCTATCTTCTTTGATTCATAACTTCTTATTAGCAAATCATTAATTATTATTTAATAAGCTTTAGCGTTTATATCAAAACCCTAAGGAGAACACAGATGAAAAAATCGACAATGAGTATTTTGGCAATCGCATTATTTGGAATGTTAGCAAATGCTGCAACCATCGACACCAAAAAGGTCGAAACCTCTTGGACAGCATACAAAACAGCCCAAAAAACACCTGTAAGTGGGACATTTAATGATATCCAATACAAATTTGGCAAAAAACAAGACAGCATTGCTGCAACACTCGAAGGCGCAACGGCGACTATCGACCCGATGAAAGTAGAATTACACGATGCTACCAAAAATAAAAATTTACAAGACTTTTTCTTTTCCCAATTCAAAAATGGCGGTATCAAAGTAACTTTCAAAAATGTGATGGAAGGCAAGGATCAAGGCACAATTTTAGCAATGGTAAAAATGAATAACAAAAACGTAAAAGTTCCTATGCAATACACCATCAAAGATGGAAAATTAGTTGCTACGGGCGTGCTAGACATTATGGAATTTTCACTCAATGATGCGTTCAAAAAATTGGCTGTAGGTTGCCACGATCTGCACGAAGGACTTACTTGGTCTCAAGTAGCTATCACTTTCAGTGCGCCCATCAAACAATAAAAACAACATCTCCAAACGCTACGAACTCTCGTAGCACCCCACAAAATAAATCCCAAACATCAAACAAATCGGTATAATACATTTCAGAATCAAAATAGGAGAAAATATTGGAATTATTGCATAGTGTCAATGACTTCAACGAAGCCAAACAAGTCATCCCCGGGGGTGTCAATTCTCCGGTGCGAGCGTTTAAAAGCGTGGGCGGAACGCCTCTATTTATTTCAAAAGCACAAGGTTGCCATCTTTTTGATGTCGATGGGAATCGCTATATTGATTTTGTCCAAAGTTGGGGACCTCTGATATTTGGACACTGCGATAGCGATATCCAAAAAAGTGTCTATGATGCCATCGGCAATGGCTTGAGTTTTGGCGCACCCACCGAGCTTGAAACCACGCTTGCCAAAGAGATTATTGCTATCTATGATGGTGTGGAAAAAATCCGCCTTGTCAGTAGCGGGACAGAAGCGACAATGAGTGCCATCAGGCTAGCAAGAGCCTACAGCCAAAAAGATGACATTATCAAATTTGATGGCTGTTATCACGGGCATAGTGACGCTTTGTTGGTGAGTGCTGGGAGCGGGTGTGCGACATTTGGTGAGCCATCTTCTCCAGGTGTGCCAAAAGACTTTAGCAAACATACGCTCGTAGCACGATACAACGACATTGACTCGGTGCAAGCTTGCTTTGAAACCAGCAAAAATGTTGGCTGTGTCATCATCGAACCCATCGCTGGGAATATGGGATTAGTGCCGGCAGATATTGACTTTTTGCAGGCTTTGAGGGAAATGTGTGACAAACATAATGCTGTGCTTATATTTGATGAGGTGATGAGCGGGTTTCGCGCCTCGCTAAAAGGCGTGCAGGGGTATTGCGATGTCGTGCCTGATATGGTAACGTTTGGCAAGGTTATCGGCGGGGGAATGCCACTGGCTGCTTTTGGAGGCAAAGATGAGATAATGCGCCTGCTCTCCCCGCTTGGTGGTGTGTATCAAGCTGGCACCCTTAGTGGCAATCCTATCGCTGTATCTGCCGGGCTTGCTTCAGTTTGCAAGATCAAAGCCAATCCGCAGATCTATACCCATTTAGAAACCCTCGCACAAAAATTAGTAACAGGCTTAAAAGAAGCTGCAAAACCCCATAAAATACCGCTACAGACCTGTGTGCGTGGCAGTATGTTTGGATTTTTCTTTTGTGATAATGCCGTGCGAAATTTTGATGACGCCCAAAAAAGCGATACGCAAATGTTTGCGAAATTCCATAGAAAAATGCTTGAAAAAGGCGTCTATTTGGCTTGCTCGCAGTTTGAGACGGGATTTGTTTGCACGGCGATGGATGATGCCATCATTGATGCGGTGATCCATTGTGCAGAAAAGAGCTTTGATGAAATCTCTAAGGGCATTTGATGGATCAAGAACCCAAATTCAAAAAAGTCATTAAAGGTGCCAATGATTTAAGTCTTGGGATTTCTATTGTCGTGAGCGTGCTTCTTGGTGTCCTTATTGGTTGGGCATTGCAAAAACTCACGGGTATCATCTGGCTATTTTGGTTGGGGGTGTTTTGGGGGATAGGTGCTGCCATCCTTAACACCTACAAGGCCTACAAACGAGCAAAAAAAGAATTTGATGAGCTCGCCAAAGACCCTAAATATGCCCACAACAATGCAAACCAACATAATGACAAATTTAGCAATAAATATGATGGTAAGCCCGATGGATTGTAAATACCGCTGTTTTTTGATTTTATTGGGTGTCAATGTTATCGGCGCTCTGGTCTGTTATGGGGTTTGGCATACCGCAGGGGTGATGAGTTTTGAAGCGGCATTTCTTAGCTTTTGCCTTGTGCTATGGAGTGCCTATAGTAGCTTGAAACGCAAAATCAATAAAGAAATCACGCAAGCAGATTTGCTCCAAACAAAAGAATCTCCAAGCGAGATCGAAGAAAATCTTGAAGAAAACAAAGACGCCAAAGCCCCAAAAACAAAATTCAGTTTTTCGAGCTTTATTTTGGGATTACAGCTTTCTATGGGGTTTTTTAGAATCCTTGCTTATGTGATATTGATAGGGGTGGTGGTGGTTTTGATGAATAAAAATATGTTTTCAGTTCTCCCCTATTTTATTGGCATTGGGGTTTCTCTGGTAGCGACTTTGAGTCTTGCGTATTTGTCTCAAAACTCCTCCAGTGCCAAAAAAGTATAATAAGGCAAGCAAAGCACGCAAAATTTTCTTATCCAAACTTGTTTTTACCCCCATACAACCCAAATAATGCTAGAGAAAGACCAACCATAAAATACTGCGCCCATTAGTGAAATAAATATATACAAGAAAATAATACAGACATATTGTGCCAATGCTGGGGGGTTACAACTTTAAAAGATAATATTTTTTGAAACAAATTGGGCGGATACAGATCGGGATATTATCCCATATTCTTGCGTGTTGGCTTACATTTTTGTTTTTGCCTCAATGCCAAGCAAATCCAAGCCAATCGTGATACAGAGGCTAACAACCTTGCAAATCTTTAATACAGGGGCTTCGAGAGGCTCGCCGATAATCTTGTGGGCATTATAATAACTATGAAACTCTGCAGCAAGGGTTTTGAGGTATTCACATAGCTTTTGAAGCCCTCTTTCTTCAAAAGCACTTTCAAGGATTCTAGGAAAACTTAGGGCAAGAAAGAGCAAACTTTTGGCGTCTTTGTGAATCCCTTGCAATCTTGCCCCCAAAATCTCAATTTCTGCCAAGCTGGATTTTTGTAACATCGTATGGATACGGGCATTGGCATAGTTGATATAAAAAACAGGATTGGAGGCATCTTGTTTTTTTAGCGACTCGACATCAAATTCCAAATGCGTATCTGATTTTTTGGACAAAAATATAAAACGCAAGGCATCGCTACCAATATCGCTAACTACGTCTTTCATCAAGATAAAATTCCCCGCACGCTTACTCATCTTGTAGGGTTGCCCGCCTTTAAGCAAGCTCACCATTTGAGATAGCAAGACCTCAAGTTTAGCGGACTCATAGCCCAAAAAATGAATCGCTGCTTTTACCCGTGGGATATAGCCGTGATGATCCGCCCCCCAAATATTGATATAATGGTCATAACCACGCATAAATTTGTCATTATGATAAATAATGTCGCCGGCAAGATAGGTGGGCTCTTTGTTTTCTCTGACGATGACGCGGTCTTTTTCATCCCCACAAGCACTTGAGCGTAGCCAGATTTTCCCCTCACACTCGCCAATACCACCATTTTTTTTCAATTTGGCAAGCACCGCATCCCACAGGGGGAAAAGTGATTTTTCACTCACAAAATGATCAAATATAATGCCTACTTCAATGAGATTTTGTTTGATCTCTTCAAGCATTAAATCTTTTCCGAATTCACCGAGCAAAACGATGGATTTTTGCAAATCTTGCGGGTCAAAAATCTCTTTGCCAAATCGCTCCGAAGCCATTTTGGCTAAATCAAGGATATATTCACCCTTATAATACTGCTCGGGATATTCGACTTCTTTTTGCAACAAATGTTCCCTGCCAGCGAGATAAATCGAAAGCCCAAGCATTTGGATCTGAGCGCCCGCATCATTGATATAGTATTCTGTAGTGATTTCATAGCCCAAAAAACGACCGATCCGACACAGGCTATCGCCAAAAATAGCTCCCCTGGCGTGTCCGATATGCAAAGGTCCGGTCGGATTAGCACTCACATATTCTAAAAGAATGCTTTCTTTAGGCACACCCTTATATTTGCCAAAATCCCTACCTTGCTCGATGGCGTAGCTTGCGAGCTTTTCAAAAAAACTTTCTGAAAGTGTGATGTTGATATAGCCATTCAAAGCCTCAACACGCTCGAATGCTTCAACTTCGCACAATCGCTGGGCAATCTCTTGGGCGATAAGAATCGGGGATTTTTTCTGGATTTTGGCTAATAAAAAGGCAACAGGACTCGCATAATGCCCGTGTTCTTTATTTTTTGGGCGTTCTAGAATAATATCAGTAGCAAGGATATCTTCTAGGATTTTTTTAACTTGATAATACATTATGAATTATCATTGATCATCAAGGGTTGGTTTGGCTTTGGGCTTTCTCCCTCTTTTTTTGGGAGTTTCTGAGACACTCTCGGGTTCGACTTCAAGGGTCTTTTTTGCCCGAGTTCTTTTGACTTTTGGTTTTTCCTCAATCTTTTGGGTCTCAATTTTGGCAACCGAACCATCAATGCTATCGTCATCGTCTTCATCTTCCTTGACTGCTTTTTTGAAATTCTTGATACCGCTACCCAAGCCTTTAGCCAATTCTGGTATCTTTTTTGCACCAAAAAGCAAAACAATCACCAAAAGAACAATCACCCAATGCCATACACTTCCAAAACCACCCATCGAAATCCTTTATATATTTATTTTGTCAAGTATTATAACATTTTTTCACACAACGCAAATCAAGACAAATTTTCAAGCCATTCTTTGCATAAACGTGCGGAATTATCAGGATCTTGCTTATATGGCAAGGATTTTGCGATACACAAAATCGCTTCTTTGGCAGTCGTGATGTCATCATTGATAATCAAATAATCAAATTCCTTGATATGTTTCATTTCATTATAAGCGTGCATTAAGCGCAATTGAATCGTTTCTTCAGAATCGGTTTGTCTTGAACTCAACCTATCTTTTAAGACTTGTTTGTTTTTTGTAGCGATAAAAACCGAACACGCCCCCGCATAATAATTTTTGATACCCCGATGCCCTTGCACATCCACATCAAAAACCACCAATTTTCCCAGCGCTAATGCCTCTTGAATCGGTCCTAAAGAAGTCCCGTAGTGATTCCCGTGGACCTCTGCCCATTCTAAAAATTTGTTTTCTTTGATGTCGTTAAAAAATTCTACTTGAGAGACAAAATAATAATGTTTGCCGTTTTTTTCCCCTTCTCTGGGGGCTCTGGTGGTAGTCGAGATAGAAAAATAAATATCAGGAATATTTTCTTGCAGATACTTGCATAATGTGCTTTTCCCCGATCCGCTAGGACCTGATAAAATCAAAATCCCGCCATTTTTCATTATTTTTTCTTATCAGGAAAGCTGATATTAATAGTGAGTTGCATCCCATCAAGCAATGACTTGAGGCTTTCTAAAGGTGTATTTGCAATCAAATCTGAAAGATTATTGCTCAGACCTTCTTGCGTTTTGTGTTCTGCTTGGGCAGTGCCAATATTATCCAAGCCTGAATCTTTAATGGCATCTTGTTCTGCTATCTCTAAATCATCGTGCTGGGTCAAAGTCTCTTCAGAAGCCTCCTCAGGAATGCTTTCATCTAAATCCCCTGAATCCAACGAAGCTTCTTCACCCAAAGCATTCATAATGTCTTTTTCATCAATATGCTCAAAATTTTCAACTTTATCCATTTCTTCCATCAATGTATCCTTTTTGGTCGTTTCTTCTAATATTTTTTTAACCTCTTGAATCTGATCCTTATCAAGCACGCCAGATGTATCTGAAGTGTCTTTTAAAGCCTCCAAATCTAGGTCTTCTTGTGGCATTTCCTCGTCTGCGAGGGTAAAATCACTCACCATATCTTCATCTTCTTTTTGGGATTCATCCAAAGAAAAAGATTCAAGCATTGCATCCATCTTATCATCCAAATTATCCAGCGAAGATTCTTCAAAAGATTCCTCCTCAACTTGGGCGTCAATACCCTCGATCAATTTTTCCAAACCAATCAAATCCGAATCTTTTTGGTCATCTAAATCTTGTTGGTTGTCTTTTTGCGTAGGTTCAGATTCAAAACTCAATTCAAAATCGGCATCCAAATCATTTGGTGCCACTTCTTCAATACTTTCAGGGATTGTAGCGCTTTGAGCGGATGGGTCTTCTTTGATTTCTTCTAGGTCTTCTAGGCTATATTTTTCTTCTAAAGACGCTCTAGGCTCGCTCTCGACAAGATCACCAAGCTCGCTCACAGACCCAGCAGACTCGGGCGAAATATCTTCATCAAGCGTTTTGCTATCTTTGTCTGATTTGTCATCAAATATCAGACTTTCCAAACTTTCCAGATCAAAATCGTCCAAACTAGAACCCAAATCCGAACCTTTGGAATGGGAATCACTAAGCTCCTCAAGATCATTTTTGGTGATATTGCTCGTCGTTTCATCTGTAATGCCAAATTCAGCAAGCTTGGGTTTAAGAACATCCAAAATCTCTGTGGGTAAAAATGGTTTTTTAACATAAAAATCAAATCCATCCGCTTCAGAACTCGAACGTTTATGCAGATAACAGCTTAAAGTTGGCTTGTGGGTTTGGATAAAATCAGCAAATTCTCCCTCAATACTATCATCAACAAATAAAAAGATTTTATCTTCATCACCAAGCCCGCCATCTTGGACCAATTCTCCCTGCACCACAAGCTCCAGCCCCAATTTTTTCGCCACCGCTTCAAAAAGCTTGGTTACCATCGAATCGCTGTTTATCAAAAGTATTTTCAATCTTTACTCCGCTTGTTTTTTAAAAAGTGTTAGGATTATAGCAATTAATTGCCTGATTTTAGTTTAAGGAAAAACGATGACCCCAGCTTTGCGTGCATTATGTTTTTTTGTGGTTTTTTCAGCGTTTTTAAGCGCTACCGAAGTGCTTTATTTTATGCCTTATGAGAAAAAAGATGCCTTGTCTTCACTGATAAAAACCATTGATTCTTCTGAAAAAACCATCGATATTTCTATTTATAGTTTCACCCACACTGCCATCGCCAAATCGCTCAAAAACGCCGCAAAAAGAGGGGTAAAAATCCGAATCATTTATGACAAAGAATCCAATCAAAACAACCCGCATTCAACGATTGGTTATCTGAGTAAATATAAAGGTATAAAGACCTGCCTGCTTCAAGGCAGGCTCGCAAAAAATGCCAAATATCACGGCATTATGCATCAAAAACTCGCTATCATTGATGATAAAACGCTGTTTTTGGGTTCGGCAAATTGGAGCAAAAACGCTTTTGAAAACAATTACGAATCACTCCTCAAAACCGATGATAAACCCATCATCCAAAAAGCAACAAGTTATTTCAAAAAGATGTTTCTAGCCTGCACGCCTTATTGATTCAAATGTTTTTTGACCATTTCAGAAAGGCGTCGCCCATCAGCGACTTGGCTAAGATGTTTGAGCGCCCCCATCACTTTTCCCATATCTTTGGGACCTTGCGCCCCGATATTTTCGATAGCTTGGGTAACTTCAGTTTCGAGTTCTTCATCGCTAAGTTGCTTGGGCAAATACGCTAAAATGATTTGCATTTCTGCGGTTTCTTTTTCATACAAATCCAATCTTTGGGCGTTTTTGTAGGCTTGTGCGGCGTCTTCTCGTTGTTTGTAAGCACTCTTTAAAATCCCTATGACATCATCATTGCTGAGGGTTTTTCTCTCATCGACTTCAATTTGTTTGCACGCGCTATTAAGCAAACGCAACGTATCACGCAAAAAGGTATTCCCTTCTTTCATCGCCGTTTTGAGATCTTGTGCCATTTTTTCTTTGATCGCACTCATTTTTATCCTTTGGAATAAACTTTGCTTTTGATTATAACCTAAGAACACTTCGCAAGTTGTAAATCCCAGCAGAAGTTTTAAAAAGGATTTGACGATGAAAAATGTTAGCATTACAAAAAGCTTTTTGGCAAAAATATCACTCGCAGGCTTGATGGTTGTTTGCATTCAAGCGTATGAACCCGAAATCGACCTCAATCCTCCCGCATATGTCGAGGAAATGCCCTCCAAAGAATTTGTCCCAGAATTTAGCAAGCCCGGCAGTCTTTTTGGGCAAGGGGAGAGACCATTATTCGCCGATAGGCGAGCGATGAAGCCTGATGATCTTATCACCGTGCTTATCGCAGAGTCCTCCAGTGCGAACTATTCAGCATCCAAAAGCTACGACACCACATCAGGGGGGAATAGCACCCCGCCACGATTGAGCTACAATGGCAATGATGAGAAAAAAAAGCAATCAGCGGAATTTCTTGATGATCAGACCAATTATAGCCTCACCAAACCCAGCGATAATACCAATTTTAAAGGCGGTGGCTCACAAAGCAAAAACGAAAACCTCACCCTAAGCGTTACCGCTAGAATCATCAAAGTCCTAGAAAATGGGAATTATTTCATCTATGGGAATAAAGAGGTTTTAGTCGATGGAGAAAAGCAGATTTTGCGTATCAGCGGGGTGATCCGACCTTATGATATTAGCCGTGATAATACAATCCAATCGAAATTCATCGCTGATGCCAAGATCCAATACAGCAATATCGGGGCGTTGAGCAATACCAATAAGAAAAAATTTGCCTCTGATGCCCTAGAAACAGAATGGCCCTACTAAGATGAAAAAAATCGCCATCATTCCCGCTAGAGGGGGCAGTAAGCGCATTCCAAAAAAAAACATCCGCCTTTTTTGCGACCAGCCCATCCTTGCCTACTCGATCCAAAATGCCCTTGCTTGCAAGGTATTTGATAGTGTCATCGTCAGCACAGATGATGAGGAAATCGCCCAAACTGCCAGAGATTACGGGGCGCAAACACCCTTTATGCGCCCTGCGCTTCTTGCCAGTGATACCACGCCGACATTGCCGGTGATCGCCCACGCACTCCAAGAAATAAATGCCTCAAACGATGATTTAGCCTGCTGTATTTACCCGACTGCACCGCTTTTGGAGACCGAATATATCATTTTGGGTTTGCAAAAACTGCTAGGGAATCCTGAAAAACTCTACGCATTTTCGTGTGTGTGCTTTGATTTCACGCCTTGGAGAGGGTTTTTGATTGATAATGAAAATATTTCTATGCTTTTTCCTGAACACTCCTCCACACGCTCGCAAGATCTCGCTGAAGTCTATCACGATGCCGGTGCATTTTATTGGGGGAAAGCCGGGGCGTTTTTGGAGCAAAAATCGATTTTTGCGTCCCATTCTTTGGGGATTGTTTTGCCGAGAATGTCCGTCCAAGACATCGATACGCCCGATGATTGGGAGATTGCAGAAATCAAATACAAACTCAAACACACCCGATGAGGATAGCCATATTTTCTGAAGCCGGACAAACGCAAGGTTTGGGGCATTTGATGCGTTGCTATCGCCTAAAAAATCTGCTTGCAACACTGGGCTATCAAGCCACGATCTACCAGCGTGGCGATGAGGATTTGAGCAATTTAGCATTGCGGGATGTTTATTGTGAATGGCTAGAAACACCTGTGATCGAAAAAATCTTAGAAACATTCGAAATTGCCGTGATCGATAGCTATGAAGCCGAACAAAAAATCTATGAAAAAATCGCTTCATTGACAAAAAAAATCATTGTCTTTGATGATAATAATCGCCTGATTTATCCTCAAAATGCTGTGATCTTAAACGGGGCGTTGGGGGCAGAGAGTCTTTATCCCGAAACACCCAAAACATCGCTAGATATGGGCGGGCAAATATTCCTTGCTGGGATTGAATTTTTGATAACAGATAGCCAATTTTTCTGCAAAAAAACCCCAAAGCCCCATATTACAGATCTGCTTATCACATTTGGGGGCAGTGATTGCACCCATAATGCCGAGCAAATCGCTCATATCATCAAAGACAAACCCTACACGCTTCATATCATCTCAAGCAAGAACCCCAAACTTCCCAAATCCAAAAAAATCAAGCATTACCCCCATCTATGCCCTAGCGAAATGGCAAGACTGATGGCACAATGTGATGTTGGCATATCGGCAGGCGGGGGGACATTGAACGAACTAGCGATGGCACAAGTCCCGACGCTTATCATTCCTGTTGCTACCAACCAGATGTTTCAAGCCAAAAATTGGGAAAAACACGGCGCGATGAAAATCACTAACTTATCAAACCTAAAGGCGGATTTGGAAGCGATCGAACCGATAGAAAAACGCAAAGAAATGATTGGGAAATTTCAAAATATACCTTTTGGAAAACGCCTAAAAGAAGCACTTGGCAAGATTTTGCACGAACAAATTTCACCTAATATTGCCCACAAGGAAGAGGAATGAATTTTTATATCGAGCCCATCTACGCCCTGGATTTTACGCAAATGGATGATGATGACCACGCAAAAGTTCTGGAGTTTAGAAACCACCCTAGCACATCCTTTTGGATGTATTCAAAAAACATCTCGCTTGCTTCCCATCTGCGATTTATAGAGGATCTCAAAAAAACCCCTACAAGCCATTATTGGCTTTTTAAGAAAAATCAAATCTTACTTGGCGTAGGCTCGATCACACGACACAACCAAACCCATCACCACGCATATTTGGGGATTTACAAAAATCCCCATCTCTCTAACGTAGGCACAGAGATTTTGAGCTGTCTAGAACACATCGGTTTTGAAGAATTTGGTCTGCATAGCCTGCATTTAGAGGTGATGGCAACCAACGAAAAAGCCATCGCTTTTTATCAAAAACACGATTATATCAGAGAGGGAAAATTGCTCGAATTTATCTGCCAAGATGGCACATATCGCGATGTTTTTATCTATGGCAAAATAAACCCGAAAAAAAATCATCACAAAAGCCATCAAGAGGAATCATAATGCACAAACCCATCATCATCGCAGAACTCAGTGCCAACCACAACCAAAGCCTAGAAGTCGCCAAAGCCTCCATTCTAGGTGCCAAAGAATGCGGAGCAGATGCTATCAAACTCCAAACTTATACGCCTGAATGCCTCACACTCAATGCCAAAAACAAGTATTTTGAGATCAACTCCGGCACACTCTGGGATGGCAAAACCCTCTATGAACTCTATGAAGAAGCCTACACGCCTTGGGAATGGCATCCAGAGCTTTTTGACTTGGCTAAAAAAATCGGTCTAACCATCTTTAGCTCGCCCTTTAGTCTCAAGGCTTTGGAGTTTCTTGAATCCCTAGATTGCCCGATGTATAAAATCGCAAGTTTTGAAATCACTGATATTGATTTGATCTATCACGTCGCCAAAACGCACAAACCTATCATCATCTCAACCGGAATCGCCACCGAAGATGAAATCACGCTTGCGATTGAAACGTGCAAAGAAGCCCAAAACCAAGATATTACGCTACTAAAATGCACCAGCTCCTATCCTGCCCCGCTAGAAGATGCCCACTTGCTTTCAATGCCCCAGTTAGGCAAAAAATATGGCGTCAAATACGGGTTATCTGACCACACACAAGGCTATCTATCGCCTATCATCGCGACAACTTTGGGGGCGAGTATGATAGAAAAGCATTTTATTTTAGACAAATCCTTAGGGGGACCTGATGTTGCTTTTAGTATGGATATGGACGAATTTAAAGAAATGGTAAAGCAAATTGAATACTGCATTTGTGCCTTAGGAGAAAAAGAACCCAAAATAGACGCAGGGATTTTGCAAAAAAGGCGAAAATTTGCTCGTAGCCTTTTTGTCGCTCAAAATATCAAAAAAGGCGAGGCACTCACCCGCAATAATATCCGTTCTATCAGACCGAACGATGGTATCCCGCCAAAACATCTCAAAGAAATTATTGGGAAAAAGGCACGCCACGATTTGCCATTTGGCAAACCGCTAGAATTTGGGGATTTTATTTAGCTTTTTGGCATTTTTCACAAAAGACAAATAGCTTCATATTGTGGCTCACCAACTTGGCATTGTATTTATGGGCGACTTTGATTTGTCTATCTTCGATTTCAGGATCGACAAACTCAATAATATCCCCGCAATTTAGGCAAATGATGTGATCGTGATGTTCTTTTGCAGCGATTTCGTATCTCCTGCCACTTTTATCGGCTTCCAAAGCGGTGATAAAGTTTTCTTTTTCCAAAAAACTCAATATCCGATAAACCGAAGAAATGCTCGTCGTTCTATCCTTGACTTTTACCTCAGAGGCGATTTCTTCAGGGCTTAAATGCGTCCCACTCTTGTAAAGAACGGTGATGATTTCTTCTCGCTGCTTGGAATTTTTCAAACCATTTTTCTTGATGGATGATCGCAGTCTATCCAGTATTGATTCCAATGTCTCTAGTCTATTTTGCATACAAACCTCGATTTTTAAAATTTCATCAAATGGCGTGCCACTTTGTATTTTACTCTTAGTGGGTTATTTTTTGTAAAACTAAAAATGAATCTTATGCAATTTTAATGAATTATTGGGCAAAAATCAAGTATGATTACTTTACAAAATCTACAAAAGCACAGAGGTGAACAATGTTTGGAAGCAATAAAAAGATTCAATTTGAAATGGCTCAAAAAGATGCTGAAATCGATCGGCTTAAAAAACAGATTGATTGCTACAAATCGTTAGCAGAATTTTCGGTTCAAGAAGCCCTCATCGGCGTGAAAAACGGGAAAATCGTCTTTAAAAACGAAAATGCTTCAAAGATTTCAGATCTTGATGAAATCGTTTATTGCCTCAAAGAAACCGACGCTACGGCTTCTTTCAAAAATCACAGCTTTAAAGTCAAAAGCACAAATATAGATGGGATCACGTATTATGCTCTTCTTGAGAGTGAATCTATGTTCGAGAAAGGCACGGGATTGGATCTTTTCCAAACTTACCACGCAAGTATCAAAGATGGCTTGATGGGGGCACAAGCTTCCTTTCAAGACATCCTCACTGATAGCAAAAATATCTTAGAAAAAGCCGTGCAAGCTGAAGAAAGCGGGGTTCAAGGCTTAGAAATCAGTGTCAAAGCTTCTGAAAGCGTGAATAATCTCTATGAAAAAATGCAAAATGCCATCACATTGGTTAATTCACTCACCCAGCGTAGCAATGAAATCACCAACGTTATCTCACTCATTGATGACATCGCTGAACAAACCAATCTCCTTGCCCTCAATGCAGCGATTGAAGCAGCAAGGGCGGGCGAACACGGCAGGGGATTTGCTGTCGTGGCTGATGAAGTGCGCAAGCTTGCTGAAAAAACCCAAAAAGCCACCAAAGAAATCGCTATTGTTGTCAAATCAATGCAACAAGAAGCCAGCGATATCCAAACCAGCACCGATGAGACCAACCAGATTACTGAAGAAGTCAAAACCAGCATTGATAATATCTACACAATGGTTGATTCACTCAAAGACGGCGCACAGCTCGCAAAATACGCCACCTACAATTCAAACAACCGCATCTTTTGTGCGTTGGCTAAACTTGATCACACTATTTATAAAAATAATCTCTACGCCTTACTCTTTAATATTTCTGATTCGTTCAATCAAGTCCCCCATCAAAATTGTCGCTTGGGCAAATGGTATTTTGAAGGCGATGGCAAGAAACATTTTGCAACGACACAAGGGTATAAAAAACTCGATAACTTCCACGCTACCGTCCATACTGAAGCCAATGATTTGGCAAAATCGATCCTAGATAAATCGCATAGCGTTTCAAAAACATTTATCGATCAAAAAGTATCGGGGATGGAAAGTGGTAGCCACGGCGTGATGACTTGTATTGATGAGATGTTGCTTGAAAAACAAGAAGATATTAACAAAATCATTCAAGGCGTGCTAAACAAAGAAAAATAAGTTCAAAATGTTTAACAAAGAGCTTGTTGCCATCAAGCACTCGCACCTCTATCGGGAGCGCAAAATCTTCAAAAATACGCTGAAAGATTTTGCCTCAAATGATTATCTCGGGCTTTCTGAAAAAAAGAAGTTTGCAAAAAAAGCTTGCAAACGCCTTGCCAAACAGCCTTACCATTCTCCAAAAGCCTCGCTTTTGGTCAATGGTTATTCGCCTTTGCACCAAAGCCTAGAATCCAAACTCTCCAAACTTAATGGATTTGAAAGTTGCGTGGTTTTAGGCAGTGGATTTTTGGGCAACATCGCCCTTTTTGATTCACTAGTGCGCAAAAATGACAAAATATACATTGATGAAAAATACCACGCCAGCGGTATCTATGCTGCCAAAAACCTAGCAGTTAGAGCAGTTTTTTTTAAACACAATGATCCCCAAGATCTTATCCATAAAATCGATGCTTTCCCGCCAAAGGGCAGGATCATCATCGCGATTGAGGGCGTGTATTCGATGGATGGTGATATTGCTGATAAAGAATTTGCCAACATCGCTGTTGCAAAAAATGCGCTCCTGATTGTTGATGAGGCGCATAGTGTAGGCAGTATTGGCGAAAATCTATTGGGATATTTTGATTATCACCAGCTCCCTATTGAGCCAAATTTTATCAAAATGGGCACACTTTCAAAAGCTTACGCCAGCTATGGGGCGTATATCCTTGCAAATAAAAATGTCATCGATTTTTTATGCAATCGTGCCAAAAGTATCATCTACACAACCGCTCTGTCATTATTTGATGTAGCCCTTGCCTTAGCAAATCTAGCATATATTCAAAAAAACAAACACCATCTCATCAAAAAAATCCACGCCCACAAATCAGTTGTTCAAAAAACACTCGGTTTTACCCCGCTATCCCAAATCCTCATCATCCCTTTTGGTGATACCCAAACAATGCTACAAGCACACAAAAAACTCCAAGATAAAAAATTTTTAGTCGGCTCAATCCGCAGACCAACCGTGCAAAAACCCATCTTGCGAATCGTTTTGTCTATAAAAAATTCCCCTAAACAAACAAAAAAATTGTGTAAAATTATCAAAAAAACTCAAGGTCTATAAGGTTACTAATGCTTAAAAAAATAATTGTGCTGATTTTAGGAATTTTTATTTTATCCATCGTTGCTTATATTGCGATATTGTGGATGGATTTGCGAAAAGATATTGCCAAAATCAAAAACTACCACCCCCAAATAGCCACCCAAATTTTTGACCGCAAAGACCGCCTTATCGCCAATGTATATGATACAGAATTTCGATTTTATGCCCATTTTGATGAGATCCCTCCCAAGATGATCGAAGCCCTCTTGGCTGTCGAAGACACGCTGTATTTTGAACACGGCGGTATCAATTTTGATGCGATCGTGCGGGCAATGATAAAAAATATCAAAAATGGCAAATACGTCGAAGGGGGTAGCACACTCACCCAACAGCTCATCAAAAATATGGTCCTCACACGTGATAAGACCTTATCACGCAAAATCAAAGAAGCATTGCTATCGATCCAAATCGAACGCACATTAAGCAAAGAAGAAATCCTAGAGAGGTATTTCAATCAAACATTTTTTGGCCACGGCTATTATGGTGTCAAAACCGCTGCGATGGGGTATTTTAAAAAACCCCTCAATCATCTAAGCCTCAAAGAAATCGCAATGATTGTCGCCCTGCCTAGAGCCCCTAGTTTCTATGATCCGACAAAAAATCTCGATTTTTCGCTTAGTCGTGCCAATAATATCATCAATCGAATGCATACCTTAGGCTGGATCAGCAAAGAAGAGCTTGAAAAAGCCACTGCTGAAGTCCCTCAAGTCTATAACCAAACACTCACCCAAAATGCTGCTCCTTACGTAACTGATGAGGTTTTGAAACAACTTTCTGGGATCGAAGATATCAAAACCGGGGGCTATCAAATCAGGCTCAATATTGATTTGGATTACCAAAAAATTGCCCAAGAGGCACTCAAATTTGGCTATGAAAACATCAAAGCAAGATTGGATAAAAACAAACCCGAACCATCACCAGAAGAAGAACTTACCGATTATGACTCCCTCAATGGGGCGATGGTAGTAACTGATACCAAAACAGGCAAAATCCTCGCTTTAGTAGGTGGTATCGATCACAACAAAAGTGCTTTCAATCGAGCCACGCAAGCAAAAAGACAGCTAGGGAGCAGTATCAAACCCTTTATCTATCAAATCGCTTTTGACAATGGGTATTCGACTGCAACCAGAGTGCCTGATGTAGCCAGAAGTTTCAACAAAAACTACAATATCGACACCAAAGAAGCCGACAAAGAGAGTGAATATTGGCGACCCAATAATTTTTCCAAAAGCTTCAAAGGTCTTGTAACGCTCAAAGAAGCCTTGAGCCACTCGCTCAACCTCGCTACGATCAATCTCGTAGAAATGGTGGGTTTTGATAAAATTTATAACCAACTCCAAGACTACGGCTTTAAAAACGTCCCCCGAGATATGTCGATTATTTTGGGGAGCTTTGGGATTTCGCCCTTAGGTGCAGCCAAGGAATATTCGATATTTTCAAACTACGGGACCATTGTCGAACCGACACTGATTGCAAGCATTACCGACAAAGATGGCAATACCACAGCATTTGAGCCTATCAAAGTCAAACAAGTTACTTCCCCACAACAGGCGTTTTTGACCATATCGATTCTCAAAGAAGTCGTTTCAAATGGCACAGGCAGGCGTGCAAAAGTTAATGGCATTGAAGTCGCGGGCAAAACAGGGACAACGAACAATAACGTGGATGGCTGGTTTTCAGGATTTACTCCCTCGATTCAGGCTATTGTTTGGTTTGGCAGGGATGATAACACGCCTATTGGACCGAAAGAATCTGGCGGGGTCATCGCACCCCCAGTATTTGCATATTTTTTGACGAATGTCCTCAAAATTGATCCGGGCTTGAAGCGAAAATTTGACATCCCCGAAGGTGTTGCCAAAAAAACAATCAATGGGAGCGATTATTACTACACCCAAAGTTCGAAGCTCCCAGATAATAAAACGCAAGATAGTATCGATGAAAAACTTTTGTTTTAAAAAATCTTGAACTTGACTTTAAATAGAAATTTACCTAAAACTCGTTAGAATGCGGACAATCCAATACCCGAGGTGAGCAATGAAACTAAAACTAACCCATATCCCCCACGTAGCCAACAAAATCGCATTAGACATTGCTAACTCCAGTCTTTTGGAACTCAAAACCCCAATAGAAAATGTCGCAAATTTGGCAAAAACAATCCTAGAAGAAGACATCAAAAAAGAATTAGAGATTGATGAAAAAGCCAAAAATCTGCTTGAAGAAAATCTTGATGAAATCGAGTTTATGCGTGCAGATGAGAGGCAATTATTTTGGATGATAAAGCGCCAAATCGCCGAAAAAGAAAATTTTTTATTATCTTGGGAAGATCGCTACAACGAACTTTCCCACAAAATACTTGATGAAATCAGCCTTGAGGGCTTTATCCAATTTGGCGTATCTGAAAATCTCATCAAAAATCTCATCTTCAAATCCATCGATACGTATTCAAAGATTTATGAAGAAATCGAAGAAGAAGTCATCGAAAAAATGAAAAACTACAAACGAAAACTTTTGGCAGGCACAGATGAATACGAGCTGGTTTTTGAGAAACTCTATGAAGAAGAACTCCGAAGAAAAGGGTTTTTATGAAACAAAATATTTATCTTTATTTTGAAAATGGGCTTTTTCTGGAAGCAGAAAGCTTTGGGGCAAATGGCACAAGCGTAGGCGAAGTCGTTTTCAATACATCGATGAGTGGGTATCAAGAAATCATCACAGACCCCAGCTATGCGGGACAATTTGTCATCTTTAGTATGCCAGAAATCGGCATTATAGGGACAAATCCTTTGGATATGGAATCAAAAGCGGGATTTTGTAAAGGTATTATCGTGCGCCATTACAACGATTTTCATTCAAATTTTAGAGCCACCGATTCTTTGAGTAATTTTTTAAAATCCCAAAATATCTTGGGTATCACCAACATCGACACAAGATCACTCATAAAAACTATCCGCAACAATGGGGCGATGATGATGGTAGCCTCAAATGAAATCTCAAACCAGCAAGAATTAAAAAATATCCTCGAAAATGCAAAAAATATTCAAGAGATTAATCTCATCCCAGAGGTCAGCACAAAAACTCCCTACACACACGAATACGGGATTTTTGACTGCGATAGCTTCCAATACACGATGCCAAAAACTACCAAAAAAATCATTGCGATCGATTTTGGTGCAAAAAAAAATATCCTCAACGAATTGCGTGCTGTTGGGCTTGAGCCTGAAGTTGTACCACATAGTTTTCAAGCCACCCAGATTATAGAGAGATTTCAAAACGGCGAAATTCAGGGGGTTTTTCTATCCAACGGACCTGGCGATCCTTTGATGCTCACAAGCGAAGTCGAAGAAATCAAGCAACTCATCAATGCAAAAATTCCCATATTTGGCATTTGTCTAGGACACCAGCTCCTTTCTATCGCACAAGGTTACCCTACCTATAAGCTAAAATTCGGTCATCACGGCGGGAATCACCCCGTAAAAAACCTCCTTACTGATCGTGTGGAAATCACCGCACAAAATCACAATTATTCTGTCCCTGAAGAAATCGCCCAAATCGCTGAAGTTACCCATCGAAACCTTTTTGACAATACGATTGAGGGACTCAAATACAAAAATGTGCCGATATTTTCTGTCCAACACCATCCAGAAGCCAGCCCGGGTCCCAAAGAATCAAGCAATCTTTTCAAACAATTTGCCGATATGATCTAAACCTTGATATCCAAAATATGCAAGCTTGCGGGTGCAGGTTCTTCTTCGCTTGACTTATCAGTTAAAGACTTTTTTGACTCATCTCTTGAATCCTCGCTTTGTTCAAACCCCCCATTGCCTTTGCCATCGGGGTGGATGGCTTGGGTATCTTCTGTGGGGCGGACTTCTTGGATATCTTTGATTTTATCTTCAAATTCTTTATTGATGATATTTGTCAAATCGCTTCGATTCAAGGCATTGGCTTGTTGCACAGCAGGTGCTTGGGAATTTTGATTGATATAAGTTACATTGCCAATCGGTGAAATCGCCATCTTTCATCCTTGAAATGGTTTTTTATAATGGAATGTCTGGTATTTACCATAGATGACATTTGCGCCATCGATGATTTTTACAAACTTCCTTTTAGTATAATCGACACAAAAATTCCCCGCTTGAATCGCTCCTAAACCCACCAAAATTTCCCCTGCTTTTAAGATCACTTGCTCGCTTACTTTATTTTTGCCACAATGGATAATCATATGCGAGGATGGCACGTCCTTGATGTGTAGCCAAATATCATCGGCACGGGCTTCTTGCAAAAGGCTTTGATTTTCTGTTTGATTCCTCCCGACTGAAATCTTGAAACCCTCGATAAAAAACACTTCGTATTTTGTTGGCATTTTTTTGTTGGATTTTTTTGGCTCGATGATAACCAAATCTTCCAAAGATGTAATGGTGCTTACATAGGCGATCTCTTGGTTCAAAAAATCAATCTTATCTTGGAGATTTTGCACCTGCAGATGGGTGTTTTTAGCTTTTTTGGCAAGTTTTTTGGATTGTGAAAACATCAGATTTGCCGCTTCTTGCGGGGTTCTACACACATTAGGCAAAATAATATTTATTTCTTTGCCAGAAAAATCTTTGAGCCTCACTTCTTTGCAAAAATTTTCAATACTCCCCAGATTTGCCAATACAATCCCGGCATTTTCTTTGAGTGTCTCTGCTTGCGTGCGGAGTTCCTTTTCGCTAGGCAACGATTGCAGGGCGATTTGGAGTTTTTGAATTTTTTTTGAAATCCGATGGATAACTGCTTGCTTTTTGGTCACAAGATTTTTTGCCAACCGCCTATCATAGGTGCTTTTGAGTTCATTGAATAGTGCCTCATCGCTCAAAACCTCATAGGCTTCAGGGGGATTAAGAGGTTGCGGGAGTGGCTCTAAGATCTTATTGATACGCACCTCCCGAGAGCTTTTGTCATCATTGATATGACGCAATGCCTCCAAAACCACCCCACCACCATCGAGGATAATCACATTGGTATAACGCCCTGTAAATTCAAACTGGATAAAAAATTGCGTATTTTTATATGCCCCAGATTGCAGACAAGCAAACTTCAAAATCCGATTATTCCCATCAATGCTAACATCTAAAATCTTTGCACGATTGGCTAGTTTAGAGAGCATTACATCAAAAGGGGCGTGGTAGTTTTTCGCACTCACCAGCGCATTTGGGGCGACAAACACATCGCTAGCGCCCTTGGTCATATCCAGATAGAAAATCCCGCTTTTGCATTCTAGCTTCAAGAGATTATCATCAACACGCTTGAGATTATAGATACTTTCTTCTTTGCTAAAAAACCGCGCCACATTCTGCAACAGCGAGTGTTTCATCGCCTAATCTTTGCAATTTTGTTCGAGTTTCTTTTTGGCAAACTCTAAGGCTTCTTTGGTAATATCTGCCCCGCTAATCATTCGTGCCATCTCAAGAATCCTGCCTTCTTTGTCCAAAAGTTGCACGTGGCTTTTTTGCTCGCCATTTTTTTGTTCTTTTTTGGCAACCAAATAATGCCAATCTGCCAAAGCAGGCATATGTGGCTGGTGAGAAATCGCAAAAATCTGGTAAGTTTTTGAAAGACTTTTAAGCACTTTTGCGACCCCCTCACTCTCCTCCCCACTCAAATTCGCATCAATTTCATCAAGCACCAAAATCCCTTTGGAATGATTGATTTTGGCATCCAAACACATCATTGCTAGGCGCAAACGATTGTATTCTCCCGAGCTTAGAGCCTCTACCCCAGCACTTTCAAGCTTTAATTCTATCTGCTCTGTCCCGCTTTTTTTCATCTCAGTGCCCTCAAGAGTGATGTTTGGGGCTTTTAGCAACAGCTGGACACAAAGCGTGGCAATTTCTTTTTGAAATGCTTGCAAGTATGCCTTGCGATTCTGGCTTATCTGCACAGCAAGCTCCTGACACGCTAGCTCTAAGTTTTTGATTTTCCCATTAAGTTTTTCTTTGTTGAAACTTAGATTTTGATAGTCTTGGAGCTTTTGTTTTTGTGTTTGCAAATGCAAAAGGGCATCTTGAATGCTCCCATACCTGCGATTAAGCTCAGAAAGTTCGGTGATACGATTGAGCATTTCTTCGATGTTAAGCTCATCGAGTTCGTTTAATCGCTCATTTTCTTCTTCTAAGATCCCGCGTGCTTCAAGCGTGCTATCTTCAAGCACCTTGTTTTCCTTGCCGATGAGTGCTAATGCCCCAAATATTTTTGGCAAATCTTCAAAAACTCCCAGTGCTGCTTGAATGCTTTCTTGAATTTTTTCTTTTTTTGAAAGGGATTTTTTAAGTTCGAGTAATTTTTCGTATTCCCCCTCTTGGGGATTGAGGCTTGAAATCTTTTGGATTTCAAATTCGGCAAATTCTTTTAAACTCTGGATGTTTTCTTCTTCTTCGATCAGCATTGCCAATGTCGCCCTAACATCTAAAAGCAAGACAAAACTCTCAGAAAGTTTGCTCAAAAGCTCTTTGTGGGTGGGGATTTTTTGAGCGATAAAATCATCAAAAACCCGCAAAATATTTTCTGTTTTGAGTTCGTTTGCCCCTTTTGAAGCGATGTGTTTGCCAAATTGAGCCACCAGCTCGCCCAGCCGTTTTCTTGAGCTTACGTAGCGATTGAGAAAATACCTTGTTTTGTCTTTTTTGACAATGCTAAGGACCAAAGGGTCGCTTTCATCGAGCAATCCAAATTCCTCTAAATTCACGCCAAAATCCCCCAGAGAAATATCGAGATTTGCCTCAATGAGTTCCGCATTGCTTTCTTTTAGCCCAAAAATCGCAAGCAAGGATTCCATCAGCACAGACTTCCCGCTCCCACTCGCCCCGCTAAAGACATTAAAGCCATTTTGAAATTCCAAATCCACATCTTCAAATGCCACAGAATTTTTGACAATAAGTCGCCCAATCATTCTTCGCCCCATTTAAACTTTGATTTTAGCACGCCAAAATAGCTTCGAGACGGCTTTTGGATAAGCTTGGCACAATGGCGTGCTGCGGTAATAACTAAATTATCATTTTGCCCCATCTCTATGATTTCTTGCCCATCGATTACTAGCACCCCATCACTGCCTATGCTAAATGCCAATGCAAACTCATCATTCAAAACCATTGGGCGCTGTGTGAGAGAATGAGGCGAAATCGGTGTCAAAAGGATATTTTTACAAAAAGGATAAACCACAGAACCCCCCGCACTGATATTATAAGCTGTCGATCCTGTCGGTGTCCCCACGATAAGCCCATCAGCGTGATAGACATTAAACAATTCTTTATCAATCCTCGCTTTGATATGGATCATCCCAGAAAGCTTTTTTTTCGAGATCAAAATCTCATTGAGGGCATAAAAATAGCGCTCCCCAGTAGGTGTCTGCAACCGCGCTTCTAACATCATATGTTCGTTGATAGCATATTCACCTTTTAGGAGCATTTGGGCAAATGCGGCAACCTCATCCGGTCCAATCGCAGTCAAAAATCCCAAATGCCCCGTGTTGATTCCAAATGAGGGGATCATATACCCATACGCACGCCGTAATGCTGAAAGAAGCGTCCCATCGCCACCTACAGACATCAGGGCATCGACTTTTTGGCACATCGATTCAAAATCCACACAAAGCCCCACCCCGCTAAGTCCGATCATTTCAGCACTACTATTTTCAAGGACAATCTGGATACCTTCATCTAAAAATGCCTGCTGGATTTGCAAAAACGTCGCTTTCAGTCCCGGCGTAGCGGGTCTTAATAGCGCACCAAGGCTAAGGATTGGTGGATTCATTCTCATTCTTCAAATTAATTTTTATCAATTATTGTATCATTATTTTTTACTCGATTCGATAAATCGAATCTGAAGACCACTACGGGCAGTGAAACTGCCCTACGTTCCTAAAGTATGGGGTTATTCCCAGCTACCGCTGGTCATCAACCTATTTTCTAAGGTTTGAAGTCTGGAATTGCTAGCAAAAAAGCCACTTGCACACTTTCATCTGACCTACTAAGGGAGCGGGTCAGGAGATTTTACCCGCCCGCCTGATAAGCAAAGGGGTGAGGCTAGGATAAAACCCGCTCCCTGTAAAGAAAAATAACCAGTCGCGCCACTAGGCAAAATCAAATTTTTAAATTTTAACAAACATCTCTCACGAAGCGTTTGCACATATTCTTTTAGTGTTGCAGACTTTTTTGATGGCTTGGTAGGCTTCATTGATTTTTTTAAAGCGATCTTGATAGGACTTTATCGTGCGTTCATCTTTGCCATAGACATTATCAGGGTGATAGGTTCTAGCGAGTTTTAAATAACGTTTTTTTACATTCGCAAAATCATCATCAAATCGGGATTCTAGCTCAAGATAACATTGCCGAAGCGAGCGTTCATCTTGGGTCAGAAACGATGTGTCTCCAAAACTTTTGCCATCAAATCCCTCATAATCAAAATCAAGTGCGACATTATGGATAATCTTAGAGCCAATAAGCTCCATCACACTTTCCCAAAAATGCGTCCTTGAACCACTCAAATGCAACTCATCTGGGGTTTCTAAAACCAGATACTTTCCAAATCGGGCTTTGAGGTATCTTTTTGCGACTTTATTTTGCCGATCCAGCCCTAAAATGACCTTGTTTAGACCGATGACGCGCATTGAAATCTTGACTTTTTGGAGCATATCGTTTTTTTTCAAAATCTTGATACGTATCGGCAGATGGCTTTGGAGCAAAATCGTGTCAAGATCGGTTTTTTCATCCTGCAAACTCGCATAATAAGTCCAGTTGATAAGATAATCTTTTTTGAATCGCTCCCCATCATCCAAAATCAAAAGCGAAGATGACAGATGGTATTGTTCAGAAAAATGCTTGTTGGCATATTCGAGCACCTTATCAAGCAAACGGCTTCCTTGAAATAATTCGATCTGGACATAGCGATTACAATAACTCACACTCATAATGATCCCTCAAACTCCCCAATTCAATGCTTTGAAAGCAAAACCAATTCCTATATCGTATAAAAATCAAGATTTTAAATAACTTTATACCATTAAAATCGTATAGTAATGGCAAAACTTTAGGAGAATTTTATGGGTTTGGATATTTTGGCATATCTTGGTATCGGGATGATAAGCGGGATTGCTGCTGGTTTCTTTGGGATGGGCGGTGGGACCATCATTGTGCCAGTGATGCTGACCTTGGGCTATTCTTTTGAACACGCTATCGGGATTTCTGTAATGCAAATGATGTTTTCTTCAACATTTGGCTCTATCATCAACTACAAAAAAGGCTTGCTTAACATATCCGATGGCGTTTATGCCGGCATTGGCGGGCTGATCGGTGCAAGCTTTAGCGGGCTTATCCTCTCAAGTATCAATACCAAAACCCTCACGATTTTATTCCTTATCATCACGTGTTATTCGTTTGTCAAATACGCTTTCAAGCTCAAAACCTCTGTGAATGCCAGCCCACCGATCAAATCCAAAATCAACCAACGCCTAATGCTTATCCTTACCGGGATCATCACAGGCATTTTTGCGATTTCTTTGGGAATTGGTGGGGGTTTATTAATGGTGCCAATTTTAGGGTATTATTTGGGGTATGAATCCAAAAGGGTCGTTCCCCTCGGGTTGTTTTTTGTGATATTTTCCTCGATTTCAGGGACAATATCTTTTCATAGCCACGATGTCATCGACACAGATGTATTACACGCCGGGCTTTATATTGGCGTAGCTTCGATAGTTGGCGTCTGGCTGGGTATCAAGCTGATTATCATCTCAAGCCCAAAACTCCATCGAATCGCATTACTCAGCGTTTATGGGCTTTCTATGCTCGTTACAGCCTACAATCTGATATGAGCGAACCAAAATTATTTATCAAAGGATTAAAATGAAAAAAAGAATTGTAATTATTGGCGGGAGTGTCGCAGGACTTAATGCTGCGCTGATACTCGCCTCAGCTATCAATAAAGAACTCGAATTTGACATCACCATCATCGATAATGGCGGTGGGGATATCCTCAAAGCCGAAATCCACAATGTGCCGTTTTTCCCAAAATCTGTGAGTGGTGAAGCCATCATCGCCCAGATCAAAAAACAAATCCAAGAATTTGTAAGCGTGAGCGCCATTAATGCCAAAGCCACTGAAATTTCTGGCTCTAAGGGTGCATTTACCATCAAGACCACACAAGGCGATGTTGCAGGCGATTATGTCATCTTAGCCACCGGGGCAAATGGTTTTGACATTACTGGGCTTGATGAGATCACACAACCCCATACCCTGATGACTAAACCCGGCAAAATCAAGCTCAAACACGGCGAAAGAAATCTCATAAAAGATGGGATTTATGTCGCAGGGATCGCCTCGGGAGTAACCTCGATGGTATCTTGCACGCTTGGGGATTCTGCTGAGACTGCTTGTGCGATACTTAGCGACATCAAAGGCACGCCCACTATCGTGCACGATTTCAAAGGCAGTCGGGGGTAAGTGATATTTTTTCACTCGGTTTGGATTTTAAAATCCAAACCTGAAGACCACTCACGAGAGCGAAGCCTACGGGTGGGTGGGTCAGTTTTGCTCCCAAAGGCTTTTGTCTGCTATCTTTTCTAATGCTTTGAACTTTCTTATCGCAATAGCGTTAATGTTTTTCTTCTTGAGAGGGGACAAGGGGCTAGCTGTCCGCTATGCTCCTCACGGAGCATATACGCATTGTCGTGCGAGGCTAGTGAAGCCAAGCAGTTGGCTTCACCTTTACGCCTCTCCTTACGAAGTCCGCAAGGGTGGGTGGGTCTAATATCCCCCTCAAACTCATCGGGTGGGTGGGTAGAAAAACCCTGACCCGCCCCCTTAGTGGGTCAGATGACAGGGCGTAGATTGCTTTTTTGTTAGCAATTCTTGAACTACTAGCAAACCAAAGCCAGCTACGCTTTTTAATCCCGCATTGCATTGGGGGCGTGCAGTGGGTTTTTAACCCACCCACCCAAAGAGGTCTTAGGAAGGGGGCGGGCAGCTTGCCAAGTAGAACCCACCACCTCCTAATAGGCGCAAGCCTCTTTCCATTCCTAAAATTCAGGGTTATTCCGTGCTACGCACGTCATCAACCGATTTTATAAGGTCTATAATCCTATCTGCTACCAAAAAACTATCTACGCTCCCTTAACAGATAAGATAAAAAGGTATAACAGACTTTTTTGCTAAGCATTTTTTATTATTTTAATACATTTTTTATATCTTTATTATTGAATAAAAAGTGATTATTCTAATATTTTTAGGAATATTGGCAAATCTTTACAAAAAATATTTACTTATTTTATGATAAGTTTTCATAAACTCAAAAATATACCATAATAATAAGCTTTTGATTTATCGTGATATAAAAAGGAATTTGGGTGTTATTCAAAGATTTTATAATTATTTTACTATATCTGGATACACCATTTTTGTTTTATCTCTGGGTCAATTTCTCGCATTTAAAACCCTATGAAAAATTGCTGGTGATTTTTGGTGTGCCATCGCTCTATCTCCTGATTTTTATCAGTGATGTTTTTGCATTGCTTTTCTTAGTGTATTTGGGATTTTTGGTATCAAAAACCTATCAAATCATAAAACACAAAAATGAAAGCAAGAATTTTTTGGTTTTCATTGGCTTGATTGTTTTGTTAATTATTATTAATAGCGTGCATTATTTTTATCAAAACTGGTAAAAAATACGCAATATTTAGTATTTATAAAAATAATTTTTGTTTTTATTGACAATAAATTTTTTATGGGCTAGCATTCCAAATTATAAAATCAGAATTGACTTTTAAAACATTTTGATTTTATAAAAATCTCTATTTTTAGGAGTTTATTATGAAAAAGTTTATTACAACATTTATTTCAGTTGCATTTTTAAGTATGGGTATTGCTTCTGCCTGTGCTTTTGGATTGCATTCTAAGGAGTAGCTATGAAAAAACTAACTTTTATCACGCTTTTAGCGTGTACTTTCAACCTCGTAGAAGCCATCCCGCCGGTGGAGGGCGATGTGCTTGATAGTAATAGCTTCGTGCTAGGTGTGGATACAGGTTTTACTGCTATCAGCACAAAAAATGCTGGCAATATCCCCTACCAATATGGGGTTTTTAATCTCAATGGCCAATACGCCCCGCTACCTACATACCAAAAAGCAGACACCACTCGCAATGATCGCATACTCGTGCCTATAAATATCAATCTCCGCTATGGACTATTTAACTATCTGGAGGTCTTTGGAAATGCGAATGCTTCCTATCAAAGCTTTAATCCAAAAACAAGCACAAAATCCGATGTTGTGGGTTTCAATAATGCCAATGTTGGCTTGATGATCACCCTCTATAAAGGCGATACTTTCCGCTTGATCATAGGCGATGATTCTGATATTATCAGTAATGCCGTATTTGCCAATGGCAAGTCAAACTATGGGCTTTTCAAAGGGCATACATTTTTTCTTAATATCATCAGACGCAAAGAAGAGGGTGCAAAATTTGGCTCTTTTACCGCACAACTTTTCTACCGCCTCAATCTCAAGCAAAGCTACAACAGCGATATGAGTTTCAAAAATGGCGATGAATGGGGGTTCAAATATTTGTGGCAATTGGGCAAAGAAAATAAACTTGGTTTCTTTGAGGGTATCGTATCGTGGAAACAAGCCGATAGGATCAATGGAGAAAAAATCAACTATGATGGGCGTGAAGCCTTTGGTATTGGTTTTGGCACAGGGAGCAAGTTTGATTTCAACCAGCACGTAGGGGGCAAAATTTCATTTGAATTTATGAGCTATACCCTTGAACGCAATGCGTTGAGTGCAGGGATTACATTTGGAATCTATTTCAAATGATTTTCTAAGCTTAGCAGGTGCTATCAAAATACCCCCATTCCACAAAATCCCAGCCCCAGTGGCGGGATTTCCCAAAATCAAGCCAAGCACCCAAAAAATACCTCTCAATAAAATCAACGGGTTTCTAAGATGATTTTTGCCATTTCACCCAAAAAAATTGTAAAAAATATTTTATTAATAATTATTTTATTTAACTTTATCTATACCCCCACCATCAAAGCCCAAGATAATTCATCAAACCCTACAAACACGCTAGAAAACTCCCTATTAAAGCAACATAGCGATTTTGACATTTATGTCAGCTATCTGCGTCAAAACTACCCCGAAGCCTTTTTGATAGGAATAGTCAATCCTTATGAAGAAAAATATAATGAAAATACCCCAAAAAGTCTCACAGATATGACAGCCTTTTATGATCCTTATTTTTTAGACTTTAGTCCTACCCCAGATTTGCCAACAAGCATTCGGGTTTATCATCGTGGGTTTAATTGGTCTGATATACCTCGTAGTTTCAAACGTTTTTATAATACCTATATCAAGTGATGGTGTTTTGCGACTTGGGATTATTACTATCTGCAAAAACTTAAAAGTCCAAAATGCTTGATTTATTAATCTTAAGAATAAGTTTTATTTTTATTGACAATAAATTTTTTATTTGTTAGGATTTTGGTTGCAACTTAAAATTAATCATAAATTTTAATTTGTATAAAATATTAATAAGGAATTACTATGAAAAAAATAGTAGTCATATTATGTTCGATAGCATTTTTGGCTGGGGGTATCCTTAGCGCACAGCCATTAAATGGAGTTACACATCAATCAAGTTTCACTCAAAATATGGGTAACACCCTTAGCAACGCCGATCAAAATTTGATTTTTGGCGAATCTGTTAATGCGATGGTTTTGGGTGATGAAGAAATGCAAAGCACGCAGGGATTTGGTTGGTTTAGTAGCTGGTATGATTTTGGAAAAATCTGGGCGAAGCATTAGGTTTCGGCGTGTTTAATTACATTAAAAATCTATTTTAAATAAAATTAAATTCTAACCTTTCATAGCACCCACTATTATCAAACACCACCTTAGTCTAACAGGGATTTAGGCACTAGCCCCGCACGCCAAATCCCTTTTTCCTCAAGCAAATCCAAGACTTTCATCACCATCGCACTGACTGCAAGATCTTGCACCTCCGGTGCGGTAAAAAACGCAATTTCCCCCGCCAAAGCCTCTTTGCAAGGGCATAAATAAACATTCAAAGACAATCGATAGCGTGTATAAGAATGCTTGATAACCCCAATCAATGGAAACCCCACAATGCCACCCGAAGCCCTAACATCAAGAATTTTGGGGAAATTATACAGCCCCCTATAAGCAGAATCATTGCTTTTTACAAGGGCAATTTTGCCATCTTGGATACACACGCCAAGATGGTATGTAACGGCTTCATAAGTGATTTTTGAGCGGTGCAAATAGTTGCTTGGATTGTCCTTGCCTTTGCAAGCTTTTTGGAGCGGGCATACCTCGCATTTGGGTGCGAGCTTTGTGCAAACATTTGCCCCAATATCAAGCAAGGCTTGATTGTGATCAAAACTATTAGCCACATTAAGCAATTCTTCTGCATAGCTTTGGAGCATCGCTGGAGTCGCCATCTCAAGGGCAAAAAATCGCAAAAGCACCCGGCGGATATTCCCATCGACAAACGCCACCGCCTTGCCAAAGCCAAAACAAGCGATCGCCCCCGCACTATAAGCACCAATACCGGGCAATCGCATTAATTCTTTAGGTTCATCGGGCAAATATTTGCCACAAATCCTAGCCGTCTTTAGCATATTACGCGCCCGAGAGTAATACCCCAATCCCCGCCACAAAAGCAACACCGCATTTTCATCCGCACCAGCAAGGGCTTGCAGGGTTGGAAACGCATTCAAAAAAGGCTCATAATACTTGCCTAGCACCGTGCTAACTTGGGTTTGTTGGAGCATAATCTCACTCACATACACACCATAAGGGGCATTTTCGCCCGTGAGATTTCGCCACGGCAATGCCTTGCGCCCATACACGCCATACCATTGCAAAATCTCTTGATGGAGTATGTGGAGTGTTTTTGTTGTCATTATTATCTTTTGCCCCAAAATCTAAAAAATCCTATCGTTAAACCGCTTTGAAAGTGTCTTGAATATTTTATCAAGATGCTTGTTATGTAGCGATACCTAGCCATACATAGCGATATTTGGCAATATTTGGCGATGAAGCCCCATCATCAAAACCAATTATGATGATGGCGAGAAAAAAGAAGAAAGGTAAAATTATTTAACCAATGAGTGTTTTTGGGTCGATATAGGGCAAGCTGAACGCATCTGCAATGGTTTTGAGAGCGATTTTGCCATCATAAGCATTCAGACCCTCCAATGCCCCGGGCATTTTAAGCATTTCTTTCCAGCCATCATTGGCGATACTCAAAACATAAGGCATCGATTCATTTGAATAACAAATACTAGCCGTCCTTGCGACCACGCCGGGCATATTAGGCACGCCATAGTGTAAAATCCCATCGACTTCATACGTAGGCTCATCGTGGGTGGTTTGATGGATAGTTTCGATACACCCACCCAAATCGCACGCCACATCGATAATCACGCCCCCAGAATGCATTAATTTCAAATGCTCCCGTTTGATGACCTTAGGCGTTTGGGTGGCAGTTACAAGCACCGCGCCTACGACACCATCTGCGCCATTCATCGCTGTAGTGATCCCCTCCTCTGTGGCATAAAGCAATTTGACCTGATTGCCCACGACCAAAGGGTGAGAAGCGACTTTATGCACATCAACATCAAGCACCCAAACATCTGCGCCCATCCCTACGAGGGTTTTGGCAGCATTCATACCCACCGCCCCACCGCCTACGACGACAACTTTTGCCGGTGGCACACCCGCACAGCCCCCGATCAAAATCCCCCTGCCACCCCGATGGGTGCAAAAATATTCAGCCACAAGCTGGGCAGCAAGCTTGCCAGCTACCTCGCTCATTGGGGCTAGCACAGGGTAATTATTTTTTGGTCCCGGGATAGTCTCGCCACAAACCGATGTTACTTTTGAATCCACCAAAGCCTGTGCCAATTCTTTGGAATACGCCAAATCCAAAAAACTATACAAAATCATATCCTTGCGTAAGTATTTGTATTCATCTTCCAGCGGTTCTTTGCATTTGACCAAAAGCTCGGCTTTCTCCCAAACAACCCGTGCTTCAGAGACAATCTCCGCCCCGGCTTCTTGATACATCTTATCGCTAAAGCCAATCTCTTCACCAAGCCCGGCTTGGACCAAAATCGTATGATCAGCATTAGAACGCCTCAGTCTGGCTACATCAGAGGGGATAAGCCCAACCCGATGTTCGTGATTCATTGTTTCTTTTGGAATACCGATTATCATCTCAAATCCTTTTTTAATGAGTTTATCTTTGAATGAAAAAAATAATATTTAACCATATTACCATCTTTTATTGAAGACAAACTTATCATCCCATTGTTTTGGGTTTTTGATTGCTTCCCATAGACAAAAACCCCCGTATCACACCCAAAAAATAATACCAAATTCCCCGTGTCTATCACGCACTATGCGGGGATTTTGCGTTTTTTGATTGCCCAAAAACACCATCATTGATTCCCTATCCGTCCCCATCCAAATGTATATAAATGTAACAATTAAAAATTTTCTGTGTAGATATGGGAATATAAAAATGATAAAAATAAACTTTATTTGTAAAATTTATCGAACATATATAAAAATAATAATCTGAAATGAGGAAAACTATGGACACATCTGGTAATGAAAATTTCGCTTTCTTGTTTTCAAAATTCATCGAAAACGCAAACGATTTTATCTGGGGGTATTATTTGGTTGCCCTCTTGCTTTTAGTGGGGATTTATTTTAGTATCAAGCTTTTGTTACCCCAAATTATGCTCGCAAAAGACGCATTCAAGGTCATCACCGAAAGAGATCCTAGCGCAAAAGGCAACAAAGATCACATCTCCCCCTATGAAGCCTTGATGATTAGTATGGGCACACGGGTAGGGATGGGGACGATTGTCGGGATGGCAGTAGCTATCGTTGTGGGCGGACCGGGAGCTTTGGTATGGGTATGGATCGCGGCGTTTTTAAATGGTGCGGTTTCTGTGGCAGAAAACACGCTCGGACAAATCTATAAAAGCAGGGATGGCGGGGCATTCAAAGGCGGGCCATCGTATTATCTTACCAAAGGGCTTAATGCCAAAGGGTTTGCCATCCTCTATGCTATCATCGTTATTACCATCGGCTTTAGCTTCACAGCCCTTTATAGCAACACAATCTATGACTTTTTGCGGACTTATTTACCCCATAGCGAGGGTGAAGCGAGCTATTTGAGTATTTATGTGGGGGCGTGCTTGGCGATTTTTGCAGGGATTATGTTTTTTGGCGGGGGGCGCTATATCGCAAGATTCACAAGCTACGTTACGCCGTTTATGGCGGGATTGTTTATTTTGGTTTCTATCATTAGTATTTTAATGCATTATGAAAAAACCCCCGAAGTCATCGCAATGATTTTCAAAAGCGCCTTTGATTTTCACACCATCTTTGGGGGCTTTGCTGGGAGTGTGATTGTCATCGGTATCCAGCGGGGGCTTTTTGCCAATGAAGCCGGGCTAGGCTCTGTGCCTGGCGCATCCTCATCTGCCCACACCAGCCACCCTGTCAAGCAAGGCATTGTTCAGGCATTCTGCGTTTTTACCGACACCGTGATTGCGACATTATCGATATTATTTATGCTCTATAGCGATACGTATGCCAAGCTCATCGCCTCTCCAGGTGGCACACAGATCAATGATGCGATGCCATTGGTGCGCACAGCGATGTTTGAAAGCTTTGGTATCTGGGGAGAATACTACATCACTGCCCTTGTGATTATCCTCACCTCGACCGTCATTATCGGGGCGTATTATGTCGGGCAAATGAATATTAAATACCTCAAAGATGACAAAAAATTGCTTTTTGCTTATCGTGTTCTTTCGATTATTGTCGTTTATACTGGGGCGCAGATCTCCGTATCTTCTGCGTGGGGGATTGCCAATGTCGCAATGGGAATCGGGGCGACCATCAATATCATCGCTGTATTCTTGCTCGCTAAAGTTGTCAAAAAAGCCCTTGATGACTACAAATTCCAAAGAAAACAAGGGCTAAATCCAACATTTAGTGCCAAAAAGCTTGGTATAAAAAACGCTGAATGCTGGGATTGACCCGCAAAATGCATAATAAATCTAAGGAAAAAACAATGAAATTTGATCGCACCAAAGAAATCCAAAAAACCCTACCGACTGCACCTATTTGGCAATGGAGTGCGACAGAAGTCGCCCTAGGTATCCGCTATAAAGCCATCAGCTCGACTGAGGCGACCAAAAGTGTTTTGGAGCGGATCAAAAAAGTCAATCCCAAAATCAATGCGATTATCAATCTGATGGAGCAAAAAGCCCTCGCTCAAGCCAAACAAGCCGATGACCTCATCGCTCAAGGGATTATCCTCTCTTCATTGCACGGCGTGCCCGTTACCATCAAAGACAATGTCGATGTCAAGGGCGAGCGAAACACCAATGGCGGGGTTTTCAAAGACAGGATTTGTGAGGGAGATAGCACAATCGCTACGAATTTCAACACCGCTGGTTGTGTTACGCTCGGGATGACAAATCTCCCCGAATTTGCCATCCGATGGTTTAGTGAAAATCCCTTGTTTGGGCGCACGCTCAATCCCTGGAATGACGAACTCACACCCGGAGGCAGTAGTGGCGGGGCTGCTGCAGCGGTAACTAGCGGGATGTGCTTTATCGGACACGGCAACGATATTGGTGGCTCGATCCGCTACCCAGCTTATGCTTGTGGCTGTGTAGGCTTGCGCCCTACTTGGGGCAGGATACCGCAATTTGACCCCAGTAGCCCGGGAGGCAGAACATTTGCGAGTGAATTTTTTTCCATCGAAGGACCGCTTGCCAGGTGTGTCAATGATATTCGCCTCGGGCTAGAAGTGCTCTCTCGAGGCAGTATTTATGATCAAGTCTGGGTGCCTGCACCGCTAAGCTATGATGATTCCAAAAACAATAAACGCATCGCTTTGGTTACCCATATCAATGGGATGAAAATCGATCCGAGCGTCAAAGAAAACCTCACTAAAACCGCCAAATGGCTACAAGAAGATGGCTATATCGTCGAAGAAATCGAACTACCCGAATTTGAGATCGCCGCAGAAGTGTGGGGCAAAATCCTTGTCGCAGAAAAAACCAGCGTGATTGGACACTATGTCTATGACTACGGCTCAAAAGATGTGATACAGGCGTGGGAGGGGATGATAAAAGGTGCGCCGGGAGCAAAAGATATGAAAGAATATATGCTAGCGATTGCGAAGCGAGATGAACTCCGAAGGGTCTATAATGAGATTTTAGATGCTTATCCTGTGGTGATGTTGCCCGTTTCAGGCACAGAACCTTTCAAGCACGGCGATGATCTCAAAGGCGATAGGTATTGCCAAGAAGTCCTCTTACCCGCACAAATCCCATTGCTCGCCCTTGTGTGCTTGAACTACCCGAGTATGAGCGTGCCTACAGGGATCAAAGATGGCAATATCCCTCAAGGCGTGCAATTGTTTGCTTCAGATTATCGGGCGGATTTGTGTATGCAAGTCGCTGAAGACATCGAACGCCACGCAAAAATGCCTTTTAGATTTGAAGAATAGGGGAGGGTTTTCATTATGTTTTACTCGATTCACTGGCGTGAATCTGAAGATCACTCAAACGGGCAAAGCCCGTTTTCGTTCCTAAAGTAACCATCTCATATTTAAGCTTGCCTTGAATATTGGAGATAGATTTCAGAGGTATCGATTCGATAAATCGAATCTGAAGACCACTCACGAGAGCTTAGCTCCCGTTCATTCCTAAAGGATAGGGTTATATCCTGCTAACGCAGGAATATCAACCCGTTTTCATAGGTTTCGCAGGTTTGAAATCACTAACAAAAAAGCTATCTACGCTTTTTCATCTGGAATTATTAAGGGGGCGTGACGGGGGTTTTCGCCCACCCACCCATTGTTCTAAAAGGGTCTTTTTGACCCGCCCTTTATGGGTGGGTGGGTCGAATCTGGGCGGACTTCGCAAGGAGGAGAGCCGTTAAAAAAGATAACTGCTTATCTTTTTTAGGCTCGCACGGCGATGGTTCTATGCGACTTTTAAGGAGCATACCGGACGCCCAAACCTTAAAAAAGCCAACCGCTTGGCTTAACCTTAACGCTTCTCGTCCTAAAGTAATCATCTCATAGCTAAGTCTAAGGACTTATCTATTCGAGACTAGTTTTATCAATTTTATGTTATAATCGGACCATCTGGATTGTGATGGATTCAGATAGTCTTATAAAAACGAAATAGATAGGACCATAGTAGGTAAAAGCCCGATACGAAAGTGTCGGGTTTTTTTTTGGCTGGGGCGGGCGGGAAACCTACTATGGAGACCGCAATGAAAAACTTCATCATTGCTATTTTGACGCTTATGCTTCTTCTCAAAGAGATTCGTGAGTTGTTTAAAAAATAGCCGTTCTTATCATTTCGTTTTTCCCCGCTTTGCCTCATCAACAGGGCGGGGTTTTTACACCTTAATATTCCTTGAACTCGATTCGATAAATCAAATCTGAAGACCACTTCATTGTTTTCTATTCGATTCACTAACGTGAATCTGAAGACCATTCCAAGAGGCAAAGCCTCTTTCCATTCCTAAAGGATTTTCACCCACCCACCCGAGTTATGGTCAAGCTAACGCTTGCCCCATCAACCCAGTTTCTAAGGTTTGAAAGTCTCGAATTGCTAGCAAACCCAAGCTAGCTACGCCCTGTCATCTGAACCACTAAGGGGGCGTGCAGTGGGTTTTTGACCCGCCCTTTATGGGTGGGTGGGTCGAATCTGGGCGGACTTCGTGAGGAGGAGAGCTGTTAAAAAAGATAACTGCTTATCTTTTTTAGGCTCGCACGGCGATGGTTCTATGCGACTTTTAGGAGCATACCGGACGCCCAAACCTTAAAAAAGCCAACTGCTTGGCTCTGGTAGCCTCACACGCCGATGCGTTTATGCTCCGATAGGAGCATAGCGGACAGCTAGCCCCCCTTCCCCTTAAAAGGCGTAAGCCTCATTAATTTGAAATCGATTTGGGTTAAAGCCCGAATCTGAAGACCACTCAAACGGGCAAAGCCCGTTTTTTAGGCGTATTGCTATGCTTGTGTATTCGAGATAAGTTTCTAAGGATAATAAACGCCAAGCAGAAGATAACCCTTAGGATTTATTGACAATTTTTTCTAAAATGATTATAATTCTGCCCTTAAACAAGTTTTTCATTATTTTTGATGATTTATTGGGGTATCGCCAAGCGGTAAGGCACCTGGTTTTGGTCCAGGCATTCAGAGGTTCGAATCCTTTTACCCCAGCCACATTCTAATAGAGCATTTATGTCGCGGGATAGAGCAGTCCGGTAGCTCGTTGGGCTCATAACCCAAAGGTCGGCGGTTCAAATCCGTCTCCCGCAACCATAAGAACTTTTTATTTCTCCTCAAACTATTTTTGTAAGATTATTTTTTAATTTATTTTGGTAGCTTCATTCCCAATTTTGGGTTTTGAAGCTTTTTGGAATCCAAAATCTCTTCATCGCTACATTATTACCACATCACTCCCACAAAAACGGCACAATCTTTGTGTCATCAAGGTCGAAGACACTTTGGTAATAATCTCTCAAACCGCAATAATATCGATGTCTTTGAACGCTTCACTTTGATAGCAAAAGGTTTTTGGCTAAATAGTTTATAATAAATTTTTAATTATAATAGTTGTTTTTAACTTTAATAAAAGGTTTATAATGAAGATTGTTAGATTGCTACTGCAAATGATTATTTATTTTTTGGCGACGGGTAACTTATATGCTCAAGAAATAGATATATCTTCTAAAATAGAAAAACTCCAAAAACAAATCGAACTCCTCAAAAAACAACAAGATACTCAAAAAACAACAGGGAAAATAGAATCCAAAAAGAATCAAGAAAATTCAAGTCAAGAGGCTTCAAATCAACAAGCCCCTAGCCCCTCTGAAAAACAGAAAAATCCCCCATCCAAGTTAGCAACGCTTAAAGACAAACAGACAGGGAAGTTTTTTTCAATTGGTCTTGGGGGCTTTACTGGAAAAACTTCCGTTTTATTTTCACCAATCCCGCTTTTATACACATCAGGATATACAATCAATGGGTCTGCGGTTTTACTGAAGTTCGGGGTTCAAAAGATGTTGGGTGATTTTTTTGGATTGAGGGGTTCTATTGATGGAGGATATATTGGGGGAGTTCATTTGGGTGCTAATGGGGAATTGTTGCTTCAAATCCCATTAGGCAAGGTTGCTTTGGGTATTTATGGCGGGGCGGGGTTTGGATGGGTTCTACCCAATAAGGATTATGCTTCCTATGCTGCGACTTATTTGACTAAATCCTACACTATAAAAATCAAAAGACATCTTGTTTATAGGATTCCTTTTGGAATAAGTTTAGCCTTTGGTCACTCCCAGATTCAATTAGGGGCGATTCGTATTTTTGGAGGCTTGAAACACGATAATTCGGGTATTCAAACCCAATATACCAGTAGCCTGAATGCGGGTATGCTGACCTATCAATATGTTTTTTAAGCCATTATTTGTGTTCCCACAAAAACGGCGCAATCTTTGTGTCATCAAGGTCGAAGACACTTTGGTAATAATCTTTCAAAACCGCATTAATATCAATGTCTTTGAACGCTTCAGGGTAGGCTTTTGAAGCGACAAAGAGCGATATAAGGGGCGTTCTAGGTCCGCCAATATCGATAGGGGGGAGCTTATAGACTTGTTTGTTTTTGATGGCAGTGATAGTTTGGAATTGCGGGTTATCAAGCAAATCTTTGGGGTTATACGGGCTTAGCCACCAGATAAAAATGATTTCGGGATTTTCTGCGATGATTTTTTCCAGACTGATTTCTGCACGCCCGTTATCGACATAGCGTAAGCCTATATTTTCCACGCCCGCACTTGCCAAAATATCTGAATCCAAGCTGTTTTTTCCGCTGATTTGATTGGGTTTGTGAAAAATCTCAATCACACGTTTTTTGTTTTTAATAGGGCTTGTTTTTTCTTCGATGAGGGCGAGGATTTCTCTCATCTTGGCGATTTTGCTTTTTGCTTCGGATTCTTTTTGGAGGACTTTTGCTTGCACAGCGATATTATCGATGATACCTTGCACGCTCCTATCTCGAAATGACAAAAAAGCAATCCCAAATTTTTTGGCAAACTCGACGGCTTGGGGATTGCCTACGTAGGTGATGATAACATCAGGGGAAAGGGCTTTGAGTTCTTCGATATTTAGCGCTGCATAATGATCATCGCTTAGCTTTCTGATGTTATCAAGATTTTTTGCGGTGGCTTTGACAATGTCGCTTTTGAAGCCATAAGCTGACATCCCCACGACCTTGTCCCAAATCCCGAGCATAGCAGGCACTTCAGCATAGCTGCCTAGATAAATCACCCGTTTGATGGGTTCTTTGAACGTTTGGGTCCCAAAATAATCCTTGACTACGATGTCGCCATTATGTGTTGGATTTGCCGCAAATAAGCTTATAGCACCTAAAAATAACAATAAAAACAATTTTTTCATAGTTTTAGCCTTTTAAATCAGTCATTTTCGCCACCCATTTTTGAATCTCTCGCAGGGGTTGGAATATGATAAAATCATACCAAAAATTAAGAGGACAAAAACTAAAAGGAAAGAAATGCAAGGGAAAGCCAATGACCCAAAAAATCCCATAAAAGACAATGCGACAGAACAAAATCCCACAGAAGACAGATTCACACGCACAAGATTTTTGTTTGGGCAAGATTTTGAGCGCTTTAGGGATAAGCGATTGATTATTTTTGGTGTCGGCGGTGTCGGGGGATTTGCACTCGATTGCCTCTATCGCACGGGGATTGGGCATATTAGTATCGTAGATAAAGATATATTTGACATTACCAATCAAAACAGACAAATCGGCTCGCATAGAGTTGGGGAAAGCAAGGTGATGGTTTTGTCTGAAATCTATCCGGGGATAACGCCCATCCAAAAGCGTGTCGATGATGATTTTTTAAAAGATTTTGATTGCACGGCATACGATTATGTCATCGATGCGATTGATGATATCCCTGCAAAAGTCGCTTTGGCAAAAAAATGCGCCTCAATGCCCTATGGGAGCTACATCAGCTCGACAGGGAGTGCGAAAAAACTCAATCCTTTAGAAATCAAAGTGGATTCTGTTTGGAAAAGTTATGGCGATAAATTTGCCAGAAAATTCAGGGAATTGTTAAAAAAAGAGGGTTTTTGTGGTGATTTTAAGGTAATATTTAGTCCCGAAAATCCAAAATGCAAACCTTTAGGTAGCTTTAGTGCGGTAACGGGAAGCTTTGGTTTGCAGATGGGAAGCGAAGTCATTAGAGATATTTTGAGATAGGAGACAACAATGCTAGAACCTTATGTTTATCGAATGTATGGCGATGATGAAATCGATGATGAGGGTTTTGATGAAGATTATCCCGATTATGATGACGATGATGATGAAACACCCTCATACAGTGGTTATGATGACGATGACTATGAAAGCGCTGATGAAGAATACGAAGAAGATTGATTGATGAAAACTATCAAACTCGCTGGCTTGCAACATAGCTTCAAAAACGACCGAGCCACCACGATGGCACACACTCGCTCGATGATAGAGCAAGCCTCTGTGGGCGGGGCAAATCTGGTCGTTTTGCAAGAACTCCATTGCAGTGAGTATTTTTGCCAAAACGAAGATGTAGCACATTTTTCGCACGGGGCGTATTTTGATAATGATGTGGCGTTTTTTGGCAAGGTCGCAAAGGAATGCAATGTGGTGCTGGTAACTTCGCTCTTTGAGCGTCGCACTAGCGGTCTCTACCATAACACCGCTGTTGTGTTCGAAAAAGACGGCAGTATCGCAGGGAAATATCGCAAAATGCACATCCCTGATGATCCTGGATTTTATGAAAAATTTTATTTCACGCCCGGTGATCTGGGCTTTGAACCCATCGCTACAAGCGTGGGGAAGCTGGGTGTGCTGGTGTGCTGGGATCAGTGGTATCCTGAAGCAGCTAGGATTATGGCACTAAAAGGGGCAGAAATCCTTATCTACCCTACAGCGATCGGTTGGTTTGATAGTGATGAGCCCAGCGAGAAAGAACGCCAAAAAGAAGCCTGGACGGCGGTGCAACGGGGGCATAGCATTGCTAATGCCCTCCCGGTGGTGGCGGTGAATCGGGTCGGGTTTGAAAAAGACCCATCGGGCGTTTTGGAGGGCATTCGTTTTTGGGGCGGGAGCTTTGTTTTTGGACCTCAAGGGGAGCTGTTGGCTATAGGGGGCAGTGAAGATGATGTTATCATCACCGCAGAAATAGATTTGCAAAAATGCGAGGAAGTGCGCCGTATTTGGCCCTTTTTGCGAGATAGGCGGATTGATTTTTATACTGATATTTTAAAAAGATTTTGTGATTAGGGGGAGATAGTTTTGATCGTGTTCAATCCTGTTGTCATCGCTGTGGTGGTGATGTGTGTGTTGTGTTTGTTTCGCCTCAATGTAATGCTTGCTATCATCGCAGCTTCTTTAGTGGGGGGCTTGGTCGCAGGGATGGGGGCGATCGAGACGATGGGCGTGATGATAAGCGGGATGAAAGGCAATCTTGAAACCGCTTTGAGTTATGTGCTTTTGGGTGCTTTGGCAGTGGCGATCTCACGGGGAAATCTCACAAAAATATTGATTTATAAAATCGCAAAATTCATCGATGGCAAGGCGATTTTCCTGTGTTTTTTCATCGCATTTATTGCGTGTTTTTCCCAAAATCTCATCCCCGTGCATATCGCTTTTATCCCGATTCTTATCCCGCCACTTTTGGGCTTGATGAATCGCCTTAAAATCGATCGTCGGGCTGTGGCGTGTGCCTTGACCTTTGGGCTGGAAGCCCCGTATGTGAGTATCCCTGTGGGGTTTGGATTGATTTTTCATACGATTTTGCGGGATCAAATGCGACAAAATGGTATCGATGTGGGGCTTTCAGATATCGCTAGCGTGATGTGGATTGGCGGTTTGAGTATGCTTATAGGGCTTATTATCGCTATTTTGGTGCTTTACCGCAAGCCCCGTGTTTATCGGGAGGAGATTTTAGAGGCCCAAGTGCAAAAGCTAGAAAATATCCGACTGGGATTTAAAGATTATTTTATGCTTTTGGGTGCGGTGGTGGCTTTTGGGGTGCAGATCTACACGGGTTCTTTGCCGTTTGGGGCATTTATTGGCTTGCTTGTGATGTTGCTTGGCAAGGTCATCGAATGGAATGAGATGGATTTGGTGATGGATGAGGGGCTAAAGATGATGGCTTTCATCGCTTTTGTAATGCTTATCGCTGCGGGATTTGGCGAAGTGCTAAAAGAGAGCGGGGCGATTGGCGAGCTTGTCTCTGCGACTACGGATTTAGTCGGTGGCAAGCTCGGCGGGGCGATTTTAATGCTTGCGATTGGCTTGCTTATCACGCTAGGGATTGGCACTTCTTTTGGGACGATCCCTGTGATTGCGGCATTTTATTGCCCGTTGTGTGTGGCTTTGGGCTTTGGCACGCCAGCGACGATTTTATTACTTGGTATTGCGGGGGCTTTGGGCGATGCGGGCTCTCCGGCATCTTCAAGCACGATGGGACCGACTTCAGGGCTCAATGCCGATGGCCAACACAATCACATCTGGGATACCTGCGTGCCGACATTTATTTCTTATAACATCCCTTTGCTTATCGGTGGCATTGTGGGTGCGATGGTGTTGGGGTGAAAAATGGCAGTGCGTAATCTTATCGTTGGTGCGGGTATTTCGGGGTTGGTGCTAGCAGAGAGGCTGGCAAATGAGTGTAAAGAAGAGGTTCTTATCATCGATAGGCGTGATCATATCGGCGGGAATATTTATGATTACGATGATAATGGCGTAAATGTCCATAAATACGGCGCACATATCTTCCATACCAACATATCAAAGGTCTGGGAATATCTGCGGCGATTCACACGCTTTTATCCTTATATGCACGAAGTTTTGGCATTGGTAAAAGGCGCACTGGTCCCTGTGCCTTTTAATCTCAACTCCCTAGCAACGCTATTTCCTGAATCGATGGCAAAAGAATGGGAAGAAAAATTGCTAAAAACCTATGCCTATGGTAGCAAGGTTTCCATTGCCGAGCTAACCACGCAAGAAGAATTAAAGTTTTTGAGCGATTTTGTTTATGAAAATATCTTTTATCACTATACATTGAAGCAATGGCAATGCGCGCCTCAAGATCTCGATACCTCCGTGCTTTCTCGAGTGCCTGTGCGTATTGGCAAAGACAATCGCTATTTTGAGGATAGATTTCAGGGTATCCCGCTTGAGGGCTATACCAAGATGTGTGAAAAAATGATAGAAAATCCCCTGATTACCCTAGCATTGCAGACTGATTTCAAAGAAATGCCGAGCGGGGAGTTTGAGCGGGTATTTTATAGCGGGGGAATCGATGAATTTTTTGATTATTGCTTTGGGGAATTGCCCTATCGGAGTTTGGCATTTGACTTTCTCAAAGTCCCAAAAGAATATTTCCAAAAAGCGAGTGTGATCAACTACCCGAATAATTATGACTTCACACGCATTGTCGAATACAAATATTTTTTGGATCAAAAATGCCCCCCAAATGCTCCCCATAGCGTGGTTTCTTTTGAATACCCTCAGGCCTATACTCTAGGGTTGGAGCGATTTTATCCTGTGCCAAATCCAGCGAGCAAAAATCTCTATGAAAAATACGCCCACAAGGCAAGCGAGCTAAAAAATGTTTATTTTATCGGGAGGCTGGGGCAATACCAATATTATGATATGGATAAGGCGATATTAAAGGCTTTGGAGCTTTTTGAGACGCTAGAAAAAACGAGATAAAATCATTCTATTTAGCGATGTTACAAAACTTTCGCTATAGTATCGTTATAATCTTCCTCATCAACAAGAGAATTAGAAAAATCATCAAACAAATCTACGAAATAAAAAAGGATTAATGATGGAATATTTTGTTTTTGGATTAATTACTCTAGGATTTTGTGTGATTGCTTATAGTGCCTATACTGCAACGTTAGAAAATAATGATTAATTTTTCATTCTTTCAACCAAGCCTATTCAAGGATAAACAATGCCAAAGCTAGATGAGAAAAAAGCAAAGCTCGAAGAATTAAAGACTTATAGAAACTTTGCTCTTACTTCGTTATTGACCTTAATTGCCTTTATTTTTACTCGAATTACTGAAAGCAATGCTTTGGATACTAGGTTTAAGTGCTTTAACGATTGTAGTGCTTGGATTAAGCGTTTTTATGCTACAAAAGAAGATATTAAAAATAATCAAAGAGATAGGAGAGCTGTAATGGAAATTTTAGCTATTTGTGCCGCCGTATTTGGATTAATCAGCTTCTTTGCCACGATTGCCCTTGTGATAAGAAGTGTTTAATCTGTCATTCTTTCAACCCAGCAGTAAGAATCTACGCTCTATAAAGTAATTTAAAGATAAATCTGACTACAATGCACGCTTTGAATCTGCAAAAATAAAATATAGGAGATGAGGCTTTGATAATAATGTATCGCACACAAACTAGTGCACAACCCAGCAATGCGAAAATATCAAGTATCGCAAATATCGCAAGTAGCGATTTTGTCCGAGAAACCCCGAGCGCTTTTGATGGAGTCTATGCCACTCAAGCACCCACAAATCACATTTGCCCCCCCCCCCAGCAAAAACCAACAAAATTTTAGTGCCTCCAAACGTATCAGCTAGCCTAAAGCCACGTTTGCTCCGTGCCAGAGGATTGTAAAATGCCATCGGTTTCTATCATTATCCCTAGTTACAATACCCAAAGCTTCATCGGCGACGCACTTGAATCGGTGATTTCGCAGAGTTTTAGCGATTTTGAATGCTTAGTCGTTGATGACGCTTCAACCGATGGCAGTGTGGCTATCATCAAAAAATACGCCAAAAAGGATTCTAGGATTATCCCTATTTTTCTAAAAACCAATCAGGGCGTATCCCAAGCCAGAAATCTCGCTTTGGAGCAATCAAAAGGCAGATATATCGCATTTTTGGACTCCGATGATACGTGGGAAAAAGACAAGCTAAAAATCCAGATTGCCTTTATGCTCTCTAGAAATATCGCCTTTTGCCATACGCCCTATTTTGTCATCGACACGCAGGGCAAAAAAATCGGCTCATTTTCCCCCAAACCAATCATTAGCTATCAAGACGCCCTAAAAACCTGCGATATTGGCAATTCAACGGCTGTTTATGATACTGCAATCTTAGGCAAAGTCAGCAGTGGTGTGATCCGCCACGATTATGAAATCTGGCTAAAAATCCTCAAAAACCAAAAAAGTTATGCCCCCCCCCCATTCCAGCCTCCTTGCTTCCTAGCTTCTATCCGCATTCGCTGTGGGAGCGATACGCACAATAAAATCAAATCCGCCAAACGCCAATGGCAGGTTTATCGTGAGATCGAAAAACTTAGCCTACTAAAAAGTGCGTATTATTTTGCCCATTATGCGTTTTATGGGCTAAAAAAACGCCGCCAATACTTCAAAGGTGTGGCGTGATGGCAACCCCTTATCTAAAAAACCCCGATAACATCGCTCTTTGGAGTGTGATTTTTTTGGCTGTGGCATTTTTTACCATCTCGATAAATACCCATTTCTTGATCAAAGATACGATTTTAGCCATTGGTGGGCTGTTGTATCTGGGTTATCTTTATCAAAATGGCTTTAAAATCGGGCGGATTTTTAGGGAGCTGCACCCGATTAGATTTTGGATATTTAGCTTTTTGGGCGTGGTTGCGATGGCGCTTATCTCGTTGCATTTTGCTTTTGATTCCATAGCCACGCTCAAAGCCATCGGGCAGTTTTTGATTTTGCCATTAATCTTGGCATTGTTCTTTTATCTCGTGGCAAAGACCTGCCCGCCTAAAGCCTTGCGATGGTTTTTGGTCTTGCTAGGCGTAGCGATTTTTTCTCATCCCATCGCTACGATTGTAGATTTTCTCCTCACGCACAATCCCCGTGCGACTGGCTTTGGTGAGCGGGCAATTATCCCGTATGCGATATTTTTGCTCCTCGCATTAGCCCTTTCTGTGGCAATGGTGATTTACCTCAAAGGCAAATGGCGGTTTGCTTCCTGCCTGCTTGTGGGTGTGAGCCTTTTTGGGTTGTTTGCCAATGGCACGCGTAGCTCGATTTTGGCGGTGGGCGTGATGGCAATCGTAGCGATGTTTTTCTTGCCCGTGCGACACAAAAAACCAATCATCACGCTAGGATTTGTCCTGATGGTAGGTGCTGGGGTGGGGCTGGTGGTCAAAAGTGCGGATTTTAGCGAGCGGTTTAATTTCAAAAAAATAATCGAGCATATCGGCATTGTCTGGAGCTATGCCCCTGCAGAGATGGGGCGCTTTGATAGAAATTGTTTTATTGATTATGTTTATTCTTGCTCGCCTTTTAGCGGGGAGAAACTTGATGAGCGATTTAGCTTTGAGATGAGTGCGTTGAATCGCTTGAGCCTTTGGAAAAGTGCTTGGCTGGCTATCAAGGAAAATCCTTTTCGCCCTAATGGGTTTTTTAATGCTTCTTTCGATGTGAATCTAAAAAATATCTTTCCTATTGATTCGCTCCAACACCCTTATATGCAGAATCGTTCCCGCACATTGCTTTATTATACAAGCGCCCATAATATGGTTTTGTCTTTTATTTTTGAGTTGGGTATTGAGGGGTTTATTTTTATACTGATGAATTTTATATCAATGCTTCTTATCATCAGGCACAAAATTTTTGAGGTTCAAACAGAAGTGGTTCCAAAAGTTTTTTTGGTCGGATTTTTTATTTTTTTGATTGGAGTAGTTTGGAATATATTTTTTGATGCAACATTCGCTTGGTCAAATATTAATTATTTTTTCTTTATCCTCTGTGGTGTTGCTTTGGGGGTGAGTTGTCGGCGGTGCGATAATGGTATTTGATTGTTTTACATTTTATGATGAATTAGATATTTTAGAAATCCGTCTCCATATCCTTGATAGCGTGGTGGATAGATTTATCATCATCGAAGCCAATGAGACTTTTACGGGGATGGCAAAGGACTATGTATTTGAAAAAAACAAATCGAGATTTGAAAAGTTTTTGCCTAAAATCATCTATATCCCGATGGTTTTCCCTGAATTTCCCCAAAAAAATGCCGAAGAAACAAGGTGGGCGAGAGAAAATTACCAAAGAAATCAGATGGCTTTGGGGCTGGAGGGTGCGTGTGGGGAAGATGTGATTCTCATCTCTGATGTCGATGAAATCCCAAGCCCGCAAAGTATCCAAAACCACCGCCACAAACCCGGAATCAAAGCCTTGGATATGCTGGCATTTTATTTTTATCTCAATGCGTTATCAAAATACCATATCTGGACACACGGGACAAAAATGCTTTTTTATAAGGATTTTTTATCCATTCTTGATGATGTGGGTGATTTGTCTGATTATGGCGTTTGTTTTCAGTCTGATGTCAATATTGGCACGACCGCTACAAAAATCAGGCTTTATGAGGGCAAGCACCAAAGGCATTTTTTCCCTAGTGGGTGGCATTTTTCTTATATGGGGGGTGAGCAAAAGGTTATCCAAAAGCTTGATTCATTTTCCCATCAAGAATGGCGGGAGCAAATCCCTGAAGCCCGCACAGAGGCAAAACGAATGATGAGTGAGAAAAAGCCCTTTGGCTATGAGCTGGTAGGGTTTGATTTGGCATTTTGCTCCAAAAAAGGCTTATTACCTGGATTTGTCATCGCCCATCAAGACAAATATCCCCATCTTTTTGCCAAAGATAATTTGAAAAAATCGGGGCATATTATTTTTATCAGTAGGATTATTCTGATTAAAGAATTATTTATTAAAAAATTAAAAAATTATTTTAAATATTTGATAAAAGCCACACGATGAAAATTATTTTTGATGTTAGCACTTTGAGCGATATGGTTACTAAAACTTCAAGTCGGGTCGGTATTTGTCTGACTACGTATAATTTGCTTGGTGAATTTTTGCACTATGCTTCCTGCCACGATGAGATCGAAATATTGTTTTATGTGGATATGAGGAGTGATGTCGCTGTCAAAAAATATTTTCAATCTAGCGATGTTTATAAAAAAATTGACAATATTTGTATGTATTCCAAGCTTAGCCAATGGGTTTCTTGGGGATTTTGTTGGCGTTTTGGTTTCACCCCCAAAAATGCTTTGGAAAAATTTTTGGCAAAGTCTTTTACCGCATTGCTTTTATTGGGGCAAAAAATTTTTGCCCCCTTTGATAAAATCGTTTTGGACAAAGAGGAAACTTATATATTTTTTTCTCCAAGATATAAAATCCCTGACATTATTAAAAACCACCCTCATATCATCAAATTTACACTGCTCCACGACACCATCCCTTTGGAATTAAGCGAGTATTTTCCCCAGAACAAAAAGCAATGGTTTAGAGAGCTTTTTGATTCGCTTAATAGCGAGGATTATTATTTTGCCAATTCGATTTGCACGAGAAATGATTTTTTGAAGCACGCCCCCCAGATCAACCCTAGCCATTTTTGGGTTACTTACCTCGCAGCCAATAAAAGCTTTTTCCCCGATGTCAATAATGCCAAAAACCAGCGAATCCGCCAAAAATACCATATCCCGCCAGATAAAAAATACATTTTTAGCCTCTGTTCGCTAGAACCTCGCAAAAATCTTTTGTTTGTGGTGGAAAATTTTATCCATTTTATCCGTGAAAACGCCATCGATGATGTGGTTTTCGTGCTTGGTGGGGGGCATTGGGAAGAGTTTATCGGCAAGCTAGATCGCAAGATCGCTTCTTTGGGGGATTATCGCTACAAAATCATCAAGGCAGGCTATGTCGATGATGAGGATCTGGCAAATCTCTATGCGCACAGCCTCTGTAGTGTGTATCTTTCTATCTATGAGGGGTTTGGTTTGCCGGCTTTGGAGGCGATGGCGTGCGGGGCGCCCTTGATCGCTTCTAGCACGACATCGCTTCCTGAAGTCGTCGGCGATGGGGGGTTGCTCGTTTCTCCAAGCGATGATATAGCCTTGCGTGAGGCATTTGGCAAAATCTATTTTGACCCCGAGTTTGCCAAAGCATTGTCTATGCGGGGGCGAGAGCAAGCCAAGCAATTTAGCTGGGAAAAATGCGCCCAAGAGATGATAGAAAAAATGCAAGCGGTCGCGGGGGCAGGGCAAGGGAAAAAATGCGAGGAAAAATCGGAAGAAGAATCGGGCAAAAAAGAATGCCAAAAAGAATGCGAAGAGAAGCGGGGCGAAAAATGCGAACAAAAATCGGGCGAAAAAAATAGCGAAAATAGCGAAAAATGCGAACACAAACAGGAGAAAAAATGTCATTAAAAACTATCCATCGGATATTTTTTGGCTTTGGCGGGGAAGAGGACATCTACCAAGAGTATTTCCAAAACTGGCAAGAAAAGCTTAGCGACTATGGCTATACATTCCAATGCTGGGATGCGACCAATCTCCCCCTAGACCTCAATCCCTACGTGCAGGCGATGACCCAGCTAGGTGATGGGGTGTTTTTGAGTGATTATTTTCGCTGGTGGGTGCTGAAAGTTTATGGCGGGGTGTATCTTGATGGCGATATTGAAATCATCGATGGCAAGAAGCTTGATAAACTCGTCGAAGAGCTAGAGGCAACGAGCGAATATGATGCCTTTATCGGGACAGAATACAACGAAAAAGGCGGTTATACCAGCCATAGTATGGGGGCAAAAAAAGGCTCGAAGTTTTGTGCGTTTATGTGTGGGATTTATGAGAATCTAGGCAAGCTTTATCTGGCTCGCAAGGAACTCCTCATCGGTCCCAAGATCACGGCGTTGTATTTTCTGGATAATGGCAGTTTTGTCGATTCCAAAGGCTATGTGTATGGGATGAGCGAACCCATCGTGAGCGCGGGGGTGAAGATCTACCCGAAAGATTATTTTTCCCCTATCACCTGTGGGAAAACCCCGATTTTAGAAGATCTGACCGATCGTTCGGTTTTGGCTCACCATTATGGGAATTCGTGGTGGGAAAAGGATTCGTATTTTTTTACCCAAAAACTCGCAATGCAAAAACGCCGTAAGATGATAAACGACTATCTACAGGAACAAAAAAGCTTAAAATTTCGGCTCAAAATGGGAGTGAAAAATCTATTTATCAAGCTGTTGTTCCCTATTGGCTCGAAACGCCGATTGTTAGCCAAGCAAATCGCCCAAAAAATCATCCATCTCGCTATCAAATAAAGCCCCCAAATGAAAACTCCCAATAAAACCCTTAGCGTGATTATCCCTGTTTATAATGTCGAAAAATATTTGGCACAATGCCTAAATTCCGTGCTAGCCGTTAGCGTGGAAAATATGGAAATCCTCTGTGTGAATGATGGCTCTACCGATGGGTCTTTGGAGATTTTGCAGGCTCACAGCTTGCGTGATGGGCGGATAGAGGTCATCAATAAGCCCAATGGTGGCTATGGGCATAGCTGTAATCTCGCTATGAGGCGGGCAAGGGGGGAATATATTGCGATTGTAGAGCCGGATGATTTTATTGATCCGATGATGTATGCGACGCTTTTGTCGGTGGCAAAATCAAAGGATTTGGACGTGCTCAAATGCGGGTATTATGAGTATTTTGATGGCGATGATTCCCAGCAAGCGCAGTGTAAAATCGCACAATGGACACAGCGGACACAAAAAATCGCCCCGCAAAACGATGTTTTTACGATAAAGGATTGCCCGGCGTTGCTGTTTTTTCACCCCAGCATTTGGGCGGGTGTGTATAAACGGGCGTTTTTGCTCCGCCACAAAATCGCATTTGTAGAGGCAAAGGGGGCAGGCTGGGTGGATAATCCATTTGCACTCCAAACGCTTTGTTTGGCTGAAAGGATCGGCACTATCAAAACGCCCTATTATTTTTATCGCCAAAGCAATCCTGAGGCTTCCAGTCATCTCAAAGATTTTACTATCCCGCTCGATCGTGTCTGTGATATGCAGGCATTTTTTAGGGACTTTGCCAAAACGCCAGCATTTTGCCCGCAACTCATTGTGCCTGTGTTGAAAAAATACACCCGTTATATCCTGCTAGCTATCTATGTGGGTAAAAAAGCACATATCCCAGAATGCCATATCCACGCCCGTGTGGCTAGCGTGGTCGAAGCGATCAGGCAGGATTTTGCTATCCCGCCCGTGTTTGCGATTTGGTTTTGGCTCTTTTTGCACGTGCCTATGGGTGTGATTGCCCCGATTTATGGCTGTCTCAAATGGCTAAAATATAAAATTTTCCGATAACAAAAACGATTTTTTAGCTTTGGGATTTGGTTTTGTCAAGATGAGATTCAATCGGATTTGGATATGATTTTGCAAAATATCGGAGAAGAACAATGAAAGAAGACGCGCTCAAATGGGATGAGCGACATTCTGGAGGTTTTATGCCCCAGACCCCGAGCGATTTTTTGGTCCGTTTTAGCGATAGTTTGCCCCAAGGTAGGGTGCTAGACATCGCTTGTGGGAATGGGAGAAATGCCCTATTTTTAGCCCAAAAAGGCTTTGTTTGTGAGTGTGTAGATATTTCATCGGTGGGGCTTGCCTCGCTTGCGGGTGTCGCAGGTGTGATCCCAATATGCGTGGATTTAGATGATTATGCGATAAAGCCCTGTGCCTATGAGGTGATTTTGGATTTTTATTTTCTCAATCGCAGGCTTTTTGGCGGTATCAAGGCGGGCTTGAAGAGAGGGGGTGTGTTTTTGATGGAGACATTCATCGCTGATGAGGCTTTTCCTATCGATATGGGTGCGGATAAGATTTTGCAACCTGGTGAGCTTGAAAGGGAGTTTGGTGATTTTGAGATTTTTTGCAAAGAAGAGCGGACCGCTTATCGGCTCGAAAAAGAGGTAAAAGTCATCACATTTGGGGCAAAAAAACCACAATGAAAGACGCCAAAATGAAAGAAACCGCAATGGAAGAGCCGAAAATAAGCGATTTGACATTTTTTCAAAAATTGCGGAAAATCTTTAATATCGCCCTGCCATCGGGGGCAAATTCGTTTTTGGATATTTTTGTCATTGCGATTTCGATGTTTTTTATGGGGAGGCTTTCTGATAGCCATATCGTAGCAGTCGGCGTGTCGATGAATTTTTTTATGCTGTTTTATACGATCAATGCGATTTTTTATATCGGGACAAACGCCCAAGTTTCGAGATTTTTTGGGGCAAAGGATAGGGAAAATGCGAATTTGGTGTTTTCTACGATTCTCATCGGGGCGTTTTTTGTGTGTATCCCTGTGATAGGGATCGCATTTTTGGGCTATGGGGCTTTTTTGGATTGGATCGATATGGGAAAAGACGCCAGAAGGCTGGCAGAGACCTATTTGTGTGTCGTGATTTATGCGATCCCAGCGATGTTTTTAAAAAACATTATGATTTCTGCACTCGCCGGGATTGGCGATACACTCACCCCTTTTGTAATGCGTCTTTTTACGACAACGTTTTGCATTGGCTTGAATTATGCCCTGATATTTGGGGAGTTTGGTTTCCCAAGACTTGAGATTATCGGTGCGGGCTATGCCAACAATATCACGGCTTATTTGGAGCTTGTGATTTTGCTGGTGTTAATGCTTTCAAAAAGTCGGTATTTGCGTTTTCGCCTCAAATTTCATTATTTGTTTTTCAAAAATGCCCTCAAGATCGGTATCCCTGCGGGGCTTGAGAGGCTTTTGACATTATTTTCTTTGGTGCTGACAACGAAATTTTTGTCTGAATATGGTGATAGCGTGTTGGCAGGTTCGCAAATCGGCACACGGATTGAGGCATTTTCTTTTATGCCCGGTTTTGGTTTTATGGTCGCAGCGATGGCACTGATGGGGCAAAGTCTGGGGGCAAATCGGATCGATTTGGCGGGGGATTTTATCAAAACGATTTTAAAGATTGCTTCCGTGCTAATGGGCGTTTTGGGCTTGGTGATGGCGGGGTTTGCCCTGGATTTTTCATCGATTTTTACCTCAAAAGAAGAGGTGCTTTATGTTTCAAAGCTGTATTTGTTGGCTGTGGGGCTTTCTCAAATCCCTTTGATCTGGGTTTTTGTGCTTGATGGGGCGTTGCGGGGTGCGGGGATTACCAAGATTTCTTTGTGGATAAATGCTGGGAGTATCTGGGTATTTCGGATTTTTCCGATGTGGGTATTGCTACGGCTGGGCTTTGGGGTGGAGTGGATTTTTGTGATGATTTTTTTAGAAACGTATATCCGTGCGTTGATATTTTGGCTTGTCTTTAGGACGGGGGTGTGGCAACGCCCCGGTAAGATTATTTAAAAAATATTTAATTTAATTCCCTGTGATTTATTTGCATTGTTTGGGGAGCATTTTTTCGTGCAAGGTGCTTTTTTCCATCACTTGATGGATCGAACTGGGGATGATTTGATTATGTTCGTCCAAAAACACCCTGTATAAATACCCATCAATGCACTGGTCGAGATGGGCGGGGAAATGCACGATTTTGCTCGGCGTTTGTGCGGGGTTTTGATTAGGGTTTTGATGGGTGGCTATCAAAAAGGATGTGCTGAGTAAAAAAGTCAATAAAATTTTTTTCATTTGTGCCTACCTTTGTTTTTGATATGTAATTTTCTCAAAATTTATTAAACCTTAAGCAGATTACAAATAAATCCTGATTATACTGCCTAGACAAAACAATAACAAAACAAAACAAAAAAATAGGGAGGTTGTTATGCTGAAAAGCTTTCAAAACAAGGTTATTTTTACTTTGATTATCTTTTTTGGCATTGGTTCAATGGCTATCTATTGGCTATTGAAGCAAGATTATGAAAAAATGGCGATAACAGAGGGGAATAAAACGGCTATGATGTTGAGTAACTCTATCTTCAACACTGTGCGTGCGAGTATGGCGATGGGGACGCGGGAGGCGATTGATGATTCGCTAAAGGCTTCCCGAGAGATTCAGGGGGTGAGCTCTCTTAAAATCCACCAATCCCAAGATGTTTTGCAGCTTTTTGGCATTAATAAAGCATTTACTAAAAATCCCGAGATTCAAAAAATATTTTCTACCAAAAAATCTGACATCGAGCATATCCAAGATACTGACGGGCAATCTATCTTGCTTTTGCAACCCCTCATCGCACAAAAAAATTGCTTGGACTGCCACGCAAATTCTCAACTTGGCGATGTTTTGGGCGTGATGGAGTTGCGGATTTCTTTGAATGAATTTTATTCTCAAATCCAGTCGTATTCTAAAAATATTCTTTTTACGATGATTGTTATTTCCTTGTTGGCAGTTTTTGGGCTTTGGGTGTTTTTTCAACGGGAGTTGATAAAACCGCTCAATAAACTCACCAATATGGCAAAAGATCTCACCGCTACCAATGAGGGCGATTTGACGAAACGGATCGCGATAAAAAGCCAAGATGAAGTGGGGATCACGTCATTTTATTTCAATGCCTTTATCGAAAAGATCCAAAATACCATCTCGATAGGGAAAAATATCGCCAACAAAAACAACCAAACCAGCCAAACGCTAAAAAATATCTCGGGGACACTGAGGACAAATTCTGATGAAGAAGTCGATTCTATCAACTTGATGAATGGCCTTAGCAAAGATATAGGCAAAAACCTAGAAACCGCCCAAGAAGATTTGAATGTTACGATTGAAGACCTTGAAAAAACCGATAGCACGCTAGAAAGTTTCGCCCAAAAGTTGCAGGTTGTTGTTGATCTGACCTTGCAATCAAGCCAAAATCAAAGCAATATTATGGAAAATTCCCAATCCCTCATCCATAATACCAACGAAATCAAAAGTATCCTTTCTATCATCGAAGATATCGCCGAGCAAACCAATCTCCTCGCCCTCAATGCTGCGATTGAGGCGGCGAATGCTGGCGAACACGGCAGAGGCTTTGCTGTCGTCGCTGATGAGGTTTCCAAACTCGCAGCAAGGACGCAAAAATCTTTGACAGAAATCGCAGCGATGATCAATGTAGCTGCCCAAAGTATCGAAGATGTCAATCAGCATATACGGGTTGCTGGAGAAGAAAGCAAAGAAGTTTCTCAAAAAGCTTCCGATCTCATCAATGATGCCAAGCTCACCCAAGAAAACCTAGCGAACACAAAAAATATATCCGAAAGCGTCGTGCATAAAAATTCTTTGATCGTCGCACAAATGAAGCAACTCAATGAAATGACCGATAGGATTGTTAAAATTTCTTCAGATACCAAAAAAATGGGGCAAAGTATTGAAGAAATCGTGCTTGATTTGACAAAAAAAGCCCAAGAGCTTGATTTGGAACTTTCAAAATTCAAAACCTAAAATAAGGTTGGGATTTACATTTGAATGTAAAAATACGCCACAAAAATAACAAGAGCTTCACGTTCGAGTTATTGCCTATTGGAGAGAAAAAATGATCGAACTACTTATCAATGGTGAAAACAAACGTTTCGCTAAAGCGCTCAATATCCAAGAGATTTTAGACACGCTCGGTATCGAGTCAAAAGTCGTGGCTGTGGCGCTGAATGCGGTCGTGGTGAAAAAACACGATTGGGGGAATACATTCCCCAAAGATGGCGATAAAATAGAGTTTTTGCAATTTATGGGCGGGGGCGGTTTTGATGGGGCATAGAAGCGAATTGATGGGAGAAAAAATACGCAAGATTCCTGTAGGGATCATCGGTGTGAGCGGGTATACCGGGCTTGAACTCATCAAGATTCTTTGCGATCACCGGGTTTTTGAGATTGTCTATATGGGAAATTCTGAGGGTGGCAAGGAGCTATCTGCGATCCATCCTTGCTTCAAAAATGTGTTGGAAATGCCTGTGGTGAAAGCCGATGCTAAAGAAGCAGCCAAGCATTGTGAGTTGGTTTTTCTCGCTCTCCCGCACAAGCACGCGATGGCATTTGCCAAAGAAATCTTGGAATGTGGCAAAAAAGTAGTCGATCTTTCTGCAGACTATCGCCTCAACGCCCAAAACTACGAACAAAACTACCAAACCCCCCATACCGATACGCATAATCTCACCCACGCTGTTTATGGGTTGCCTGAATATGCCCGTGAGGCTATCAAAAACGCTTCTTTGGTCGCTAATCCGGGTTGTTACCCTACCGCAACGCTTTTGGCGTTGTTGCCATTTTTGGAATTTTTGGAAGATTCTAGCGTGTTTGTTGATGCCAAAAGTGGCGTGAGTGGGGCGGGCAAAACCCCCACAGATAACACGCATTACCCCCATATCAATGAAAATATTTTCAGTTATGCCCCGCTTAGCCATCGCCACCAAATCGAGATAGAAGAAAAATGCGAGATATTGGGGGGCAAAGGCGTGCAGGTGAATTTCATTCCCCATCTCACGCCACTAAGTCAGGGGATGTTAGTAAGCGTTTTTGGCAGGCTCAAAGCCCCCATCGACCCTATGGAAGTCCTGCATAATCGCTATGAAAAAGAAAAATTTATCCGCATAAGAAATCAAAGCGTGGATGTAAAAAATGTGCGTGGCACGAATTTTTGCGATCTTTTTGCCCTCCGTCGCAACAAGGATATTTATATCAATGCGAGTATTGATAATCTTTTGCGGGGCGCAAGCTCGCAAGCAGTGGTAAATGCGAATGTGATGTGTGGTTTACCCGAAGATCTTTGTATCCCAAAAATTGCACGATGACAAATCTTGCCACCGACCCTGCCATCAATCTTGCCACCGACCCCGCCATTGATCCTATCACTAATCCCATCACCGACCCGGCGATAGAAATTCCTGTTATCAAAAATGGCGCTGTTTTCCTCGCCGATTCGCATTTTATGGATTCGGGCGGAAAAACCATCGAGTTTTTGGATTTTGTAAAAAATCTTATCATTTCGCCTCCCGAGCAGGTTTTTTTGATGGGTGATGTTTTTCATCTATTTTTGGGTCATCTCCCCTCGAGCCAAAAAGAAAATGCTGGCTTGATAGCCCTTATCAACGCTCTTAGCGAGAAAACCGAAGTATTTTATTTTGAGGGCAATCACGATTTTGGTATCAATAGCGTTTTGTTGCCTTGCGTGAAGCTCTATCCGCGTTCGTTGCAGCCGGCATTGTTCCTCTGGGAGGGCAGGCGGTTTTTTTTGGCACACGGCGATATTTTTATCACCAAGACTTATGAATGCTATATCCGCACGATGACAAGCCCGCTGGTCCTAAGTTTGCTAAAGCTTCTTGATAGGCTAAGCTTGGGGGTCATTTATGCTAAGGTTTCTAAAAAAATCCAAAAAAAACCTATCAAATTGTTGCAGATGGATGGCGGGGCTTTTGAAAAATTTGCTTTGGAAAGATTTGAAAAATATTCGCAATTTGCGAAAAAAAATAATCTGGGATTCGTTGGTGGCGTGATCGAGGGTCATTTCCATATTGGGAAAAAACTTGATTATTATATTTCGCTCCCGTCTTTTTATTGTGAAAAAAGGGCTTTTATTATACAATCAAACCAAAAGTCATAAGGAAGTGGAGTAGATTTTGAGCAATACCAATTTAAAATTAGCCTCGAATGAAATCGAATTGATTGACTTTAGGATTTATGAAGCCCGAGAAGATGGGATTTATGAAGGTATTTATGGCATTAATGTCGCCAAAGTTCAAGAAATCATCAAAATGCCTGAAGTTTTTGAATGCCCCTCAGATCTTGATTATGTGGTGGGTGTTTTTGATTTGAGGCAAACCATCATCCCTCTGATTGACCTTTCTAAGTGGATAGGTATCGTTTCTAGCCACACGCACGAAGAAAAAACCGTTATTATCACAGAATTTAACAATATCAAGATCGGCTTTATCGTGCATTGTGCTAAGCGGATTCGCCGTATCAATTGGCAAGATATTGAGCTGGCGCATTTTAATTCTTCTAGCGTTATTGAGAGGGAGCGTATCACAGGAATCACGAGAATCGAAGATGACAAAACGCTTTTGATACTTGATTTGGAAAGTATCATTGATGATTTAGATTTTTATCAAGAGAATAATAAAAAATCACCTTATCCCCCCGACCACAAAAAAGCCAAATTTAATGGTATAGTTTTGTTTTTGGACGACAGCAATGCAGCGAGAAAAATGATTCGAAAAAACTTGGTTGAGATGGGTTTCACTATCATAGAAGCGATTGATGGCGAAGATGGTATGAGGAAATTAGAAAAACTTTATGATGAATATGGCGATCAGCTTTCTGAGCATTTGAAGTTGATTATTTCGGATGTGGAAATGCCAAAAATGGATGGTTTTCATTTTTTGTCTCAGATCCATCAAGATAGTAGGTTTTTGAACATACCTGTGATTTTTAATTCCTCAATTTGCGACAAATACAGCGCAGAAAAAGCCAAAGATCTAGGAGCTGAAGCCTATTTGGTTAAGTTTGATGCGGATAAATTTTATGATGAGATTTCAAAAATCTTAGGCTAAATCAAAGTTTTATAGAAATGATTGTAAAATACGACAAATCTGAATCAATATCAAAAAAGAGGTGTTTAAATGGATGATATGCAAGAGATAATGGAAGATTTTTTAATTGAAGCATTTGAAATGATCGAACAGCTAGATCAAGATCTCGTCGAGCTTGAGAATAGCCCTGAGGATCTTGAACTCCTCAATCGAATCTTTCGAGTTGCCCATACTATCAAAGGTTCAAGTTCGTTTTTGAATTTTGATACCCTCACGCATTTGACACATAATATGGAAGATGTTCTTAACAAAGCCAGAAAAGGCGAGCTAAAGCTTACTCCCGATGTTATGGACGTGGTTTTGCAATCAATTGACTTGATGAAAGCCCTTTTGGTAACCATCCGAGATACGGGGACAGATTCTAATAGTGGCATTGATATTTCTGATACCGTCAAAAAGCTCCAAGCGATTTCAAATGAAAAGTCTTCCCAAGCTCAAGAAGAGGTCGCTTCTCCAGCGAGTCCAAGCACTCCAGAAAACGCCCCAGAAGCAGAAAATCCGCTAGCTGATGAACCTGAGCTTGATTATGCGAATATGAGTGCTGAAGAAGTCGAAGCAGAGATCCAAAGATTGCTCCAAAAGCGACAAGAAGCAGACAAGCAAAAACGTTCTCAAAAGAAAAAAGATGGCGCACAAGAGGAAGTCCAAGCGCCCACTGCCCCTACAGAGGCGCCTCCCAAAAAACAAGAACCCCCAAAAACTGCCCAAAGCAAAAAGCCTGAAGCACCCAAACAAAAAGCAGATGAAAACAAATCCCCATCTACAGGTGTTGAACAAACCGTCCGTGTTGATGTGAGGCGTTTGGATCATTTGATGAATCTCATTGGCGAGCTTGTGCTTGGCAAAAATAGGCTCATCCGTATCTATGGTGATGTGGAAGAGCGCTACGATGGGGAAAAATTCCTCGAAGAACTCAATCAGGTTGTTTCTTCTATCTCAACGGTTACTACAGATCTCCAGCTTGCCGTGATGAAAACGAGAATGCAACCCGTTGGAAAGGTTTTCAACAAATTCCCCCGAATGGTGCGTGATCTTTCTAGGGAATTAGGCAAGAGTATTGATTTGATTATCACTGGAGAAGAAACAGAGCTTGATAAATCCATCGTCGAAGAAATCGGCGATCCGTTGATCCATATCATTAGAAATTCCTGCGATCACGGCATTGAGACCCCAGAGGAGCGAAAAGCTGCGGGCAAAGAAGAAACCGGCAAGGTTGAGCTTAAAGCTTATAATGAGGGCAATCATATTGTCATTGAGATCGCAGATGATGGCAAGGGCTTAGACCCTGATATGCTAAAGCAAAAAGCCATCGAAAAAGGCGTGATTACCGAGAGGGAAGCCGATACGATGACGGATAAAGAAGCATTTGGCATTATATTCAAGCCCGGTTTTTCCACTGCAAAAACCATCTCGAATGTTTCCGGGCGGGGCGTTGGGATGGATGTCGTTAAAACCAATATCGAAAAACTCAATGGGTTGATTGAAGTCGAGTCTGAAAAAGGCGTCGGCACGACAGAAAAGCTCAAAATCCCGCTCACGCTAGCGATTATCCAAGCCTTGCTTGTAGGCGTCCAGGAGGAATATTACGCCATCCCGCTTTCATCAGTTCTTGAGACCGTTCGGGTGAGCCAAGATGAGATTTATACCGTTGATGGCAAAAGCGTGTTGCGATTGCGTGATGAGGTTTTGTCTTTGGTGCGTTTGGCTGATATTTTCAAGGTTGATTCTATCTTGGAAACGATGAATGAAGTCTATGTTGTCATCGTTGGTTTGGCAGATCAAAAAATCGGCGTGATTGTAGATTATCTCATCGGTCAAGAAGAAGTGGTTATCAAGTCTTTGGGTTATTATCTCAAAAGCACCACAGGTATTGCAGGGGCAACCGTGCGAGGCGATGGTAAAATCACATTGATTGTCGATGTCGGGGCGATGATGGATATGGCAAAAAATGTCAAAGTCAGTATCAATAAGCTTATCGATGAAGCCGAAGCCTCGAAGGTAAAAAATTCTCCTAGCGATTATGTTGTGCTTGCAATTGATGATAGCAACACCGATCGGGCGATTATGAAAAAATGCCTCAAGCCTCTAGGTGTTACCGTGCTTGAAGCTGCCAATGGATTAGAGGGGCTTGAGATCGTCAAAAATGGCGACAAAATGCCCGATGCGGTTTTGGTTGATATTGAAATGCCTCGAATGGATGGCTATACCTTTGCTGCTGAGGTTAGGAAATATAATAAATTCAAAAATCTGCCTTTGATCGCAGTTACTAGTCGGACAAGCAAAACCGATCGTATGCGTGGGGTGGAATCAGGGATGACAGAATACATCACCAAGCCCTATACCGCAGAATACCTTGCTAACGTAGTCAAGCGTAATATCAAACTCAACATAGACGGAGCAAGCGATGAGCAATAATAAAACACTCAAAGATGTCTTTGATAAGCAAAAACAAACCAATGAGCGCCCCAGCAGACAAGAAGAAATCGAAGATATTCTTCAAGTCATCGGATTTATTGTCGGGAATGAAGAATTTGCTGTTCCTATTTTGAATGTCATTGAGATTGTCAAGCCCATCGAATACACGAGGGTGCCAGGAACTCCCAATTATGTCCTCGGGGTTTTTAACCTTAGAGGCAATGTTTTCCCACTTATCAACTTGCGATTGAAGTTTGGCATCCCCTCTGCCAAGCAAGACAAAGACACCCGTTATTTGGTTGTGCGCCATAATGACCAAATCGCTGGTTTTGTTATCGACAAGCTCACCGAAGCGATTCGGATCAAAAAATCTGACATCGACCCTGTCCCAGAAACCCTTGCTGAACAGGACAATCTAATGTATGGTGTGGGCAAAAGAGAAGATCGCCTCGTTACGATTCTCAAAATTGAGACCCTTTTAAAAAGAGATTTCTAAATCTCTCTCCCGCTCATACTGGCGATAAAATCACCGATAAATGCGTTTTTTGCCCCGCAAAGATGGATATTACAACCCATACTTTCAAGATCGCCATAAAGCTTGAGATTCGTCCCGAAAGGATCTTTGCATAGGTTTTGCCTGTATGAATCTGGGATGTCAAACCCGAGATTATCTGTGAGTATTTTTTGGCATAAACTGCTTTCATAGATGGGAAAAAATCCCATCGCTACTTTCACCCCAGAGCCTTTGGCTACCTCCTCAAAACTTTTCAAAAACTTTTGAGCGCTTTTTGGGTCAAATGCGGGCTGGCTGATAATCATTTTTGCACCATTGGCGATTTTATTTTCTAATGATTTTTTATTTTCTTTATCAAGGTTCAAGCCACTCCCACAGATGATAAAACTTTTTTCACCCAAGATTTCTTTTGCCTTTTTTGCGAGTTGCCAGCCACCAAGTTCGCCATTTTGTCGTTTATCCCCACCAACAACAGCGACCTTGTGAATGCCTGCATATCTAAGCCCCAACAAAAGACTTTCAATCCTTTCTTCTCGCCTGCCAGAACCTGCAATACTCGCAATCACATCGACCCCCAGCCTATCCCCCCATATCGTGCTGATAAGACAAGCTTCTGGGGTGGGTTTGAGTTTGGGGCTATCTGGGACAATCAAAAAATCAACTTTGAGATGTTTTAGCCAATCCTGCAGGATAGTCATATCATTTTCTTTATCTTTGGGGATATATTCTAGGCTTAGCACATTGCCTCCGTTTTTGTTAGAATTATACAAATTTTATGGAGGCAAGAATGAACCAATCGATAAACCCAATCAAGCCTACTAAGCTCGCTGTATTTGATTTTGACTCAACGTTGATGGACGGAGAGACTATCGAAATCCTCGCCCACCATCACGGCGTAGGGCAACAAGTCGCTACAATCACTGCCCAAGCGATGGCAGGGGAGCTTGATTTTTATGAAAGCCTCAAAGCCCGCACGAAAATGCTTCAGGGAATGTCTGAAACAAAAGCCCGCCAAATCTGTGAAAATCTCCCTTTGAACCCGGGCGCTCACGAGGTTGTCTGTGGCTTAAAAACCAAAGGCTATCTTGTGGTGTGTTTTAGCGGGGGGTTCAAATTGGCAACTATATATTTCAAAAAGGTGCTTGGACTCGATGCAGAGTTTAGCAACACGCTCCATTGCAAAAATGGCTACCTCACTGGCGAGGTTGGGGGCGAGATGATGTTTGGCTCTTCAAAGGGTGAAATGCTTGCCACGCTCCAAGATTTGCTTAAGATTTTGCCTGCAGATACGCTTGTGGTAGGCGATGGGGCTAATGATGTGAGTATGTTTGCCTACGCCGATAAAAAAATCGCATTTTGTGCCAAAGAGGTTTTGAAAAAACAAGCCAATATCATCATCGACAAAAAAGACCTCACAGAGGTGCTTGCCTATGTGTGATTTGCCCCAAAAATCGCTAATCTGCCAATACTACCCATAGATTTGAAAATTATTCAAGATACCCAAAATCATAAAGCGCATTTGCCATTTTTACCAATATCGGTCCGCCATTCCCGCCACTTTGCCCGTGTTCTAGGAGAATAGTGATGGCATATCGGGGATTTTTGTAAGGCACAAATGCTGTGATCCAAGCGTGAGATCGGCGAAAGTATTCCATTTCGCTTTCTTTCATCCTGACTTTGACTTCTTGGGGGATTTGCACCACTTGTGCCGTGCCTGTTTTGCAAGCTAGCGGGACTTTTGAACCCCGTGTGCGCCGGTAAGCTGTGCCTGTTGGGACGCTACAAGCCTCATACATCCCTTTTCGCAAAATAGCTAGCTTGGATTTTTGAAAATCATTGAGCACATCTTTGGATTCATAATCAGCAGCTTTATTGCCAAACATCTTGGCAAAATGCGGGGTAGGCAAACTCCCCCCAGCGATGAGGGCGGTATATCGGGCTATCTGCATAGGCGTAACCAAAAATGCCCCTTGACCGATGGAAGTAACGACGGTATCGCCAGTATACCAAACCTTGCCATAGCGCTTCATCTTCCATTCAGGATCCGGCACGATACCGATAAATTCATTGGGGATATCGATACCCGTTTTTTCTCCAAAGCCCATTTGTCGCAAGACATTGGCGATATTATTCATCCCCGCATTTTGAGAAAGCTTGTAGAAATAAACATCGACAGATTCCCGCAATGCTTTGGTGAGATCGGATTTTCCGTGTCCTGAGGGTTTCCAATCTCGAAATTTTCTACCCCCAAGCTCGATATAAGGCGGTGTGTCGATCTTGGTGTTTTCATTGATACCCGCATATTCCAAAAATGCCAGCCCCACGCCCATTTTGACAACAGAGCCGGGCGGGTAGAGGGCATTGACTAGTTTATTAAGCAGGGGATTGTAAATATTTTCACGCAGGGCATCCCATTTGGTGTGGCTGATACCGCCGACAAAATCATTGAGATTGTATTCAGGGTAGCTTCCTGCCACGAGGAGTTCGCCGGTGTGAATATCCATCACGATGAGAGCGCCTTCTTTGTCTTGGAACTCGGTATCAGCGATTTCTTGGAGTCGCATATCTAGGCTTAAAACCAAGTCATTTTGGGTTTCAGGCTTTTGTTCTTCTAAGACTTCAAGTTCTTGATTGAAAGCATTCACTGCCATCACACGATAGCCGATTTGTCCTTGTAAAAAAAGATTGTATTCTTTCTCTAGCCCGGTTTTGCCGATGATTCCTGTGTATTTACTCACCGGATCGCTCTGGATATCTTCTTCATCAGCAGCGCCTACATAGCCAATCACGTGGGAAGCCGAGAGGGTATTGGGATAGAGCCTTTTGGTGGCAGGTTCGACCAAAATATCGGGGTTTTGGATCATTTGGGCATAGATTTTTTGCATTTGCACATAGGGAATGAAATTGATGACCTTGATAGGGGAATGGTTGTAGATGGAATCTTGCTTTTTGTATGCTTTGGTGATTTCTGAGCTATCGGCATTGGGGAAGAAGCTCTGGATGATCGTGATTTGTTTTTCTAATTCTTTATCTTTGAGCGAGGGGTTGAGTAGGATTGAAAAACCGAGTTCATTGATAGCCAAAGGTTCGCCGTTTCTATCGAGTATTTGCCCACGAGAGGGGACAAGGATTTCTTTTTTTGTCATATTTCTTTGGGCGAGTTTTTCAAAATATTCGTGGGATTTGATAGTGATAACAAATATTTTTGTGATGAGGGCTATCCAAACGAGGATAAAAATAGAGATGAGGATTTTATATCTGATGTTTAATTTTTTCATACGCAATACCCAAACAGGCTTCATAAAAAATATAAGAAATAAAGATGGAACTCAAATCCAGTGAATCTTCATTCCCTCCAAATATATTTAGTAGATATAAAGTAAAAAAATAAGCAAAATAAATCAAAGGAACATAGACAAAAACAAAAAGTAGATTGTCTTCAAATAATAATCGAAATTTTTTGATAACCAGCCAATTGGTAACCACAAAAACAATAGGCAAAACCCCGGCGGTTTTGTCGTGGTCAAATTCAGAAAATATCAGACAAAGCACAATCGCAAAGGTGAAAATCCAGCGATTTTCCCTAGAAGCTTGCATATAAAGAATAAAAAGGAAGCCAATCATCGGGGGCAAAAACAAATAAATATCACTCAAGCAGGTATAAAAATAAAAGCAAATTAAAAGCAAAGAAGCTTTTAAAGCTTCTTTAAGAGTGCTATTTCGTCGCAAATTGGAAAATGTTTGCATTTGATACAATCCGCCCAGATTTTGTGGTTTGGCAATAATGATTTTTCAATGACTTCAAAGCCGAGTTGTTTGAATAAATCATCACAATAAGTCAAGACCAAACATTCTTGAAGCCCAAGGGCTTTGCCTTCGGCTAAAACGGCATTCACAAGCTTTTTGGCGATGCCTTGACGGCGGTATTTCCCATCAACGACCAAGCTCCTGACCTCCCCAAGTATGGGAGAATAAATATGCAAAGCGCAAAATCCCACTATAGTATTATCTTGAACGCCATCTTGCTTGGCAACAAAATACGATCGTATCGAGGTTGCCATTTCTTCGGGGCTTCTTGGGAGTATCAAGCCTTTTTGAACTTCTGTTTCTACCATCGCACCCATCAAAGGGATATCGCTTAGCACTGGTTTTTGTATTTGTATTGCCAAACTAGTTTGTGTCAATCCCTAGCACCCCGTTTAAAATGATTTCTTGAATCTTGGTTTTGCCCCCAAATCTCTTATCTATAATTTTATCATTATTTGATGCGACCAGACAGCCTTTTTGGTAAAAAATATGCTGCTCGTTCTTCTTTAACTTATCAAATTTGGTATAAATATCTAAAATTCTTTGATCAGCGCGTGCGATATTTGCCAACATCGAGCTCACGTCATTGTCAATGCCTAGCCCGGTATGCCTCGCATCAATGAGATGGATAAATAATTTGATAGAAATGCGCTTGTTGAGAAATTCCCAAAGATGTTTTTCCCATTTTTTCTTGGTGTCTTTGGAAACTTTTGCATACCCAAATCCGGGCAAATCCACAAAACGGATCGAAAAAATCTCCCCGCTCTCTTGCCTCTCCCACGTCGTGCCAAAAAAATTTATCAATTGCGTTTTGCCCGGTGTCGAGGAGCTTTTGGCTAGATTTTTTTCTAAAATTAGATTGATAAATGTGCTTTTGCCTACGTTGCTTCTCCCCAAAAATACGACTTCCATCAAATCAGGCGGGGGACAATCAGCAAGCCTGGTGGCTGAAGTGAGGAATTTTGCCTCTTTGATGGTAATCATTGGGCGTCTTTATCGGGATTGGGTGGGGTTTGTTTGTTTTTGGGTGTGGTGTCTTTTTGATCCATCTCATCGAGATTGAAAATGAATTTTGCGGGTTTGTTTTTGCTCCCTAGTATGTTGGCATAGCCATTTTCGTTATTGACGATGATTTCTTCGCCCCGAATCGTGTTGGATTTGCCTACCTCATTGACGAGGGCATTTTCAAGCAAGCGATATTCTCCATTTTGGGCATTGTAGGTGAGTTTGTCTGAATGCCCTTTAAACTCCCTGCCATCTTCCATAAAAATATGGAATTTAACATTGCCTTGGGCTTCATAAAATTGGGGTTTTCTTTTTTTGTCTGAATAGATAATCACCTTGTCAGCCTCAAGCGTATCTTTGGCTTTTTTGATATGCACGTCCCCTTCGATGACCATTATCCCTTTGGCATCGTTGCTCAAAAATTTATTGGCAGTTACTTCAAGCGTTTCTTGACCAAAAGCGATCACACCCAAAGATAAGCAAAACAACCAAAGGATAGCTTTCATTTTTTCTCCTTTTTTCCATCACTAAGATGAATCTCTGAAGTGATATGGATCGCTTGAATCATCTGGGTTTTTCGATTGTAAATAATATTTTTGCCCTCAACATCGCCCTCAGGAGAATCAAAGACAAAATGCCCCTTGCCTCTAAAGATTTCTTTGCGATAATCATAAGTTCCCTTTTCACTCCAAAATCCCCCCCCATCGCTTTTGGTATAGACCGCTCCATTGGGGAAATCGTATATATCGCCTTTTCTGATGACCTTATCCCCGCTAATGTATTCGTATATTTTTTTAGATCGTGTATTATAGCGACTTGCCAAAAAATCATACAAAATCTCATAATCATCAAATTGCAACGCCCGCGAACCCTCGATTTTCATATCCACAAAATCACCATTGGCTTGATACATATTGAAATTGCGTAGCTCGATTTTGGGAATGTCCTCGTTTGTGAGGGTTTGAGATCTTTTTGATGGGGCAAAAAAGAATATCGAAGCGATCGTTAGCACAAACAATGCTAAAAAAAAATTCAATACGCTATTGGTAGAAACCAAGTGCTTCATCTTTTAGCCCATCTTTTAATAAAATATACTCAATCATTTCCCGCACCGCTCCTGCGCCTCCCGGGCTTTTTAGCACCACATCGGCAGATTCTTGAAGCCATTGGCTTGCATCACTGGGGGCAAAAGACAAACCACATTCTTTAAACATCGCCAAATCATTCAAATCATCGCCAATGCAAGCCACTTCAGATGTTTTTAGATGGAGTTCTTCTTTGATTTTAGAAGCGATTAGCGCTTTGTCAGAAATCCCCATAAAAACATCGGTGATACCCAATTCTTTCATCCTAAAAGCTGTGATTTTTGAATCCCGCCCAGAGATCACAGCTACTTTTTTGCCAAGCTTTTGCCAAAGCACTAGCCCCAAGCCATCTTTGATATTGAATGTTTTGCTTTCAATCAAATCGTGATTGTAGATAAGCTCGCCATTTGTCAGTGTCCCATCGACATCGAGCAAAATCAACTCAATCATAGTGCGCCTTTTGTGCTAGGGATAGCGATACGTTCATTGGGCGTTAGGGCACGACGGAGCGCTAATGCAAAGGATTTGAATGTCGCCTCAATAATGTGATGGAGATTTTTTCCTCTTTTGAGATGGATATGCACACACAAGCCCGCATTCATCGCTACAGCCCGAAAAAACTCCTCTGTAAGCTCGACATCAAAATCCCCCACCCTGCCTTTGAAATCAGCGTGGCAGCTCATATCAAACACCAAAAACGCCCGATTGCAAATATCCATATCGCATTCTACGCAAGCCTCATCCATCACGACAGCACCATTGCCAAATCGTTCGATACTTTTGATCGGATAGATTGTCTCTCTCAAAAGCTTGCCGATGACAATCCCGCAATCTTCGACACTATGGTGTCCATCAACGTGCCTATCGCCCGTGCATTTTAGATGGAGATCCATCAAAGAATGTTTCGTAAAAGCCTCGAGCATATGGTCAAAAAAACCTATACCTGTGGTTATTTTTCCCTCGCCCTTGCCGTATAATTCTAACGAAGCGCTTATCTGCGTTTCTTTTGTGTTGCGTGTGATTTCTTGCATTGTTTTACTCCCGAATAATAATGCCCGCTAGGTTTTTGGATTTGGCAAAATCAAGGGCTTCATCTTCGCTTTGGAAACCTTTGATAAATACCCGATATGTCCCGTTGCCATTGCTGGGTTCTTTGATATCGATTTTATAATCGCTCGATTTGATGGTATTTTGGGTTTGCTCTTTTAGAGAAATCGCCCCTTCTTTTTTCTTGAATGCCCCGATTTGTAGGGCAAATGTCCCGCCCTCAACGCTTGCTTTGCTTTCGCCGATTTTAAATTCTTCTTTGAACGTTTTTGATTCACTCATATCTTTGCTGATGGAATGTTCGTAATCTTTTGAAATCATCCCGCCAAATCCCAAGACCTCCAGCCTCACTTTTGCCGTGCCTTTATCGACCATTTGGATATCTCTAGCTGCGGCATTGGATAAATCGATGATACGCCCATCAACAAAAGGGCCCCGATCGTTGATACGCACCACCGTGCTTCTGCCATTTTCTTTGTTATAGACTTTCACGACCGTATTCATTGGCAGGGTTTTGCTCGCTGCGGTATGGGCGTGCATATTGTAGATTTCGCCATTGGATGTTTTTTTGGCGTGAAAATTTGGCCCATACCAGCTCGCAATGCCATCAAAGATTTCGCCCACATCGACACGTGTGGGGTAATACCATTTGCCCGCTATCTGATAGGGGCGCATTGTTGCCCTTTGGATCGCAGCAGATTCACGCATTCCCTCTAACATCGATGGATTTGAGCTTGCAAACATATCGCCGGGAGCATTGCCCGAGCCAAAGCCAGAATACCCATCAGAATAGCTCTGATTGGCGTAGTTGGAGGTGTATTTTTTGGATCGATACGCCCCTAATGCTTCATAATCGCTAAAAGCACCCATACCGCCATTATAGACACTTTGAGGCGAGCAACCCCAAAATAAAACTAAAAATCCCGCTACGCTAAAAAAAAATCCCTTCAATGCTTAGCCTTTTTGAGCTAGTTTTTGATGATTTTTCCTGATGATAGGGACAATGAGTTTTTGATTGATAGATAAAAAGGAATTTTTGAGATTGTTGGTGATTTTGAGTTCTTGGATACTGACCTTATACCTTTTAGAAATCGAGCTGAGCGTTTCACCTTGCTTGACTTTATGGAGGACAAACATTTCGTTAGGATTTTCTTCTTCTTTGAAGTTTTGCTTGAAATACGCAAGTTTTTCATAGGGGATATAAACGGCGTATTCATTGTAGCCCGGGGGTAAAAAATCATAACGGAATTGTCGGTTGTAAGTTTTGAGTTCAGCAAGGCTCATCCCTGCGCCCTTAGCAATGCTTTCTAGGAGCGTGCCGGCTTTGATATTCACGCTTGCAAGAGTGTTCATCGCTCCCCGATTGAGGAGATATTCTCTATCTTCGCTTTTGAGCTTGTCGATATTGTTGAATGCCACAGACATTCCCAAAATCATTCGCATATAGTCTCTGGTTTCTTTGGGGAGGTATTTTTTCTTATCATCTAAAAGCACATCAATGTCGGTGGTTTTGGCTTCTTTGATGGCTTTTTGCAGTCGCCCCACACCGCAATTATACGCCATCGCCGCTAGATACCACTGCCCGGTTATTTTGTAGAGAAATTGCAGGTATTTAATCGCTGCTTGCGTGCTTTTGATAGGATCGCGCCGCTCATCGATATAATCATTGATTTTTAGCCCGAGCTGTTTGGCAGTTACTGGCATTAATTGCCAGATCCCAGAGGCTTTTTTGGGGCTGTAGGCGCGGGTAGAAAATTCAGATTCTGCCATCGCGAGGAATAAAAATTCTTGCGGGATGCCTGCTTGGGCGATCATACTTTTGAGGATAGGGATAAATTCATAGCTAGAATCAAATTTTTGCAAAAAATAATCCCAGCGCCCTTCGGCACTATTGGTTTTGAGGGAGTTTTTTGCCTTGAGTTCAGCCAAAAATGCCCCGCTGACATCAAAAGAATTTAAGATATTTTCACTGAAGCGATCATAAACCAAGCTATTGAAATCCGCTTTTAGCAAGCTTGATGAACATAAACACGACAATGATGATAATAAAATCATTGTTTTTAACTTCATTTATCTCCCTGATTTAAAAATCCAAAATGGTGTGCATTTTACTTTAAAAATGCTTAAATCAAAAAACATTGCACACAAATACTAGCCAAAAGCATACCAACACCAGTTATCACGCCATCATTCACAAATAGCCAAGCCAAACAAATCATAAGCATTTTGGGTCGTGAGTGAGGCGAGTGAAGCCACATCTATTGCTAAGATTTCAGCGATCTTAGTGGCAATAAGCGGGATACGCATTGGCTCATTGCGTTCGCCCCGATATGGGTGTGGGCTCAAATACGGGGCATCGGTTTCAAGCAAAAGCCTATTTTTGGGGATTTGAGGCAGGATTTCGACAATTTTTTTGGCATTTTTAAATGTCGCCACCCCGCCAATGCCATAATAAAATCTGTTTGATAGCCCGAGCAAAATCGCATCGGCATTAAAACAATGCAAAACCCCCCGGGCTTGAGGGTAATGGTTTAAAATTTCAAAGGCATCAAAACTCGCCTCCCGAATATGCACAATCAAGGGCTTATCAAATGCGATAGCGAGCTTGATTTGGGCAATGAACGCTTCTTTTTGGGCATTTTTGTAATCTTGCCTCTCTTCTTGTGGGGGAAGCCTGTAGTAATCAAGCCCGCATTCACCCACAGCCACGCATTTGGGATGGCTCAAAAAATCCCTAAAAAAATCCACGCTAAAACCTGCGATCTCATCAGGATGAGCGCCTACAGCAAAATAGATTGGGGGATATTTTTCAGCAATGGCGATAGCTTTTGCCAAATCTTTCGTGTCTGCCCCGGGGATAATGATTTTATCGACACCAAAGGCAAAGGCACGATTGATGACGGCTTCCAAATCGTCTTCATAGCGCTCATTATCCAAATGGCAATGCGTATCAATCACGCCACACCTCTTTCCTTTTTTTGTTTGTGGTAGAATTTTATTTTTAACAAACGCCATTTTAGTCAAAAATTTTTAGTATTTGACAACGGGCATTCAAAGGATATGATTTTGTTTAGCGGGCTTGTACGTGAGATTGCAAAAGTAAAAAAATTTGAAAATAATGTGCTGTATCTGCAAGCCGATTATAAACCAACCATTGGCGATAGTATCGCGGTGAATGGGGCTTGCTTGACTGCTATTGCGGTGTTTGAAGATGGTTTTGGGCTTGAACTAAGCGCACATACCCAAACCCAAATCGCCCTAGAAAATTATCAAAATCTCGTGCATATCGAACCGGCTTTGCAGGCAAACTCAAGATTAGATGGGCATTTTGTCCAAGGGCATATTGATGGGATCGGGATCATTGAGCGGATCGAAAAAAGGGCAAATCAAACCGATTTTTTTATTCACGCTGACAAAGAAATTCTTAGTCTCATCATCCCGCAAGGCTCGGTAACCATCGATGGTATTAGCTTGACCGTGCCAGAGGTTTTTGAAAAGGGCTTCAAACTCACTATTATCCCCTATACGCTAAAACAAACGCTTTTTCACACCTATAGACCCCACAGGCGGGTCAATATCGAAACGGATGTGCTGGTCCGCAGTATCGCCCATCTCCTCAAAAAGCGGGATAAAACGCTCAATGTTAGCTCGTGGAAAGAAATTGATTCGATTTTGTTGGGGTATTGAATGGGGGCGTGTGAGCTTAGAGACCTACGGGTGCGGGGTTATTTGCTTGTAGTGGTTTTTGATTTGTGGGTAGATAGGGTTTCCAAACCTTAGAAATCTATCTCGAACGCACAGCCTTTGGCTGGGTGTGAGAGGAGGAGCGTTAAGCCAAAGACAACTGCTTGTCTTTGGTAGCTCCGCACGGCGATGCGTTTGTGCTCCGATAGGAGCATAGCATACGCCCTTACTTTAGGAGCGAAGCGGGGATTTATTCCCTGCGAGCGGTCTTCAGGTTTGTTTAAAAACAAACCGAGTAAAAACCTTAGAAACTGGGTTGATAACGAAGTGCAACGCACGCCGTTATAACCCAATAACTTTAGGAACGAACGGGAGCTTAGCTCCTGCGAGCGGTCTTCAGGTTTAATTTTTCAGAGAAAAAATTAAACCGAGTAAAACATATAAAGGATAGACAACAATGAAAACCCCAAGAGCTGCTGCCCTTGCTTATGATTCTCAAACCGACGCTGCCCCAAAAGTCATCGCCTCTGGCGTGGGTGAAATCGCAAAAACCATCATCAAGAAAGCAAAAGAATTGAATGTGCCTATTTTTGCCAACCCCATTTTGGCAGAATCGCTAACAAGAATCCCCATTGATGAATCCATCCCTGAGGAGCTTTATGCCAGCGTGGTCGAAATCTTTATTTGGCTAAAAGATGTCGAATCCTCTTGCCAGCTGAGCAAATCGCTTGAAAACTAGAATAAAATGAGAATATTTGTAACATTTTGAGACAGAATCCAGAAATAAATCTCAAATACAATTTGTGTTTTTAAAATATTAATATAAAATCGCACAAAGTTTTTAAATGGGGTTCTGTTTTCAAAGCAATGATAAGGAGGATGGTTTGATTAGCTTAAAAAATATCAAAAAAACCTATCCCAATGGCTTTTGTGCGATCAAAAATCTTGATTTAGAGGTTGTAGCCGGCGATATTATGGGGATTATCGGGTATTCTGGAGCGGGAAAATCCACGCTGATTCGTATCATCAATCGCCTCGAAGAACCCAGCGAGGGCGAGATTGTCATCGATGGGGTGGATCTGCTTAGCCAAAAACCCAAAGAACTCCAAAAAATCCGTCAAAAAATGGGGATGATTTTCCAGCATTTCAATCTTTTGAGTTCAAGAGATGTGTTTGGAAATATCGCTTTTGCGCTTGAAATCGCAGGCTGGAAACGTGAAAATATCGCTCTACGTGTTGGGGAGCTTTTGGATTTAGTCGGGCTAAAAGACAAGGCGAGTTTTTATCCTAGCCAGCTTAGTGGCGGGCAAAAACAACGCGTCGCCATCGCGAGGGCATTAGCCAATCACCCCAAAATCCTTTTGTGTGATGAAGCCACGAGCGCATTGGATACTAAAACAACAAAATCCATCTTGGAGCTTTTGAAAGATATCCAAAAAAAATTTTCTCTCACCATTGTTCTGATCACCCATCAGATCGAAGTTGTCAAAGAAATCTGCAATCAAATGTGTGTGATGAGCGGGGGAGAGATCATCGAAAGGGGTTTGGTGCACGAACTTTTTGCCAATCCTAAGCACGCCGTTACCAAAGAACTCATCTCCTATCTCCCGCCTGCCGATGATGCGCATATTTTTTCTCATCTTAAGGATCAAAAAAATGTGTATAAAATCATCTTTACGGGAGAAAATGCCAATGAACCCTTGATTTCAGATGTTATCAAGCGTTTTGGCATTGATGCGAATATTTTGTCGGGCAATATTGAGGATTTAGCCACAGAGAGTATCGGGCATTTGATTATCCAGTTTGGTGGGGAAGAAAATGCGATTTTAGCCTCATTGGAATACCTAAACCAAAAGGGCTTGACAATCCAAAGTTTCGATACTGCTACAGACCTTGAGAGAACGAGTTGATGATGGAGCGTAGCTTTAGAATAACTCGGGCGGGCAGGTCAAAAAATTTTAGGAGCGAAGAAAAAAGAGCTTCAAGGCAAATTAAAGATTCCTTTGTCTTGTTTTTCCTTGAGGGGGACAAGGGGGGCTAGCCGTATTGCCATACTTCTTATGAAGTTCGCAGGGCGGGTAAAATCCCCTGACCCACCCCTTAGTGGATAGGGCGAAAAAGCGTAGAGGGCTTTGGTTTGTTGGCGGATAAGGTTTCCAAACCTTAGAAAACGGGTTGATATTCCTGCGTTAGCAGGATATAACCCAATAACTTTAGGAGCGAAGCGAGGCTTTGCCTTGCGGAGCGGTCTTCAGATTCAGTTTTTAAACTGAATCGAGTAGGCATAATGTTTTTTCCATAGCAGTGTTTTCTAGTTATTGTTTCTTATACTAGCTAGAAAGGGGTCAGGGGGGCTAGCCGTATTGCCATACTTCTTACGAAGCATAAGGCAATCGGCGTGCGAGGCTACCAGAGCCAAGCAGTTGGCTCTGGCTTTACGCCTCTCCTTGCGAAGTCCGCCCTTAATGGGTGGGCGGGTCAAAAAGACCCCTTTAGAACCCCTACCCCCCGACACGCCCCCAATGCAATGCGGGATTAAAAAGCGTAGCGGACTTTGGTTTGCAAGCAGTTTTAGAATTGTTACCAAAAGAGCAATCTACGCACTTTCACCCTATCCACTAAGGGAGCGGGTCAGGGTTTGGGGGAGTTTGAGGGGGATAAGGGGCGGACTTCGCAATTTAAGCCTCTTATCCCCTCTCAAGAAGAAAACAAAACTAGGGATTTTTAATTCGCCCTTTGGATTCATCGTAGAAATCAAAAGACTCTTAGAAAACGGGTTGATATTCCTGCGATAGCAGGATATAAAACGGGTGGGTGGGTAAAATAACTTTAGGAGCGAAGCGAGGCTTTGCCTTGCGGAGCGGTCTTCAGATTCGCTAAGCGAATCGAGTAAAAATAATCTTATAGGATATAGGTGTGAGATGATTTTCGATATGATTTTTGATGCAACGCTTGAGACCATTTATATGGTGTTTTTTTCGTGTATTTTTGCGGTGCTTTTTGGCTTGCCTCTCGGGGTGTTTCTCGAGATTACCAAAGCAGGTGGTATCCTCTCAATGCCAACGCTCAATAAAATCCTCGGCGGGATTGTCAATACCGCAAGATCGTTTCCTTTTATCATTTTGATTATCTTGCTGTTGCCACTTTCTCGGCTTATTATCGGCACGAGCATTGGGAGCACGGCTGCGATTATCCCGCTTTGTATTTCAGCGATCCCTTTTGTGGCGCGACTTTTTGAAGGTGCTTTGGCTGAAGTCCCTAAAGGTCTCATCGAAGCTACGTTAAGTATGGGTGCAAATAAATTTGTTATCATCAAGGTGATGATTGCTGAAAGTATGCCCTCGCTAGTCAATGCCCTCATTATCACGACGATTTCTCTGATAGGCTATTCGGCGATGGCAGGGGCTGTTGGAGCTGGCGGGCTGGGGGATTTAGCGATTCGCATTGGTTATCAGACCTATCGCCCCGATGTATTGTTTTATTCGGTTATTACCATCATTGTTTTGGTCCAAGTCATCCAGACAAGCGGGGATTTGATAGTCAAGCGCCTCAGAAAATATAAATAAAATTAAAAATTAACAAGGAAAATTAAATGAAAATAACACAATCTATCGCACTTTTTTTTGCACTCGGTGTGAGTGCGTTTGCGGGCAATCTCAAAGTAGCTGCCACGCCTGTTCCAGCTGCTGAAATCCTCGAATTTGCCAAGCCGATTTTGGCTAAGCAAGGCGTAAATCTCATTATCCAAAGCTTCACAGACTATGTTACACCCGATGTTTCTTTGAATGAAGGCTCAAGCGATGCTAATCTCTACCAACACAAGCCATTTTTGGAAAAAATGAATCACGACAGAGGTTTTCATCTTGTCGCTCTCCATCCTATTTATGTCGTGCCATTGGGGTTTTATTCCAAAAAATACACAAGTGTAGCGAGTATCAAGGATAAAGCTGTCATTGCACTGCCAAATGATCCGACAAATTATTCCCGTGCGTTGATACTCCTCAATGATAATGGGCTCATCAAGCTCAAAGACCCTACGAATCTTGATTCTACGGAGTTTGACATCATAGAAAATCCCAAAAAACTCAAATTCAAACAAGTCGAAGCCGCAATGCTTCCCAAGGTTTTAGACGGCGTGGATGCTGCAGTTATCAATGCTAACTATGCCCTCCAAGCAGGGATGAGCTTGAGCCAGGCATTTTTTCACGAAAATGACAAATCTGTCTATACCAATGTATTGGCTGCTAGAGAGGATAATAAAGACAATCCTGATATTCTCAAACTCCAAAAAGTTCTTTTGAGTCCTGAAGTTAGAAACTTTATATTGGAAAAATACAAAGGGCAAATCATCCCTGCGCAATAAAATAAATTTTTTAGAAAGGAAAACAATGAAAAAAATCATCTTCATCTTGCTGGTTAGTCTGAGTCTCGCTGGTGCTGAAACGCTCAAAGTTGGGGCAACGCCAGTCCCCCACGCCCAAATCCTAAAATTCATCGTCCCCATACTAAAAAAAGAGGGCATTGATCTAAAAGTCGTTGAATTTACTGATTATGTAACGCCCAATCTTGCGCTTGCTGATAAATCTTTGGACGCAAATTTTATGCAACACCAGCCTTATTTGGACAAAATCAATAAAGACAGGAATCTCCATCTGGTTTCTATCGCAAAAATCCACGTCGAGCCTTTGGGATTTTATTCCAAAAAATTCAAATCCATCGATGAGATCCCTAACAAAGCAAATATTGCGATTCCTAACGACCCTAGTAATGCGGGTAGGGCGTTGATTTTATTACATAATCACGGGCTTATTACACTAAAAGATCCTACAAATCTCTATGCGACTGAGTTTGATATTATCAAAAATCCAAAAAATATCAAGATCCGCCCCTTAGAAGCGGCAATGCTGACTAAAGCATTGGGCGATCTTGATGGCGCGGTGATCAATACAAACTACGCACTCCAAGCAGGACTTAGCCCCAAGAATGCTATCTTTAGCGAGGGCAAGGATTCCCCGTATGCGAATGTTTTGGTCGTGCGTGCTGGTGATGAAAACAAAAAAAGTATTCTCAAGCTCAAAGAAGCCTTCCAAAGTCAAAAAGTAAAAGATTTTATTATTAAGACATATCAAGGCGAGATTGTTCCAGCATTTTAGCTGGGGCTTAATGCTGTATAAAAACATTTAGCTAGCACAAAAATGCAAATCAAATTCCTTGATTTACCCGCAGAATACAATATCCTCAAGCCTCAAATCGATTCGCTCATTTCTGAAATCGTTTCTTCGGGCGAATTTATCGGGGGCAAACATCTCCAAGCATTTGAAAAAAATTTCTCACAATTTAGCCAGACAAAAGGCTGTGTGGGTGTGGGAAATGGCACGGATGCGCTTGAAATCGCTATTAAAGCGTTGGCACTCCCAGAAAAAAGCGAGATTATCGTGCCATCTAATACGTTTTTTGCTTCGGTAGAAAGCATTTTAAATGCTGGACACAGGGCTGTTTTGGTTGATTGTGATAAAGATTATCTCATCGATAGGCAAGCCCTAGAAAATGCCATCACTCCCAACACTGCTGCGATAATGCCTGTCCATCTCTATGGGCGGGCGTGTGATATGACTATGGTAATGGCTATGGCCCAAAAATATTCTCTGAAAGTCATTGAAGATTGTTCCCAAGCCCACGGGGCAAAAACCCTCTACAAAAACGAACTCAAAAGCGTTGGGAGTATCGGCGATATGGGTTGTTTTAGCTTTTATCCGGGCAAAAATTTGGGCGCTTATGGTGATGGGGGTGCGATCGTGAGTAATGATAATCGATTGCTTGAAGTTGCCCGAGAGATCGCTAATCACGGCATTAGAAATAATACCAAATACGCACACGCTCGTATCGGGAGAAACTCTCGCTTAGATAGTATGCAAGCAGGGATTTTAAACATCAAGCTTGCTCGCCTCTATGAGGTCAATGCTTCCCGTCAGGCTTGTGCGAAGATGTATGGTGAGGCTTTAGGCGGGCTTGAAAATATCATCTTGCCGAAAGCAGGGGATTTGCCAGCCAATAATGTGTGGCATTTGTATGTGGTGCGGTTGGCAAAAATTTGGCGTGGCAAAAGAAAAATGTTGGTGGAGTATCTAGCAAAAAATGGCGTGGCTTGTGGGGTGCATTATCCGCAAGACTTAGGAAGCCTAGAAGCCATCTTGCAACACCCTGATTGCAGGGTTGCTTCCAATCAAAATGCCAAAAATTTTGCCTCTGAAATCTTGAGCTTGCCCATCGGGGAACATATCAGCAGAGAGGAAGTCGCCTATATCGCTGAAAAATTGCACGCATTTGCAGGCGAGCTTGCAAGATAAGTTTTTGATTACAAAATAGACTAAGAGATGGCTAGAGGGATTTAAAAATCTCGTTTTTTGGGATTTTGTTGGGTTGCAAGCCTGATGGGTGGGGTTATTTTGCCAACACCACCAGGTTTTTATTTGAATCTTGAGAATGCAAGTCAAAATTTCCAACCAATGCTTGCATAAGTGGCTAGATTGCTGATGTCAGCTTGCTTGCTACTTCTGTTTTTGTATTTGATATTGATTTCAAGTTGGGTTTTGTTTTTGTTGGTAAAGATAAAGCCGGCTTGGAGGTTGTAGCCCCCAGCAAAGATTACTTCAGAAAAAACAAAATCTTCGTAAAGTGCATTTGTCGTTGGGGTATTATTGAGATAATCAATACTATAGCCATAACCGCCCCCGCCAAAAGCGCCAATATCCCAGTTTCCAGAATGGTAAAAATCAATCCGATAATCCAAGTTTAAGCTAAAATCAAACAAATATTCTTGCTTTTTATAGATCATTGATAGTGTATTGTTATTTGCTGATAGATATTGGAATCCGGTATCTAGGGAGATTTTCAACCCGTGCATTGGTGTGAAAAAAATTTCATAACCATTGATGAGAGCAAACGCAAAGCCCGTGCTTTTGCCATTAGATGTGATGGCTTGTGTCGTATTGTCAGGGAGCGAGGTCTCATTATTAAAGGTATAGCCAAATTGAAACGCATAGGTATTGCCTGTTTTTTCTTCAATGCCAAAGGCATTGCCTAGCGTAATCAAACACGAGGCAAAAACAATGATAGGGATAAATTTTTTGAATAGTTTTTTCATTATCATTCCTTTATGTTTTTATCGATGGTATTGGTAGGCAAAGGCAAGCCCAAAGTTTTGCCCATTTAGCTTGATAGTATCGCTTCCCATATAAGGAACCCAAGAAAATCGAAAGCCCAATCTGCCAAATTGAATCCCAATATCAAAGCGTAATTTGCTATACCCTGCACCATAGTTGTATATAGAAAAATCATACCCCGCACCCGCATAGATACTGATATTTTTGGATCGTTTCGCAAAGTTGGTGATGGCATAATCCACGATGATTTCCATAGGGATAAACATACCCGCTCCAAGATAGGGCGAATCATCAATGCTAAATTCAGCCTTTGGATCCTGCAGAAGATTCCAGAGTGCTTTAGGGATAGTCGTTTGCAGACCAAACCCTATCAAAGCCCCCACGCTCAAGCGATCAAGGATATTATAATTCGCCCCGATTTCAAGGGGGACAACATTGATGGCATAAACTTGTTTTCCAAAATAGATCGCAAGAGGCACGCTCCTAGCCAAGAAATTCCATTTATTTTGATCTATGGCTTCGCTTTTTGGTTGATTTTTGGTGTTTTCGGCAGTTTGTGGCTCTTGTGTGGGTGGTTCTGTTTGTTCCAGATTTGTCCCATTTTTTGGCTCTGTCGCTAGGGTGGCGACACAAAGACACAATGCCATCGCCCAAGCAGAAACTATTTTCCCCATTATCTCTCCTTATTTTTTTGAATCTTTTAGAATTTTGGTGCTTGATATTTCAATTTCTATAAATACTGGCGACAAAATTCCATAAATTCTATTTTAAAAATTCATTATAATTTTAATATATTTTTTATGGGTTTGCTACTTATTTAATAATAAAAATGGAAAATATTATTAATAATAGACCATTAGTGTTCTTAGCAAAGCAATAAAGATAGTTTTTAGGCTTTCAAGCAGTGGCTTGGGGATTTTTAAAAATCCTTAAACCACGCCTATTGCTTGAAAAAATGTTGATTTTGGGGTTATTTGAAGTCTTTGAGAAGCAAATCTTGGGTATTCATCACACCCACGCCCTTGTCTAAAATATCGCGCGCAATATCTTGAGCCTCTTTGAGTGAGTGCATTTTGGCAGTCCCGCATTGATAGATATTGAGTTCAGGGATGTCTTTTTCATCTTGGACCCTCAAAACATCTCGCATACTCGCTTCCCAAGCGTCTTTGACATCATAAGGATCAGGCTCGCCAATCAAGCTCATATAAAAACCCGTTCGACAGCCCATCGGGGAAATATCGATGATTTCGACGTTAGAATTGTTGAGGTGTTCGCGCATAAAGCCCGCAAATAAATGCTCGAGCGTATGGATACCCCGCTCGCTCAAAATCTCTTGATTGGGTCGGCAAAACCTCAAATCAAAAACAGATATTTTATCCCCTTTTGGGGTTTCCATACTTTTGGCAAGCCTCACAGCTGGGGCGGGCATAATGGTATGATCGACTTTAAAACTATCTAATAACGGCATAAAAACTCCTTGATTTCAATAAAAATTCTATTATATCCAAGCTTGGGATATATTGGGATATAATAGAAATTCAAACTCAAGCAAATAAGGAAAAAATATGAAATATCTCCTCTCTTTTGGCACATTTTTTTTGTTAGTGATAGCTGGGTGTGTCCAACCTGAAAAACCCACCAGTTCTTTTCCGATGAAGCAATGCCCCGCTCCCCTCGCAAAAATCCATCTGGAGTCTATCACTGCTGGGCAAAATGACCTTGATATTACCCCTGAGTTTATCAAAACCTTGTTGGATAAAAATTTGCAAGATAATTGTTTGGTCCTCACTGATAAGCCAGATAAAGACACCTATGAAACAAAAATCACTTATAAAACTTCTATTCAAAGTTCTTCAAGTGAGAAAATTGCCAGCTCCGAAGAGAGAAACACTATCCAGTCAGAAATTACCTTGTCGCTAAAAAACCAAATGACCACAAAGATTTTTGTGGGTAAAAATGCGATCCGAATCAATGGCAAAAAGATTTTAAGTATCGGGCAAGACGCTTCAATTACGCAAGATGACAAAAATCACTCGATTGCAGAAGCTTTTAAGGCAGCGTATAACTCGGCTGTAAGTAGCTTTCAGACGGATGTAAAATGAAGATAGCCTCCAGTCTATTGTTGTTTGCTTTTTTGCTTTTTGGTTGCGCCCCAAAAACGCCCCCAGCCAAAAAAAATTTTAATGCGATTGAATGTAAAATGATGTGTGAGGGCGATCAGTGCAACCAAAAATGCGAAGAAATTCAAGAATGAAATCTCATATTTTTGTGTCATTTACTTTTGTATTCTCATTTATGATACAATTATGATACAAATTTAATTTGTAAGGAGTCTTTAATGTTATCAAAAGAAGTAGTAAAATTATTAAATTCACAAGTTGAAAAAGAAATGTTTTCTTCAAATTTGTATTTAAGTATGAGTTCTTGGTGCTATGAGAATAGCTTTGATGGTGCTGGGTTGTTTTTGTTTGATCACGCAGAAGAAGAGCGCGATCACGCCAAAAGGATCATCACCTATTTGAATGAGACCGATTCTCACGTTGAGTTGGCAAAAATCGATGCTCCAGAAAGCAATTTCAAAGGTTTGCTGGACGTATTTGAAAAAACCTATGATCACGAAAAAAAGATCACACTTTCTATCAACGAACTCGTTGATCATATGTTGGAATCCAAAGATTACCCAACATTCAACTTCCTCCAATGGTATGTGAATGAGCAACACGAAGAGGAAGCACTTTTTAGGGGTATTGTTGATAAAATCAGGTTGATAGGGGATAACGGAAACGGGCTCTATCTCGCTGACCAATACATCAAAAATATCGCACTCTCACGAAAATCATAACCAATTTCAGATGGCAATTGCCATCTGAAACCACTCTCTCACTTTTTTATCATTTTTTAAATCAAATCCCCCAGCAATATCATTTTATAGTTTAAATATTTTTTGCATATTTGGCATTTTTAAAGAAACGAGCAGGGAACAATCGAAGCGATAATTATTCAAATCAAGGGTTTTAGCGTTAGCGATGGGGCCGAGATTGGCAATAAATCCCGCATTTGTTATCAGATAACACGAGATAAGCCAAAGAACAAGTTATATATACGGATGGTTTTTGTTTTTATTTTTTATCTGCTTGATCGGGGGTAAAGAATTTATAAAATCCCCAGCTTTTGTTTTCTTGTCGCACACGTGAAATCACCAAATCCCCTTCTTTGGCGTCTTTTGTCATTGTCGTTCCGCTACCAATGAGGACATTGGAAGCTATCTTGAGTGGGGCGACTAGCTGGGAATCGCTACCGATGAAGACATTTTTGCCGATGATGGTTTTGTGCTTAGCCTTGCCATCATAATTGCACGTAATCACGCCTGCGCCAACATTGCTCCCCGCTCCGATCTCACAATCGCCCAGATAACTCAAATGCCCCGCTTTCACGCCACTAAGCTTGCTGGCTTTGAGCTCTACGAAATTCCCGATATGGCTTTGAGAGATATTGCACTTTGGTCTGATGTGTGCCATCGGTCCGATGTGTGAGTCTTCAATCGTGCTATCTTCGATCACGCTGTGGGCTTTGATATGTGAATTGATGATTTTTGTCTGCCCGTATAGGCAAACTCCGGGTTCAATCTCACACTCGCCTGCAAAGCTAACGCCAGTTTCCAGATAGATGGTTTGGGGGGCGTGCATTATCACACCTTGTTCCATCGCTTGGTCTCTGAGGCGCTCTAGCATTACATCTTGCGCTTTTGAGAGTTCGAGTTTTGAATTTACGCCCATAAAATGCTTGGGATTGACAAAAATCGGGGGCACATCAATATGATTTTTGGTCGCTAGGTCGATCAAGTCCGTGAGGTAGTATTCTTTTTGGGCGTTGGTATCTTTGAGTTTTGGCAGATAGGTCTGCAAAAATTTTTTCTCAAAGACATACACGCCTGCATTGATCGTTTTTAGCGCCTTGATGGCAGGTGAGGCGTCTTTTTCTTCAATGATTTGAGAGACTTTATCATCTTTGATGATGACACGCCCATAGCCGTGGGGGTTTGTAAGCTCAAACACCCCGAGGGCAATCGAGGACCTCGCTGTTAAAAAACCCTCAAGAGATTCTTTGGTGATAAGGGGCATATCGCCGTTGAGGATGAGGATGTTATCGTGCTTGACAGGGAGGCACTTTTGGTCATCACCTTGCATTAAAGCCCCGCCTGTGCCGGGGTATTTGGAATGATTTTGGAGATGGAACGTGATTTTATTGAGGTCATTTTGGTGGATATTTTGGATATATTCGCGGATTTTTTGATGGTGAAAAAACAAAACAATATGGATATCATCGCTGATTTTTAGCGCTTCAGTTACCGAATAAGAAAGCATTGCTTGACCGCATATTTTATGGAGGACTTTCGGGAGAGAAGATCGCATCCTGCTCCCCGCCCCCGCTGCCAAAATAATAATAGAAACAGGCATTTTTTTCCTTTATTTATTTTGTTTTATATTCAAGGATTTATAAAATTTTAACACAATTATGTCTATACTACTGCTTGAAATTAGGTTTTAAGAGACTGCTAAAACGCATTTCCAACGCAAATTGATTAAGTATTATAGTCTCTTGTTGGATTTGTGGGTGTTTGGTTTCTAAGCTTTGTTCTTTGACAACATTGGGTAGGCGGTAAAATCCCAGCCCCGCCTACCTTAGGTGATGGGATGGCGGAGCGTAGCAAGCTAGGCTTGAGATTTGGTTTGTGAATGAAAACCTTAGAAAACGGGTTGATAACGAAGTGCAACGCACGCCGTTATAACCCTATCCTTTAGGAACGCAGGGCAGTTGGACTGCCCGCAGTGATCTTCAGGTTTGTTTCAGACAAACCGAGTAGGCATAATGAAAACCTTAGAAAACGGGTTGATATTCCTGCGTTAGCAGGATATAACCCAATAACTTTAGGAGCGAACACGGGCTTTGCTCGTGGTAGTGGTCTTCAGATTCAGTTTTTCAAAAACTGAATCGAATAGAAAAAATGTTTTTTCCATAGCCGTGCGACTAGTTATTTTTTCTCATACTCGCTAGAAAGGGACCAGGGGGGGCTAGCCGTCTGCTATGCTCCTATCGGAGCATATACGCATCGGCGTGCGAGGCTAGCAAAGCCAAGCAGTTGGCTTTGCCTTTACGCCTCTCCTTGTGAAGACCGCCCTTTATGGGTGGGCGGGTCAAAAAGTCCCCTTTAAAACAATGGGTGGGTGAAAACCCCCGTCACGCCCCCTTAGCAGGCGATATGACAGGGCGTAGTTGGTTTTGGTTTGCGAGTAGGTAGGACACAAACCTATGAAACTGAGTTGATGACGTGCAAAGCACGGAATAACCCAATCCTTTAGGAATGTAGGGCGATTCATTCGCCCGAAGTGATCTTCAGATTCAGTTTGCAAAACTGAATTGAGTGAGCATAATAAAAACCTTAGAAATTTATCTCGAACGCACAAGCTTGCTTGGGTGTGAGATGGTAGCTTTAGGAATGTAGGGCGATTCATTCGCCCGAAGTGATCTTCAGATTCAGTTTGCAAAACTGAATTGAGTGAGCATAATAAAAACCTTAGAAATTTATCTCGAACGCACAAGCTTGCTTGGGTGTGAGAGGAGAGGCGTTAAAAAAAGATAACTGCTTGGCTTTGCTAGCCTCGCACGGCGATGTGTTTATGCGACCTTAAGGAGCATAGCAGACGCCCTTACTTTAGGAATGTAGGGCGATTTATTCGCCCGAAGTGATCTTCAGGTTTGTTTTAACAAACCGAGTAAAAAATAATGTTATTTAAGGAAAATATTTTGAGATTGATATTTATAATGTTGGCAATGTTTGTTTTTGGCGGTATTGGCTATGGGGCTGAAACCACCATACCCACGGTGAATCTTTCCCTTTCAGCTCCCTCAAGCCCCAAACAACTTGTTACCACGCTCAATATTGTCGTTATTTTGACTTTCCTTGTGCTTGCTCCATCTTTGGTGCTTGTGATGACGAGTTTCACGAGGCTCATCATTGTTTTTTCATTTTTGCGAACAGCGTTGGGAACACAGCAATCCCCCCCAACCCAGATTCTTGTTTCTTTGGCGTTGGTGCTGACATTTTTTATTATGGAACCTGTTGCAAAAGAGGGTTATAACGCCGGTATCAAGCCTTATATGGATAATAAAATTTCTTATGATGTTGCGTTTGAGAGGGCAGTTGGACCTTTTAAGGATTTTATGATGAAAAATACGCGCGAAAAGGATCTCGCACTTTTTTTTAGAATCCGCAATCTTCCCAACCCGCAGAATATCGAGGATGTGCCGTTGAGTGTGCTGGTGCCTGCATTTATGATTAGCGAGCTCAAGACTGCTTTTCAGATAGGTTTTTTGCTTTACCTGCCTTTTTTGGTGATTGATATGGTGGTGAGTTCGATTTTGATGGCAATGGGGATGATGATGTTGCCCCCGGTGATGATTTCTTTGCCATTTAAGATATTGATTTTTGTGCTGGTTGATGGGTTTAATCTACTGGTGGGGAATCTGGTGGCGAGTTTTAAATAATGGCGTTAAAAAACTAGCGGGGAGGTGGTGGACCCTGCAGGACTCGAACCTGCGACCGATCGGTTATGAGCCGAGCGCTCTAACCAACTGAGCTAAGGGTCCTTTTTTATTCATATTCCTAAAAGGGCTGGAATTATACTCAAAATTAAACCTAAAGGCAAGGAGATTTTCGAGTATGCCGAGTAGCACAATGAATGTAATAAAGCTACTTCCCCCGTAGCTAAACATCGGCAGAGGCACGCCGACAACGGGTGCGAGACCGATAGTCATCGCCACATTTACGCCCATATAAACAAAAATCAGTAGTGCCACCCCGCTAGCCATCACCCGCAGTCGATAATCCCGTGAATCAATGAAGCAAAACGACAAGATATGTAAAATCAAGCCCACATAAATGGCTAGCAAAATAAATGCCCCCACAAAGCCAAATCGTTCGACATAATAGGCGAATATAAAATCGCTTGTGGCGATGGGTAGGAATTTGAGCTGGGTTTGTGTGGAATTTTCTTTGGATTTGCCAAGCAACCCGCCCGAACCAATCGTGATGACAGACTGCCTGACGTGATAACTTGGCTTTTCGGCGATAAAATCGTGGATTCGCTTGCGTTGGTAGTCGTGCAAGGAATGATAAATCAATGGGGAGGCGATGGAGACAACCAAAAAAATGGAGAGCCAAATTTTATAATTCACACCGATCAAAAACAAGATACCAAAGCCCATAATCAAAACAACCAAGGCGGTTCCAAGATCGGGTTGTTTGAGGATGAGTAAAAAGGGCAGAATGATATAAAAGCTGATTTTAAGAAAATCTTTCCAGCCATAGCCATTTCTTGGTGGCGGGTTATGCGCAATGATATTGGCCAACATCAACAAAATCGCTACTTTAACTGGTTCGCTTGGTTGCAATGAAGCCCCAATGCCCGGGATAACAATCCAGCGTTGTGCCCCTAGCTTCATCGTTCCATATACATCGACAAACAAAAGTAACAATATACAAAACCAATAAAAAATACTGATACTTTTACTCAGAGAGCGGAATGGGATAAAAAAGATAATCCAGAATAAAAAAAATCCCGCCGTGATGTAAATCCCTTGCTTGATACTGAGCGACTCGCTGGCTTCATTGATGAGAAAAAATGACATCGCAATGATAGGCAGGATAAGAAAAAGTAGCAAGAAATCAAAATGTGTTAAAATCCGCCTGTCAATCATCATCGGGCTTTGCCTTTGGTAGGTATTTTGGTGAATATTTTGGCATTCTATCAAATTTAAATGGATATAGCAATGAAAAAAGTCCTCCATATTGAGGCGACTTACGAGCGTTTGGATACATTTTTGTCTGGGGAGCTTGGGATTTCTAAAAGTCAAGCCGGACAGCTTATCAAAAAATCGCTCGTTTTTTTGAATGATGTGGTTTGCAAAAAAGGCGGGCAACGGCTTAAAATCGGCGATAGATTGCATATCATAGAGCCAGATAACGTGCCTACACCACCCAAAGAAATCCCCTGGGATGTCCCAATCATTTATGAAGATGATGATATTTTGCTACTCAATAAACCCCCCGGACTAGTCGTCCATCCTGCTCCTAGCGTCAAAGGGGCGACATTGGTTGATTGGCTAAAATTCAAGGGATTTTCGCTTTCAAACTGCAGTGGCGAGGAGCGTTATGGGATTGTGCATCGGTTAGATAAAGAAACCAGCGGGGCGATATTGGTCGCTAAAAATAATCTTGCCCACGCCCAGCTTTCTGAACAGCTCAAAAATAGGGAAATGGGGAGGTATTATCTGGCGGTTTTGACAGAGGGGATAAACAAACCCATCACGATTGAATGCCAGATGGGGAGACACCCTAAAAATCGTTTGAAGATGGCAAATCTCGATGGATTTAGGCAGAAAATGCCTGCCTCAAGGTATTCTAAAAGCCAATTTGTGCCGTTATTAGCAAGCGATAAAAGCGGTTTGGGTCTCATTGCTGCGAAGCTCTATACGGGGAGAACCCATCAAATACGGGTGCATTTAGAAAGCATTTCTAGGCATATTGTAGGCGATAAGCTTTATGGGCGTGGGGATGATTGGAATGTGCGGGTGTTGTTGCACGCTTATTTGATTTATTTCTCTCATCCTGTAACGGGTAAAAAAATGTTTTTTAAAGTTCCTGTTTTTGATGATATGTTAGAATTTTTGAACAAAAATTTTGATGAGGCAGGTTTGAATGAAGCGATCCGAGAGGCTCATATCCTTAGCGCTTTTGATGCTTTTTAGTTTGCTAGCAGGCTGTGCTTCCGTGCAAAATAATATGCTCTCTCTTTTTGGCAGGGATGACAAAATTGATATTACATTGCCCGTAGTCAAGGACGTCAAAACTATCAATGATGTCAAATCCGTTGGGTTTGAATGGGAAAAAATCGATGATACCGCTTCCATCAATGGGTTTGTGCTTTATCGGGTTGAAAAAGATGGGAGTGCCAAAAGGGTAGCGACTATCAAAAATCCTTTGGCAACGCATTATTATGACAATGGATTGCTTCCCCAGACTTCGTATTCTTATCAGGTTTCTACGTTGGGCAAAAATGGCTTGGTCTCGCCCCGCTCACCGATTGTGCATATCAAAACATCTTTTATCGATCCGATTGAAAGCGTGTTTGCTAGTGATGAATATGCCAAAGAAGTCAAAATCATTTGGAGCCCGCACCCCAATCCGAGCATTTCAAGATATATCATTCAAAGGCAGGATTCCAAAGGTGTTTTCCTCAATATTGGCGTGGTAAAAAATAGGCTTTATGTCGAATATTTTGATAAAAACTTAGAAGATGGCAAAGACTACAAATACCGCGTGATTGCTGAGAGTTTTGAGGGGGCAAAATCATTGCCTAGCGCCATAGCTGTAGGCAGGACAAAAGCCCAGCCCCCCGCTATTACAGGGCTAAAAGCCAGCAATGATTTGGCTAAAAAAATCCAGCTCCAATGGGACAAATCCCCTCAAAATGATGTGGTGAAATACCGCATTTATCGATCAGATTCTTTAAAAAGTCATTTTAATCTTATCGGTGAAACAAAAAATCCCGCTTATACCGATAAAATCGAATCTGATGGTGTGGCGCGGTTTTATAAGGTTGTCCCTGTTGATAGTGCTGGGATTGAGGGGGATTTGCCTTTGGGTGCGGTGAAAGGCGCTTCGTTGCCACCCCCGCCTACGCCTGTTATCATCAAGGGCGTGATCGAAAATGCTCAAGCTATCATTGAGTGGCAACCCATCAATGATGATCGTGTCAAAAGTTATGCTGTTTATCGCTATGAGGGGAGTTTTTCTTCCAGACCCTTGCGTTTTGGCGATATTACCAAAACACAATTTGTCGATAAAGAAATGACTAATGGCAAAAAATACCGCTATCGTGTGGTGAGTGTCGATGCCAATGGGCTTGAATCTGCCCCTAGCAAAGAAGTCGAACTTCTTATCAATAGGTAACTAATGCCCCATTTTTTCGCCCAAAACTTTTCTGATCAAAACCCTCCTGATCAAAATCTTTTCGATCCAAATCTTTCTTGGCAGGCTTTCCCATTTGAGGCAGATGGGTATGACTTTTTGTTTGAAGCAAAAAGCCTCAAAAATCCCAAAGAAAGCTTGATTGGGGTGCGTTATGGGGATATGTTATTTTTTATCAGAAAAATCCAGCGTGAAAACGAGATTTTATTTAAGGGGGAGAAAAATACCAAACCCCATCCCATCGGCATTCTCAAAGGGGCTTTGCGGGTGTTGGCTAAAAAAACCCACCTGCTTTCTCATAATCTCAATAATGACTCAATGCGTCAAGTAGTTCGGAGTAGATTTTTGCTAAAACCCTCTGAAATTCCCGCACGCAAACTGGAGGGTTTTTGTATTGAAATCGGCTTTGGATCAGGCAGGCATTTGCTAAGGATGGCGCAGAAAAATCCCGACAAAACATTCATCGGGGTAGAAATCCACACCCCATCGATCGAGCAGGTCTTAAGACAGATTGAATTGCTCGGGATTGAAAACATCGTGATTGCATGCGTGGATGCACGGGTATTGCTTGAGATTCTCCCCTCTAATCAATGCGAAGCAATTTATGTGCATTTCCCAGTTCCGTGGAACAAAAAGCCCCATCGTCGGGTGATTAGCGCGAGGTTGTTGTCTGAAGCGTTGCGGGTGCTCAAGCAAAATAAAGCCATTGAATTGCGCACAGATGACGCGGTGTATTTCAAAGATAGCTTCCATATCGTAATGGAGATGAAAAATGCCAAGTTAGAAATTGCCAAAAACCTCTCTGGTGAGGTTGTGAGCAAATATGAAGCCAGGTGGCAACGCCAGCATAAAGATATTTTTGATTTGAGAATTTTTTCTTTAAATGAAGATGAAGCCAAAAAAATAGAGTATGATTTCAAGATAGATTTTGTCATATTCAAGCATCCCGAGGCGTTCAAAAACATCCCAAAGATCGTAAGAGAGGATTATTTTTTACATATTTGTGATGTATTTGTGTGCGATGCTTTGGTGATTTTTTCAGTAAGTTTTGGCGATTTTAATTGGGCGATCAATAAAATGATTGTATTTGATAAGGAAAATCAAACGGCTAGTTATGTTGGCGATATTCCTTTGGCGACACCAGCAAATATCAAGGCACATCAAGAATTATTGACCTTATTAGCGGAGGAAAGATGAGTAATATTATTCGCGCAAAAGATTTATGTTTGGGCTACAAAAAAGGTGAATTGGTCATAAAAAATGCAAATTTTACTATCGAACGCAAGGATTTTGTGTTTATCTCTGGGGCGAGTGGGAGCGGGAAAAGCACCTTATTGCGCTCGCTTTATGGCAATCTTTCGATCTTTGGGGGGAATCTTGAGGTATGCAATATCAATATCGAACGAGCGGGCAAAAGGCTTATCAACGAGCTTCGGCGAAATATTGGGATTGTTTTTCAAGATTATAAACTCATCGAAGAATGGAGCGTGGAAAAAAACATTTGCTTACCAATGATTATCAATGGCTATAAAAAAGAGGTTTGCAATTCTCAAGTTGAAAAACTCCTCTCCCACGTTGATTTGCTTTATAAATCCAATCGCTATCCCCTCGAGCTTAGCGGTGGCGAACAGCAACGAGTGGCGATGGCACGAGCGATTGCCCACCGACCTTTGTTGATACTTGCTGATGAACCTACGGGCAATCTCGATGATTACTCGAGCGATATGATTTGGAGTTTGCTAAAAAGTGCCAATGAGCAACTTGATGTCACCGTTGTTGTCGTAACGCACAGAATCCCTGACCGCCTCAATATCCCTTATCGAAAATTAAACATCAAAGATGGAGAAGTGTATGAATACTCTTAAAAGGCATTTTTCATTGATTATTCCTTTGTTGGCGTTGCTTTTTAGCCTTGAGAGTATTGTTTTGGTCAATCGTGCCATATCCATCAAGGAAGACAAACTTTCTCAAAGTTATTCGATTTTATTAGCTAGCCAGCAAAAATTAAACCTTGATTTTATCACCAAAAATATCAAAGAAGCCAATAATCTTATCCCTATCAACCCCGATTTTTTGCTCGAACGCTTGAAACAAAATATGACCGAAGCCAATCTTAATAATGTCAAAAAAGATTTGCCGTTTTTTTATTCACTCAAACTTTCTAGTTTTCCTGATCAAAAACGCCTAGAAGCTATCACGCAAATGCTTTTGAAAGTCCCTGGAATCCAGAAAGTCGAGTCGTTTAGCAAGACACATAATCAGGTTTATCGCCTATTATTTTTGATAAAAATCAATGTGTGGATTTTTGCTTCTTTGATTGGAGTGCTTTCGATATTGCTAATGATCAGACAGATCCAGATTTGGCGGTTTGAACATAGCAAGCGGATGGAGATTATGAGTTTTTTGGGAGCGCCGGGCTGGATCAAAAATGGTGTTTTATTCAAACTTGCCATCATAGATTCGATCATCACAAGTATTGGTATTGTCGCGGGGATGTTTTATCTATCGTTGCGAGAAGATGTCAAAGAGATGATTGACGCCCTTGAGATCCAAGAAAGTATTTTTAAATTTGGTTCAGATTTCTTGATGTTGCTTGCATTTTCGATTGTGATTTCAGTATTTTCGGTGCTGGTGGTTATCGCTTGCCAGAGGAGATCATAAGGGTGAGAAAGGCGAGTTTGCATAAGATTTTTTTGGTTTTTTTGGGAGTTGTTTTGCTGTCTGGTAATGCGATAGAAGATATTGATAAAAATATCAACACAAACAAATCCAAACTCCAAAAAAAAGAAAAAGAAAAAAACGAAATTAGCAATTTATTAAGCACGCTCGGGGTTAAAATCAACCAAAAACACGAACAGATCAAAGAGCTTGATAAACAGATCGAACAGATTCAAAACAACATCAACAAAAACCAGTCGCAAAATTTTGAACAAGAAAAAGCCCTCAAGGAATATAAAAATTCATTAAACAAGCTTGAGAAAAAAAAGCTTGATATTCAAGATAATATTGCCAATATTTTGATTAAAGATATGGCGTTTATTATGGTTTTAAATCACAAAAGCCCTATTTCACCCGATGATATTATTTTGCAAGAGATTTTCAAAAGCCTCAATAAAGATTCTAAAAACAGAATTGAAGCATTGAGTAAAGAGCAAAATACCATCAATGCCCAAATATCCCAGCTAAGCAATAATATCAATCAAATCAGTAGTGTTATCAATGTCCAAAAAGATAAGAAGCAAAAACTCCAAAGTATGATTACAGAACAAAAAAAATTGGTCGGGAATCTGCAATCAGAACTGCAGGCTTATAACAAAAAACTCAAAGATATTGATAGCGAGAGAAAAAGTCTTGATAAAATCCTTGGCAATCTCAATATTTTGAAGCAAACCAAAGAAAAAGAGCTATTGACAAAAAAACTCAAAGAAGAACAAGCCAAGCAAAAGCTTGCCCCCAAACCGCAGTCTGTAGCCACAAACGAGTTGCAAGCGCCTTTGGATGTGAGGCAGGTGGCTAGCTCTTATCGGAGTATTTCAACCACCAAATACACAGGACCAAAGACAATCTCCCCGCTTGCTAGCTACCGAGTCGAACAAAAGTTTGGCCCTTATTTTGACCCTGTTTATAAACTCAAAGTCTTCAACGAATCGGTAACGTTGGTTTCTAAAGTGCCTAATGCGGTGGTGCGAAATATTTTTGATGGGCGGGTTGTTTATGCCAAAGAAGTGCCGATATTAAAAAAAGTCATTATTATTGAGCATAGCAATGAAATGCACACGATTTATTCCCAGCTTGATAAGATTGCCCCAACAATCAAGCCGGGTTTGCGGATTCAAAAAGGCTATGTTATTGGCAGGGTAGATCAAAGATTGGGCTTTGAAGTAACGCAAAAAGATAAACATATCGATCCACTTGAAATCATTTCTCAAAGTAAATAAAAATTTTTTTTCAATTGTCGATATTAAATAGGTATATTAATTGAGTAAATAAGAGATCAAGGAGAGAATAATGATGGACAATATACAAGGAAGTTCATTTTCATCATTGCAAAATAAACTTGTCAGTCTTGTCAGTAACGCTGGGAGACCATCAAAAACAGCTGAAAAAACATTCGATGAACCCCGAGTTTCTACGCAGAGACAAAATCAAGATATTGAGGCGTATCACAATGATAGGCAAAAAGATGAACTCAAACAGGAACTAATATTGCTTAGTGGTGAGTTGAATAAAGAAATGAAACGGATCAACACCGATATTAATTTTAACTACAACGACGATATTCAAGGCTTGGTTGTTACGGTCAAAGAAGTCAATGGCGATAAAGTAATCCGTGAGATTCCTTCAAAAGAAGCGATTGAGTTGATGAAAAAAATGCACGATATCGTTGGGTTGATTTTTGATAAAAAAGGCTGATACGTTTCTTAAGGAGTAGCTGGTGGCAATGGGCAAATTAAGCTCCCTTGGTATTGGGAGCAACGTTCTAAATTATGACGTCATTGATAAGCTCAAGAATGCCGATGAAAAGGCAATGATCAAGCCCATTGACAAAAAAATGGAATTGAATGTTGAGAAACAAAAAGAGCTTATTGAGGTTCAAACTCTCATCAGTGCTTTAAAATCCCCAGTCAAAACTCTTTCGGATTATTCTTCCTATATAGCTAGGACAAGCAATGTGAGCGGGAATGCCATCAAGGCAAGTGTTGGTGCGGGTGTGCCGATACAAGATATCAAAATCGATGTGGAAAGTTTGGCACAAGGCGATATTAATGAGGTGGGGACAAAATTTTCATCCCGAGATGATGTCTTTAGCGAGCACGATATTAAGCTAAAGTTTTTTACCAATGGGAAAAATTATACGATTGACATCAAAGCTGGGATGAGCCTGGGCGATGTTGCCCAAGCGATTACAGATACGACTAAAGGCGAGGTTTCGGGCATTGTGATGAAAACGGGTGGGGCAAAGCCCTATCAATTGATGATAAATTCCAAAAATACCGGCGAAGCTAGTAGGATTTATTTTGGTTCAACGCTTACTTCCAATCCTATCCCTGAAACCCCTATCGACTTGCAACAAGGGGATTTTACCCTGACTATTAGGGACAAAAACGGCAACACTCAAAACATTGATGTTCTTTTTGGTAGCAAAGAAAAAATGTCCGCACAAGACAAGGCACAGGCTTTAGAAGAGGCCATCAAAGAGGCTATCAAGGCAAATCCTGATACCAAAGATTTGCTTGATGGGGATATTAATATCGGGCTTTCTGATGATGGAAAGTCTTTGGTTGTCAACGATCGGAGAGGCTATGAAATCGAGCTGGGTGGCAAAAAGCTTTCCCAACTCGGTTTTGAGCAAAGCCATTCACCAAAAGAAGATTTATTTGAGTCCAATATTGCTGTGAAGCCCGGTCATTTAGATGGCGTGTTTAGTGTTGGGAGTGTGCCTTTGGATCTTGCCAAAATGACTAAAGCAAATAATACTAGCGAAGAAAATGCAAAAATTATCGCCCAAGCTATTGAAAATATTGCAGGGATGCACGCCAAGACTGATGGGAATGGCAAGCTGATTTTGAATTCAGAAGTTGGGGAGATCAAAATCACTGCCAACGACAATGCCGGCAAACAAGCCATCAAGGAATTAGGGCTAAAAGAGGGCGTGATACAGGATTATTCAAAAGTGCAAAGCGAGATCTTTAAATTCAAAAATCTTCAAACCGCCTCAGATGCAAGATTTGTCTATAACGGGGTTACCATCTCACGCCCTAGCAATGAAATCAATGACGTCATTAGCGGGGTTTCTTTGACATTGCAAGAGACCACAGAACCCGGAAAGCCCGCTATTATTAGTATTGGCAGGGATAATCAAGTGATTATGGATAATATCAAAGAATTTGTCAAAGCTTATAATGAGTTGATTCCAAAGCTCGATGAAGTTACCCGTTATGATCCTGATACAAAGGTCGCAGGTATTTTTAATGGCGTGAGCGATATCCGCACGATTCGTTCTACTATCAATAATGTTTTTTCTTATACGGTGTTTTCGCAAGGCGATATGCAGAGTTTGATGCAATATGGTTTGAGTATCGATGACAAAAGCAAGATGAGCTTGGATGAAGCCAAGCTTAGCAGTGCGCTAAATGCAGACCCTAAAAAAACGCAGGATTTTTTTTATGGGGCAGATAAAAAGAATTTTGAGGGAAAAGAAGTCCATCAAGATGGTATTTTTACAAAAATGAATCAAGTTTTATCTGGTTTGGTCGATGGTAGTAATGCAAAGCTCAAGATTTATGGGGATTCATTGGATAAAGATGCCAAAAATCTCAAAAAAGATAAAGAAAGTGCGATGGATCTCCTCAAAACCAGATACGACATTATGGCAAATAGATTTGCTGCCTATGATGGGCAGATTGCGAAGGCAAACAATTCTTTCAATGCCGTTCAAATGATGATCGATCAATCTATGAACAAGAAAAAGTAAGGAAAATAAGGAAAGATAATGCGAAGTGCCAATGCCTACCATTTATACCAGCAGAATTCAGTTTCTGTAGAATCGCCTGCAAAGCTCATTGAAATGCTTTATGAGGGTATTTTGCGGTTTGCCTCCTATGCACGCAGGCATACCCAAGCCCAAGATATTGAAAAAAAGATCTACTATATCAACCGAGTAACGGATATTTTTACCGAGTTGCTTAATATTCTTGATTATGAAAAAGGTGGTGAAGTTGCGGTTTATCTGACCGGGCTTTATACCCATCAAATCAAATTACTTACCCAAGCAAATGTTGAAAATAATTGCGAAAAAATCGATACGGTTATCAATGTGGCAAAAGGCTTGCTTGAAGCGTGGAGAGAAATCCACCAGGATGAATTGGCAAAATAAACATCTGAGCAGATTGGCAAAAATGGAATGGCAAGAATGGACTGGATAGACCGATTAAAAATCGCTATTTTAGAGGGTGATACCCAAAAGGCTTACGAACTCGTTACTCATCTTCCAAAAGATTCTTTCAAGGATATGGATTCCTTGCTCATCGCTCAAGAACTCATTGCCCAGACGATCGAAATGCTAGAAAACGATCAGGAAAAAGTCAAAAAACAAATGCTTCAGATCAAAATGGCAAAAAAATTTTTGGAATAATTGCTTCCATTTATTTTTTACTCGGTTGGCAAAGCCAACCTGAAGACCGCTCCCACCGATTAAATCGGTGTTCGCTCCTAAAGTAACCATCTCATACCCAAAGCGTTGCTTTGGGTATTGGAGATATATTTCTAAGGTTTTCATTATGCGAACTCGATTCAGTTTTTCAAACTAAATCAAATCCAAAATAATGATTCTTTTCCATAGCTGTGCGACTAGTTATTTTTTCTCATACTAGCTAGAAAGGGACTAGGGGGGCTTAGAATTGCGAAGACCGCCCCCCTAAGCCCCTTAAACAATGGGTGGGCGGGTGAAAACCCCCGTCACGCCCCCAATGCAATGCAGGATTAAAAAGCGTAGTGGGCTTTGGTTTGTTGGTGGATAGGATTTAAAAGCCATCTAAGGCTTCAAGTCTCGAACTGCTTGCCTTTATCGTTGCTTGTGTGCTGTGAAAAATCGGAAACAAGGTTGCAGTAGTGTAACCGCCGAATTTTCGCAAGGAGACACAAGCAAGCGACTTCCCCTCCCATCGATTAAATGTCCTGCCAAAAAGCAGGGCTTCTTTTTGGGGCTAATTGGGGGAGAGGTGTAAAGCCAGAGCCAACTGCTTGGCTCTGGTAGCCTCACACGCCGATGCGTATATGCCCGCAAGGGCATAGCAGACGGCAGGTTAGGGGAGGGTTAAACCCCTTTTGTTGAAAAAAAGAATATTCTCATTATTTTTTACTCGGTTTTCATTATGCTTTACTCGATTCAGTTTAAAAACTGAATCTGAAGACCACTTCGGGCAGTAAAACTGCCCTGCGTTCCTAAAGTGATGGGGTTATAGTCAAGCTAACGCTTGCCTTATCAACCCGTTTTCTAAGGTTTTTAAATCCTATCCACCAACAAACCAAAGCTCACTACGCTTTTTCACCTTATCTGCTAGGGGGGCGGGTCAGGGGGTTGGGGAGTTTGAGGGGAATTTTGACCCGCCCACCCATAAAGGGCGGTCTTCGCAAGGAGGAGAGCCTAAAAAAGATAACTGCTTATCTTTTTTAGGCTCGCACGGCGATGGTCCTATGCGACTTTTAAGGAGCATAACCATACGCCCAAACCTTTAAAAAAGCCAACTGCTTGGCTTCACTAGCCTCACACGCCGATGCGTATATGCCCGCAAGGGCATAGCAGACGGCTAGCCCCCCTTCCCTTCAAAGGGCGAAGCCCAAACATCAAACCTTGCATATTACAAAATACATCAGGCGAAAGCCTTTATCTTTTCCACTCGGTTTGTTTAAAAACAAACCTGAAGACCACTACGCAG
>NZ_MLAM01000042.1 GCF_002272825.1 Helicobacter sp. 11S02596-1 | reverse complement strand
GGGCGTCTTTGGGATCAGCGATCGCAAATACTTGGCGTTTGCGATAATAAAGACAAATCAGACTTATCACGACTTTAAAGAGGCTCTTATCAAAATCATCACTGCTTTTTAGAAACTGCTGGATTCCCAGTAATCCTGCGTTGGTGCGTTGCTGGATGGCTGTGCCAGAGACACGATTTACCGCTAAGCCTAGTGCTTCATCATTAAGCCCGATGAGGGTTTTAGACAATGCCCGTTTTTCGTTAGATTTGGCGGTGAGATTGGCAATATCGGCACTATGGTTTTCAAAGCGGATCATTCCTCGAGAGAGTGCGCCTTGATTGACTTTAGTAACAGAATTGTCTTTGCTTATCGTGCGGGTAAATTCGTTTTCATCTCGGACCGCACCCTCTTCAAAGATAATCTTTTGGCTACCCATCATATTGGCTGTGCGATTTTCTGCGAGGTTGATATAGTCTTGGAGTGGCTTAACGTTTCTAAATATCCCATACCAGATATTATGCTCATCAACATAGAGCTTGCGGATGGCATAAGGGTGCGTGCCTGTCTTGAATG
>NZ_MLAM01000041.1 GCF_002272825.1 Helicobacter sp. 11S02596-1 | reverse complement strand
TGCCGAAAGAAATCGAGCTACGCAAAAAGCAATACGCCTATTACCGGGATTTGTTGCTAAATTTTCCAAAGGAGGAATCGAGTAGGAAATAATGAAAATATTCTTTTTTTCAACAAAAGGGGTTTAACCCTCCCCTAACCCCTCCCTTAGCCCCGAAAAGAAGTCTTTTCTTTTCGGCAAACAAGGGAGGGGGAGTCGCTTGCTTGTGTCTCCTTGCGAAAAATCGGCGGTTGCACTTCAACAACCTTGTTTCCGATTTTTCACAGCACACAAGCAACGACAAAGGCAAGCAGTTTTAGAACTGCTAACAAGCCAAGCCCGCTATGCCCTGTCATCTGACCCGCCCCCAATGCAATTGCAGGATTAAAAAGCGTAGCGGGCTTCGTTTGCAGGTGATTCAAAAATGAAAACCTTAGAAAATGGGTTGATGACCAGCGGTAGCTGGGAATAACCCTGTGCTTTAGGAGCGAAGCGGGGATTTATTCCCTGCGTAGCGGTCTTCAGATTCACAACGTGAATCGAGTAAAAAATAGATGTAGCGGTCTTCAGGTTTGTTCTTAACAAACCGAGTA
>NZ_MLAM01000007.1 GCF_002272825.1 Helicobacter sp. 11S02596-1 | reverse complement strand
GCGGTTTATCATAAGGTGAGGTAGATTGACGGTGTGGGCGGTGTATATTTGTGTGGCGATACCCAAAAGTTTCCGGCGCGGTGACATTGAGAGGAGTTTGGGAAGAAAAGAGGAGGGGGCGGGGGGGTGGGGGGGGCGGGGGGGGGGGGGGGGGGGGTGGGGGCGCGGGTGGGGGGGGTGGAGTTGGTGGTGGGGGTGCAGGTGGAGGTGGCGGAGGAGGAGGTGGCTTGGTTGTATCTTCTTTATCCACACTCCCGATCACCCATTCATACCCTGCCCCTGAAGCCTTTTTGTGAATATTTGCTTTGAAATTAAACATCCCGATCTTGACATCTCGTGCTATAAAATCCAAGCCAGCCCCGCCATTAGTAATCCCTGCGACCTTGATTCTATCAGCAGTGGGCTTGATGAATTTATCGATATGCTCATAATCAGGATATATCTGGAGAAAATGACTGCCCGCACTATTGTTTGTAATCAAAATCTGATCGCTTCTTTCTGTTGCAAAATTTGTCATCAGCTTGAATACGCCATTATTCCCCCGCAACTCATCGATATGGAGCGTTCGAGGGACATATTTAGGGTCATTGAGGCGTGTATTGGTTGGGCTGAAACTCACCTGCCCATCCTTGATACTCACAAAATCCACTTCGGCATTATTGATAGTAAGAACATTGACTTTGGAATCTGCAGAGAGTAGCCATTTTGCACCATTTTCCAAGCGAAGCTCGGCTTTTCCTTGCCCCTCAAGGGAAAACCGCCCCTGCAAAAAGCTTTGATTATTGGTAAGATTGAGATAGATCCTAGCTAAAGGAAGTGAATTGACTTCCATCGATATATCGCCATTGAGCTGGATGATATTGCCTGCATTTAGCACGCTCCCATCGGCTTTGGCATTCACAAGCACGCTACCTTGACCTGAAACCGAAAATATCGAGCGATAGCCCGCACCACTCTTGCTTGTCCCCCAGCCTTGTGAGGGGATGGCTTTGGAAGCATCGACAATGAGATTTTTTTTAAACTCAAATAACCCGCCATAGCCATCATTGATATTAAAAAGCCCCCGGGCGAGATAAAAGTTATTCCCCACCACCCGCACGATGGTATGGGTATCGAATATAAATTGTGCCGCATCTGGCTTGACATTCACCGTATGTCTTCGCCGTGTGAGAAACAGCCCCTCAATCTTATGGGGACCTGCCAAATCCCCAAGCTCAAAATCAATCGTCCCCCCGCCGGTGATGGCATAGATTTTTCGTGCTTGACCTTTTGATTCTGCACCCTGCCCCCGAAACAACATCGCTTCCCAACCTTTCTCCCAACTCGCTGCATTGATACCTGATACTGCCACGATGACTTTGGAATTTGCTGGGATATTCATCGTCTCATAGCCATTAAACATAATGCCTGTATAGCGGTGATTGTCATCAATTCCTACATAATCGATACCCGGAGTATTGTTAAAATCAATAACAGGGGCAACATTAAGATGGTAGCTTTTGCCCGCCTCTTTAAATACATCAATCGCTGGGGGCGTGCCAAAATAATATACATAAATGGCATTAGGATCAAAATTCGCTGGCAATTGGGTGATCGTGCCATTCGTTACCCCTTCAAGCAAACAGAAAAAAAATGTCGTGATTGAAATTATTATTTTAATTTTCATAGAAAATATTATAACAATGTTTTGATATATCCCAAATGATTCTCAAAGCATATTATCAATTTTGATTTTTTATGCACTAAAATCGACCGCTAACAATATTGGCGATTGATTTTTTTGGGGGTGTCGGTGGGATTCTTGAGTTTTTATGGGTTTTTAATAGTATAATGCTATCGCACAGCACGGATTGTGAAGAATTTATAGTTTTAGGCAGTTGTTAAATTTTTCGATGAAGTATATGTCGCAAAAAAAGCCAAAATAAGCATTCTAAACGAATCGCTTGTATTGGCAAACTAGAATTTATCTTTCTTGCTTATTTAAGCCAAAAAATTCAAAAATTAACATTATTTTTAGATACTAGTTTCAACCCATCTTCTCCCACACGCAACCTTGTGGCGTATCCATCAGCATAATCCCCTCTTTGGCTAGCTCATCTCTTATCTTATCTGCCAAAGCAAAATCTTTGTTTTGCTTCGCTTGCGTTCTTTGCGCTATAGCCGTTTTTATATGGGTTTTTTGCTCCTCACTCACGCCGAGCTGAAAATAATCCAATGCGTCCTTGCCCCCGATACCAAGCAGGGCAGTTACAAAATCGATATTTGCCAAAACTTTGGCTTTGAGCGCCTTGTCTTTGGGGCTACTATCGAGCTTTTCATTACAGGTTGCCATCATTTCTTCTAGCACGCTAAGTGCCTTTGAAACATTGAGATCATCGCTCATCGCCTCTAATATCGCTAGTCTAAAGGCATCATCACCGCTTTGTCCGCCCTCAAATCCCGCTACACTCACATCTTGCACCCTTTTTTTGAGGCGATAGAGTTTATCAAGGCGCTTTTTACTCACAGCCAAATCTTCTTCATTAAAATGCAAAATCGCCCGATAATGCGTGCCTAAAAGATAATTCCGCAAAATCTCACCATCATAGACTCTCAAGGCATCTTTGATAAAAAAGCTATTCCCTAAACTCTTGCTCATTTTTTCGCCATTGATATTGACAAAACCATTGTGCATCCAGTATTTGGCAATCTCAACCCCTGTCGCACAGCGTGTTTGGGAAGCTTCATTTTCGTGATGGGGGAATGTCAGATCTGCTCCCCCGCCGTGAATATCGATCTGATAAGGCTCATTGGTATAAGCTAGATCGGAAGCTATCATCGCCGAACATTCGATATGCCAGCCTGGACGCCCCTTGCCAAGCGGGGTTTCATACCCAATATCCTCATCGCCTTTGTAAGATTTCCACAAAGCAAAATCTTTTTCGTTTCTTTTTTCATCATTTTCGCCCACACGGCTTATATTGCTGTCTTCGTGCGTGCCACGATGGCTGATACTCCCATAAAGACCATCTTTGCTAACATCAAGATAAATATCGCCATTAGAGGTTTGATAAGCGATACCTTTTTGCAAAAGCGTTGTAATCATCTCCACCATCGCCCCTAAACTCTCGCTTGCCTTGGGTTCTTTGCTGGGTCTTTTTACCCCAAGTGCTTGCATATCTTGGAGATACAGCTCGATATAATGCGAACTTAGCGCAACAATATCCATCTTTTTTTCTATGGCTTTTTTGATGATTTTGTCATCAATATCGGTAAAATTTTTCACAAATTCCACCGCATAGCCAAGCAATTCAAGCGTGCGCACCAGCAAATCAAATGCGATTGAACTCCTAGCGTGTCCTAAATGGGCATTGTCATAAACCGTCGGACCGCAGACATAGATCCTTGCTTGACCGGCAACTATGGGGATAAAATCTACTTTTTGCTTTTGCTTGGTATCATAAATTTTCATCATCGACCTTTTATGTTTTACTCGGTTTGCCTTTTTGGCAAACCTGAAGACCACTGCGGGCAGTAAAACTGCCCTGCGTTCCTAAAGTTCAGGGTTATTCCCAGCTACCGCTGGTCATCAACCCAGTTTCTAAGGTATTTAAATCCTATCCGCTAGCAAACCCAAGCTAGCTACGCACTTTCAGCTTGCAGGCTAAGGGGGCGTGACGGGGGGTAGGGGTTTAAAGGGGTCTTTTTGACCCGCCCACCCTGCGGACTTCGTAAGGAGAGGCGTAAAGGTGAAGCCAACTGCTTGGCTTCACTAGCCTCGCACGACAATGCGTATATGCTCCGATAGGAGCATAGCAGATGGCTAGCCCCTTGTCCCCCTCAAGAGAAAGCAAAACAAGGGGATTTTTAATTTGCCTTTAAATCTTCTCCCTTAATAAGCGAAAGCCTAAAAAAGATAAGCAGTTATCTTTTTTTAACGGCTCTCCTCTCATACCCAAAGCGTTGCTTTGTGTATTCGAGATAAGTTTCTAAGGTTTGAAATCCCAACAACCTACAAAATAAAGAACGCCATCAATTAATATGGAAAAAATGCAAAAAAACATACAAAATCCCCACTTCAATTGCCCCAATCGCAAGCAATAGAACCCAGCCTTTTGCATAAGCGATTATATCCCAAAAGCGTGAGAGCCCAAATTCTTTCACACTCAAAACAAATAACATCATCCCGCTCAAACTCCCCGCCAGCGCCAACCCCGAAGCCCCAAAATAGTGCATTAACACCAGCGAACACACCACACCAAATAATAACGAAATCGCTGAAATCTTCGCCGCCCTGCCTTGAAGCTGGTGGGCATAAAGCCACAAAGAAAAAATCCGTGAAAGCCCAAATGGCAACAAACCAATCATATACATCGCAAATACATTCGCAGAAGCGAGCGTATCACTCCTGTGAAAACTCCCACCCTCAAACAAAAGCCATATAATCTCATCTTTTAACATCACCCCGCCAATCGAGCAGACCCAAAGCATTACAAACAAAAACCAAAAAGATTTTTTCATACTTTTGAGCGCGCGTTTTTCTTCGTGATTTTTGATAGCTTTGGCGACCATCGGGAAAAGAGCTGTTGAAATCGCAATGGCAAACACCGCCAACGGGAGCTGAAAAATCCGATTGGCATAATACAAATACGAGATACTCCCACTGACTAAAAACGACGCTAACATCGTATCAATAAACGAAGCGATTTGCGCAGTAGAACTCCCCAAAATCGCAGGGAAAAATTGCTTGAAAAACATTTTTATATCCGCTTTTGCCTGCTTGGCTAAATGCTTGACCTTTTTGCTTCCCTCATCTGCCCAGTGCATTTTTGCTCGCACAAAATAAACCCGCCACATATGCCTAAAGCCCACAGAAAAAAGCCTAAAAAATCCCAAACGCAACAATGGATAAAAATGTAACAAAATCTGTGCCACGCCCCCGCACAAAACCCCATAACTCAAAAAATACACGATTTGCAAGCTTTGGGCATCCCTGCTAAGATACAAAGCGCTAATCATACAGATATTGAGCAATGCGGTGTTGTAGGCACTCACCCAAAAGCTGTTTTTATACTGCAATAGCGTGCCTAAAAATGTAACGATAAAAACAAGCTCGAGATACCAAAAATTAATCACCACAATCGGTGCTGCTAATGCGACCATCTCTTCGGTGAATCCATAAGCTAACAGCTTGGTAAAAAACCCTGAAAATGCCCACACCAAAAGGCTCAAACCAAAAAGCACGCTAGCAAATATCAGTAGCGTGCTTATGGCAAAAATCCCTTTTTTTTGGCTTGCAATAAAGCTTGGCAAAAAGCTCTGTGTAAAAGCACCCTCGCCAAATATGCGCCTAAAGAGATTGGGGAATTTGAAAGCGATAAAAAAAATATCGCTATAAATGCCTGCACCTAAGATATGTGCGGTATATAAATCCCGCAAAAATCCAAAAACCCGAGAACACATAATCCCGCTGCTGTTGGTAAAAAATGCTTTTTTTAGCAAAATATTCCTTTGAAATCAACCAGAGAAATCTCTACTTAATCGTAATTGTTGTAGAATGGTTAGGATATTTTACCCAAATCAATATCGGAGAATGTATGGATGCCCCGAATTTTATCCCGCAAGTGGTTAAAAACTGCGAAAACATCAACGAACAGCTCCAGCAATTTTCCCTCACATCAAAAATCAGTTTAGATCATCTTTGGTTTGATATTTTAGACGTCCATACCAGTATCAAACTCCACGAAAAAGATGAATACCACCTCATCACGGGCAATGAAATCGCCCAATTTGAAAAAGATGCGTTTTATACAAAAGAAGATTTTTTTGTCCAACAAACCTATGATATCCGTATCAAGCCCAAAACCAAAGATTATGGGCTTACCCTAGAAATCACGCCTATGAGCGATAAAATGCATCTTGTGCCAGACAATCATTTTAGTATCATCGATGATGAGCATTTTTATGAAGAAGTCTTTGGTGTGATTGATTCTTTGATGGCACAAAATAACATCATCTTCAGACAACAGCATATCCAACGCCAAAATCTCAAAATCCATCTCCAAGAACTCTGCGCTCAAGGCATCCACCCACAAAAAATTCTCCTCAAAACCGCACCGGATTTGACACCCTACCAGAATGCAGAATTTATCTTTACCCTCCAAAAAGAATGGGAAAAAAACGGCAGAGAAGCACCCAAAAACTCGTTTTTTGGGGTGAGCGCTGATGAGGTCATCGCTGAATACATCAAGCCCGTGCAAGGAAAAAGTGGCAGGAATCTCAAAGGGGAATACATCAAAATGGATACCAAAGCAATGCCTCAAATGCCCCCAATCCAGCACAATAAAAATCTTGTCAGGCAAGAAGAAACACAAAATAAAGTTATCTTCAAATCCCAAATCCCTGCTTATGTCAAGATTGAAGATAATGCGATCTTATTTAATACCAACTACGAATTTAGCACCATCAAGACCACCAACACCCCAATGCTCTTAGGCGGTGTCAAAAGCGGGCTTACCATCACTATCGAATCTGAAAACGAATTTATCGATGCTATCGAAGCCAATATGATTATCGAAGCTTCAAATATCCATATCATCGGGAGTATCGGCGAAAATGTCGAACTCAGTGCGCAAAAAATCACCATTGAAGGGCAAACACACCAAAGCAGCACCATCTACTCCCAAGAAGCAAAAATCACCACGCACAAAGGGAAATTTTATGGCGATGTCATCGAAATAAAAAATCTCGACACGGGTTTTGTCCAAGCTGATGAATGCACGATCGAAATCGCAAGTGGTAGCGAAGTATATGCCAAAAAAATCAAAATTGATACGCTCAAATCCAACAACAAGCTTCACTTCAGCCAAGAATGTCTTATCAAAGAAAATCAAGGGGGCGAAAACAAGTTTGTCATATCCGCATCTGCAGACAACAAAACCAAGCAAGCGATGGAGTTTATCGACAAAAAAATCTCTCTACTCAAAACAAAAATGCGGGCTATGGCTCAAGAATACCAATTTCTTATCACAAAGGCAAAAGAAAACAAACCTATCATCGATAAAATAAAATCTGCCCCAAAAGATGTCCAAAAAGCAATGCTTAATGAAAGCGACATCAAAAAAACTTACCACCATTTCATCACCTCGCTCAAAAAACTAAAAATCCTCAAAAGAGAACTTCTAAAACTCCAAAACACTATCAAAGAGCTCTATACAAGCTTGTTTGAAATAGAAAATGAAACCTTGAGTGCCAAAATACTTGCCCAAACGGAATGGAAGCTTGAAAATCAAATCATCTATCACCGCGATTACCCCAAGAGTAGCGATGAAGTTTTATTGCTTGAAGATGGCGAAAGTGCTGATATTGCCATCGATCCATCGAGCAAAAAGATCAAAAAAATCAAATAAGGAAAACAATGATTGCAGGAATGATTGGCACGATCCACAAGCTAGAGCCGACTTTTGTGGAGTTTGAAGTGGGTGGTTTGATTTATGGCGTGCATATCTCGACAAACACCAGCTATACCCTCAATGCCAAACAAAATCAAGACCCCAATGCCAAACAAAAACTCTTTATCGCCCAAATCATCCGTGAAGACGCCCATTTGTTGTTTGGATTTGGCGAAGAGCTAGAAAAAATCACTTTCTTGCGTCTCATCAAAATCAATGGCGTAGGGCCCAAAGTCGCTATCGCCATCCTCTCAACCTACACGCCCAAGACATTTAGCCAAATCATTCAAGACAAAGATATCAAAGCCCTCCAGCGTGTGCCGGGTATCGGCGCAAAAGGGGCAGGTAAGATTATGGTCGATTTAGCCGGATTTTTTAACGAACTCATCAATTTGGGAGAGCATAAAGAAATGCCTGAGCAAAATAGCGCGCGTAATGAAGCATTTATGGCATTAGAAAGTTTAGGATTCAAGAGTGCTGAGATTAGCAAGGTTTTTAAATCCATTCAAAGCCAAAACACCCAAGAAATCATCAAAGAAGCCTTAAAATTACTCCGATAATCATCATAAAATCGCTTTTTCTGTCCTCCCTGCCTGTTGGTTTTTAGGTATAATAAAACTTGCCAAAACTAGCGTTGGCAATAAAGCGAGTAAGCATAATGGAAACCTTAGAAACTGGGTTGATAACGAAGTGCAACGCACGCCGTTATAACCCTATTCTTTAGGAACGTAGGGCAGTTTTACTGCCCGCAGTGGTCTTCAGGTTTGGATTTTAAAATCCAAACCGAGTAAGCAAAATGAATGGGTCTTCAGATTCACAACGTTAATCGAATAAAAATGATAGAGGCTTTCGCCTGTAAGCTTTTCTAATGCTTTGGGCGTTTTAATCGCAAAAGAAAAGAGGTTTAATCCTCCCCTAACCCCTCCTTTAACCCACGAAAAGAATAAGCGCCGCTTTTCTTTTCGGCAAACAAAGGAGGGGAAGTCGCTTGCTTGTGTCTCCTTGCGAAAAATCGGCGGGCGCACTTCAACGCCCTTGTTTCCGATTTTTCACAGCACACAAGCGCGACAAAGGCAAGCAGTTTAAGACTTAAAGCCTTAGATGGCTTTTAAATCCTATCCGCTCTCAAACCAAAGCAATCTACGCCCTGTCATCTTGCCTACTAAGGGGGCGGGTCAGGGTTTTTCTACCCACCCACCCGATGAGTTTGAAGGGGATATTAAACCCGCCCACCCTGCGGACTTCGTAAGGAGAGGCGTAAAGCCAGAGCCAACTGCTTGGCTCTGGTAGCCTCGCACGACAATGCGTTTATGCTCCGATAGGAGCATAGCAGATGGCTAGCCCTTGTCTCCCTCAAGGGAAAGCAAAACAAAAGGATTCTTTAATTCGCCCTTTGGGTTTATCACAGAAATAAAGAGGCTTTTAACTGGGTTGATGACCTGCGATAGCTGGGAATAACTCGGGTGGGTGGGCAAAATAACTTTAGGAACGTAGCAAGATTTCACATCTTGCGAAGTGGTCTTCAGATTCACAACGTGAATCGAGTAAGCAGATAATGTAAAAAATAATGTAAAAGGTCAAGCACTTGTTAGACAAAATCCAAATCATTGGTGCAAAAGAAAACAATCTTAAAAATATCCATTTAGAAATCCCAAAAAACAAACTCATCGTTTTTACGGGTCTGAGTGGCTCGGGAAAATCCACGCTAGCATTTGATACGCTTTATGCTGAGGGGCAAAGACGCTATATCGAATCGCTCTCCAGCTACGCTAGGCAGTTTCTTGATAAAGTCGGCAAGCCAAATGTTGATAAAATCGAAGGGCTCACCCCTGCGATTGCCATCGATCAAAAAACCACCAGCAAAAACCCCCGCTCCACCGTCGGAACGATCACAGAGATTTATGATTATCTCCGATTGCTTTATGCAAGAGTGGGCGTGCAACACTGCCATATCTGTGGCAAACCCATCTCGCAGATGAGTCAAACCGATATTATCAATCAAATCCTCTCGCTCCCCAAAGACGCCAAAATCATCCTACTTGCCCCGCTAATAAAAGAAAAAAAAGGTAGCTTTGCTGATAAAATCCTCTCCCTGCGTCAAAAAGGCTATGTGCGTGCTTACATCGATGGGGTGATGGTCCGGCTTGATGAAGAAATCAGCCTATCTAAAACCAAAAAACACACCATCAAAGCCGTCATCGATAGGGTTGTTATCACCGAAGAAAACCACTCACGCATTGCCCAAGGTGTTGAAAAAGCACTCAAAGAAACCTATGGCGAAATCGAAGTGGAGATTTTGGGCGAAAAAGACACACCCAGCCAAATAATCCACTACAGCGAACATCTCGCTTGCTTTGATTGCAAAATCAGCTTTGAGCCATTAGAGCCCCTAAGCTTTTCTTTCAACTCGCCCAAAGGGGCTTGCGAAGACTGCGGGGGATTGGGGAGCAAATACAGCATTGATATCAAAAAAATCCTCAACAAATCCCTGCCCCTAAACAAAGGGGGGATCAAGGTGATTTTTGGCTTCAATCGCAACTATTACGCCGAGCTTTTTGCTGGATTTTGCAAAAGCAATGGTATCGATATGGATAAATCCTTTGAAGAACTCAAAGACTACCAGCAAAATGCCCTGCTTTATGGCAATGGTTCTGAAGTTACGTTTGTTTGGAAAAGCTCTACCCTCAAACGCCCGTGGAAAGGCATTATCCAGATTGCTTATGATATGTTCAAAGACGAGCGAGATTTGGGTGATTATATGAGCGAAAAGCCTTGCCCGACTTGCAAAGCCCATCGCCTCAAAGCCCCCTCTTTGAGCGTGAAAGTCGCTGGGCTTGGGATTGGCGATATTATCGATATGCCTATTGAAGAAACCCACGCATTTTTTGACAATGAAAAAAATTTCTCCTATCTGAGTGATCAACAACGCTTTATTGCCAGCTCTATCCTCAAAGAAATCCGTGAAAGGCTATTTTTCCTCTATGATGTCGGGCTAGGCTATCTTAGCTTGGGTAGGGACGCTAGGACAATCAGTGGCGGGGAGAGCCAGCGAATACGTATCGCAAGCCAGATTGGTAGCGGGCTAACAGGGGTGATGTATGTGCTGGATGAACCCAGTATCGGGCTACACGAGCGTGATACCCTCAAGCTCATCAAAACCCTGCGCAGTCTGCAAGAAAAGGGGAACACCGTCATTGTTGTCGAACACGACAAAGAAACCATCAAAAATGCGGATTTTATCGTCGATATTGGTCCAGGTGCGGGGAAAAATGGCGGGGAAGTTATCTTTGCAGGAACATTTAAAGCAATGCTTGCAAGCAACACGCAAACCGCCCAATACATCAGCGGGGCAAAAGCCATCTCCTACCCGCATAACCGACCCCAAAAAAAATGGCTCAGTATCAAAAATGTTACTATCAACAACATCAAAAACCTCAACCTCAAAATCCCCTTGTCGAATTTTGTCTGCATCACGGGCGTGAGCGGGAGCGGCAAAAGCTCGCTGATCCTCCAAACCCTCCTGCCTGTCGCCCAAGAACTGCTCAATAATGCCAAAAAAGTAAAAAAATGCGATGGTGTCGAAATCGATGGGCTTGAAATGCTTGATAAGGTCATCTACCTCGATCAAACCCCCATCGGGCGCACCCCAAGAAGCAATCCTGCCACCTATACCGGCGTGATGGATGACATTCGGGTGCTGTTTTCAGAAGTCAAGGAAGCAAAGATTTTAGGCTATGGCGTGGGGCGCTTTAGTTTCAATGTCAAAGGTGGACGTTGTGAGAAATGCCAAGGCGAGGGTGAGATAAAAATAGAAATGCACTTTTTGCCCGATGTGATGGTCAAATGCGATGCGTGCAACGGCGCTAAATACAATCCCCAAACCCTAGAAATCAAATACAAAGGCAAATCGATTGCCGATGTTTTAAATATGAGCGTCGATGATGCTTGTGAGTTTTTTGCCAAAATCCCCAAGATATTTTCCCGCCTCAAGACGCTCCAAGATGTCGGTCTCGGCTACATCACACTCGGGCAAAATGCCGTCACGCTTAGCGGGGGAGAAGCCCAACGTATCAAGCTTGCCAAAGAACTCAGTCGCAAAGATACGGGCAAGACGCTCTATATCCTAGATGAACCCACCACGGGCTTGCATTTTGCCGATGTCGATAGGCTCACAAAGGTTTTGCACCATCTTGTCGAGCTTGGCAATTCGATGATTGTGATCGAACACAATCTCGATATGATAAAAAATGCTGATTATATCATTGACATCGGACCTGAGGGCGGGGACAAAGGGGGTAAGATTGTCGATACCGGCACGCCAGAAAAAATCGCCAAAAACCACCTCAAAAGTGGGAGCTACACTGGGAGGTTTTTGAGCGAAGAGTTGGCGGGGAGTGTAAAAAATACCTGCAAAAAACCCCGATAACAACACAAGAAAACCAATGTATTGATTATTTCCACTCGATTTGAGGAAAACCCGAATCTAAAAGACCATTCCGACGGATAAAATCTATCTTCATCCCTAGCGTTTTTTACCTGCCCGCCTGGGTTTTTCGCCAAGCGATGTGTTTTTGAGAATAATTTTTAAATCGCTTCAGAGTTATTTGCTTTATAGGCAAAAAATATCAACGCCAATGAAAGCAAGACAAACAAAGCTAGTGGTGGTTTCCACGAGCTAAAAACATCATAAATAAATCCCAAAAATATCGGACCTATCGCAGCAATGAGATAGCCTAGAGATTGTGCCATTCCCGATAGACGGGCTACATTTTGTGGCAATGAGGCTTTCACAGAGATAAATAAAAGTGCGATACCAAATACCCCGCCCATCGGGAAAGCGAGCAAAAAAGTTGCCAAAAACACCATCAAAACATTGCTTTGAAAATACAAAATAATGAATGCGAAAGCATACATCAGACACAAGATTCCTGTGAAAATATGGCGATTTTTGTTCCGCATTTTAGCCAGCAACATCGGGGCAAAAAACGCCACCGGGAGCGAGCAGAGCTGATAAAATAGTGTCATATTTGAAGCAAAATAGAGGCTGAAGCCCTTTTGGATCAATATTGAGGGAAACCAAGCCACCACGCTATAAAAAATCAGCGATTGCGTCCCCATAAAGAGCGTGATCCACCACGCCGTTGGGATTTTATAGACAGATACGGAGGTGAGCGATCGGGTTTTGTTGGTTTGGTATTTTCGTCTGCCTTTTAGGTGAGGATACCACAAGAAAAATGCGGCTATAGCGATGATTGCCCATACGCTCAAGGCATTTTCCCAACCCAAATGCAAAGATACTGCTAAAGGCACAGAAGTCCCTGCCCCAATGGTCGCAGAAACGACTAAGATAAGGGAATAAAGCGCCATAATTTTTCCAAAATTTTTAGGGAATTTTGCCTTGATGACACTGGGGAGCAAAACATTAGCGATGGCAATGCCCGCACCCATTATGAGTGTCCCCATAAAAAGCCCGATTTCTCCAGTATAAGAACGGATGATTTCTCCTAAAACAATGCAAAAAAGCCCAAAAAACATTGTTGGACCATATTTGAATCGGCTTGCAAATGGCGAAAAAAAAGCAAATGCTAACAGTGGCAATGTCGTGATAAGTCCAGCTGTAGCACCTGAAAAAGCATATTGGTTTTTGATTAAGTCGATCACAGGACCCACAGCGGTGATGGGTCCGCGTAGATTGAGAGTTATTAAAATGATTCCCAATAGCACAAATTGGGCGATTTTGGTTTTATTTTGCATAATGAAACTCCAAAGTTAAAAATTTCATTATATCATTTCATTATTTTTTGTTCATTTATGGTTACTCGGTTTGTTTTTTACAAAAACAAACCTGAAGACCACTACGCAAGATGTGAAATCTTGCTTCGCTCCTAAAGTAATCATTTCACACCCAAGCGTTGCTTGTGTGTTGGAAATAAATTTCTAAGGTTTTCATTATGGTTACTCGGTTTGTTTAAAAACAAACCTGAAGACCACTACGGGCAGTAAAACTGCCCTGCGTTCCTAAAGTAATCATCTCGTCAGCCAAGCCCAAGGCTTGTGCGTTCGAGATAGGTTTTTAAGGTGTGAAATCCAAAACTACTTCAAGCCTAGCTAACTACGCTTTTTTATCTTATCTGCTAGGGGGGGGGGGGTGAGCGGGGTTCTAAAGGGGTGAGCTTTTACCCACCCACCCGAGTTATGAGGGCGTTGCACTTCGTTATCAACCCAGTTTTAGAGATTTCCACTCGATTCGCAAGCGAATCTGAAGACCGCTTTAAACAAGCAAAGCTTGCTTTCGCTCCTAAAGAATAAGGTTATAACGGCACTTCGTTTCGTTATCAACCCAGTTTTAGAGATTTAAAATCTTGAAAAGCCTTGCCTTTATCCCTTGCATATTGTGAAAATTAGAAACAATACCCCCATCCATCACACCCACGCAAATACCACTGCAATTTGTTATTATGTTTCATTACTAAACACCCATTTAAAAATAAAATAAAAATTCTTTTGAATTATTGCAAATTATGAGATACTAAATACTTAATTATCAAAATTATTTGGAGAAAAGATGAAGAAACAATTCAATATAGCCGTTATCAAAGGTGATGGTATCGGCAATGAAGTAATGCCTGAGGGCTTGAAAGTTTTAGAATGCGCGAGCATAAAATTTGGGCTGGACTTGAAATTTGATACATTTGATTTTGCGAGTTGCGATTATTATCTCAAACATCAAAAAATGATGCCTGATGATTGGTTTGACATACTAAAAGACTACGATGCGATTTATTTTGGCGCAGTCGGAATGCCCGCACTCGTGCCTGATCACATCTCTTTGTGGGGTTCGCTTTTGAAATTCCGCAGGGATTTTGACCAATACATCAACCTCCGTCCCGTCCGACTTTTAGAGGGTATCCCCTGCCCATTAGCGGGCAAAAGCGCACAAGATATTGATTTTGTCGTCGTCAGAGAAAACACAGAGGGGGAATACTCCTCTATCGGGGGCAAGATGTTTGAGGGCACACCCAATGAATTGGTCATCCAAGAATCGATTTTCACCAGAAAAGGCGTGGATAGAGTGCTCCAATACGCTTTTAATCTCGCCAAAAATTCCAAGAAAAAGACCCTCACCTCAGCGACCAAATCCAATGGGATTGCCATCGCAATGCCGTATTGGGATGAGCGTGTCGAAGCGATAGCAAAGTCTTTCCCAGAGGTATCATATGACAAACAACATATCGATATTTTGTGCGCACGATTTGTTTTGCAACCCGAGCGTTTCAATGTCGTCGTGGCTTCCAATCTCTTTGGTGATATCCTTTCAGATCTCGGACCTGCGTGTGCGGGGACAATTGGGGTGAGTGCGTCTGCTAATATCAACCCCCAAAGGAATTTCCCCTCGTTATTTGAGCCCGTGCACGGCTCCGCTCCGGATATTTTTGGCAAAAATATCGCCAATCCGATTGGGATGATCTGGTCAGGTGCGATGATGTTGGAGTTTTTGGGCGAAAAACAACCCGCCTATGCCCAAGCTGCCAAAGAGATTTTACAAGCCATCGAGCAAGTTGTCAAAACCGGTCCCAAAACCCCTGATATGGGTGGGAATGCTAAGACTTATGACGTGGGTGATGGCGTATGTGCCGCACTCAAAAGCCTTTAAAGAGAATTTATGGCTAAAACACATTATCGCTATACGCTATTCTTTTTGGTGCTTATCCTCGCACTCATCAACTACATCGATCGGGGGGCATTGTCTTATTCGGGCGAATTTATCATCGCTGAATACGGCTTGGATAAAAAATCTTGGGGCAATGTGCTGGGATTTTTTGGCTATGGGTATATGTTTGGCGCACTCCTTGGGGGCGTGCTTTCGGATCGCTTTGGTCCCAAAAAAGTCTGGCTTTTTGCTGGGGTATTCTGGTCGATTTTTGAAATGCTTACCGCTTGGGCAGGCGATATTGGGATGATGTTTTTTGGTGGCTCGGTGCTAGCGGGATTTGCGGTAATGCGGATTCTTTTTGGTTTTGCTGAAGGTCCTGCTTATTCGCTTATCAACAAAACCATCAGCAACTGGGCGTCCCCAAAAGAGCGGGGTTTTGTCGTATCTATGGGGCTTTTGAGTACACCATTGGGCGCACTTTTGACAGCCCCTGTGGCGGTGTTTTTGTTGAGCTATTCGGGGAGCTGGCGATTGACATTTGTCGTGCTAGGGATCGCCGGGCTAATCGCACTATTTTTTCTTTTGCGGGTGATGACAGATTACCCCCAGCAAAACCGCAGAGTAAGCCAAGCAGAACTTGCTATCATCGGGGAAAAAATACCCTCACAAACCCCAGCAGAAGAAAGCGTAGGCGTGAAATGGTGGCATTTTTTCAAAAGCAGGACACTGGTTTTAAACACCGTGGGGTATTTTGCATTTAATTATGTGAATTTTTTGCTTTTGACCTGGACGCCCAAATACCTTCAAGATACGTTTGGTTATGATTTATTTTCGTTGTGGTATATGGGAATGATCCCTTGGGTAGGGGCGTGTGTGACAATTCTTTTGGGCGGGAAAATTTCTGATTTTTTGTTACACAAAACAGGCAGTCTTCGGGTTGCTCGGGGTTATTTTGCAGCGGTTTTATTGCTTTTGACAACGCTGAGCTTTTTGTCTATCAATCTGGTAACTTCGGTAACATTAGTCATCGCCATCATTGCGATTGGGAATGCGTTAAATTCTTTTGCCAACACGGTTTATTGGAGTGTGGTGATTGATACCTCACCACGCCAAAAGGTCGGCACTTTCAGCGGTATAATGCACTTTTTAGGCAATATCGCTTCTGTAGCTGCTCCCACGCTCACAGGCTATCTCGTCGCTGCTAGGGGCTATGAAGCGATGTTTATCGCAGCTGCGGTGGTAACGTGTGTCGGGATGTTTTGTATGCTGTTGATCAAGCCGGGAAAATTATAGGAGAAAAACAATGAAACTATCGATTGGCTCAATGGGCGGGACAATTTCGATGACACCCATTGATAGCGGGAATGGCGTTGTCCCAAAGCTGGGGGCAAAGGATTTCATCGCTTCACTCCCCGATGTGGGAATAGAACTTCACGCAGAAAGTCTTTTTGCCCTCCCTAGCGGGCATTTGCGATTTGAAATGCTTTTAAAAGCGCTTGCTTGGGCAAAAAAGCAGGTAAAAGATGGGGCGTGCGGTGTTATCCTCACGCAAGGCACAGATACGCTCGAAGAAAGTGCGTTTTTGCTTGATTTGTTTTGGGATAGAGAAGAACCTTTGATCCTGATGGGAGCAATGCGAGACGCTCAAGCCATCGGGGCAGATGGGATTAGGAATCTTTATGCGAGCATTGTTTGTGCAAAAAGCCCAAACAGCAGGTCTAGGGGCGTGATGGTCGTGATGAATGACACCATCCACAGCCCCAGATGGGTGAGGAAATCCCATAGCCTTGCTGTGGATACATTTTGTTCTGATGGCAAAACCTATGGCTTCATTGCCGAAGGCAAGGTAGAATATTTTTGTCCCCCACTTAGGCGAATGGTGCTAGAAACACCCCCTGCTATGAAAAAAGTTTTTTTATGGGAACAGACGCTAGATGGGGATGTGAGCGTGCTAGAATGGGTCAAACAAACCCAAGATGGCTTGGTTATCAAAGGGTTTGGTGCGGGGCATATCAGCTTGGAGGCGTGCAAGCTAATCGATAGCGTGATCGAAAAAATCCCCGTGATTATCTGCACACGCACCACAGATGGCCCTACAGCCTATGAAACCTATGGCTATGAGGGCGCTGAAATCGATCTCATCAAGCGTGGGGCGCTGATGGGAGGACATCTCAGTGGTAGAAAAGCCAGACTTTTGCTCAGTGCCGTCTTGGGGGCTGGCGGGGATATGAGGATAGTTCAGGATTATCTTGATATATTAGTTTATTAGATAGTTCTACTAAAATTTATTTCAAAATAAAGGAGTTTTAGATGGAAAAAAGACAATTATGGTCGAGCCGGCTCACCTATGTTTTGACCGTTGCGGGCGCAACCGTGGGCTTTGGGGCAACGTGGCGTTTTCCTTATTTGGTCGGGGAAAATGGTGGCGGGGCTTATGTGCTGGTGTTTATCATCGCGATGATCGTGGTAGGTATCCCTGTTATCTTGGTCGAAAATGTGATTGGACGGCGGGCGCATATGAACTCTGTGGATGCCTTTGGCGTGCCTGTGAATGGGAAAAAGGTTTCAAAATTTTGGAAAATCATCGGCTATATGGGGCTGGCGGGTTCTTTTGGTATTTTGGCGTATTATATGGTGCTTGGTGGCTGGGTGATCTCCTATATCACGAGTATCATCGGGGGGACGCTCGATCTTTCTGCTCCCGTAACCAAAGAAATCACATCAAGTTTTTATGCCGAGCATATCGAACACGCCCCTTTAGCGATTGGGTTTTTTACACTCATTTTTGTCGGGGTGAATTGGTTTATCCTATCACGGGGGATTATCGATGGGATTGAACGTTCGATGAAATATCTGATGCCTTTGCTTTTTTTGTGTTTGATGGCAATGGTTATCCGCAATCTCACAATGCCTGGGGCGATGGAGGGCGTGAAATTTTACTTAATGCCTGATTTTAGCAAGATCACGCCCAAGCTGTTTGTTTTGGTTTTAGGTCAGGTGTTTTTTGCTCTCTCGCTGGGATTTGGGGTGATGATAACGCTTTCTTCTTATCTGGATAAGAAAGAAGATTTGATGAAAACAGCGGTGATGACAGGGATTTTAAACACCTTGATTGCGATTATGGCAGGATTTATGATTTTCCCCTCGCTTTTTAGCTTTGGCTTGAGTCCTGATTCTGGTCCTTCGCTCGTTTTCAAGACCCTGCCGATCGTGTTTTCGTATATGCATTTTGGGAATGTTTTTGGGGTGGTGTTTTTCTTGCTTTTGATCGTAGCAGCCTTGACAACTTCTTTGCCGATCTATGAAGTCATCATCACAGCGATTGTAGAAAAATTCAAATGGAAGCGCCAAAATGCCATCGCTTTGACACTCGGGGGGATTTTTATTCTTGGGAATATCCCGTGTATTATGGCTTATGGACCTTGGAGTGATGTGCGTTTTATCGGCAAAAATATCTTTGACGCATTTGACTTTATCAGCGGGAATGTGTTTTTTGTCCTCACCGCACTTGGCTCGAGTATTTTTGTGGGCTGGGTGCTCAAAAAAGACGCTATCAAGGAGCTTAGCAATGGCAGTGTGGCAAATCCAAAACTCATTGGGCTTTGGTATGGGTATGTCAAATACATCATCCCTGTGATTATCTTGGTGATTTTTGTGAGTGGCTTTATCCTTTCTTTCTAACTTCGCTATCTTCAAAACTGGGATAAAAAGGCTTTTGTCCCAGTTTTATCATTTATCTCCAATGGATTCAAAATAGATTTATTACATAAAATTAATTTTTAATAATATATTAAGATTTAGTTGATATTATGTTAATAATATTATTATAAAAATAATAATAAATCTGATGGATTAAGGAAGATAATGCGAACGATTCAAAGGAAAAAACATTTTGTTTTAGTGCCCTTACTGCTGTGTGTGGCAGGTGGGACACCCGCACTTTTGGGTGATGAGGCAAAAGACTATGAGCTTAATAGGATTGTAACGACCTCAACACGAACGCCCACGATGATTTCAGAAGCCCCGGGCAATGTCAGCGTGATGGAACACAAGGAGATAAAAGACAGGACATCCCAGCAACTCAGCGATATGATGCGGGTAATGGCAGGCGTAAAAGTCGATAAGGACGCAGGGTATAACGGCAGACCCCAAGTTTTTATGCGAGGGATTCCCTATGGGACACTCATAATGCTTGATGGGGTAATCCTCAATGACTTGGAGGGCGAAATGCGTATCATCCAGTCGATTTCGAGTATGGATATTGAGAAAGTCGAAGTCGTCCGCGGTCCATTTAGTAGTCTTTATGGGACAGGTGGGATTGGCGGGGTAATCAATTTCATCACATCAATGCCAACTAAGCTTGAAGCCAAAGCCGAACTAGGTTATGGCAATGAAATCGTTAATGGCGGGGCGGAGCAAAACCGCGTGCGGGGGTATTTTAGTATCGGGGATGCGTTTTTGGACAAACGATTGCGTATCAAAGCCAGCTATGGATTTAGTAGTAGCGATGGCTATGCCCGTGTGCCAGCGATAATGAAAAATACTTTTAAAAGTGGTAGTAATATCACCTTTGATGGGCGCGCCCCGCAAAAAGGCGATGTGGTGGGTAATGTCGGGCGGACCGGGTATCTCACCAACAACGCCCATATCAAAGCAGCATACGATTGGAGTGAGAAGGACACCACGAGTTTGACATTCAATATCTCCACCATCAATGAAAATCAAAACTCGGTCAAAACAAATTTAAGATCAAGCAACCAGCCAGTTTATGGGGGTGAAATTAATAGCAGTGGATTTTATAGCCCTTTTTATGGGATTGGTTGGTCGGGATTTCGCTTTGAGCAAAACTACATCGCTTCGATTTCACACAAACATTATTTTGATGATGATTCTTCGCTCACCACGACGATTTCAAGCGTGGATTTGGTATCGCATTTTTCTGATGGGGATGCTTCCAAAGCCAATGCGAGTATTTTTGGCGGTCCGGGCAAATCGCTCGATAATAATGCGAGTAGCAATTATTTAGACATCATCTATCAAAACAAACTTTCTCCGATCCATACGCTGATGGTGGGCTTTCAGGGTAGGTTTATGCAGGCGTCAAATGAAAGGCATTATGTAGGCAATTGGACGCAAAGGGATTTTTGGAAAACTTACACCGGTCTTTATGGGCAAGACAAAAGCAATGCTTGGACAATCGCTGCTTGGGGACAGCTCACCAGCAAATGGAGTGATGTTTTTAGCACCAATTTGGGCTTACGGCTCGATTATTGGCAGACATTTAATATGACGACGCTGGATAAAACCTCAATAAATCCGAATAAAGAAACCTTGCCAGATACCAAAAAATTCTTCCCCTCACCCAAATTTGCTATCAATTACAAACCCTATAAATACACCGTGCTAAAAGGCTCGATTGGCTTGGCATTCCGTGCGCCCAATACCCGAGAAATGTATGCACACGCCCATAGCGGGGATTATCAAGCGAGCAACCCGCTCCTTTCTCCAGAATACGGGCTGGAGTTTGACCTCGGCATAGAGCAAGGGAATGCTTATGGCGGGCTTTTCAAAGCGTATTATTACCAAACCGAGATGTTTAATGCGATCTACAAAAGTGGCTCTGGCACGGAATCTGACCCCTACAAAAACATCAATGGCGGGCACGAACGTATCAATGGTGTCGAGCTAGAAGTCGATCAAAAAATCTATGGGGATCTCTCTATAATGGCAAACTATACATTTACCAATGCTCGGGTGGTGCGAAATGATAATGAACCAAGCATCAATGGGCATCATATCGCTTATATTCCCGAGCATATGGGGCATTTGGCGTTATTGTATGGGGGTGAGGATCGCGTGGGATTTTTTGGGTCATTGCAGATGAATGCCCAATCAGGCGCTTATGTAAGTATCAAAAATACCAAAATGCCCAAAAATAGCTTTGGCTCCGTCGATCCACGTGTAACATTTGATGTAAAAATTGGCTATGAATTCCATAACAAAACCTCCTTGTCGCTAAGTTTTCTAAACTTTACCAATTCGCAATATTATGATTATTATAAAGTGCCGGGGGCATCATTTTATGTCCAGATTGCCAGCAAGTTTTTTTAAACTTGCTTGATGGGGTTAGAATTTCTAAGAATCAAATGCCTTATTAAAATGAGGTATTATTTTATCATTTAAAAATTTTTATTATCATAAAAGTTATTTTATTTAAAAGGAAGCGAATGAAAACAAAATGCGTATTACTATCCATCGGTTTAATAGCGGGCATACTTTTTGCCCAAGAGACAATGACCCCAGAAAAAGCTGCAGATTTTTTTTATAATCAATTCAATCACAAAGAACACCCGCATATCAAGGTAAATCACACCAAAGGATTTTGTGCTACAGGGAGTTTCACCCCTCGAGAAGACATCAAAGAATTTGTCAATATCCCCCTGCTAAATACAAAAGATAAAGTTCTCGCACGCTACTCTACAGGTGGGGGAAATCCCAAAGCTGATGATAGATTTAGCGCCCACGGCCTCGCACTTAAAATCAGCAATGACAAAGAACAATGGGATTTTGCAACGCTTAATGCTGTCATCAATGCCGGAAAAACCCCCGATATCATCTTGAAATTTTTGAGCCTCGTAGGCAAACCAGACAAAAAAGATGAACTCGCAGCCCTAGCCAAAAAATATCCGAGTGTCGCCCAAGTTTTGGCATATAACCAAACCATTGGGGCGACCAAAAGTCTCGCAAATACGCAATTCAACAGCCAACACACTTATAAAATCACAGGGGCGGATGGGAAAATCATCAATGCAAAAATTATCTTTGTCCCACAAGATGGCATTATCGAGCTTTCAGCCAAAGAAGCCAAGAAAAAAGGTCCTGATTACCTCGAAAAAGACCTACAAAAAAAGCTCAAAAATGCTAGCGTCAAATACTATATGTATCTGCTTGTAGCCAATCCAAAAGACGTGGTTGATGACATTAGCGCAGTTTGGGAAAATACCAATAAAAAGATTTTTTTAGGCACGCTAACGCTTGAGAAATACACCGGCGCTACCTGCAATTCTGATGTGTTCTTGCCCGGCATTTTGCCTGATGGCGTGGGTGCGCCCATCGATCCTGTGTTTGAATTTCGCAATCAAACCTATAGTATCACCCATTCCCGACGCCAATAAACCCCCAAGCACCTCAAAAGCACGCATTTATTGGCGTGCTTTGGCTTTATTTTCTTTATTTATTTGATAGAATTTTCCCCAATCTCCAAAATAAATCGATTGTTTTTAAAATCAATACCAATACGTCCAGAACCGCTGGGATTGCAAAATATCCACTCGGCAACAAGAGGCTTTATGTGGGTTGTGAATTTTCTAGCAATATCGCGTGCGCCATATCGTGGGTCATAGGATTTTTGGAGCATTTCTATCGCATTTTCAGATAAGGAAATCTTAAGTTCTTTGTTTTGAAGAAGCTCGTTGAGTTGGTCTAGCTCAAGCTGGATGATTTGTTTGATGGCATTGGTTGGGATTTTTTTGTAATACAAAATCGTATCGATACGATTCAAAAATTCAGGGTCAAAAAACGCTTCTAGCGAGGATTTCAAAATTTTATTTTCTTTTTTGCTGTGTTTGAATCCAAAAAAATTCCAAAGTTTGTATAAAAAACTATTTTGAAATATGGCTAATTTCTTTGAACCCAGATTGCTTGTCATAAAAATCAAGCTATTTTTGAAATCAATGCTTCTATTCCCTGAAGTCAAGGTCATTTTTCCATTATCGATGATATTGAGTATCGATCGGATGACTTGAGGATTTGCCTTTTCGATTTCATCAAACAAAACAATACCGGGTTTTGAATAGCTCCCCTCAATCAAAGGGATTTCAAAAAGGGTATGCCCCTCTTTGCTCCCGACATAACCCGGCGGTGCGCCAGTTAGGGAGGCTGAATAATGTTCTTGAGAAAGTGTGTTCATATCAATGCGACAAAATCCATCTAGCGAATGGTGGATACATTGGGCGATAAGGCGGATGGTTTGGGTTTTGCCCACGCCCGTAGGACCGATGAGGAGAAATACCCCCAGTGGTTTTTGCGGGTTGGTTATCCCTGCTTGGATGACTTTTAAAATTTTTTCAATCTCTAAAAAAGTATCATCTTGAGCGATGATTTGAGAGCGCAAATGCCGAATGATTTCTAAGTGATCAAAACTAAAGCGCGAAATCCCTTTTTTACTTGGGACTTCGCGTTGATTGCGTTGATTTTGTTCGAGCATATCGTTGATAAATGGCATTTTTCTTCCGTTAGATTTCTTTTTCTTTGCCACTATGGGGCAAGTTTCCAACCGGGCATTCCGCTACGCCGATGGTAGAGCGTGTGATTTTTTCGACATTTTCTTGGGCTTTTTTGGCATCAAGCACCCAATTGCGATAAAAATCAAATGGGCAATCTGCGATCCCTTTGTCGCCATCACCCCCGTTATATACGCCTGAATACCCTCGATGGAGAATCTTGAAAAGATGATTTTGGGATTGATCGTATTTTCTGGCGTCCCTGATTTCTGGGATAGATAGTTGGGCGTATTGGATACCATTTTCCTCCTCGCCACATTCCCCAAGCGTCCTGCCATCAAACCCTACGATAGCAGAATGCCCAAAATACGTATAAACACCATCAAAGCCCGTCGCATTCGCAACAGCCACATAGCAATTATTCGCCCAAGCCATTGCTTTTGCCATCAATACTTGTTGGTCTTTGGCTGGATACATATAGCCTTGGCAACGGATAATCAGCTCAGCACCTTTCATCGCACAATCTCGCCAAATCTCGGGATAATTCCCATCATCACAGATAATCAGGGATATTTTTAGTCCCTTCGGACCTTCTGAAACATAGGTCTGATCGCCAGGATACCAGCCCTCAATAGGACACCAAGGGATGATTTTCCGATATTTTTGAACGATTTTTCCTTCATTATTAATCAAAACAAGCGTGTTGTAGGGCGGTTTATGGGGGTGCTGCTCGTGGCGTTCGCCCGTGAGGGAAAATACGCCCCAGACATTGGCTTCTTTGCAAGCTTGCGAAAAGATATTGGTTTCATCTCCGGGGATACACGCAGCCGTTTCCATCATTTCTTTGGGATCATACATAATACCCATCGAGCTGTATTCGGGAAATACAATCAAATCAAGTCCGGGAAGCCCCTGCTTGATACCTTTTATCATATTTGCAATGTTTTTACAATTTTCCAACACTTCTGCTCTTGTATGCAAACGAGGCATTTTATAATTAACTACTGCTACCCCAAGGGTATTTGGGCTACTACTAATATCACCGTGTCTCATTGGTTTCTCCTTGAATTTTTGTAGATGAAAATCTTCATCTATTTCTATGCTAGTAGATGAGTGGCAATCAAAGATAAATAAATATGAATAAAATATGAATAAATTGTGTGTAAATCTACTTTTAATTGTTATGGTATTCTTATTAACTGCATAAAAATGAAAAAATGTAACAAATAATTTTTAAAAATTAGAATCAATCTCTTAAATCTTTTATTTTTCATAAATTCTTATGTATAATCGCTCCTGTCAGTAATATTTCTAATACAAAAATAATAAAAAAATGGATGGTGGAGATGTTGAGTAGATTCTTGGTTATGATTTTGGGCATAGTGGCGGTGAGTTTTGGCGAGGATGAAAAAAGCTACATACTCGATAGGCAGGTCAGCACAGCCACACGCCTAGAGACCACCACAGACAAAGCCCCAGGCAATGTGAGTGTCATCACCCCCAAAGAAATGAAAGAAAGAAGCCCGCAAAAGGTGAATGATTTTATCAAGAATTATGAGGGAATCCATATCCTCAATGACGCCGGTCTCAACCCGCGCCCTGCCATCACGATACGGGGGATCAGCAAAGGGACGCTCGTAATGCTTGATGGGGTGATATTGAGCGATTTGGAGGGGGAAAATCGCATTCTTGATGAGCTTTCTCTTTATGATATTTCCCGTGTGGAAGTGGTGCGAGGACCTTTTAGTAGCCTCTATGGGACAGGTGCTATCGGCGGCGTGGTAAATTTCATCACCTCAATGCCGACTAAGTTTGAGAGTATGGCACTTTTGGGCTATGGCAACGCATTTAAAAATCGGGAAGCCGATATGAATTTAGTCAGGGGGTATGTGAGCGTAGGCGATGCGTTTTTGGATAAACGACTGCGTATCAAGGCAAGCTATGGATTTACCACCTCTGGAGGGTATCCGAGCGTGCCTGCCTTTGGGAATGCGACAAATTTTGCTAAACTGAACAACATCACGGGCTATTTTATCGACAAAGCAGGCACTTATATCGCTGGGGATGCCGGCAGGCGGGAATATGCCCTCAATGATGGGCGAATAAAAATAGAATATGACTGGAGCGATACAGATACCACAAGCGTGATGGCTTCTATCTCTAATCACCATTATCGCTTTGTCGATCCCAAAACAATCCTCAAAAACGCTCAAGGACAGCCCGTATATGGCAACGACCAATACAACCCATTTGTGGGGAGTGGCTATGCAGGGATTGGGAGCTATACGCATTATATCGCCTCCGTTTCACATACCCATACATTTGGCGATGACGCGACATTGCAGACAACATTTTCAAGCGTGAATCTTGATAGCTACTGGCTAGACGCTACTTCTGCCACGCCCGCTCCCAATCTCGCTGGGGGCAAAGGGTATTCCCAAGACATCGATACATCGAGCAATTATCTCGATATTGTCTATACCAAAGCATTTGACAAGCAAATCCTAACTGCTGCCTTGCAAGGGCGCTATATGTGGCTAGAACAACTCAACTATGGCTTGAGCGACTGGAAAGTGCGCAATTATGATTTGGGATTGCAAAATGCCTTTGGGGGCAAGGCGTTTTTGGCAGCTGGGTTTGTCCAGCTTGATAGTAATTGGACCGAACGATTCCATACGACTTTGGGGTTGCGCTATGATTATTGGCAAAATTTTGATAATTATACCTGGATTGATAACAAACGCACGCCGGTGAAAAATATTATCCAAAATAGCGTGTCTCCAAAGGCTTCGATTAATTACAATCTTTTTGATGGGGTGGTTTTGAAAGCTTCGGCGGGGACAGCCTTTCGTGTGCCAACTCTGCGAGAGATTTTTAGAATCAGTGCTGGTAGCCAAAAGTGGCTGAATAATCCCAACTTAAAACCCGAGCAAGGCATTTCGTTTGATGTTGGCGGGGATTTTAATACCTTTTATGGCGGGCTATTTAAAATCTATTATTTCCAAACCGAACTTGATAATGTGATTTATCGCTCCGGAAATGGCAAAGAGGATAATCCTTACCAGAATAAAAATGCGGGACACGGGCGTATCAATGGTGTTGAAGTCGGTTATATCCAACCATTGAATGCGCTCTTGAGTCTGAATGCTAGCTATACCTATACCAACGCAAAGATTATCAAAAATTCTGCAAATCGTGCGACAGAGGGGAAATTCATCGCTAATACCCCCGAGCATATGGCACATATTGCCTTGCTTTATGGAGGCAAATACGGGTTTTATGGCTCGATTGCGGGTAACTTTCAATCAAGCGCTTATAGCGATGATACCAATACCAAGATTTTCAAACACACCTTTGGCTATTATGATACCCAGCTTTATTTTGACGCCAAATTAGGCTATGTAATGCAAAACAATCTCGATTTAAGTATCAGTTTTTTGAATTTCACCAACCAGCGATATTATGATTATTATCAAGTTGCTGGGGCGTCATTCTTCGCCCAAGCGAGCGTAAAATTTTGATGTTAAGGCAATAAAATGTTAGAAGAAATACAAGACTATTGGAATGCCCGCTCAGCAAGCTATGCGGAGCATAATCTCGAAGAACTCGCCAGCATAAAACGAGAAAAATACCAATCGATCTTTTTGCAGTCCGCCCCCATCCCGCTTGAAAAAGCAAATGTGCTTGATATTGGCTGTGGTCCGGGAATCTTTTCTGTTATCCTAGCAGAAATGGGGGCGAATGTGAGTGCTTTGGACTACACACCAAAAATGCTCGAAAAAGCCCAAAAGAATGCTACCAAACACGGGGTTAGTATCCGTTTTTTTCAAGGCGATGCGCAAAATCTTCCCTTTGAAACAGGGTGTTTTGATCTCGTGGTTTCTAGGAACTTGACGTGGAATCTAAACGATCCCATCAGGGCGTATCACGAGTGGTATCGGGTGCTCAAAAAAGGCGGGAAAATGCTGAATTTTGATGCGAATTGGTATTTGTATCTTTATGATACAAAATGCAAGGAGCATTATCAAAAAGACAGGCAAGAGGTCGCAAAACAGGGGATTATCGATCATATGACAGATGGTTATCCTGATGCAAAAAAAATGGAAACGATTGCGAAATCTCTCCCACTAAGCAAGATTCATCGCCCCCAATGGGATAGGCAAACCCTCGAATCTATCGGCTTTGAAAATATAACTTGCGATGAAGATTTTTATCAAGAAATCTGGGATGAGAGCGAAAAATTAATGTTTGCCTCCACACCGATGTTTTTCATCAGCGCACAAAAGTGAGTTATCAAAAAAGATTTGACTTCTGGAGTTTTATCGCCAAAAATCCTCAAATCCTATAAATAGAGTTTGAGGGTTGCCAACAAATTATTTGATTTTTAGGCGAATTGCTTCAAACGATACTATCAATGGGAGTGGGGTAGCTTGAAAAGCAATGACAAGCCCACAGAGGTATAGCCCGCATTTGGCGTTGCGAGCGCGCCATTGGAATAATGTCTTGCAAATATTTCATATACCAATCTTTTGGTATCGATGGATAAAAATAGCCTCTCACCAAATGTGAAATTTGAACCTATCCGCTCATCACGATGGTTGCGGATATAAATCCCCAAACTCACACCGAGTGCCATATGGCACCAAGTAGGCGTGAGGACTTCTTGAGCCACACCTATGCCTACTTGATTGTAAGCGATCCCATCAAGTATCATCAACGCTTCAAGATTGACTCTCCCGGGCGCTCTCATAAAGGTATTGTCTTGTTTGTAGGCAAATTCGAGGATTTGTTTGTTGGTAAAACCTTCTCTTTTGAGATCAGCAGAGAGATTCACACCCAAAAGATCATCTGCGAAGCTAGTCTGCCCCCCCCCCTATCAAAAAAAGACAGCATAAAATTTTTCTTAAAAACGACATAAAAAAACCTTTCTTGTAAAATATTTTGGCTAGATTATATATTTTTTTTTGGGGGGGGGGGGGGGTGAAAAGAGCAGAAGCCCAGAGAGTGTCTGGACTATTGTCTAGGTATCCAAATGGTTTGCTGGGATGCTTTAGAAGCCATATTAGATGAAGCTCCCATCGCCAAGACCGAACTATCGGTGCTTGCAGCACAACCGCTTAGCCAAATAATACCTAAAATGCTTATTATCAATGTTTTCATTTTTAATCCTTTTGATTCATTTTTATATTCCGAATCATAAGGATTAATTATAAATAATTATTAAATGATAATTTTTATCTTTTAGTTTTTTCTCGAACCATCTGCACCAATGCTTTGGCATTTTCTCTGGGTAAATCTGGCAACATCCCGTGCCCGAGATTGAAAATATGCCCGGGCGTTTTGCCCATCACGCCAAGGATTCTATCCACACCCTCTTCCATCGCCCCTCTATCATAGAGCCGTGAGGGCTCAAGATTGCCCTGCAAAACATATTTGTGTCCCAAATGCGCCTTTGCCATCTCTAATGGCGTCCCCCAATCCACGCCAAAGACATCAAAATCCCCATCTATCTTATCAAGATAGCTCCCAATGCCTTTGGGGAAAAGCATTACAGGAATTTCAGGAGATTGCTTTTTGATATGGCTAGCGATTTCTTTCATATAACGCCAGCTAAATTCCAAATACGCCTCCCGCTCTAACGCCCCCGCCCAAGAATCAAACACCATCACGGCATTTGCGCCTGATTTTATCTGCATATCCAAATAACCTTTTAGCTCCTCCGTGAGAGTAGCAAGCAATGTATGCAATACATCAGGCTGGGTATAAAGCATTTTTTTGCTATGAGCATATGTCTTGCTCCCCTCACCCTCGATCATATACGTAGCGAGCGTCCAAGGCGAGCCACAAAAACCTATCAAAGCCTTTTGTTTATCGAGCTTTTTACGCACATCACAAAGCGTATCATATACATAAGAAAGGTTTTTATAAGCGTCCTTTTTCAGACCAAGCACGCTGTTTTTGTCCCGAATAACTTCACCAAAGCGAGGGCCCTCCCCACTCACAAATTCCAAAGGCAAGCCCATTTCCAAAGGCACAACCAATATATCGCTAAAAATAATCGCCGCATCGACATCCAAAATATCTACCGGCTGGAGGGTAACCTCACTGGCGAGCTTGGAATTAAAACACAAATCCAAAAAACTCCCCGCTTCTTTCCTAGCCTCTCGGTATTCTTCTAGGTATCTCCCAGCTTGGCGCATCATCCAAATCGGGGTGTAGGGGGTTTCTTTTCTCTTGCACGCATCAATAAAAATCATTGCAGTCCTTTCAAAGGTTCAAAAATCAAATAGGCAAAATCAAGCACAAAACCGATCAAAAGTATATAAAGTTAGGGTAAATTCGCCCGTTTTTTAAGCTAAACCACCCGAAATTCATCAGGATGATCGAGTGCGTAGCGGAATTTATCCATATCGATTTTTTTATCCCAAATCGAAACAATCATACACGCCACCGAATTGCCACACAAATTCCCCACCGCACGCATTTCGCTCATAAACTTATCCACGCCCAAAAGTGCTGCCACGGTTACTGCAGGTATCGTGCCAGGACCTGCGCCCATCGCCTGCAATGTGCCTGCTAAAACGATAAATCCTGAACCCGTAACGCCCACCGCACCCTTTGAAGCGACCATCAAAATGACAATCATCGCAATCGTTTGCTCCAAGCTCAAAGGGATATTGAACGCTTGGGAGAGGAAAATAACGCTCAAAGATAGATAAATATTGGTGCAATCGAGATTAAAAGAATAGCCCGTCGGCAAGACAAGCCCCACAGAACCCTTGTGCATACCTGCACGCTCAAGCTTACGCATCAAAGGGGCAAGGGCGGTTTCAGAAGAACTCGTAGCAAAGACAATCAGCACCTCTCTAGCGATAAATCGCATAAACTTAAAGACATTGACTTTAGCGAGCGCGCAGATGATTCCCAAAATGACAAAAATAAAAAACAAGCACGAAAACAACATTACAAAAAGCAAGTAAGCCATATTAAACAGGGTTTCAAAACCAAATTTCCCAATCAAAAATGCCATCGCCCCAAATGTCGCAATTGGGCTGTAATACATCAAAATCGTGAGGATTTTAAAAAAGAAATTCTGGGCAGTTTCTAGGGGCTTGATGATCTTGTTTTTGAGCTGTTGGTTAAAAAACGAAACCACAATCGCAATCACGACAGCCATAAACAAAACCTGTAATGTATTGCCAGTCAGAAATGGCGTGATAGGATCATCAGGGATCGCACTCAAAAGAATCGATTTGAACGAATCGACATTTTCACCCGTGTGCGAGGTGTATTTGGCAACCGAATTGGTATCGAGGGCATTAACATCAAGATTCATCCCGTGCCCGGGCCGAAATAATTCACCAAAACCCACCCCCGCAACGAGTGCGAGCGTGCTTACCACCTCAAAATAAATGATGGTCTTAATACCCAAGCTCCCCAAGGATTTTAGATTTTCCAACCCCACGATACCACAAATGATTGTCGTGAAAATAATCGGCCCGATGAGCCATTTTAATGCCTTGATAAATGGGTCGATTGTCCATTCTTTTGTCGCAATGCCTGCCTGTGGTGCAACATAGCCCAAAATCACACCAAAAATAATCCCCATCACCACCCAAAACGCCAAACTTTTAGCCAGTCTCCTTGCGATTGTGGGTTTTTTTGCACGCAAACCATCCTGTGGCATATCCTTCCTCCTAATTCTTAAATTAAAGAATATACTACCATATTCATCGATGTTAAGCGATAAAAAATCAAGATTTTTGCTTCCAAGATACAATCAGTAACGATTTGGGTTGCTATCAATTCAAGCTACGCCCTAAAAAATGCCCCGCTAAATCCCAAAATCATAAAAAGTAAAACTTACCATCACCGCATACATATTAAATTTGGGTTGATTATAGGCTTTTGCCTGATCGCCTCTGACAATATGAAAAGGCAAGCCCCCACGAAACTCAAGACTCACGCCAAAGCCTTGGGCGATATTGGCAAAAACCCCAATCGTGCCGACTGCCGATTGGATATTGTATTGACTAGAATCATTGGGCAAACTCAAATGCTGGAGTTGGTAACCAACCGAAATCTTTGGAATCAGCCAGCCATCGAGAAGCCGAAGCCCAAACATCGCCCCAGCAGAGAGATAATACGTCGTCCCCGCACCCGCATCCAAATAGCCCCCAAACATTAGCATTTTGTTTGGACCGCCCACATAGCCCCGCTCAAGACCAAAATACGCATTGCTTGAGCCGAGATGATAGGAATCAGTGCCATCTTTTAGCGGGATTTTTTTGGACCAAAGATTTTGATAAACATACCCGATCCGAAATGCCCCATAAGAATGCTTTGTGGGCGCTGTGGGCGCAAATACGAAATCTTTGTCTTCTTCTTGTTGCTTGGGGTTTGTCGATTCTTTATTATCAGAAATCCCCTGATCGAGGGCATTTAAATAACACCCGCCCAAAAACAAAAAACATAAAAGCAATCTCCTCATTTTCTTCCCTTAAAAAAATGTTATATTCTATAATTTTCAATCAAACTTTCCAACACCCCAAAAAATTTCTCAAATGCTGGCAAATCTAGCCTTTCATCCAAAGAATGCGGGGAGAGAATCGTAGGGCCGATGGAAAGGATTTTGAGATTTTTTTTGCCCATATTTTCAAGTCTGGCTTGCAAAATCCCGCATTCTAGCCCGGCGTGTATCTCACACAGCGTGATAGGATAATCCCCAAATGCCTTTTTCACACTTGCTAAAAAATCATCGTCCCCAGAGATATTGCGCTCCCAAGGCGGGTAAAAATCATCGATTTGTATGCGGGCATTTGGATTTATTTGCTTAGTGAGTGCCTCTAAATCAGCGAGGTTTTTTTCAAGCAAATCTTTTGTGTTCGCACGCCCCATCAGATCAATGCAGACTTTTGATGATGTGAGCTTAACCAAAGAAATGTTAAGCGAATCAATTACATCTTGCCCATTTAAAGCACGCACGCCATTTTTTGCCCCAAGGATAAAAGCCATCAAAGGCTCTTTGGCATAAACAGGGGCTTTGGTTTGGATTTTTTCAACCAAAAAATCCTCACAACTTTCGATGATGGCATTGGTTTTGATAATCGCACACGAATGCACGGGGATGGAATTTATCTTCTCGCCTCCCTCAAACGCACAAATCCCGCCTGTAATACCAGAAATAAATTCTGCCAAACGCACGATGGCGTTTTTGATGCCTTTGTGGATGTCAATGCCACTATGCCCGCCTCTAAAGCCTCTCGAAGTTATGCGATAGGTAAAATCATACGAACGCTCATCTCTAGGGAGTTCCAAAACAATACGCATATCATAGCCCCCCGCACAGCCTAGCACGATCTCGCCAAAGGTTTCGCTATCAAGATTGATGATCCTCTCAGAATCGATGGGTAATTCCAAGCCTTTCGCACCCAAAAGCCCGACTTCTTCGTTATTGGTAAATAAAAATTCCAAATCACTAGCTTTTTGCATTAAATACAATTGCAACGCCACGCCAATGCCATTATCTGCACCCAAAGAGGAATTTTTCGCCCGCAAAAAGCCATTTTCTCTAAAAAGCTCCAACGGCTTATCCGCCTGCCCCACGCCAACCATATCATAATGCGATTGGAAGCAAAGCCTGGGCGGGACTGAAGTTTTAGCGTGAATATTTTGGGCTGTGTCTGTGCGGACTTCATACCCACAACTTTGGGCAAATTCACAAATATAGGCAAACAAATCTTGTGTGTGAAAGCTCATATGCGGGATATGTGCGATTTCTGCAAAGATTTCTAAGGGGGTTTTGATTGTTTTGTTTGCAGATTTTTTGGGGTGGGTCGGTTTTGTAGGCTTACTAAATTCGCTGGATGGGGATTTTTGGCTCATTTTGGCAACTCCAAGGTGATTTTTTTCTTTGAAGATTCTACAATCTTTCCGTGAAACCGCGCATAAATGCACGCCAAAGGCAATTTTTCGCCATAGAGCTTAAAAACATTTTGCAGATTTTCTTCGATACCTTTTTGAAACCACGCTTGCAACTCATCATAATCAGGGATTTCTATTCCCATAGCACACAAAAATTTATATGTATATTTATCTACCACCATCACATCACGCCCGCAAGCGTAATTGAGGATAGAATCCGCACTTTCTTTGCCAATGCCTTTTTGAGAAAGCAACCATTCTCTACTGACCTCACAAATAAAATTTTCAAAACTGCCAAAATCCTTTAAAATATTTTGGCATAGCAAGATAAGGCGTGCGCTTTTTTGGTTGAAAAATCCACTTGAAACGATGTGGCTTGCCAAAACATCTTGATGGAGATTGGCGATATTTTGCAAGTTTTTTTCATCATCGGCAAGATTTTGTGCCAAAATCTTATACCGAGCCTTGTAAGTTTGTGGCGTATTCTCTAAAATGCCTGCATTTTTGAGCGATTGCAGGCTTTTTTCGACATTTTCCCATTTTGTATTTTGGGTCAAAATCGCCCCAACGATGACCTCAAAACTCCCAGCCCCAGGCCACCAATACGGCGGCGACTTATCTAATAGATGAAGTTTTTTTAAAGCCACTAACACATCATAGCTATCAAACATTTTTTAGATACTCCCTTAAAATCTCTAGCACGCTCGCCCAGTCTCCCGCACGCTCTTGGGCAATACCTGTGATACTATCATACCAAGGCGATTTAATCGGATAGACTTGCCCCAATCTCCCCCATCGCCAATCGTATTTTTTATGCAAAAGCACGATCGTAGGGATTTGATACATCCCTGCCAAATGCACAATCGCAGAATCCACGCTCACAAGCAAATCGAGCGTTTTGAGTTCTGTTAGCGTGTCATCAAAATTTTTGATCTTATGGGATAAATCTTTCACGCCAAATTGCTTACAAAGCCCCTCATCAATGCCTTCAGGTTGCAAGGAATAGAGATCAAAACCTTTGAGGGATTTTAAAAGAAGTTTTGGCGGGATAGATTTTTCAGCAAAATAAACAAAATCCCGATTTGATGAAAAAAATAGCCCAATTTTTTTGATGTTTTTAGGTTTTTGACAACAACGCTCCAATCGATTCAATCCAACCGCACGCACGCCAAGCATAGCCGGCAGTGAAAGCAAAGAAAATGCCCGCTCATAGCTAGGGATATCGGCTTGTTTTTGCTTCACACATTTCCCCCATTGCTGCTCAAAAACCTTGTGGAGGGGTTTTTGTGGGTAGATACTTAGGGATTTGACTTGTGGTGTGAGCATATCAAGAAATCGTGCAAACATCAAGCTATCGCCAAAACCTTGCTCGTGATACACCAAGACATTTTTGTCGCAAAAATCCTCACATATAAGCGCTGTATCGATAGGCAGAGGCAAGATATTTGGCAACAAAAGGCGTTTTTGATAGTGCCTAAAGCCCGCTTCAAATTCGCCTAAACTCAAAAGCAAATAGGCATAATTCACATAAAAAATAGGGTCTGGCAGGAGCGATATTGCCTTTTGATACAAGTCTTTTGCCCCATCAAAATCCAAAGTCGCCCACAACGTATTGGCGGTGTTGAAACAAAAATAAGGATCACTAGAATGCTTCACCCAAAGGCTCTCATAAATACCTAATGCCTGTTTTTCCTCAAAAAGTGCGCTATAAACACCTGCGAGATTTATCCCCGCATTTTCATTGCCCATTTCAAAGCTCTTTTTGAAGGCAATGCACGCCTTTTGATAATCTTTTAGCTCAAGCAATTGGTTGCCTAGATTGTGCCAAGCGAGGGGATCATTGGGGTTGATTGCCAAAACGGCGTGATAATGCTTGATAGCTTGGGCGTGGTTTTTGCCATCACTCAATGCCCGTGCAAGATTAAAATGCAAATCAGGATTTTGGCTCGGAAGACAAGAAGATAAAATTGCGATCGCCTTTTCTGGATTGCCTGCTTTTCGATACATTTCCCCCAAGCTAATCTGCAAAGAAATATCATTCTTATCGTTATCATCGTTATAAAGACTTAAAGAATGCTCAAGATACTCAATCGCCTTATCAATCTGCCCCAAAGCATATAAAGCAAAAGCACAAAGTTGCCAGGTTTTGACATCAGATGGGTGATAAGACAAGATTTGAATACAGCAGTCTATACATTCTTGATAGCGGTTTTGAGAATAAAAATTTTTGGCAGAAGAATAATCAATCATTAAAAACCCTCCCAAAAAGAGGGAGGGGGCTAAGATTAGCTAAGAAGTCTTAAGATATTTTGCTGGACAGCATTCGCTTGACTCATCGCATAGCTACCTGATTGTGCCAGGATGTTGTATTTGTTGAAGTCAGCAGACTCTTGAGCAAAATCCACTTCACGGATTTGAGATTCAGCCGCTTTGACATTCACCTGAGTGATAGTGATGTTATTAACGGTGCTAATCATTTGTCCTTGGACAGAACCCAAGTCAGCACGGACTTTATCAAGCATTTTTTGTGCAGATTCAGCAATATCCATTACCACCATCGCACCTTTGAGGGTTGTTACCCCGGAACCAAGGCTTGTATTCCCGCTAGCGATTACGGCATTGTAGTTCGCACCAGAAGCCGATTTTACAGCTGCGTTGAAAGTTCCGGTAACATCCCGTAGATTCACGGTGGTTTGGGCTACTTGAGCAGTCCCAAAACCGATACCAGAAAACCCGCCAGTGGTAGAATCTGCAGCTGAAAGCACCATAATATCTCTGGCATCTAGTCGGCTCAAAGACAATCGACCAAAGTTTGTTGAACCATTATTGATGTCTTGCCCGCCATTTACCGTAGCGATAGACACAGGACCAGCAGCTGAAGTCCCGCCTGCAGGAGGGGTTGTCCTGAGGTCGATCCCTCTACCATCAATACTTCTTAGGTTCAAACGACCATTGATGTCTGTGTAAGCTTCCACGCCTGTTTCTGAAGTAACCGCATTAAATGCTGCGACCAAACGACCATCGCTATCATTGTGTCTGATACCAACGATATCACCCAAAGCAATGCCGTTGATAACCACGCCATTGAGGCTTCCAGACATAATCGCTTGATCTGATGTCGTGATAACATTCGCTTGCGCTCGGATACCTGTAGCATTGGTGTTTTTATTGATAACCTCTGCTAAAACACCCAGACCTGTGCCTGCAGAAGTGGAGATTCTCACCGATTCGAGCTTAACATCCCGGACGCCATCGACTTGCTTGAATGTCAAACTCACATCTCCAGAAGCCGTGATCAAAGCACCTGTCGCGATTCTCACTTGCCCGATTTTGTCAGATGTGGTAGAACCGATAGAGGCTTTGATACTTTGGTTTGAATACGCTCCCACTTGAAATTCTTTATTGGTGAATTGTCCAGAAAGGAGTGCTTGCCCATTATAAGAGGTTGTATTACCGATACTATCAAGCCCTTGAATCAAACGGATAATGTCTGATTGGATCGCTTTTCTTGATTCGGTAGTCTGACCATCTTGGGCAGCTTGAGTAGCTTTAACCTTGATAGTATCAAGAATCTTGATTTGCTCATCCATCGCTTTGTCGGCAATCTGGATAATACCCATACCATCGTTTGTATTTTGAATCGCCTGACCCAAAGCACTCGCTTGAGATTTCAAGCTATCAGCGATAATCATACCAGAGGCATCATCGGCTGCCTTATTGATTCGAAGACCAGAACTCAATTTTTCAAGAGAATTTTTAAGATCCCTCTGTGTAAGAACGGATTGTGCGTGTGCATTCAACGCATTGATGTTTGTATTGACCTGAAAAGCCATTGTGTAACTCCTTGTTATTTTATCCAAAGCTTCCTTGCTTGGTTGAAAAATATATCGGCTGTTTTAAAATGATTTTAATATTTTTTAAAATAACTTATGGGGATGGGATTTGATGAGAGATTTCACCCATTCGCAATAAGTTTAAGATTTTCCTAATGCGTTGGCGATGAGCTCAAGTGGGTGCAGAAACGTTGCTTGCACGCCTGCATTATCCATCGCATTATTGATTTGCATCCGACAAGCACTGCATTCAGCACTCACGATATTTGCCCCACTTTCTTTGATCATCTGCGCTTTAGGCATACCTGCTTTAAAGACAAGATCATAGCGATCACTCTGCATACTCACCCCGCCAAAACCACAACACCGGCTTGAATCACTCATTTCGACCAAAGAATAGTTTTTACCCAAAAGATCGCGAGGTTCTTTATAAATCCCAAGCACCTTTCTGGCGTGGCAAGGATCGTGATACGTGATATTCCCGGCAAGCTTTGGCGACTGGCTCAAAAACTCACTCAGTGCGGTTTGGCTCTCAAGCCATAGGCTTGCCATTTTCATTTTTGGGATCAATTTTTCGAGCCTATCTTGCCATTTTTGAGCGTCTTTATCGTGTTCTAAGGCGTGTTTCCAATCCTCAATCAACATCGCTGCACAGGTCGCTTCAGGGATTAAAATCGCATCGACTTCATCGATGAAGCGCTCCATTTGGGCGATGTTTTTTTTGATGAGAAACAGCACGCTTTGAATATCCCCGCTAAAATACGCCGGTGCGCCACAACATTCTTGCTTGGGAATCAATGCTGTGATACCGAGCCTATCAAGCACAAAAAGCAGGCTTTCCCCGACATTGGTGTAATTATAATTACTCAAACAACCGATAAAAATCGCTACTTTATTGTGTTTGAGTTTGGGATTTTTTAGCGGTTTTTGTGGTGGTATCTCGCCACTATGGCGTTGCAGAAAGCTTTTAGAAGAAAATGGAAATATGGTTCTTTTACCCATTTTTGGCAATGGAAAACGCAGGCGATTTTTGGTCTTGGTTGTATCAGATTTGAACGCACAGGGGGCAATAAAATACACAAAAGAAAAAACAAAATCCATCAAAGCCCGATGTTTTAGCAGATAGAAAAACACCCGTTTATACCACGCAATGCCGTATTTTTGAGCAATTGCAACACGAATATTTTCAATCATCACATCAACAGGCAAGCTGCTTGGGCAAGTCTGCACGCAAGTGGTGCATAAAAAACACGATTCAAAGATGGTTTTGGCGTTTTTATCCAGTGGCAAATCCCCCCGCTCATACGCCCCAAGCAAATCCAAAAACCCTCTTGGAGACGTGCTTTCATCTCGATTGACTTGATAAATCGTGCAACTAGGGATGCATTTGCCACATTTTACGCAAGCTTGCGAGATGGTTTTGAAATCAAGAGAACTCATTTCATACCGTTTTGCTAAATCTTCTTTTTTCTGGAGGGATTTTATTTAAATACGCATCAAAAACCATCGCAATATTGCGAATCAACATCCCGCCTGTCGGGCTTGTAGCGATACCACTTTGCGTGAGACTCACCAAATCGGTGCCCTCATATTCTTTCAAAGCTTCCAATTCCGCCTTAAAATATTCTTTGAAATTAATATGGAATTTATCTTCAATGCTCTTAAAATCCAAGCGTAGATTATTCATCAATCCCATAATGACTTCTTTTCTGATAATGTCATCATTGCTGAGGCGAATCCCCCGCTCAACCGGCAAAATCCCGCTATCAATAGCATTTTCATAATGTTGCATATCTTTGTAATTTTGGGTGTAATAATCCTTGCCCTCCCCAATGCTAGTGAGTCCAATGCCGATAGTTTGGGAAAATCCTCGCGTGGTGTAGCCCTGAAAATTACGGCGTAATTCACCCTTGAGGCTTGCGAGATAAAGTTCATCTGTTTGCTTGGCAAAATGATCCATCCCAATCATCTCATAACCCTTGTCTGCCAAAAACGCAATCGTATGCTCCAAGATAGCAAGCTTATTGTCAGGCGTGGGGAGCGTGGTTTCATCGATTTTTCGCATTGTTTTTTTCATCCACGGCACGTGGGCATAATTAAACACCGCCAAGCGATCAGGTGAAAGCGTAATCACCTTTTTAAGCGTCTCTTCAAAGGTCTCTTTGGTCTGAAAAGGCAAGCCATAAATCAAATCAAAATTGATCGAATTAATACCAAACTCACGGGCAAGATTCACAGAATTTGCGACAAAATCAATGCCTTGAATGCGATGGACAGCCTCTTGGACTTTGGGTTCAAAATCCTGCACGCCAAAACTCAAGCGATTAAAACCGCCACGTTTAAGGACTTCCATTTGCGCGCGGTTAAAATGTCTGGGGTCGATCTCACAGCTCACTTCTGCATTGGGGGCAAAGTTGGGGAATGCCTCTCTAACAAGCCTGATGACCTCTGCAAGCTGGTCGCTATCAAAAAACGTCGGTGTCCCGCCACCAAAATGGAATTGCACGACCTCACGATGGGTATTCATCGATTTTTTAAGGAGTTCAAGCTCTTTTTTAAGATAGCCAATATAACGATCTTTTTTGTCTTCTTTGCTTGTATAGATCACATTGCACCCACAAAAATAGCACGCACTCCTACAAAATGGCAAATGCACATAAAGTGAGAGCGGGAGCTTGTGCTGGGAATACGCATCGATATTGTCATTACGCACAAAAGAGGCTTGGAGCGCCTCGTTATCAAAATTGGTATTAAACTCTACAGCCGTGGGGTAGCTGGTATATCGGGGACCGGATTTGGAATATTTGACAAATTTTTTAAAGTCGATCATTTTTTCATTACCACACATTATTAATTGAAAGATTTTTGTTTGCGGAAGTAGTCATCAATATCAAAAAACAAATTAGGATAGTCCTTTTTGAGCTGTTCTACAAAAGAATACGTATCAATGCGGGGCAAACTCCCATCGCTTTTGCGAAATGATTCGAGCTTTTTGGTAGCCACTGCCATCACATCTTCAAAATCAATGGGCGTATGTGTGGCAATATCACGCTCAAGCTCGACACGCAATTTGTCCTCGTGAGCTTTGCGGATAGTCTGGACGATGTTTTTAAGCAATGCTTCAGGAATCATCACATATTCTTGATGTTCCTCATCCCTAACAAACCACGCTTCTTGGGGATTAAACGAGCCATTTTGCAACTCTAAAAGAATCTTGGTATCATCGATTTTTTTCGCCTGGACTTGATTGTTGCCTGATTCGAGACTATGATACATCGCCTCGGGTTTTTGGGTAGCCAAGTATTTCACGCCCTGTTTTTGTGTAGCCATACCATTATCCCCTTTTGTGCGTGGAGTCGATTTTGTGCCTCGTGAAAGACCCGGCTTTGTTTGCCCTCCAAAACCCCCTCGCTGACTTCTTGCCCCCGATATGCAGGGAAACAATGCAAGAAAATCGCTTGTTTGGCTGCCTTTGCCATCAAGTCTTCATCCACGCAATAATCTTTAAAAATCTTTTGTCGGATTTCTTTTTCATCTTCTTGCCCCATCGAAGCCCACGTATCGGTTGTTACGACATTAGCGCCACTCACAGCTTCTTGTGGCGATGGACATACGATAATATTGCCCCCACTTTTTTTTGCAAACTCAAACGCAAGCGAAAGGATCTTTTCATCGGGCATATACCCATCTGGGCAGGCAAGGCGAAGCTCAAAGCCCATTTTGGAAGCCAACATCAGCCAAGAATTTGCCATATTATTCCCATCGCCGATATAAGCGACTTTGGGAACGCCGATATGCGGGGTGTTATAAGCCCTATCAGGGAGATAAATCCCGCATTCTATCATCGTGAGATAGTCTGCTAATAATTGGGCGGGATGGAACAAATCACTCAAGCCATTGATAACAGGCACGGGCGAGTAATGCGCAAATTCTTCTAATCTCTCTTGGGCATAGGTGCGCAACATCACCATATCCACCATCGAACCAATCGCACGGGCAGTATCTTTGATAGGCTCACCACGCCCTAGCTGGATATCCTTGCTCGAAAGAAACATCCCCATCCCACCAAGCTGATAAATCCCTGCTTCAAAGCTCACACGTGTGCGTGTGGAATTTTTTTCAAATATCATCGCTAGGATTTTATTTTGCATTGAAGTATTGAGGCGATTTTGCAGAAATTCCTGCTTGATCGTGATGGCTAAATCCAAAATATCAAGAATTTCTTCCTTACTGCAATCCCTCAATGTTAAAAAATGTTTCATAAACAGCCTTCCTAATAGGGTAGTCCAGATTGTCAATTGTAAATCACCATCGCATATCATCACGATATTTTAGGTAATCATAAATGCTTAATATACTTGAATTAAGATAACAAAACCCTTAGGGGGCTATCTACAAGCCCCCCTAAAAATGGTCGTGCCAAAAATCCCAAAAAACACTTGATTTATGCGTTACCCGTATATCTTTTTAATATTTTCCATTTTTGCACCCAGATTGAGCAAAACCATATCTGCCAGAACCAATGCGAGCATACTCTCACACACCACACTCCCACGCACAGCGATACAAGGATCGTGGCGACCTCTGAGCGCACAAATCGCATTTTCTCCATTCATATCAAGCGTTTTTTGTTCCAAAAAAATACTTGGCGTGGGTTTGAAATAAACTTTCACCACGATTTCATTGCCACTACTGATACCGCCCAAAATACCCCCAGAATGGTTGCTTAAAAAGCCATTTTTATCCATCGGATCATTGTTTTGACTCCCAAACATCCTTGAAGCAGCACAACCCGCACCGATCTCAACGGCTTTCACGCCATTAAGCCCCATCATCGCCCCACCAATCGCCCCATCTAGCTTGTGATACATCGGCTCACCCAGCCCAGCAATCATCTTCCCATCTTTCCCCCTAGCCCGAATGATCGCCACGCCCCCAACGCTATCGTGAGCGTTTCTGGCTTTTTTGATGAGGGCTTTTTGCTTTTCTTCCACACCGCTATCTAAGGCAAATATTTCACTTGTGCGTGCGTTGGTGAAATCCAAATCTTTTGCCTCAATCTCACCGATGGCATAAATCCCGCTTTCACAGATGACGCCGATCTCACTCAGGAGCATTTTGGCAATCGCACCACCTGCTACCCGTGCCACACTTTCCCTCGCAGAGCTTCGCCCCCCACCTCGATAATCCCTAATGCCGTATTTTTGATGATAACTCCAATCAGCGTGTCCGGGGCGAAAAATGGATTTAATGCTTTCATAATCCTTGCTTTTCATATCGCTATTTTGCACCAATAGCCCGATGGGCGCACCCGTGCTAGTCCCCTCAAAAACACCGCTGATGATTTCGACTTCATCAGATTCTTTGCGTGCGGTCGCATAGATATTTCTCCCGCCTTGACGGCGTGAGAGTTCTTCTGCGATAAATTGCGTATCAATTTTTAGCCCCGCTGGCACCCCATCAACCACGCAACCAATGCCACTGCCGTGGGATTCCCCAAATGTGGTTAATGCAAATCTCTCTCCAAATGTATTCATTCCTTTAGTCCTTTTTGAGCTTTAATTTTTCATAGGCGATTTTTGCACAACTTTGCTGGGCATCTTTTTTGCTCGCACCGCTCGCCCTAGCATATTCTTTGCCTTTAATCAATAATGCCATTTCAAATTCTTTATGGTGATCAGGCCCGCTCTCACTGACTAAGACGTATTTGGGAATCTGAGAAAATTTCGCTTGCGTGAGTTCTTGGAGTGCGGTTTTAAAATCAACAAACAAGCTTTCAATATCGATATGTGGGTAGGCTTTTTCCAAAAGAATATGCACGATTTCACACACCTTTTCCAGCCCGCTTTCAAGATAAATCGCCCCCATCAAGGCCTCAAAGGCATTGGAGAGGATCGAGGGTTTATCCCTGCCGTGATTGCTCTCCTCACTCGAAGAAATATGCAGATACGCACCCAAATCAATGATTTTTGCCAGATACATAAAACCCTTTTCATTTACGAGTGCCGCACGCATTTTTGAGAGATTGCCCTCCGCACTCTCTGGGAATTTGTGAAACAAAAATTCGCCTACGACCAGATCCAAAACCGCATCGCCCAAAAATTCCAATCGCTCATTATTGGGGAGTTGCTTGCAACTTTTGTGCGTGAGCGCTTCTAATAAAAGTGCTTTATCTGCAAACACATAGCCGATGGTTGCCTCAAGCGCACGGGGATGATTTGGCTTATCCATTTGATTCCTTTTTATATTGCAATGCTTCTTCTTTGGCGATTTTGTCGCATCTTTCATTTTGTATATGCCCGCTATGCCCCTTGATCCAATGGGTTTGTATCTGATGGGGGGCAGAAAGGGCGAGATATTCTTGCCACAAATCAGGATTTTTCACTTTGGCAAAATCCTTTTTCACCCAGCCAGCCAGCCAAACACCAATCCCATCACACACATATTTTGAATCGCTATAAATAGCGATTTCACAAGGAACTTTCAGGCATTTAAGCGATTCATTGACTGCTTTTAGCTCCATCCGATTATTCGTTGTCATCTTTTCGCCACCCCGAATGATTCGCTCATTTTCCCCATACTGCAAAATACCGCAATACCCCCCCGGTCCGGGATTACCAAGTGAAGAACCATCGCAAAAAAGCTTGATTTGCTTTCTTTCCATCGGTGTTTTTATGGCTGTTTTCATAGCTTTTTTGTCCTGCGAAGTTTTAAGACCAAATCCATCATCCCAAGCTCTGAACACGTCGGGCAACGATACGCATCAAATGGAAAAATGCTTTTGCAACTATGGCAGCGGTATTCAAAATCAATGTCAGCTTGAAAATGCGTGGTGCCACTAGAAAGCACACGCAAAATCTCAAGCTCAAAAATATGGCATTCTTTTTGATCGCTGATATAGTCTTTGGCACGATAAATATCCAAAACACTTTGGGAATCCTTGAGGCTATCAAAGGGAATTTGTTCTTTTGGAAAATCCCAAAGCAAGTCGATAAAATTACGCACATCACGCCGTGGGGTCATCTGCGTAGCGATTTGCTCCCAAAACAAGGCTGGGGCGTAGGTTTTAAGGTATTGCAACACCATTTTCTGAAGCGAAGGGGCTTTTTTTGACAGGGCTAAAATCTGGCTTTGTTTTTGCTCCAAAGAGAGAAAATTTTCATTGATAAGCATCATCAGATACAAATAATTTTTGTTGTCTGCTATCTCGCTATTTGCGTTATTTTTGGTATCTGTGCCAAATTCGAGTTCATCTAAGCAATCCAAAACTTCCAATGCCTTTTTGTATTCGCCCATACTTTCATAAGTCCGCATTAGATAAGAAAGCGTGCTGGAATTTCTAGGGTAGCTCTTGAGGATTTCGATAAAAATAGTCTTGGCTCGCTGCAAAAATCCTGCATTAAAATACGTGATACCCAATGCTTCCAAAATAGGGATTTTATCCTTTGCCTCCAGGGTTTTTTCGAGCATACTCAAATAGATTTTGATCGCTTGTTCGCTATCCCCACTTTTTGCGTAAGTTTGGGCTAGAAACATCAGCGTAGGGATGGGATTGTTTGCCAAAGCCAAAAATTCCATCACCCCATCGCTAAGCCCGCCATATTCATAAGATTTCGCAAGATTTTTCAAAGATTGCGAGCGCTTTTTGGAGCGATAGCGGTTGCGACTATAATCAGCCAATGCCACAATCGCAATGATAGCGATCAAAATCGTGATACCAAACAGGGGATCTCGGTAGATAAAAGCAATGTCTCTCAAATTTATTCTCTTATGATGTTGATTTTTGCTTTTGCCCTTATTTTTTCAAAATACTCATCAAGGATTCTATCTTGGGAACCCTCCACCAACTTTTGTGCGATAAAATTCTTTGCTTGCTCAAAAGGAATCTCAACTTGCCCGATTTTGTCTTTGATAAAAAACGATACATAGCTTCCCTCTCCCGCATTCAAAATCGGTGTGAAAGCATTTTTGTCCGTTTGGATAAACACTTGGGCAACTTGGGGATTGAGCGCTTCTAAAGAGATCTTTTCTTCCCCCCGATCTACCCCTGAAATCTTCATCATTGGGTTTTCGAGTGCTTTTTTGAGTGCTTCAGGATCTTTGGAAACATAACGGATAGTTTCGACCTCTTTAGGCACACTAAATTCGGCTTTATGCTTGTCATAATAATCGCGCATTTGGGTTTCCCCAGCCGTATTGACATTGGAAAGCAAGACGCTTCTTAGCAACTCTTGAGTTTGGATCTGTTCTTTGAGCTCATCTTTGTATTTTCCATAGCTTATGCCTTGGCTGATGAGGGCATTGACAAAACTATCACGATCCATCCCGTTATGTTTGGCGATATTTTCTATTTCTTGCTCGACTCTCGCATCATCAATATGGATTTTGAGACGCTTGATTTCTTGCGTTTTTATCCTTTGGGCGATCAGCATATCGATCGCCTTTTTTTTGGAAATTTTCATTTTTTTTTGGGTTTCTTCTATCTGATAAAGCGTGATAGGATCGCCATTTACCGTGATAGCAATCCCCCCAACGATATTACTTTGATGGTCCTGATTGGTTTTTTGGGGCGAATTAGCAAACAACACACCCAAAGCACCTAGTATCAAAAAACCGAAAAAAAACTTTCCCAAAAGCGCTCCTTATGAAATGTTTTATTTTAACATTAAAAAACTTAGAATACAGAAATTTCAGATACAATTTGAAACCTCAAAAAACATATCAAATTCATCCATTGGACAAATAATATGAAACTTGATGCTTCCAATAAAGCTATTTTGGCACTCGCACTGAGTGCATTTTGTATGGGTGTGACAGAATTTATCGTTGCGGGGATTTTGCCCGATATTGCCAAATATTTTCATACCACCCAGCCCATCGCCGGGTGGCTAGTAACTCTCTATGCCATCGGTGTAGTCATCGGCGCACCACTTTTGACAATTCCTTTAAGCCATTTGCACCGCAAGCAACAGCTCCTGATTAATCTAGGCATTTTTGCCCTGGCGAATCTCATCATCGCTTGGAGTGATAATTTTTATCTCACGCTTTTTGCAAGGCTTGTGGCGGGCTTTATGCACGGGGTGTTTTTTGTCATTGCTACGATCACCGCACTCAAAGTCGCTAAAGAAGGCAAGCAAAATCAAGCCCTTAGCGTGATGGTTTCCGGATTGACCGTTGCGCTTGTAACGGGTGTGCCACTCGGGACATTTGTCGGGCAAATATTTGGATTTCAAGCGGTGTTTTTTCTGATTTTTGTGCTTACAAGCATTGCGTTTGTGAGTGTTTTTGTGATTATGCCAAATAACCTACCAGGCTCGCCTACAAAAATCAAATACCTTTTCTTAGCACTCAAAGTCCCCCCACTACTCAAAGCCTACGCTATCACCATATGCACCTGCGGGGCGGCATTTGTGCTTTATACCTACATCGCAGATATGCTTTTAAACATCAGCGGTTTTAGCAAAAATATGATCGGGATTATCTTGCTTTTGTATGGCATTTGTGCGATTATTGGCAATCTCATCGGGGGGAAACTCACTGATTCAAAAGGCTCGATTATGGCATTGCGTATTATTTTGTTTGGGCAGGTGGTCGTGTATGCGTTGGTGAGCTTGAGTGCGTATTGGCAACTTGGTGTGATTATCAATTTGTGCTTGATGGGATTTTTTGCGTTTGCTGGGATTGCCCCGCTCAAAACCTTTGCGATGATGAGTGCGCAAAAATACACGCCTGATTTTATGGATAGCTCCATCAGTATCAATGAAGGGTCTTTCAATGTCGGCATTGCGCTCGCATCGTTTATTGGCGGGGTGGTGTTTGCCCATCTAGGCATTGTTTTTAATCCAATCTTTGCAGCGCTGTTTGCCTTGCCCGGTCTTATCATCGTGCTAAAAAGCCCCCGAGCCATCTAATGAAATATCTAAAAGGAGAACGATGTTAGCGATATGGATGAGCGCCGTTGTTGTTTTGTTGCTTTTATGCGTGGGTTTGGGATTTTTGCTCGCACTTTCTCGGATGAAAATTACTAGCCAAGAAATCTATTGGCAAAAAGCATTTGCAAACGAACAAGAAAAATTCCAAAGCCAACTCCAAAGCCAAGAAGCCCAAAACCAAGCACAAAAAACGTATTTTTCCCAACGCCTTGATGATGAGCGTGCTAAGATTGAAGCCCTCAAAGAAGAACTCCAAAACACCGAAAAAATCAAAAAAGAACTCAAGCTTGAATTTGAAAATCTCAGCCAAAAAATCCTTGAGAACAAAACCCAAGATTTTCACAATTCCCAAACAAAAACCCTCGCACCATTGCAAAAAGAAATCAAAGATTTTAAAGACGCATTTGAGAATCTCAAAAACGAACAAACAAAGGAGCGTGCGAGTCTCATCACAGAAATCAAGCTCTTAAAAGATCTCAATGAAACCATCTCCAAAGAAGCCTCCAATCTCACCAAAGCCCTCAAAGGCGAAAGCAAAACACGTGGGAACTGGGGCGAGATGATTTTAGAATCAATGTTGGAAAAAAATGGCTTTATCGAGGGGCAAAACTACCGCAAACAAGTCGATATGCTCGATGAGGCCTCTGGCAAACATTTCCAGCCTGATATTATTATCGATCTCCCTGATGATAGGGTGATCATTATAGATTCCAAACTCAACCTCAACGCTTATGATGCCCTCCTTGCCACAGATTCCAAAGAAGAAGCCGATAAGCAGATCAAAAATCTTTTGGCAAACATTACTACCCATTTTAATGAACTCGGAAAGAAAAAATACCATCTACTCACCAAAGGCAAAAGCCCCGATTTTACGATTATGTTTATCCCGATTGAAGGGGCATTTATCGAAGCGATGCGTGCAGATACGGAATTATTCAACAAAGCCTACAATCTACGGGTCGTCATCACCTCGCCTAGCACGCTGATGTCAATATTAATGACGATAGCTAATCTCTGGAAAAACGAGCAGATTGATAAGGATTATCGCAATATCATTTCTAAAATCCAAGCACTCCAAGACAAGCTAAACACGTTTTGTTCGCATATGGACAGCTTGGGCAAGGGTATCGAGACGATTCAAGCCCGTTATAATGATACCAATGCTGCCTTGCGGGGCGGGCGGGGCAATATTATGGCTAGAGTAAAAACACTTACAACCTCCCAAGCAATGCCTGATATGTCTGAATCACCCAATTCATTGCCCAATTCTCTATAGGTTTTTACTCGGTTTGGATTTTTAATCCAAACCTGAAGACCACTGCGGGCAGTAAAACCGCCCTACGTTCCTAAAGCATAGGGTTATTCCCAGCTATCGCTGGTCATCAACTTGGGGCGGGTGGGTAAAATTTCTAAGGTTTAGAAATCCTATCCGCTTTCAAACCCAAGCCCGCTACGCCTTTTCACCCTGTATTGCACGGGGGGCGGGTCAGGGGGTTTTACCCGCCCGCCCGATGAGTTTGAGGGGGATATTTCTACCCGCCCACCCATTAAGGGCGGACTTCGCAAGGAGGAGAGCCGTTAAAAAAAGATAACTGCTTATCTTTTTTAGGCTCGCACGCCGATGCGTATATGCCCGTAAGGGCATAGCGGACGGCTAGCCCCTTGTCCCCTCTCAAAAAGAAAACAAAACTAGGGATTTTTTAATTTGCCTTTAAATCTTTTTTATTTCCCAAACAAAGCCTGTGCGTTAGAAATAAGTTTCTAAGGTTTTTATTATCCTTGCTCAATTCACTGCCTGAATCTGAAGACCGCTCTCACGGGCAAGCAATGGATTATTTTCAAAAAAGATAAGTATAACTCAGCTTGATTTCACTCCCGCGTGAAATATCAAAATTTTGCCTCAAAAGTTGCTGTTTCCACGGATCAGGATCGCCAAAATCATACCAATTTTGGGCGTTGAGACTATAATAAGGTATCTTTATGCCAACATTGATACGATTATGACTACCCAAATAAAGCGAACCCCCAAGATTGGCAAAAACCCCACTCCCTGAAGCAAAAAATTTCTCATTTTTATTAATCGTGTTATTTTGCCAAGAATTACTCCTTAGCATTGCATATTCAACGCCCCCGCCAGCATACACACCGATCTTAAAAAAAGGCATTTTGCTCCAGAAAAATTTCCTTATCAAAATATCGATGGGGAGATTGAGGAAAAAATCAAGATTGACCCCGTAAGTCATCCAAATGCCATTTGCAAACAAATCATCTTGGGGGTTTGGGACAGATTGCATCGGGACTTTGCCGATCGTTGGCGTGTTAAATTTATCAAAACCGGTAATGGTCTCAAACTCTTTATCCCGTGCAGCTTCTTCGCTCACACTACCTGCCCTAAGACTCCCTAACGAGGCATTGGCATACTCGATATTCCCATAAATACGCAACCCAGAAATATAATATGCATCAAAAAATACCTCATCGCCCAGCGATAGATTAAAAGAATTGCTTTTTTTGCCCGCGTAACTCCCGCTTGTCTTGTTCCCTATGCACGTCCCACCCTCACAAGAATGATTGTCTTTTGTAGTCTGTTGCCAAAAATCGGTTTGAAATGGCGCTCCCAAACCCACCCCAAAACTGGCAAATAAATTATTTTTGGCTGCAAATAAGGGAAAAATCAGAACGCATAAAATAAGTAATCTCATCGCAACCTCTTCACGTGCATTATATGCTTTTTTTGTTGAGTTCTACTAGCAACGGCAAGTCGTTCTCAATCGCACGCTCATCAAAAAATTCCATAATACTTTCTCGCATTTGTTTTGGTGAGGTCATTGTATTGACTTTTGTGCGAAACTCGCTTGCCCCAGAATGCCCCTTGGCATAGGCGTGGAGATTCTTGCGGAACATCACCACGCCCCGATCGCCATAAAAATCAACCATCCCATCAAAATGCTCCAAAACCAGCTCCTTTTTTATCACAGCCGGGAGTTCTTGGGTATTGTTTTTGATTTGCCAGAATATCCACGGGCTAGTAAGTGCCGCCCGCCCGATCATCACGCCATTAGCACCCGTAATTTCTAAAACCTCCCTAGCTTTTTGCACCGAATCGATTTCTCCATTGGCAATCACAGGGATTTTCAAGATTTTTTTCATCTCCTTGATACTGCCATAATCAATGCGTTCTTTTTTGTATCCATCGCTACGGGTGCGCCCGTGAATCACGACAAAATCCACTGGGGTATCGTTGATGGCGTGGGCGATTTCTTGGGGGATTTTCTTGTCAAATCCAAGCCGGACTTTCACGCTCGTATAGGGTTTATTGGTATTTTCTTTGATGATTTTTAGTATTTTTACCAACTGGTTCAAATCCTTTAAAAGCCCGCTTCCATTGCCGTGATTAGCGACTTTTGGTGCGGGGCAACCGCAATTAAAATCAATAATATCAATGCCTGTGTTGTCATTGAGTAATTCGACAGCTTTTTTGACAATCTCTTCTTTAGAGCCAGCAATCTGGACAGAATAAGGCGTCTCCGCACAAGATTTTTCTACCATCTTTTGTGTTTTGGTATTCGCATAAACGAGGGCGTGGGAGCTAATCATCTCACTCACGGTAATATCGACGCCAAATTTCTTCACCACGCTTCTAAAGGGCAGATCGGTATAGCCTGCCAACGGGGCCAACATCAATAGATTGTTAAAATTTATCTGCATTTTTTGCCTTTTTGCCATCAAATAATTATAGCGTATTCACACGTTAGAACAATAATCACCCATAATAAATTCTTATCATTATTTATATAAATAAATTTTTTTTACAAATGCTATTAAATCTGTTTTTGAATTTGCCACCTCGCCGTTGATAACCCCATCAAGCAATAATTCAAGCACCTTGCCTATTTCTTTGCCCTGCGTGATACCTAATGCGTGAATGTCATCTCCATTGACTTTTAGATCTTGCAATCTAAATGCTTGTTTTTCTTCCAAGATTTTTTGGAAATCTTTAGCCACCTTGCAGAGTTCCTGAATTTCCTTGTTTGCCCCGAGTGCTTGGGCGTGAGCGATTTTGAAATCCAAAAGCTTACCAAAATTATCTTCCCCCATCGCACGCAGATATTTTTTGATTAAAATACCCGTGAAAGATTCTTGCCTAAAAGCGTGGCGATAAAGCAAATCTATCGTTGTTTTGAATTTTTTGTCATAAGGAAGTGTGGCAAAAATCTGCTCTAATATGTCTTTGCAAAAAGCCTGCAGGCTTTTGGAGTGGGCTTTTGATGGGTAGGGCGGGGGTGGCAATAACGCCAAAAAACGTGTCGCAAAGTCTTGCGGGCAATGCTGGAGGATTTCTAAGGAAAGAGGCGTTGGAGAAAAACTCAAATTTTCAAAGATGATGGGGGTATATTGCACACAAATTTCTCGGGCAAACTCCCCGCAAATAATACCCCGAAATTCCTCTTTAATGCGTTCTTTAGAAACAAAATCCAAAAGCTTTTGGCAAGCAAACATCGCTGAATTTGTCCGGCTAGCGATCTCAAAACCAAAGCGTGAAGCAAACCGCAATGCACGCAAAATCCTCAAAGCGTCTTCTTCAAAACGTTTTTTTGCCTCACCGACTGCGACAATGCGTTTTGCCTCCAAATCCTTTTGCCCCCCATAAGGGTCAATCAGACCAAAACTCGGGTGATATGCCATCGCATTGATAGTAAAATCACGCCTGCTGAGATCTTGCCTCAGATGGGGCGTGAAAAAAACCTGCTTGGGCTTGCGGTGATTGTGGTATTCCCCATCGATTCGATAGGTGGTAACCTCGTAGGCACGATGATTTATTATCACCGAGATAGTGCCATATGCCACACCCGTAGGCACGATGTGAAAATTTGCAGATTGCAAGACTTCCATCGCTTCAAGCGGTTTGGCAGATGTCGCAATATCCCAATCTTTTGGGGCAATATTGGCAAATTTTGGCACGCTTTGCTGCAACAAGCTATCACGCACGCACCCCCCAACCACAAATGCCTCAAAGCCGTTGTTTTCTAGGATTTGAATGATTTTAACAACACTTGAGGGCAGATCAATCACAACCATTGGCTTGCCTATTTGGGTGTCCAAGTCAGAGTGTAAGCCCATCGAAATATTGTCATCCTTTAAAAAATTTTTGTATTATATCGAAATATCAAACCCCTAAAAGAAGGAAGAAAATGGCAGAAAAATGCGTTGTGAGCTTTAGTGGCGGGCAAGACAGCACGACCGTGGCAGCGTGGGCGAAAAAAAATTTTGATGCCGTTAGCCTCATCGGATTTGATTACAACCAAAAACACAAAATCGAACTCACCCAAGCCAAAACTATCGCCCAAAAACTCGGCTTGGATTTGCATATCATCCCTATCGAATTTTTCTCTCAAATCGTCGAATCGGCATTATTGCAAAATAGCCAAAAAGACATCAACGCCCCCCATTGTGCTAATCCTGACCTGCCTGCTTCATTTGTGCCTAATCGCAACGCCCTTTTTATCACTATTGCCCATAGTTTCGCCCAAAAAATTGGCGCTCGCCATCTCGCCCTTGGGGTTTCAGAGCAAGATTATAGCGGGTATCCGGATTGTCGGGCGGGCTTTATTGCTTCGATTGAAGCTTCTTTGAATCTCGGGTCTAGTGCCAACATAAAGATCCACACCCCCCTAATGCGGACCAACAAAGCACAAGAATTTGCCCTCGCTAGGGATTTGGGCGTGCTTGAAATCGTGCTTGAAGACACGCATACTTGTTATGAGGGTGTGCGGGAGATAAGGCATCCTTGGGGCTATGGGTGTGGGGAATGCAATGCGTGCGTGTTGAGGAAAAAGGGCTATGAGAAGTATATTGATTCGCTGGGGTGAAATAGTGCAGATTATGCCGTAAAACTAAGTATCAAATCCATTAAAAAGCTATCAGGCAAATCCGAGCAATAAAAATCCAGAAAAGTTAATTTTGCTATTTAAAAAAGAAGATAATATTGACTTGTGCCCTAAGATTGTCTCATACTAATCTATCCAGCATTCGCTTCTCAAAGCCTCCTATTGGAAGCAATTCGAATATTCTAGCAAGTGAAACATTTATCAAAATATTGGAATTTTCTTTAATAGATATCCTAAGCGGGACTAAATTAGTTATCAAAATCTTTGGTGGCATTTTCTATAGAGTCTGTTTTTTCTGTTCCTATCCATTTTAGATTTGGTATTACCATTCCGTTTTGTAATATTAAAATTAAGTAAATATATATAGCTACAATTTATTATATAATTGATATTAATTATTAATTTAATAATTAAAATTTAGATAAAAGGATTGATCGTGGAGAAAAAAGCAAAAACTATTTGTTTGTTTAATCATAAAGGTGGTGTGAGCAAAACAACCACAGCATTTAATCTTGGCTGGAGTTTAGCAGAGAAAAACTATAAAGTATTGATGGTTGATTTGGACTCTCAATGCAATTTAACAGGTCTTGTAATAGGTGAAAAGACACTAAATGAGGAGTTTATGAGAAATCTGTATGGAGATGATTGTACTTCAGAGACCAGTAGCTATCTGACTTTAAAATCCATAGTGAAAAAAATCATTGATGGACAAACCCCGCAAACCGTTATAGATACCGAAAAAGGGCAAATTTACAAAACAGAAAATAAAAATTTATTTTTACTGCCAGGACATTTGAATGTGTCGGATTTGGATTCTCAAATTAGTGTTTCTCTTAAAATTGCCCAAGGTGTGCCTGCCACAAGGAATATCCCTGGAAATTTGCCAATGGTTTTGCAACTCATCGCAGAAAACAATGGAATTGACTATATAGTTCTTGACTTAAGCCCCAATGTAGGCGGGCTTAATCAAGTTGCCTTGATGTCAAGTGATTATTTCATTGTGCCTACCTCTCCTGATTATTTTTGTTTGCAGGCAGTCCATTCACTGAGCAAAAAAATAAGAGAATGGCAAAGAGAAATTGACCTTTTCAAAAAAAATGCTGATGAGGCAAGCAGTTCTAAAGCATTAAAAAATCAGCCAATATTTTTGGGTGCTATCCAGCAAAGATATAGGCCAAGGGATGGGAAACCTGCCAAATCCTTTCAAAATTGGATTGATAAGATAAGAGATGCTATCAAAGACGAATTTGTGCCTGTGCTCAAGGAAATGAGCTGTATCATCGATAAAGAAAAGTTTAAAAAAATCGTCTCGCAAGATAAAGACAATGGTCCAGAAATTTATGATTTGACTCATATTCCAGATTTCAATTCCTTGATAGCAAAGAGCCAAGAGCGTTCTAAACCCATATTTGAATTAAACGAAGAAGACTTAAAGAAAGACGGGCTTGTTGGTGTAGCAGCAGAGACTATGCTTGATAATGTAAATAAATTTAAAGAAATTTTTAAGAATTTGGGCGCAAGCGTGGAAGCGCTGACAAATGATACTGAAATGAGAGGAAATGAGGGATTGATTTTTAAGCAATACTAGTAATAAAAAACCTTTAAGACTACATCAAAAACAGCAGAGATTCCGCTGTGAGATTTTTTGTGGTCTTATGCTTGTCTTTTCTACATTGCTATAAGACTATGACACTCTCCAATACAGCAATCTTCTATTGGCATAAATCATCCAAACAAAGCTTAAAACTCAAAAATCGTCTTGACCTTTTTGAGTGCTTCAAAGCTAAAGGCTCGCTCACCCTCGCTGGTTTCAAACACCACGCCTTTTTCATCAGCATATTTGAGAATCCCTTCAAATTCTTCTTTCTCAAATGTCTTTACCGACACTTCTTCACCGATAGAATGCAAAAAATGCCTCGGGGTTTTAAGCACACGCTCCACACCCGGAGAACTCACCTCCAGAGTGTATTTTGAACTGATGGGATCATAGACATCAAGCAATGGCGAAATCAGCTCGCTAATCTCTTGACAAATATCCAATGTCGTGCCGGTATTTTTCGCCACAATACTAACACGCAAAATATGGCTGTTGTTTTCTTTCAACAAATCAATACTATAAAGCTCGCAGTCTTTTGATTTTATCACTTGCTCCAATTTATCCTCAAGCTCTTTATGCACCATCGGCACTCCCTCCATTGGTTTTTTCGGATTTTTTGGCAATTTTGGCAATTTGGGCAAAAATCTCATCAAGCGTTTTGGACTTTTGTAAGCTATCATCAAAGCAAAAATTTAATTTTGGGCATTTATACCACCCGCTCGCACTCAAAACATACTCCCGCAAAATCCCCTCTGCCTTTTTGAGACCGCTTAAAATCTGCTTGCGCTCATCGTTAGCATTGCCACCATCTTGAATAGGGAAATCTGGATGGATAAAAACCTCCGCATAATATTTGCCTTTTGAACAACGCACACCCGTAATCCCCAACGCATTAAGCTTTATATCTCCCAGCGAAGAAATCGCTTCTTGGAGAAGCTCTTTTAAGACCGATTCTGTGCGTTGCAAACGAATGCTTTTATCCATTATTTTTCTCTTGCGATTCTCTTTAGATTAAATCACTTGGCTTTTTTGGATTTCTTTATACGTCTCAAATACATCCCCAACTTGAATGTCATTATAATTTTCGAGCATAATCCCACATTCATAGCCCTTAGCGACCTCTTTGGCATCGTCTTTGAAGCGTTTGAGCGAAGCGATCGCACCGGTGTGGATCACGACCCCATTGCGAATCAAACGCACATTGATACCCCGAGCGATGATACCATCTGTAACCATACAACCCGCAATCGTCCCGACCTTTGAAATCACAAATGTATCACGAACTTCTGCTTGCCCGGTGTTTTCCTCCTCGATAAGAGGCGACATCATCCCAGAAATCAGGGCTTTGACATCATCAATGAGCCCATAAATGATCGAATAGGTTTTGATCTCAACCCCAAGCTCCTTCGCCCTGGTTTTTACCACGCCCGTAGGTCTGACATTGAAACCTAAAATCAACGAATTGCTACTCGCTGCTGCTAATGCGATATCACTTTCAGTAATCCCGCCGACACCGCTATTGATGATATTGATACTCACCTCATCATTATTGAGTTTTTCTAAACTCGCACAGATCGCCTCTAGGCTACCTTGCGTATCGGCTTTGATGACGATAGGAATCGACTTGAGTTGGCCCTTGGCAACCATTTGAGAAAGCTCATCAAAAGAAACTTTTGTGGTTTTGCTCAGCTCTTTTTGGCGCAAATAAGTCGCTCGCTTTTGGGCGTATTCTTTTGCGATGGCATCATTTTCCACACCAATGAGAATGCTCCCCGCACTCGGGACTTCTGATAGCCCAGTAATCACAGCAACACCTGATGGGGGCAATGCACTCACATTCCTGCCTTGATCATCAATGAGTGCGCGCACCCGCCCAAAAGCCGTATCTGCAACGATCGAATCCCCAACTTTTAATGTGCCATTTTGGACAATCAAAGTCGCTACGGGACCCCGCCCCTTTTCCACACTACCCTCCAAGATAACAGCCCTTGGGCTTGCGTCTGGATCAGCTTTTAGCTCCATTACTTCGGCTTGAATCAAAATCGTTTCAAGCAAATGCTCGATTCCCTCGCCACTTTTTGCTGAAATCGGGATAAATTCATACTCCCCGCCCCAATCAATCGGATTGAACCCAAGCTCGGCACATTCAGCTTTTAGCTTATCAGGATTGGCGTTTTCTTTATCCATTTTATTCATTGCGATAATTATCTGCACACCGGCTGATTTGGCGTGATTAAATGCTTCGATGGTTTGTTGCTTGACCCCATCATCAGCAGCGATCACAATGATAGCAATATCAGTAACCTGCGCCCCACGACTTCGCATTTGACTAAACGCTTCGTGTCCGGGAGTATCGATAAAAGAAATCATCTTGCCGTTTTTCTCAACCATATAAGCCCCAATATGCTGGGTGATACCCCCTGCCTCACCGCCTGCGATGCGGGTATCGCGTATTTTATCGAGCAAAGAAGTCTTGCCGTGATCAACGTGCCCCATAATCGTTACCACAGGGGGACGTTCCTTTAGCGTGCCGGAACTTTGTTGTTGCTCGACATATTCAAGCTCTTCAGATGTATTTTGAATGCTAACTTCTATCTTGAACTCATCAGCCAAAATCTCAATGGCATCCCGATCCAAAAAGTCATTTTTGGTTACCATCATCCCCAGATTAAACAACACTTTCACCACTTCTGCGAGATTCCTGCCGGCAATGTCGGCAAACTCATATACACGGATTTCTTCTGGGATACTAATAACGCTTTGGGCGATTTTAAGAGAAGACTCCTGACGCATTGGTCTTCTTCTTTTTGTGCTTCTTTTGATACTGCCCTCGCTCATCCAAGGATTTTTCTTATGCACCTTGATTCTATCGGTGATGGCTTGTTTGACTTGGTTTTCTTCCTCTTCATCACGGATATCTTGCTGGTGGAGATCAAAAAGCATAATCTCATTTTGCTCATCATCATATTCATCGACTTCCTTAAGCACCCTATCGCTAAGGAGATCCATTTTATGTTCTTTATTTTTATGCGGGGTATGGGCTTTGGGTTTAGGGAGTTTTTTGGACTTTTTTGCCCCTTTTTCTTGGATATTTCTGAGTTCATCAAGCATTTCTTGTGCGGAGGGAGCATATTGGTATTTTTTGGATTCGCTCGGTGCGGGGGTTTTTTCATCATTCCCTTTTTTGATGATACGGATACCCGTTCTTCTGGCAATACCTGTGTGTATGGGGGTTTTTTCCTCTATAATCGGTTGTGGTTCTTCTGGGGGTGTGGGGACTTCAAGAGGTATCTGTTCTGTCTTGGAGACTTTCTTGGGCTTGGCTTCTTTTTTGGCAGGCTTTGCTTCTTCATTTCGTGTTTCTTGATTTTGCGCTATTTGATCTTGGGATTTCTGGTGTGGGGATTCTTGGGTTTGTTGTTTTTTGGTGTCTTTGGTGGGCTTAGCAGCAGGCTTGGTTTTAGAATCACTTTTGGGGAGATTATTGACTCCAGTGGTGATATATTCATACAGATAAGCAGCCTCTTCATCGCTCAAGCCACTCGAAACGGTTTTGACATTCAGCCCCATTTCTTTGGCTTTTTCCAGCACCTCTTTTGAGCTTTTGCCTGCTTCGGTTGCAATCTCTGTCAATCTAACTTTTGCCATTGAATTCTAATCTCCTCTATCTGCTCTTTGATAATATTTTTGTCTTTGGGGGCATTTTTGAGTTTGGTTAAACTTCCGATTATCTTGTTGTTATCAATACATTCCTCGCATAAATAAAAGCTTCTCCCACTGCCATCAAATAGCCCAATCCTTGCGTTATTTATCTTGAGCCTAAAAAGCTTGCTTTGTATAAAACGTTTCCGGCAACAAACGCACATCCTGACAGCATTTTGAGATGAAAATCTCCTAAAACCTCTCGATTGATTCATCATTATACCAAAATTAATTTATTCTTGCTCAAGCACAATGCCTTGATTATCAAAATTTAAAACAAAAACCCTGAAGTTTGGAAATTTTTTATTAAAAATTTCTGCAAGCCTTTCGGCATCATCTGCATAACACATATTAAAAAACGAAGACCCGCTCCCTGAAAGTGTGCTCATCAAAGCCCCATTCTCCAAAGCAATTTTTTGAATCGCAAACAAAACAGGAAAATGCTTCATCCGCCGTTCCTGATGAAACCTGTCTTTAGAAGCCATTTTCAAAAGCTCCCATTTCCCTTGCGCAAATGCCATACTCATCAATGAAGCACGTGAGAGATTAAAAACACTCTCGGCAGTCGAATATCTCTTGGGGAGCGCTTGCCTAGAGTATTTCGTAGAAATAGAACGATTAGGCACGACCATCACGGCTTTGAGCGTTTCGGGGATCTCTTGCTTGAGTTGATAGACTTTTTTGTGATCGACAATAGCCACGTTAAACCCCCCATAAACAGCGGGGGTAATATTGTCAGGATGGGGTTCATAAAGGAGTGCGGCATTGAGAATCTCCTCTCTATCCAAGCCCTTGCCAGCGAATTGATACGCCGCACCAATCGCCCCGACAATCACAGCCGAACTGCTCCCCATCCCTCTGGAAATGGGGATTTTATTTTTAAAAAAAAACCTAAAATCACTCTGGGGTATCCCAAAATCTAATAAAATCTTTTTGAATATCTTTACAAACATATTATCAATACGAAATTTTGGGAATCGCTCGCCTTCGCCGACAAGCTGGATACTCGTGAGGCTTGAGGGCGTAATATCAAAAACATTTCTAAAATCAAGGCTTAATCCCAAAGAATCAAATCCGGGTCCTAGATTTGCACTGGTTGCAGGAACACTTATAATCATTTATTTCCTAAGTCTTTTTCGGCATTATATCTTAAATAGGGGGCAAAATATAAAGGGGGGCATTTTGGGAATCAAATGCTGATAAATCGATGGTTTGCGGGAGAAAAAAATCATCATTTTCTTGGCGTGCATTTTTTTGACTTGTATGTTTTTGACTGGCATTACTCGCAGGATTGTCATCGTTTTTTGAAATATCGATTTCTTCAAGCTGGATTTCCCCTGATGGCTGGCGGACAAAAAATTTATTCCCAAATGCCTTGATCGGAGCATTTTGGTTAAAATAAAAACTATCACTTGCATACAGCTTGACCCCCAAGCTCAATGCCAAAGTCTGCAAAAAAATATGCGTGAGCTTGAGTGAGGTAAAGCTCCCCGGCCCTCTAGCATAAAAAATCGATTCAAGCTCCCAGCCACGCTCTTTGAGATAAGAAAAAACAGCAGAAAAAATTTCTAAAAGCCCATCGCTAGTTTTTTGCATAGAAACAAATGTTTTTATAAGGCACAAATCCTCATAAATCCCACATTTGGCTGGCGAATGGATAGCAATCAAAACCAAATCGACCTTTTTAGCCATCAGATTTCCATTAATTTATTCATCAAATCGCAACGTTAGCCATCAAATCGACTGCGATTCTTTGGCAAATTCAAGCGCATTTTCTTCCTCATTTTGCTCTAGCGTGAGGATTTCATAAGCATTGCTTTCTGAAAGTATCTTTTGGGTAAGCAAGGAGTTGAGTTTATGGCTACCAGCAAATGATATATAACTCCCCATCAAAGGCATTCCAAGTATAGCCATATCCCCGATGGCATCCAAAATTTTATGGCGGACAAATTCTTCTTTGTAGCGCAAGCCCTCTTTGTTGAGGATACCGCTTTCATCAAGCACGATACAATTACTCAAATTCCCGCCTTTTGCCAAGCCCTGCGAACGCAAATAATTCACCTCGTGTAAAAATCCAAATGTCCTTGCACGTGCGATTTCTTCTTTGTAAGCCAGCTTATTAAAAACAAACTTATAGGCTTGTTTTTTGATGGCTGGATGGGCAAAATCAATGCTAAAATCAAACACCATCCGATCGTTTGGCTCAACCCTGACAAATTTATCGCCATCACGCACCTCAATAGCTTTTTTGATTTGTAGCACCCTTTTAGCGCTAGATTGCTCGATAACGCCGGCTTCATCCAAAAGCATACAATAAGCGATCGAACTCCCATCCATAATCGGGATTTCTTCATTATCTACAGAGATCTTGAGATTATCAATCCCATAGGCATTCACAGCCGATAACAGATGTTCGATGGTTGATATTCTAACATCACCCACCCCTAGCACCGTTGCCATCATCGTATCGACGACATTTTCAGGCTTCATTGGGATACTCACTGCCTCATCGCTACGATAAAAGACGATCCCACTATCAGCCTCTAAAGGCTCTAAAACCATCTTCACAGGCACGCCCTTATGCAAACCAATACCAATAAGCTCGACTTTTTTGGCTATCGTTTTTTGTTTCATTTTATTTCCTTTACGGATATATTATCGCCATTTTTTGTGATTATTTTTAACAAATCATTACTGCTAAGCTTCTCAATAATTTCTGGACCTAAAATCTCCCCTTGAAACACGATATGATGAGAACACAGCGTTTTTAAAATCAAATATTGCCCCCCACAAACTATAATCCCCTCGCATTTCCCATATATGCTGATATTCCTTTCTGATACGATTCTCGCACCATTATTGACATTCCCAAGAATGATAATATCTCCCGAACTCTCGAGTTCTTCGCCACTGCGAATGTTTCGATTGCAAATCTCGGTTTTGGTATCGATCGCATTGATAGTGGGGGTTTTGGTAAGCTCCCTGCCCCTAAGTTCATTTTCAGCGATGATATAAGTCATTTTAAGCTCGCCAAGCACCGCTGTGAGTGCGGGTTCAATCGGGGCTTTAAAGACCAATAAATAATCTTTTAGCAAAACAAAATTTTTCGTTACAAACTCAATATATTCTGCGCTCTGCCCACTCTCTAGCTCAAAAACCCTAATATTTTTCTGTCTGGTTTTGATCATCTAGCCCCTCAATCGTGTTTTTTGCTTTCAAAAACACATCCGTGATATTTGCTTTGATCCATTTGGGATCCATCCATTCCACATCCCTGACAGGATGCCCTTGCACCAATATCCCCAAATGCAAATGATCGCCAAATGCCCAACCTGTCTGACCGGTAAGCCCGATGATTGTCCCAGCGGCTATTTCTTCGCCGGGCTTGACATCAAATCGCGACATATGCGAATACAGCGAAGCCAGACCAAAGCCGTGATAGATAATCGTAGTATTACCATATACGCCCAAAAGCTCGGTAAATACGACTTCACCTGGATTGGTTGCGATGATAGGAGCGTGACTCACACTCGCAATATCCAATCCCAAATGCATTGATTTGCTGATTTGTTTCTTGCCCAAAAAATAACTCCGATGATCGCCAAAATTTCCCACTACAGCGCTCCCTTTGAGTGGCAAAAAGGCTGAAAATGTGATAGGCTCACTCAAAGATGTATAATCCACATCGCTCGCAGCTTTGATAATCATTTCTTCATCTCTTTGGCGGATACCCTCATTGATATATTTAAATTTTTCGATCGGATTTGAAAAACTCTCCGGCTTTCTTTAGCCGATGGTATCGACTAGTTCATTGAGCTTGCCATTCAAGAAATTTTCCTTGACCTTGATATTGGAATACCGGTATCGTGCGCTCATATCTTTGATGAGAGGAATCGAGACCCGTTTTTGGTTGAATGCCTTGTCTAAAACCGTTATGGTTCCATTAAAAAAATTATTTTGCACAGGCCAAGCCAAAATCACAGCATAATAGCCTGGTTTCATAAAAGGAAACACCTTAAAATCATCTTCGCCATTACTCACACTGATGGAGCGCACGCCATTATCAATGACCTTAAAAATCAATAACGCACTCCCGCCATACGTGATTTTATAAGAATTGGCAACGATATTTATCAGAGGGGCTTGGGTATCAACAATCAAATCCAGCTCTTTTGTGGTGGTATTGCCACTGAAAAAATGTGCATTACTCCAGTCGGTAACCGAGATTTTGTAATGGATTTTCATCCCATCAGGGAGCTTGATTTCAGGCTTTGGTAGCAAAAAAGTCTGCTCTTTGGGTTTGTCTAATACGATTTCTTCTTTGTCAAATACCACGACATTATCTGAAGTAACCGCACGCACTTTATAAGACCTAATACCCGTGTCATCAGTGGCTTGGATAGTGATTTGTTTATTGGGATTCCAATACGCCTCATTGCCTAATTGCACGCGATCTTTTTTGTCAATAGACATATAAATGGCGACTTCTGGAGGATTTCTCTCAAAAAATTTTGAATTATAAATCGCATAAGCACCCACAATCACCACGACCAACAAAAATAGTTTTATGAAAGTTTTAAATTTCATTGATAACCTTTACGTCCATTATTTTTCCCATCATTCTATACTCTAGGATCTGCTATTTTACCCTCAATGGCACTTTTAGCCACGACAGCAGCATTTGCCAAATAAACCTCTGAACTCCTCGCCCCCATCCTGCCGACAAAATTTCTATTTGTCGTAGAAATACAACGCTCATTATCTCCTAATATCCCCATATACCCGCCCAAGCAAGCCCCACAAGTCGGATTAGAGATAAGCGCACCCGCTTCGATGAGCGTATCGATGTAGCCAAGCTCTTGGGCTTGCTTGTAGATACGTTGTGTCGCTGGGGTAACGATGAGACGCACATCTGAATGCACCCGCTGGTCTTTGAGTATCTCGCTGGCAATCTTGAGATCACTCAAACGCCCATTCGTGCAAGACCCAATAAATGCTTGATCGATTTTTAGCTCATCTTTTAGTGCCACGCTCACAGGCTTGCCATTGCTGGGGAGATAGGGGTAAGCTACCATTGGCTCAAGCTTGCTCGCATCAATTGTAATGACTAAAGCATAGTTAGCATCGCTATCAGATTGGTAGTATTTTGGCTCGGCACGCAAATTCCCATTAAGCTCTTTTCTATTGGCTAAAAACGCTTTGGTGATCTCATCAGCAGCGATAATGCCGTTTTTTGCCCCCGCTTCAATCGCCATATTACACAACGAAAAACGATCATCCATACTCAAATACCCTATCGTATCCCCGCAAAATTCGAGTGCTTGATAAAGCGCACCATCCACGCCGATTTGGCGGATGACTTCCAAAATCAAATCCTTGCCATACACCATATCAGAGGGCTTGCCACTGAACTCAACCCGTATGCTTTTTGGGATCTTAAACCAATTTTTACCCGTAATCATCGCATACGCCAAATCCGTGCTTCCCATCCCGGTAGAAAATGCCCCCAAAGCCCCGTGCGTGCAAGTATGCGAATCCGCCCCGATAATCACATCGCCACTTAGCACCAAGCCTTTTTCGGGCAAAAGGGCGTGTTCAATCCCCATATCCCGCTCATCAAAATAATTTTTCAAGCCAAATTCCTTAGCAAAATCACGACTAATGCGTGCTTGATTTGCTGAAGCGATGTCTTTGGCGGGGATAAAATGATCCATCACGATACAAAAATTATCCGGCTTTGCCAATGCCTTTGCCCCGCTACTGCGAAATGCCTTGATAGAAAGTGGCGTGGTGATGTCATTACCAATCACCATATCGATTGGGGCTTCTACAATTTCATCAGCATACACCGCCCTTTGGCAATGGGCGGAAAAAATCTTTTCTGTAATCGTCTGTCCTGCCATCTTGCTTCCTTTTTTAATTTTGAATTAAATTTTACTACGCTTTCTTTAAGTTTTAAAATACATAAATATAACTCGCTGTCCAAATCACAGAACGTTTGAACGCAATATCTTTGGACTCTAGCGTTTTACTCGCCCCGCTGGCAGTGCTATAGGTCGCTGGACTCTCCAGTCCTAGTCTCAAAAAATTCCAAGGGATTTTTGCTCCGACTTCCAGGCGATTTTTTGCATTGATAGTAAAAGCTAGCCCAGCATTGAATGTATAATCAATCTGGAGCAATGTATTCCACAGCACATTATCACTGCTATAGTTTGGGTCTTTTAAAAGGCGACTTGTTTTCTCCTCATCCTTATCGGCACTATCAAGCAATACCATCGCCCCAAAGCCGATACCAAAATACCCGCCAACAAAATATTTAAACCCTCTATCCAAAGGCACATCCACAAGCAAATCAAGATTCATCGCCCCAAGCATATAAATCACTGAACCAATCTTTTTATCTTTTAGACTGCCATCATCGCACGGATAATTCTTTGCTGTAAGTCCCCCTGATGCTATCATCACATCCCCATAGACCCGTGCACCAAAATAGGGATTGAAAAAGCTCTGATACCCTAGTTTGCCCCCAAACATAGGGAGCTTAGAAATAGTGTTTAAAGGGGATTTCAAAACACCTGTTTTTTGAGTTTGCAGATCGGGGATCGTTGTGGTGGTCTCATTATAATGCCCATCAATATAATCATTAAACAACGCACCATAGCCTACGTTGATACCCATAAAAATACCGCTTTTAGCATCTGAACGGCTGTATTTTTCTCGCAAATGTTTCTTTTTGTCTGCAGAAGCATTGGGATAATGCGACTCGATATAGTCTTGATTGGGATAATATTCCTTAGGCGTGCCACCATTTTTGATGATTTGTTCTTTTAGTGAGCGGATCTCTGCTTCGAGTCCAGCTACCATCACAGGCGCAACGGGTGTCGCCTTTGCCCCAAATGCCATTGCCAATAATAGTAAAATAATTTTTTTCATCATTTGCCTCTAAAACAATAGATTATAGCTTATCAGATACACATTTGTCGTAGAAAGCTCACGTGAAGAGGCTTCTTTGAGCTTGATTGGAGGGATTTTCAAACCTAATTCAATGCGATGCCTGACTTCTAGTGTCAAAGCCACGCCGAGATTGATTACCACGCCAAACTGGCTCAAAGCTGGCTGGCTACTCTTATCGCTATAGCCAACCCAACCCATCCCCACACCGCCAAACAAGCCCAAAGCGTATTTTTTATCACTATCTAATGGCACATCTGCGATCAAATCAAGATTAAAGCTTGCCAACTGGTAAGCCATACCCTCCATATCACCCCTGAGGTATTCCCCATAAAATCGAAGACCGCCAATATAATCTTTGAGATATTTTTGATAGCCCGCCTTTGCCCCATAAAGCAAAGGATGTGAATCCATATACCCCGCAGGCGTTGTATGGAGTGTGATATTCCCTACAAGGACGCCAACAAAAAAGCCATTTTTTTGTTTTGCCATCGCTTCAAGTGCGAGTTTTTGTTTTTGTTCATAAAGCTGGCCTTTGAGCATATAAATTTGCCTTTTTTGCTCTGCAATATCATCGGCTTGAAGACTTAGATTCACGCTCATTGCGAACAAAAACGCTAGGATTAGGCGCTTAAAAAACATATTGATACCCTGTCATAAAAAGCGCGCCGAGCCATTCGATATTTTTGTCTGTGATGAGCTTGAGCTCAAACTCCAAACGATTATGACCAAAAATCGTAACCCCAAAACCCGCATTTGCCATCACGCCAAATTCAGAATTTGCATTATAGCTGTGGATCATACTGCCTAGCCCAATACCAGCAATCACACCCGCAGAAAAGTTTTTAAAAACAGGCAAGTCAATCATCACATCGCCATTCACACCGATGAATGAAAAACCCAGTCTCCCTAACGCTTCTTCTTTGCCCTTAGTGCCTAAATACTGGATATAGATCCTCCTACCGACATAATTGGGCAAAAAAAGCTTCTCAAAAATCGAAGGGATAAACGACTGGTAGCCAAACTTAGCCCCATATGCGAAAAGATAATTATTTTGAAGGTCGCTACTGACATCATTGCTGAAAGCCCCCGCACTCAATCCCAAAAAAAGTCCCGTTTTTTTGTCGGCTTCATTGAGATTTTGCACGAGGTCAGCGATTTCTTTGTCGGTTGTTTTCTGATAAAACTTGATATAGGGATAATAAGAAGGGTCGAGCGTGCCATAATCAATCGTTTCTTTGGCAACAACACTGCCTAAAAATAACAACACCAAAAGTGCAACCCGTCGCAACATTTCCCAACCTTAAAAACCTGATTAAAAACATCGAAAACTCTGGCTATTTTATCTATTTTTATATAAAATTTCGTTTTATATAAAAATTTTTAGAACAATTTTGATAAAAAAGCTTCCACTAAAGAAATTGTATAATACTCCAAAAAGGGGCAAGCAATGAAAACCACCATCCACGCACTCCAGTCCAAAAAAGGGGTCGAAAAAATCACGGCCATCACGGCTTATGACGCCTTATTTGCGAGCTTGTTTGACGCCCAAGTCGATGTTATTTTGGTCGGGGATAGCCTGAATATGAGCTTTGGGGGCAAAGAAGACACACTCAGTGCGACGATGGATGTGATGATTTATCACACAAAGGCAGTCTGTGCGGGAGCAAAAGAATCCTTTATCATCGCTGATATGCCATTTGGAAGCTATCAAACCCCCAAGATGGCGATCAAAAATGCTTTAAAGTTTTATCAACAAACCCCCGCTGATGCCATCAAGCTTGAAGGGGGCAAAGAACGCTCCAAGCTCATAAAGATGATTGTCAATGAGGGGGTAGCTGTGATTGGGCATATCGGGCTAATGCCTCAATTTGCCCGTTCAGAGGGGGGCTACAAAATCAAAGGCAGGAACGAAAAAGAAATGCTAAAGCTCACAGAAGATGCCCTTGCTTTGCAAGATGCGGGCGCTTGTATGCTCGTGCTTGAGGGGATCACCGCTAAAGTTGCCCAACACATCACCCAACAGCTAAATATCCCTACCATCGGCATAGGTAGCGGGGAAAAATGCGATGGGCAAATCCTCGTATGGAGCGATATGATGGGCTTTTTTCAACGATTTAAACCAAAATTTGTGAGGCAATACCTCGATGGGGCAAACCTCATCCAAACAGCACTACAACGCTATGTTGCCGATGTAAAATCGGGGAATTTTCCCTCTTTGGAAGAAAGCTACTAAACAATGGAACGCCTATCGCTAGAAGAAAATAATCGTATCATCGATATAGAAAAACTCGCTTTTGAAGAAAGTGCCGAAAACTCGCTCAGACCGACGCTGTGGGAAGAATACATCGGGCAAGAAAAAATCAAAAAAAACCTAAAAATTTTTATTCAAGCGAGCAAAAAACGGGGTGAATGCCTCGATCACACGCTTTTTTTTGGACCTCCGGGGCTTGGAAAAACCACGCTTAGCCATATCATCGCTAATGAAATGAATGCCAACATCAAAATAACCGCTGCCCCAATGATAGAAAAAGCCGGTGATCTCGCTGCGATTATGACAAATCTCGATGATGGCGATGTTTTGTTTATCGATGAGATACACCGCCTAAGCCCTGCGATTGAGGAGATCCTCTACCCGGCAATGGAGGATTTTCGCCTAGATATTATCATCGGCTCCGGACCTGCAGCCCAAACCGTTAAGATCGATCTGCCCAAATTCACGCTGATTGGGGCAACTACACGGGCAGGAATGCTAAGCAATCCTTTGAGGGACCGCTTTGGAATGAGCTTTCGGATGCAGTTTTATGAAGTCAGCGAGCTTGCTACAATCGCCCAAAAAGCCAGCTTGAAATTGGGTAAGACCCTCGATGCAGAAGGCGCAAAAGAAATCGCCTCACGCTCACGGGGAACGCCTAGAATCGCACTCAGATTATTGCGGAGGGTGCGGGATTTTGCTGAAGTTGCCGAAGAAAAAACCATTGGGCTAAGCACCACACGATACGCCCTCAACGAACTCGGTGTGAATGAATCGGGCTTTGATGAGTTGGATTTGCGTTATTTGCAGATTTTGGCAGAATCCAAAGGTAAGCCCATTGGGCTAAGCACCATCGCAGCGGCGATGAGCGAAGATGAGGGGACTATCGAAGATGTGATCGAGCCTTATTTGCTTGCCAATGGCTATCTTGAACGCACCGCAAAGGGGAGAATCCCGACATATAAAACCTATGAGCTTTTGAATCTCAAATTAAGCCCAAAAGGGCTTTTGTAGATGGGGTATTTGCCCTGATGATGGGTTTTGCAAGGGTGGATTTTGTTTTGAGCAGGTGGTTAAATTTTCCCTATTTTTCGCCCACATTCTGTATGTTTTAGGTTTTGGCTTTAGATTCAGTTTGTAGGTGCTAAAATCAAATGTTATTTTTAAATTTTAAGGAGTAAAAATGAAAGCACACGAACAGCATTTTGGATTTATGCAAAATGAAACCATTCAAATCCCTTTTTTTCAGAGAGCTTATGTTTGGCAAAAGGAACAATGGGAAAGGCTTTTTGAAGACCTAGAAACAAGCTTTGAAAATAAGACTTCACACTTTTTGGGTTCTATCATTTTAAAAGATGATTCAGCTAATGGGGGGGGGGGCAGTCAAAAGCCTTATTGATGGCCAACAAAGACTAACTACCTTTTCGATCCTTATCAAAGCTTTATATGACAATCTTAGCGAAGAAGATAAAAAAGAGCCTCGTTACGCAGGGCTGTTTTATGATAGTCTTAGCAAAAAAACCCCTAAAATCACTCATTCTCATCTAGATAAACCGGCATTTGAAAGCATTATACAAGCTGATGATATAAGTAACATACCAAAAGCAAAAGATGAAAGCCAGTTGGTTAAATGTTACCGGTATTTTTCTACTCAAGTGCAAAATTTAGACAAGAAAAAGGAATTTTTAGATTATATCTTGACTCAAAAACTCTGGGTTATTATTCAGTTAGATAGCAACGAAAATGAGCAAAAAATATTTGACTCTATCAATACCGCTGGATTGAGGCTTTCGGTGCTTGATATTATCAAAAATAGTCTTTTTTATCAGATTAGGAATCTCGAACCCCGAGAGGATATTGTTCGGGGTTGGTATGAGCCATATTGGAAAGATGTTTTTGAAAAAGATGCCGACACGATCAAAAATTGGGATAGGGTGCATTTTGATCGCAAAAGGGGCAGAAGCCAGAGCGATGTTTTTATCTATGCGTTTGCGGTTATTGAGGGAATTTTTGAACTTAGCAAAGGACATCGAATAGAAAATCTCAGCCAACTCTATAAGGAAAAATTCGCTAGTCTTGAAAGCCTGCCAGACAGCAGGAATTTCCTTCAACGGATGAAAAAATATGCAGAGCTTTATGCCCAATTTCCTGTGATTGAAAAAAATGAATCTTTTATTTATGAAGATGATATTAAAAGATTTTTCCATATCCTTTCTTTTATATCGGCAACACCAATCCCATTGGTTTTGGCACTCAAGGCTAAGCTTGAAAATGATGAGAAAAATTTTCTCCAATGCCTCAAGATACTAGAAAACTTTTTGATGTTTTGTTGGTTTAATCGTATCAATACAGATAGCTATAGTGCGTTCTTTTTGGGACTAACTTGTGATGTAATAGCCCATCAAAACAATCAAAATTTATCAGAAGTTTTGAAACGAAAATTTAAAGAAAAACTTCAGGAATATGATAACTTAGGAAATATGGATGACGCGCTAGAGGAGCAAATAAAATGGAAACCTAAGGATGCAAAACTCGTTTTATTTTGGATCGAGCTTTACCGACAGGAAGAATTAAAGGGCAAGAAAGATAGAGAATCAGATGGGTTGGTTTTTGATATGTTGCAACTTGAGCATATCTTGCCCCAAAAATGGCAAACAAACTGGAATTGCGATGACAAGAGTGATGAAGAGATGGAATATTTGGTCCATATGCTGGGGAATATGACCTTGCTTCAATGGAAAAATAATGTAAGCTTAAGTAATTCTTCTTGGGAAAAGAAAAAAGAGCAGTTGGAAAAAACATCAGATTTTATTATCAATAAAGAAATCATCAAAAACGAAAAATGGGATGAAAACGCCATCAAGGCACGCACGCAAAATTTTATAAAAGAAATTTATAAAATTTGGGATTTTAATAGCTTTTTGCAATAGGGGCATTTAGATTTCAAATATTTATGGAGACAAATCACAAGTCAAAATAAAAAACTTCTAAAGCCCATCTTGAGTGCATAATATTTTGGTCTTGTCAATGAGATGATGGCTTTGAGAACAAACCAGGATTTACCTTTTAGGGAAAGGGGCTAGACACCGACTATGCTTTTGTGTATTACTTCGCTGTGTTTTGCCCCACTGGCACTAAAACCAAGCAACTGGCTTTGATTTAACACCTCGTTAAAATCCACGCAAAGGTCAGTGCGGTAAAAATCGCCTTTAAAAACCTAAGCCACTCCCTGCCAGATTCCTATCAAAGCAGATAGAATCTGTCCCTAAAATTTCTGTTGTATTCCCCTCTTTTGGCTATCAAACGATTGCTTACAATCATTCAATAGAACCCTCAAGTCCTAAAGATTAGCAGGTGCGAGGTTGCCACTTGCGGGCTAATATAAAATATTTATGTTATTTTTGATGATTTTATATGTTATTTAAAGTAATTATTAAATACTCCCCCACAATATGAGATAAAAGGGATGATTGGCTTGATTTAGGAATTAAAAACTCATAAAACACGTATCGCAATGCTTTTGGATTTGGGAATGGCTCAAGAAAAAGGGGCGCTTATCTTGCTTGCCCCACACAATGATTATAAGCCTTATGAAGATAGCCAATAAACCTGGCAAAGGCAAATCAAATGCCTTTGGGGGTTGTTTTGTTTGTTGTGAGATTTTTGGCGACTTGGGTACTCTCTGTGATGATATATCTAAAACGCTAGTTTGACTTGATTCTTTTAATCTCTATAATCAAATTTGTATGATTTCAAGGGATTACAAATTAAGCAACTCCACCACAATGACATTGTAATGCTTCCATTAGTTTAAAATTTATTTAAAAATATATTTTCAAAAATTACATAATCATCAAACCGCTTCAAGTCAAACAAAAACTATTTTTCAGTCTTAAAAATAAGCAAGGAAGCTTTGTAGGAATTTGTTTGTGTGAGAAAAATTCGAGTTATTCAGAAAATGCCCCATAAGCCATCAATTTTTCATAACGTTTTTGGATAAAATCAGAATCCTTTCTGATAGCCTCCAAACTGCTTAAAAAATACTCTTTGATGGCATTTGCGGCGTGGGTTTTATCACGATGTGCGCCCCTGCTTGGTTCTAAAATAATATCATCAATAAGCCCAGCTTTTTTGAGTTCGTCAGGAGTGATTTTCATCGCTTTTGTTGCGGATTCTATCTTGCTGGGGTCATTCCACAAGATAGCCGCACAACCCTCTGGGGAAATCACGCTAAAAATCGAATACTGCATCATAGCGAGCTTATCAGCCACGGCAATTGCCAAAGCACCACCACTCCCGCCCTCTCCAATGACAACCGAAATCGTAGGGACTTTCAAGGCTGCAAAATCCTGGAGATTTTTTGCAATCGCCTCACTCTGCCCTCTTTCTTCTGCGCCCAAGCCCGGATAAGCACCCGCAGTATCAACGAGCATCAATATAGGAATATCAAACTTTTCAGCAAACTTGGCAGCCTTGAGTGCCTTGCGATAGCCTTCTGGATTTGGCATCCCAAAATTACGCATTAATTTGTTTTTGGTCCCGCGCCCTTTTTCCTCGCCAATCACCAAGGTGGTTTGCTCACCAATCTTTCCCAAAAAACAAACGATCGCCTTATCATCGCTAAAATGCCGATCCCCTGAGATTTCATAACCATCTTTTAAAATCAAATCGATATAATCCATCGCATAGGGTCTATCGGGATGACGAGCTAGCTGCAATTTTTGGTAGTCATTCATATGGGAATAGACCGCACGAACTTCTTTTTCAAGATCGATTTCTAAAATATCTTTGGCAGCCTCATCGCCACGAATCGTAGCCATTTCTATTTCATCTTGGATATTTTTGATACGCTGTTCAAAATCCAGATAAGTTGCCACTGCTATACTCTAAAATTATACTTTTTTGAAAATCACGACACCATTTGTGCCACCAAAACCAAAAGAATTACTCATCACGATTTCAACCTTTGCTTCTCTAGCAACATTAGGGATATAGTCGAGATCGCATTCTGGGTCGGGAGTTTCTTGATTGATAGTCGGTGGCAAAATGCCTTCATTCATCGCCATAATCGAAATCACAGCCTCGATAGCACCTGCTGCACCCAAACAATGCCCAATCTGCCCTTTTGTCGAACTCACAGGGGGGACATTTTCTTTACCACCAAAAACATTTCTCAATGCGATTGTCTCAAACAAATCATTATACCCTGTGCTTGTGCCGTGTGCATTGATATAGCCGATCTTCACATTTGCTACGTTGCCCGCCATACTCAAGGCGGCTTTCATCGCCCGATAAGCCCCCTCACCCTCAGGTGCTGGCGTAGTCATATGATTGGCATCGCCACTTTCTCCAAAACCTATAAGCTCAGCATAAATCTTCGCCCCTCTTGCTTTGGCACTCTCATAGTCTTCTAGGACCAAAGCACCAGCACCCTCACCCATCACAAAACCATCTCGATCCTTATCAAAAGGTCGTGAAGCCTTTAGGGGATCGTCATTCCTACTCGATAATGCCTTCATAGCCGCAAAACCACCAATGCCGACTGGACAAATTGTCGATTCTGCTCCAATCACAAGCATCCGATCGGCGCCATTAAGCATAATCGTCTTGGCTGCCTCAATGATAGCGTGTGTCCCTGCAGCACAAGCGGTAACACTTGATACATTAGGACCTTTGATGCCAAATTCTATTGAAGTAAAACCGCCCAGCATATTCACGAGGGCTGATGGGATAAAAAACGGGGTAATCTTTCTAGGTCCTTTTTCAAAACACGTAATGGAGTTTTTTTCGATATTTCCCAATCCACCAATCCCTGCTGCAGAACTCACACCAAATCTATCGGCAATGCTCGCTTCACACTTACCTTCAGCGTCCAAAAGCCCGCTCTCAATCATCGCCTCTTTAGAAGCTTTCAGTGCCAATTGGATGAAACGATCAGCCTTTTTGACCTCTTTGGGATTCATCACCTCATTGGGATCGAAATCCGTTATTTCCGCAGCGATTTGCACAGGAAAATCAGTCGTATCAAAACAGGTAATTCTTTTAACGCCACACTTCCCATCTATAATAGATTTAAAAGAATTCCCTTTATTTAATCCCAGCGAATTAATCATCCCCAATCCCGTTACAACGATCCGACGCACATACACTCCTTATGATAGCATTCAAATGATAGGTCCCTCTTTCAAGGGAACAGATTACTTTTTATTGGCTTCGATAAAATTGACAACATCACCAACGGTTACAATCTTTTCGGCTTGCTCATCAGGAATTTCAATGCCAAATTTTTCTTCAAGCGCCATCACGAGCTCGACTACATCAAGGGAATCAGCACCCAAATCCTTTACAAACTCTGCTTCCAATTTTACTTGATTCGCATCCACGTTCAGTTGTTCTACTACCACAGCTTGTATATCATCAAATAAAGCCATTTTTTCTCCTTTGTTAATTTTCGATTTAGAGTTTCTAATTCTAACTAAAGTTTTGATAAAAACAAATAAAAAATAAAAAAATCTGCATTTTTTTGCAAGATTTTACATATAAAGCCCGCCATTGACTTTCAAAACCTCACCCGTAATATAGCTTGAATGATCGCTCAACAAAAACGCTACAGCATCGGCAATTTCTTTGGTATTTCCCAATCTCCCTAAAGGAATATTTTTAATATAACTTTCTTTAACCTCATCTTTGAGGACATCGGTCATATCTGTTGCGATGAAGCCCGGGGTAATGGCATTGAATCGCACATTTCTGGAAGCCCCTTCATAGGCAAAAGACTTACTCATCGCAATCATCCCGCCCTTGCTTGCTGCATAATTGGTCTGCCCTGGGTTGCCTCGTTCTCCAACGATGGAGGCGATATTCACCACACTGCCAAATCGCTGTTTGCTCATTATCTTGAGAGCTTCCCGACAACCAATAAAAGCCGATTTCAAATTCGCATTGATAACATCCATAAATTCTTCAGTTTTCATTCTTAAGGCAAGCTTGTCGTTGGTGATTCCTGCATTATTGACCAAATAAGACAACTCACCATCACAATCAATGATAGCCTTTATCCCTTCAAGGAATCCCTCTTCATCGGTAACATCAAATTTGATAAGTGCAGCATTGCCACCAGATTTTTCGATTTCTGCTTTGAGATTATCCGCTATTTGGGGATTGCTTCTATAATTGATCCAAACCTTGAGGCCAAAGCCTGCTAATGTTCTAGCAATCTCTGCACCAATGCTCCGTGAAGCACCTGTTATGAGAACATTTTTACCGCTAAATTTCATTGATTACAACTCCTATTTTTAAATTGATTTTAAAGAATATTAACAAAAAAGCTTTGAATTTAATATAAAAGGAAGATTATAGGGGATTCTAAAAACCCCCCATCGGGGTTTTTAGAAGAAAAGGCTAGAGTCTGGACTCGTAACGTCTAAGCATATAAAGGCGTTTGAGCATTTTTTTCTTCGCATTGATCTTTTGCTTTTTGCGCTTTTCAGTCTTTGACTCAAAAAACCTTCTAGCTCGACACTCGGTTACTACCAAGTTGCGATCGGTTTGTTTTTTGAATTTTCGATAAGCTTCATCAAAAGACTCATTTTCTCTGACTTTCATACCAGGCATTTGCAATCACCACTTTCTTTATTTAGATTATCGAAGCCTAAACTTCTCAAAAGGATTATAAGCCAAAAATGATAAATTTAACATAAAATCAAGAAACTTTTGGTAAAATGCCACCCTTTTTATTGCGTGCCCATAGCTCAGCTGAATAGAGCAACAGGTTGCGGTCCTGTAGGCCGGGGGTTTGAATCCCTCTGGGCACACCACTTCATTCCAAACATTCCAAATTAATCCAAATAAAATCCATCAAAATTTGACATCTCAAAGCAAAATAATCCCAATAAAGACGTCCAAAAACAAGTATAATGTGAATCTCAATTAGTTAAAACGAGGTTCATATCAATGAAGTATTGTAAAATATTTTGTATCGCTTGGATACTCGCAGGTTTGCTTACTCAAGCCCAAGCCCGCCAGAAAGATGGGTTTGAAATCTATGGCGATATTTTTCAGTTTCTCCCCGCAATGGCAGCTGTGGTTTCGCTCGCTCAAAAAGACTACAAAGGTCTAGGTTATCTTGCCATCGGCACAGGGAGCACGCTAGCAGTAACATTTGCGACCAAATATAGTTTTGTAGGTATTTCTAGAAGCCATCCTAGCTGGGCAAAGATCAGCCAAAGACCCAATAACGGGAGTTACGATGGCTTCCCATCTGGGCATACCGCTTCGGCATTTTCTGCAGCAGGCTTTATGCAAAGGCGATACGGCTGGAAATGGGGTGTCCCAACCACCATTTTGGCAACACTAGTCGGGGTTTCACGAGTTACTGCCCAAAGGCATACCGTTACACAAGTGATCGCAGGGGCGATTCTTGGATATGGCGTTTCCTATCTCGTTACAAGCAAGCTCAATCAAAATGTCAATATTGATGTGGATGTCGATCAAGAAGAAGTCTCTAAAGGCGTATATCAAAATATCTATGCTTTACGCCTAAACTATCGTTTTTAAAATATTTTTTAAGACTTTTTTTAAGATTCCTGTGCTTAGAAAATCATTTTAAAATTTTTGGCAGCGTGATACCCATTTGCCCTTGATACTTCCCTTGTTTGTCCTTGTAGCTGACCTTGCAGGGTTCATCACCTTGCAAAAACAGCACTTGAGCAATGCCCTCATTAGCATAGATTTTTGCTGGCAGGGGCGTGGTGTTGGATATTTCAATGGTGATATGCCCTTCAAATTCAGGTTCAAAAGGCGTTACATTCACGATAATCCCACACCTTGCATAGGTGCTTTTCCCCAAACAAATCGCGAGCGTATCTCTAGGCATTCTAAAATATTCCACCGTCCGTGCTAAGGCAAACGAATTGGGCGGGACAACACAATAACCTTGCTCTGAAGCATCAACTTCGACAACATTATCATAATGAAAATCCTTAGGATCGACTATCGTCGCCCCGACATTGGTAAATATCATAAATTCATTCCCAACCCTAATATCATAACCATAACTACTAAGCCCAAAACTCACGACATTCTGCCCGACTTGCTTTTCACAAAAAGGCTCTATCATCGCTTGTGTAAGGCTCATTTCTTTGATCCAAATATCTGATTTTAATCCCATCGATGCCGTTCCTATCCTCTTTTGAATTAAACTTATGCTATTATAGCAAAGACAAAAGCTAATCTCATTTTAGTTGAGAATTTTAAAATCTTTTCGTATAAAGGACAACGCCATTATGAACCTTGCAGAAATAAAAAAACTCATCGAAATCTTCAATCACTCAGAAATAACACGCCTGAGTCTCAAACAAAACGATTTTGAACTCAAGCTTGACAAACAAACTGCTTGTAACCCAATGCCTCTAGCCCAGCCAATAACCCCTATCGCACAACCAACTATCCAAAATGCGCCTCAAAGCACATCGCACACACCAGCTCCCACCCAGACGCATTCTGAAAGCGGGGATTTTATCACATCGCCGATGGTAGGGACTTTTTATCGATGCCCATCCCCAGATGCTGCTCCCTATGTAAATGTCGGGGATACAATCAAAAAAGGGCAGACGATAGGGATTATCGAAGCGATGAAGATTATGAATGAAATCGAAGCAGAATATGATTGCAAGATCCTTGCCCTAGAGGTCAATGACGCCCAGCCCGTCGAATACGGCACAAAACTCATCAAAGTAGAGAAAATATAACACTATGAAACAAGTAGAAAAAAAAACGCTTCGTAGAATCCTCATTGCCAATCGAGGCGAAATCGCCCAAAGAGCCATCCGAACCATTCAAGAAATGGGCAAAGAAACCATTGCCATCTACTCAACTGCTGATAAAGATGTGCATTATCTCGATATTTCTGATGCAAAAGTCTGTATCGGAGGACCCAAATCATCAGAAAGCTACCTCAATGTCCCTGCGATTATGAGCGCTGCTGAGCTCTTTGATGCTGATGCGATATTTCCGGGTTATGGTTTTTTGAGCGAAAATCAAAACTTTGTTGAAATATGTTCGCACCACGGGATAGAATTTATCGGTCCAAGTGCCGATGTGATGGTGATGATGAGTGATAAATCCAAAGCAAAAGATGTGATGAAAGAAGCGGGTGTTCCTGTCATTCTCGGAAGCGATGGGGCGCTCAAAAGCTATCAGGAAGCCCAAGAAGTAGCAGAAAAAATCGGCTACCCTGTTATCATCAAAGCAGCCGCTGGTGGGGGCGGTAGAGGTATGCGTGTGGTCGAAGATCCCAAGCTTTTGAAAAATCTCTATTTGGCGGCTGAAAGCGAGGCATTGAGTGCATTTGGAGATGGGACAATCTATATGGAAAAATTCATCCGCAACCCCAAACATATCGAAGTCCAGATCCTAGCTGACAAATATGGCAATGTGATCCATATCGGGGAGCGGGATTGCTCTGCTCAACGCAGGCAACAAAAGCTTATTGAAGAAACCCCTGCAATAGTCCTCACCCCTGAAGTGAGAAAATCCCTCCTAGACACCGCCGTCAAAGCGGCTAAGCATATCGGTTATGTGGGTGCAGGAACGTTTGAATTTCTTTTGGATGCTAACAATAAAGATTTTTATTTTATGGAGATGAATACGAGGCTACAAGTCGAACACACCATCAGCGAAATGGTAAGCGGGCTGGATTTGGTGGAGTGGATGATAAAGATTGCAGAAGGCGAGGAACTCCCCAAGCAAGAAACCATCGCATTTAAGGGGCATTCTATAGAGTGCCGTATCACTGCTGAAGACCCTGAAAAATTCTATCCCTGCCCGGGTAAAATCACCAAATGGATTGCCCCGGGTGGTGCGAATGTGAGGCTAGATACCCACGCTTATGCAGGCTATAGCGTGCCGATGTTTTATGACTCGATGATTGGCAAGCTCATCGTTTGGGGCGAAGACAGAAATAAAGCCATCGCCAAGATGAAACGATCGCTTAGGGAGTTTTGTATTGAAGGCATCAAAACAACCATCCCATTTCATCTCAAAATGATGGATAATGCTGATTTCAAACTTTCTAAAATCCATACAAAATATCTCGAACAAAATATGGAATAACAAATGCTTATCTTCATTAAAATAAGCCAAAGGAATGGATTATGAAGATCACACCTCGCAACGCTTCTGTCGTGAGCGACACGCTCGCTTCAAAAAAACCTCTCCACATTGTGCCTGAAAAAAAATCCGATACAATCAAACATTCTGAAGACGCCGTCAAAATCACCCAAAACGAACTATCGCAATCTACCAAAGAAACCAACAATGCCATCGGGGCATTGCAGACAGCTATGAAAGGCATTGATACAATGACTAAAGAGGGCAAAGCCCTTGTTGGCATTTTGAAAAATCAAGAAAATGCCCCTGAAGCTCATAATTTAAAACAACAACTTATAAAGACCTTTGATAGCACCACATTCAATGGCGAAAATGTTTTTGCCAAAAACTATACCCGCCTTGACCCCCATATCAAATTTGATGCCAATGCCATCAAACCCTCTAATATCAACACCGAGAATCCACAAGCTCCTGAGGATTTTCTCAAAAATCTCGGTATCCAAAAAAAATACGCCAAAGAAGCGATCCATATCCTCAATCAAAACCTCCAAAACAATCTTGAAAATCTCAAAAAAACCGATGCTACCTACGACGCCCTTGATAAAACAGCCCTCAATGAAAAACAATTCAAAGAAGCCCACAAAACTGAGGGGCTAACCCTAGAGCGCTTAGCAAAACTCTTAGGCTGATGAATCCCTATAGCACCCAATTCATCGAGGAAGATGACCGCAACGCCGTTATAAAAGCCTTGCAAAGTCCAAACCTCACGCAAGGCAAACTCACACAAGATTTTGAAGAGCGTCTCTGTGAGATCATCGGTGTCAAGCACGCTCTTGTCTTCAACGCCGCAACATCTGCCCTTTATGCCGCTTATCAGGCTATTGGCTTGGGAGAAAAGGACCGCGCCATCACTTCGCCCATCACGTTTGTAGCTACAACAAATATGATGCTTGAATGCAACGCATTGCCGATATTTTGCGATGTCAAAAGAGATGGCAACATCAATGAAAAGCTCATCACCCCCCTTATCACACCCCAAACCAAAGCGATCGTGAGTGTTGATTATGCAGGAAACAGCGTGGAAGCCAAAAGTATCCGTGAAATTTGCGATAAAAATCGCCTCGCTTTTATCTCTGATAGCTCCCATTCCATCGGGGCAAAATACTACGACAAAAATATCGGCACACTCGCTGATATCACGATTTTTAGCTTCCACGCCATCAAGCCCATCACGACTGCTGAAGGCGGGGCGCTCCTCACTAACAACACCGATTTTTATGAACAAGCCAAGCTTATCCGCTCACACGGCGTGATAAAAAAAGAGCTTTGGAATACCGATGTCGTGCGGGGTGGGTTTAATTTCAGGATGACAGAGATTCAAGCAGCACTAGGGATCTCCCAGCTCAAAAAACTCCAAAGATTTCTCCATATTCGCGAAGAAATCGCCCAATTTTATGACAAAATCTTTGCAGGAAATCCCTATTTTTTCACCCTGCACCAAGATATGCGCCATACCACGACCAACCATCTATACCCTATCATTCTCGCTCCAGAATTTTGGTGTGCCAAAGAAGAGATCTTCAAAGCCCTGCTTGCAAGCTCTCTGGGCGTGCAGGTTCATTACAAACCCATTTATGAATTTAGCCTGTATAAAAATCTTTTGGGCGACCTAGAACTCCCTAATGCGAGGGATTTTTACCGCGCTGAAATCTCAATCCCTTGCCATCAAAAAATGGATCTAACCACAGCCAAAGAAACGGCGGAAAAAATCTTAAAGGTTTTTGAAAACTTCAAAACCTGTTTGCGTTGATTTTGGACCATTTTTTGCTAGAGATTCCAAAAAACTTTGGAGACTCTCGTGGAAATCAACTCGCAATTACCCAAAACCTCTCTTTACAACCTCCTAGGTAGCCAACAAGGAAAAAATGAAAATACCCCCATCCAAACCCAGCCCGCTCAAAAACCACAAAAATTGGCTGAAATACCCAAAAATAAGGAGACTCAAGCCGACACTCAAGGTATTTCTGAAAAACGAGAAACCTATGGTCTTTTGGTTTTGGAACTGATGAATGATAATGAATATGAAGCGTTTCAAAGAGCCACAGCGGGGATGAACGAGGGTGAAAAAATGCTCGCAGCCCAGTCGCTTTATAGCCTCACAAGCTTCTATAATGGCAAACGCTCCCCTGAAATGCAAGATGAACCCGATTTTTACACAAAAAATGCACAAAAAGCTTTTGGTATCCAGCCACAAAATCTCAATAATTTTTTAGAACGATACAAAAATGCTTACAGCACGCTCCAAAACGTTGATATTGTCCTGTAATTATTGACTTTTTATGCGTTTTCGCTTATAATGACGGGCTTTTGCGTCAAGGTAGCTCAGCTGGTTTAGAGCGCTGGTCTCATAAGCCGGAGGTCGGGAGTTCAAGTCTCCCTCTTGACACCACTATTTTTCACCACTTTCCTTAAAAATCATTCTAACCAATCCCCACCAGTCCAAATTAATCAAACACCAAAACCAAACAAAATGCAAAACCCAATCAATACTAATATGCTTTTAAAGGATAACTAAGCTTTATTTTATATAATGATAATAGTTACCGAAAAAGTTATTCGCACAAAAACACGGCGAAAAATATAGTGGAACGGAACTCGCTAAAACCAATCTCACACAAGCCCCCACTTGGGTGTGAAATGGGGATTTACTCCCTGCGTAGCGGTCTTCAGATTCAGTTTTAAACTGAATTGAGTAAAAAAATAATAAACGGGTCTTTAGGTTCGCTTGTGAATCGCTTAGATAGCAATGTTTTTCCATAGCTGTATCGCTAGTGATTGTTTCTTATGCTAGCTAGAAAGGGGTCAGGCTGACCCACCCACCCATAAAAGCTTAGAATTGCGAAGACCGGTCTTAATGGGTGGGTGGGCGAAAACCCCCGTCACGCCCCCAATGCAATGCAGGATTAAAAAGCGTAGCTGGCTTGGGTTTGCTAACGGATAGGATTAAAAACCTTAGAAAATGGGTTGATGACGAAGTGAAACGCTCCCATAACTCGGGTGGGCGGGTCAAAATACTTTAGGAACAGGAGAGGCGTAAAAGTAAAGCCAACTGCTTGGCTTTACTAGCCTCGCACGGCGATTGCGATGTGCGACTATAAGGAGCACAGCAATATGCCCAAACCTTAATTCACTGCCCGAAGTGGTCTTCAGGTTTGAGTGAAGCTCAAACCAACACCTTTAAAACCTATCTCAAATACACAAAGCAACGCTTTGGGTATGAGAGGAGAAGTGTAAAAAAAGATAACTGCTTATCTTTTTTAGCTTCGCACGGCGATGCGTTTATGCTCCGATAGAAGCATAGCAGACGCCCATACTTTAGGAACGCAGGGCAGTTAAACTGCCCGAAGTGGTCTTCAGGTTTGTTTTAATTTTGTAAAACAAACCGAGTAAAACATAATAAAAGGCATATTGATGATTCTAAGACTTTATTTATGTATTGGTTTGGCATATCTCTTGAGTATCCCGCTCGCACTTAGCGTTGGTAGCGTGGGGCTTGATTGGGGCAATCTTGATGACATCTCAAAAACCATTCTTTTAGACATCCGCGCCCCACGAATCGTGATGGCGATTTTGATCGGGGCGTTGCTATCGAGTTCAGGGCTTGTTGTCCAGAGCGTTTTTGTCAATCCTATCGCCGATCCTTATATCATCGGTATCGCTTCAAGTGCGACTTTTGGGGCGGTGCTGGCGTATTTGCTCAAAATGCCTGATATCTATTATGGCGTTTTTGGTTTTGTTTGTTGCGTGGGTTTTTCTTTGCTTATCTTTTCTATATCAAAAAAACAGAGTATCACGACACTACTCATCATCGGAATCGCTGCTTCATCTTTTTTGGGAGCTTTCACGACCTTTGGTATCTACCTCATCGGTGAAGATTCTTTCAAGATTGTCGCTTGGCTGATGGGATATTTGGGCGGGGCTTCTTGGCAACAAGTCTTGATTCTGCTTGTCCCCTTGATAATCTCTCTTTTGTATTTTTATCGCAAGCGATTTGAGCTAAACATCCTATTGAGCGGGGATGATGAAGCCAAAAGTCTGGGCGTAAATGTCGCTAAATGCAAAAAAAATCTCTTGATAATGACCTCATTTGCAGTGGCTTTTTGCGTGGCATTTAGCGGTCTGATCGGATTTGTAGGCTTGATTATCCCCCATACGTTGCGTATCCTTTTAAAAACAAGCAATCACGCTGTTTTGCTCCCGCTTTCTTGTCTGATGGGTGGGGCATTTTTGCTGGTATGTGATACCTTTGGCAGGACAATCCTCGCCCCCATAGAAATCCCTATCGGCGTCATCACGGCGTTTTTTGGAGCACCATTTTTCTTGTATTTGGCTTTTTATGCGAGGACGAAACAATGGTAGATGCCATCTGTATAGAAAATCTATCTTTTAGCTACGGCAAATCAAATGTATTAAAAAATATCAATTTATGTGTAAAAAAAGGGGAATTTATCGGCATACTTGGACCTAATGGCTGTGGCAAAAGCACACTTATCAAACAAATATTAGGCATTCTCTCACCCTCGTTTGGGAGCGTGAAAATCTTTGAAAAAAATGTATCCGATTATAGCGATAAAGAACTCGCAGGCATTCTTGGTTTTTTGCCACAAAAATCAGCACTGAGTATGCCTCTATCCGTCGAAGATGTGCTGTATATGGGGAGATATTCCTATCTTCAAAATGCCATCAGAGGCTATGATGATACCGATAAGGGTGCGATCGAAGAAATAGCCACAATGCTTGGTATCAGCCATCTCAAACATCGAATCGCGCTCACACTAAGTGGGGGCGAGTTTCAGAGGGTTCTTTTGGGCAGGGCGCTGGTCTCAAACCCCAAAATCCTCTTGCTAGATGAGCCGACGAGTGCGCTTGATCTCAATTATGCTATTGAGATGATGAAGATTTGCGAGGAGCTTTGCCTTAGCAAGGGCATTACCATCATATCTGTCCTGCACGACCTCCATCTTGCAGGGTTATTTTGCACCAAGCTGCATTTACTCAAAAATGGCGAAATCCTTTATGATGGGATGCCAAAAGATTTATTTAAACCTGAAATCCTCAAAGAAGTTTATGGATTTTCCTGTGATGTCATCACGCATCTGGGGCGTCCATTTGTCATACCAAAAAAGGAGAAAAAATGAAAAAAATACTACTTACATTGTGCCTTGTGCTAAGTTTTGGCATTGCCAAAGAAAGCCTCGTGGTCTTAGACCCTGCAAGCATTGAAATCATCTATATGCTCGGCGGGGAAAAACAAATCCTCGCCATTGCAAAAATGCAAAATTCTACGATTTATCCCGAAGAAAAAACATCGCAATTAAAAAGCGTAGGGACATTTTCCAACCCATCATTAGAGCAAATCATCGCACTCAAACCCACCGCGGTGATTTTGAGCTCTTATAGTTTAGGACTCAAAGAGAACTTGGAACGATTTGGTATCAAAACCCTTTACCTCAAAGCAGATAGTCTCGACCAAATCGCCCAAAACATCAAAACACTAGGTGAGATCGTAGGCAAAGAAGCCAATGCTAAAACCCTCATCGCCGACTATGAAGCAAGAATCAAGCATTTACAAGAGCACCCTTTGGATAAACGAGGTGTTTTTATCTATTCGGCTGCACCCTTGATGGTATTCCCCCCAGACACGCTACCCGGAGATGTTTTCAAAACCATTGGTATCGAAAATATCGCCAAAGACACAGCGGGAAAAAGACCGATTTTATCTCAAGAATATATCTTGCAATCTAATCCCGAAGTGATTTTATATGGCTTGAGAATCCACGATGAAAGCGAACTCCTCAAAGCCAATCCATTGCTAAGCAAAACAAAAGCTGCAAAAGAAAAGAAAATGTATTATCTTGATATCCATTCGTTATTGCGAGGCACGCCTAGGATTATCGAGCAGATCGAAGCAATCTATAAGCAAATATCGGATTGAATGGGCGAATGGTCTTTTAGACTAGCACGGCTAATCAAGCAAAATACCCCCGAAACTGGGTTGATGACCCTGCATTAGCTAGTCATCACTCGGGCGGGCAGGCAAGAATGCTTTAGGAACGAAAACGGGCTTTGCCCGTTGGAGTGGTCTTCAGATTTGTTTTTAAACAAACCGAGTAAAAAGAATATTTTTAGGTTTTTTTATTATGCAGGGGGCGGGTTCTACTTAGCAAGCTGCCCGCCCCCTTGCAACCCCCACCCCACGCCCCCTTAGTGGGTAAGATGACAGAGCGTAGCGGGCTGGGTTTGTAGGTGGATAAGATTTCCAAACCTTAGAAATTTTACCCACCCGCCCCAAGTTGATATTCCTGCGTTAGCAGGATATAACCCTGTCCTTTAGGAGCGAAACTGACCCGCCCACCCATAGGCTTAGCTCCCGTGAGTGGTCTTCAGGCTTGAGTGAAGCCCAAACCAACACCTTTAAAACCTATCTTGAACGCACAAGCTCCGCTTGGCTGACGAGATGGTTACTTTAGGAGCGAAGCAAGATTTTATATCTTGCGAAGTGGTCTTCAGGTTTGTTTTTAAACAAACCGAGTGGAAAATAAAAAATTATCCAATAATTTTTTTCGCCATTGCGATTTTATTACCATTCATAAAATGGATTTTAGGGTGGAGGTTTTTGAGGTTTTCAAACAAGGTTTTGCTAAGCTCAAAGCCTACTTTTTCTTCCTCTATTTCGCTGATTTTATGCGCATTTTCGAGTTTTTCAAGCCAGATTTCAGGGACAAATACACCCGGGAGCTTGGCATACAAAAATTGTGCGGTTTTGTATCGGACAATCGGAAAATACCCAAAAACTACTTGAGCTTTTTTGCCTAATTCTGCATTGATTTCCTCACACCATTCCAAAAGGAGCTTGGCGATTTCTATATCATAGACGGGTTGGGTAAAAAGTGCGAGGACGCCTGATTTTATTTTGCGCCTCATTTTGTTTTTGAGGCTCAAAAGATTGTTCGCATAGGCATTCAACACCCCAAAGGGGTAGATGGTCTTGAGCGTCCCTTTGATGGGATTTCCTGCAAGGTCTTTTTGTTGGTTGAAATTCTCTATCAACTCCACCAAAAGACTGCTATTGCCCTCAAAAACGCCCTTAGCATTGGGCTGATCGCCAAGCTTGATCGGATCGCCTGTGAGCGTCAAAAACATCCGAATATCTAACGCATTTGCCCCAAGAATATCCCCTTGCAAAGCGATGGTATTCCTATCACGCATATTGAGCGTGCAAATCACAGGCTTTTTGAGGGCGTTTTGGAGCTTGAGGCTTGCGAGAATGGGGGATTGCCTGCATTTTGCCAATGGAGAATCCGTGCAAACAAGTGCATCAAATCCTCCCCACTCATCAAGCTCCTCAAGCAATGTTTCGCCGATATGCGGGCTTTTTGGCGGGGAGATTTCATAGCTGAGGAATCTAGCATTCAAAATCTTTTGGACACACGCTTCAATCATTTAAATTTCCTCGCATTTAAATTTCTCACATTTTAATTTTTGGTTTGCTTTTACCGCCCCAAGGCCTCTTCTCGGATTTCTTTGACCGCTACGACAAGATTTTTGAGGCTGGGTTTGACCTCCTCCCATTTTCTAGTTTTTAGCCCGCAATCAGGATTGATCCAGAGCTGTTCTTTGGGGAGAACTTCTAGCAATAGTTTGATTTGCTGTTTTATCTCTTCTTTGCTAGGGATTCGGGGGCTGTGGATATCATACACGCCCGGTCCGACTTCATTGGCATAGCCCACAGCAGCAAAGACTTTGAGGAGTTCATTGCCACTTCTAGCCGTTTCGATACTGATGACATCGGCATCGAGGGCTTCAATGGTCTTGATAATGTCGTTAAACTCGCTATAACACATATGCGTGTGGATTTGCGTGGCTGGCAGGGCAAGGCTTGTGGAGGCTTTGAAGCATTCAAGCGCCCATTTTTCATAAACAGGGATATTTTCTTTGCGCAAGGGATAGCCTTCTTTGAATGCGGCTTCATCGACTTGGATGATGGCAATCCCAGCATTTTGCAAATCATTGATTTCATCAGCGATGCCTAAGGCGATTTGCTTACAAACCGCACTCCTATCGATGTCATCACGCACAAAGGACCAATTCAAGATAGTTACAGGACCTGTTAGCATCCCTTTGAGGGGCTTTGCAGTAAGGCTTTGGGCGTAGGTGATCCATTGCAATGTCATCGGCTTGGGTCGGCTCACATCGCCAAAAATAATCGGGGGCTTCACACAGCGACTCCCATAGCTTTGCACCCATCCATTTTGGCTGAAGACAAAGCCTTGGAGTTGCTCGCCAAAATATTCGACCATATCGTTTCTCTCAGGCTCGCCGTGCACAAGGACATCAAGCCCAATCTCTTCTTGGAAAGCCACGCAATCTTTGATGTATTCTTGGATACCTTGATGGTAGGCTTCTTCTTTGATTTCACCTTTTTTGAAACGCAACCTAAGGGCGCGAAGCTCTGGGGTTTGGGGAAAAGACCCGATGGTAGTCGTAGGCAAAATAGGGTATTTTAGGTTTTGGTGTTGGAGTTTGATCCTATCTTTAAAGGCAGGTTCTCTTTGGGTTTTGATGGGTGCTTTCGCACGCTCTTGAACCGATTTGTCATTGATTTTTGTTGAAACTTTTCTATTGGCATTGATGGTGATATTTTCTTGCCATTTTTGTTTCTCACTAGCGTTGAGAGAGCCTTTAAAAGCAGTTTCTAACAACTCAAGCTCTTGGATTTTTTCTTTTGCAAAGCTTAGCCACGAGAGGATTTCTTTGTCCATTTTGACTTCAGAATCCTTGCTAAATGGCACGTGCAATAGCGAACAACTCGTGCTTAAAACAATATTTTCTTTGGGGATTTCTTGAGCAATTTTTTCCAAAAAATCAAGCTTTTGAGCCAAATCGGCTACCCAAATATTGCGCCCATCGATGATACCTGCATAAAGGGTCTTGCCACTTTTTGCGATTGCCTTGAGCGAGGAGAGGTTTTTTTCTCCATACAAGAAATCCAGCCCAATACCATCAATACGGCTTTTACATAGGATTTCTGTGGCTTCATTGCTGTGTTCAAAATACGTGGTAACGATGATTTTACCCAGCTTTTTAGCAACGATTTCATCATAAACAGCTTGGATTTTCCCATAAAATCTCTCGTCTTTGCCTTTGGAAAATATGGGTTCATCAAACTGGATCACCAAATCTGAATCGAGCGCTTTGAGCGAATCTAGTAGCCTAAAATACGCATTTTTTACTTTCTCAAACACATTTTCAAAACTCGAATCTTGCGTAATTTTTCCCAACCCCATAAACGTAAAAAGCCCGATTAGGTTGATTTTGGGGCGATAGCCCAAGGATTTAGCTTCGGCATATTCTGATACGATCTTGCTTGGATTGATAGTATAATCGCAGTTTTGGCTCAATTCTGGGACGACATAGTGGTAATTGGTATTAAACCATTTTGTCATCTCGCAAGCCACGCTGTTTTCAAGACCTCTAGCCATTCCAAAATACAGCTCCAAACCGCTAGCTTGCTTGAATCTCTCTGGGATTGCCCCTAGTGCGTAGGTGAGGTCCAAAACATTGTCATAGAGGCTAAAATCATTCACGCTCACATACGCAAGATTTTTTTGATACGCCCAATGCTTCGCGCGCAGTTCTTTAGCGACAGCTTCGAGTTCTTCTTGTGTCAATTTGCCTGCCCAAAAGCTCTCTAGTGCCTTTTTGAGTTCTCTATTTTCCCCAATTCTTGGGAATCCGATGATAATGCTCATTGTTTTTCCTTTGTGTATATGAAATTATTTGGGAATAATATCATATACATATTGTGTTTTAATAAATTTATGGAATTTTTCTATCAAATCGAACGTGATTTTTCAAAATAAAATAGTTTTTTATCAAACAAACTTCGTTTGACAAGACTTTTGGGGGTTATGATACAAAATGTAACCTATTATTTTCAATTTGATTTAGGTTGAATTATCTTGACTACTTTGTAGAGAATAAATATATCAGGTTGTCTGATTCTAAGCTGATGAGGAGGGATGTAAAAACAAGCTTTATGTTTTTAATAGGACAGGTGGTTAAATCCCCATCACACCGCCCTAGCGGGCAAGATGAAAAAACATAGCGAACTGGGTTTGAAAGGGCATTTCCAAAACAAAAACCTATGAAAACGGGTTGATGACCCTGTGTTAGCTACTCATCACTCGGGCGGGCAGGTCAAAACGCTTTAGAAATGAGGTAAGTTATCTATTTCTTAGGCTAACAAATATTTGAACTGCAATTGTTGCAAATATAATTGCCAAAAATCCCAAAATTTCCAAACTCGAAACATTTGTCTTTTCCATTAAAGACTGCATACTTAGGTAAAAAAATAAACTTATTACTTCTAAATTTAAAATTCTCATAAAAGTAGCTACAATATTATATTGTTTTTCTCTATTTAAATCAGTTATAGGAATTAAATAATTAAATTTATTTGGATAATTACTTATTAATTTTATTGCCATATATGCTACGACTAAAAGTCCCAATAAGATAAATATAGCATTTTTAGACCCATATGCATTGGCTTTGCCATCAAACCCATAATGAACTGGTATCCTATCGGGCGCATTCATCCATAAAAAAATAATTGTAATAATAGATACAATAATATAAATAAACGTTAAAATATCTAAAATATTATTTATTTTTTTAAACTTATATTTTGCTTGCCATTTAACCATTGCCACCCCCTATATTTTTTACTCATTTATGTTTACTCGATTCAGTTTATTAAAAACTGAATCTGAAGATCACTCACGAGAGCTTAGCCCCCGTTCGCTCCTAAAGTAACCATCTCGTCAGCCAAGCCTTTGGCTTGTGCGTTCGAGATAGGTTTCTAAGGTTTTCATTATTTTTTTACTTGATTCACTACGTGAATTCTCTTGACCGCGCAGTATATCAAGCAAAAAATAATCTCCCAACATCTTCACGTAGTTTGATGAGTTCTTCTGATCCATTGCCAAGCGCTTTGAGACACAGCCCACCGCCATAAATCTCGCTAACCCCGCCATTGAGGTCATAGGCACTGATGAGCTCACGGAGGGTTTCTATGGGAATATCTGGATACATAACGAGCAGATTGAGATAATGCGTATAAATAGCGAACATACACATATTGCTAAGGTCAAGGCTTTGGGGGTCTAAAATCGTATTGTCAAAAAATGCCAGCTTATTTTCACGATAAATCTTAAGCGTGGTGGCGAAATTTTTGAATTTGAAAATCTCATCCCTGCTCACCCTGCCCGCAGCGATGATTTCACTATAAAGCAAGCCGGCATTTTCTGCTAGATGGATCGTTGTCATCCCCCGAAAATCCGAATTGCCAAAGGGAATAATAGGCAAGGGAGAAAAATCAAACAGCGCATTTTCGCCCACAGCTATTTTTGTATCTCTGCGGGCAAATCCCTCTTGGGTGTTGTGGATTTTTTCAAAGCTCTGGGAGGTGAGTTTGATTTTGCAGTCCTTGCCGATAGCAAAATCCATCTCTTGATAATCACCCGCCATCATTCCCGCACTCACCGATATTAGCATAATATTGGCGATATTTTCTTCTTCATAAAAAGGCGACATCAGTTTGAGAGGTGGTGTGAAAAAAACATCTTCAATGATGGATTTTCCATTTTGCCCGACTTTGGTTTTTAAATAGAGCTTCGTATCTTGGGCGTAAGGATTCATTGCAAATCTTCCAGCAGCGCGTTTTTCTTTATCCAAGCAATCACATCGTCCAAACCTTCTTTTGCTCGGATATTGGTAAAAATAAAAGGCTTTTCCCCACGCATTTTTTTGCTATCGCGCTCCATCACGCCCAAATCAGCCCCAACATAAGGGGCAAGATCGATTTTATTGATGATAAGCAAGTCCGATCGGGTGATTCCTGGCCCGCCTTTGCGAGGGATTTTGTCTCCCTCAGCCACATCGATGACAAATATCGTAAAATCAGCCAGCTCCGGGCTAAAAGTCGCCGAAAGATTGTCCCCGCCACTTTCGATAAGCAATATCTCAATATCGGGGAATCTTGTCTGCATTGCCTCCACCGCCTCCAGATTCATCGAGGCATCTTCACGGATCGCCGTATGGGGGCAACCGCCAGTTTCCACACCAATTATCCTCTCACGAGGCAGGATGGAATTTTTACTCATAAACTCCGCATCTTCTTTGGTATAGATGTCATTAGTGATCACGCCCATACTATAGTCTTTTGCCATCAATCGTGTTAAAGCTTCGATCAAGGCAGTTTTGCCACTCCCGACAGGACCGCATACACCGATTTTTACCATTTTTTATCCTTTTTTTGAGATTTAAGACATATAAAGTCGAGAATACAGCACCTCGTGTTGCATTGCTTTGATGTCATTATGGATACTAGAAACGCATAGATGGGCTAAATCAAGCGTGTCAAGTTTTTTCTTGATTGCCTCAAATGTGGCGTGGAGTGCCAAAAGTATTTTTTGCCCATCATTTTGAGAAAGCGGGATGGTTTTGACGCAATTCGTTACCATATTGGAACTTTGTGCGTAGAGATAGTGCGAGATGGCAGGGCTTAGCTCCAATCCCACGCAAGCACAAAACACCCCATAAGCACTCGAATGAGTAGGGAAAACGCTCGCCTTTAGGTAGCTTTGAAACAAATCATTGGTAGGCAAGGAGAGGGTATTGATGGTTTTTAAAAATCGATTCCCCAGCTTTTGATTAGCCAAGCGCAATTCCATCGGGGAGGTCGAAACACAGACCAATTCTTCGATCTCAAAAATAGCGTTTAAATCATTTTGTTTCGCATAGGAATACGCAAGCTTGAGGCTTAAAAGTTCGGTGGTGAGAAATGGGCTATAAAGATTGGCTTCCAGGTAGCTAAGCGCACTTGAAGCGTCTTTGACCTCTTGGGCTTGGATGAAAGATTCTAGCCCAAAAGAATGCGTATAGCTCCCGATAGGAAACAACGCGTCATTGATTTGTAAAAGCAAAAAGTCTTTATTGATTGTCAATTTTTTCTCCCAAAAGTTTGATTGTGAAATCCGGGCTTGCTTTGATCGTAAAATTGGGTTCGGCGTGTGCCATACTCACTGAAATACGCTTGGCAGAATCGAGCTTTGAACTTAAAATGGTATTTTTAATACCGAGTTTATCCAGCAATACTTGGATAGGTTTTTCAAATGGCGTTTTAAATTCAAATTCATTTTGCCCAAAAAATAATGCCGTATGGCGGTTGCCGATTTCATAGCAAATCTTTGCCACTTCTGCAGGCGTATGCGCATAGATACAAAGCACCTCCGTTGGCAAGATATTCACAGCAATGATGTTTTTGCCCTCCTCAAAGAGAATATCCCCATCGCATAACCCCATTTTGGGTGCGTCTGCGAGCTTGATGGCGATTTCTTGCTTATTTTGGGTCTGCCATCTTGCGATTTTTTTTCTTGTATCATACCACTCCAGATCGACATAATCGATCTGAAATCCTGATATGTCTTTATCGTAGAGATTTCCTTTGAGGTGGGTGATAAGCATTGGAATAATCCTCTTAGAGCCAATGCCCTGTGATGATAAGCCAAGCAGGAATCCAAGCCGTAAAGATACCTTCAAAAATCGCAAGATAAGGCACAAAAGGCAATTCTTTTTTCAAAACGGTTTCAATCCAGCCAGTAAGCCACAAAATACCCCATAGCGCCCAGATCACAGCAAACCAAAACCCTTCATCCGTGCCACTTGCATAGCTAAGATAGGCAGCTGGGATGGCATTGATAGCTACAAATAAGCTATACCAACCATAAGGTCGCCAATCAAGATTCCAGATATTATTCACAGCCACAAAGAGGTAGGTAAAACCAAAGAGCAATCCTGTCGCAGCAGCGTATAAATCGGTGATGTTATTTTCAAAATCCCCGTGAATAATGATGATAACATTAGCAATTACAGAAAGCAAGCCTGCAAATACGTTCATTACGGCGGTGCTTTTGCCATCGGCTTTCATCAAACGACAAAAACCATTATTCATCAGCACAATCGCAACATACATCAATACAAGTCCTAACATATTTATCCTTTTTAATTAAATTGATTTTCTCCGCCCCTGCCAAGAAAGGCAAAGAGGGGAGAATCCAAAACAGACACAACTAGAACAAATTATAAAGCTGGGCAAGACTGAGTTTGTCTGCTGGTTTGGAAGTTACCTTTTTGCCCTCGACTTTGACTTCATAGGTTTCAGGATTGACTTCAATATGGGCGGTAACATCGTTGTTTTTCATATCTTTTTTGGTGATATTACGGCAGTTTTTCACAGGGAGAACCACCCTATCAAGCCCTAATTTTTCCTTGATACCCTCTTCGTAAGCAGCTTTGGAAACAAAAGTAATGCTAGTATCAAATTTGGCTTTGCCGTGATGTCCAAACATTTCACGATAAATCACAGGTTCAGGCGTAGGGATAGACGCATTCGCATCCCCCATCCTCGCCCCAGCAATCATCCCACATTTGATGATCATATCAGGCTTGATACCAAAAAATGCGGGGTGCCACATCACAAGGTCAGCGTATTTACCCACGCTAACAGAACCCACATACTCAGATATGCCGTGCGCGATAGCAGGATTGATGGTGTATTTGGCGATGTAGCGCTTGATTCGGAAATTATCATTATCACCGCATTCTTCTTTTAGCCTGCCAAATTCTTTTTTGTTTTTATCAGCTGTTTGCCAGGTGCGTGTGATGACCTCACCCACACGTCCCATTGCTTGAGAATCTGAACTCGTGATCGAAAAGATTCCCATATCGTGGAGCGCATCTTCTGCTGCGATGGTTTCAGGGCGGATACGAGAATCAGCAAACGCCACATCTTCTTTGATTTTTTTATCCAAATGGTGGCAAACCATCAACATATCCATATGCTCATCGGCGGTATTTTTGGTAAATGGAATCGTAGGATTTGTCGAAGCCGGCAAGATATTAGGCTCTCCAGCGATTTTGATGATATCAGGTGCGTGCCCACCGCCAGCGCCTTCAGTGTGGAAAGTATGGATAGTTCGCCCACCAATTGCTTTGATGGTATCTTCGACACAACCGGCCTCATTGAGCGTATCGGTATGGATAGCCACTTGCACATCGTAGGCTTCAGCCACATTCAAGGCGTGATTGATGACAGAAGGAGTCGCGCCCCAATCTTCGTGGATTTTTAATCCCAAAGCCCCGCCTTTGATTTGTTCAGCAAGCGCATTTTCATTGGAGCTATTGCCTTTGCCAAAAAATCCCAGATTCATTGTGTATTCTTCAGCAGCACGGATCATTTCTTTGAGATTCCATTTGCCCGGGGTGCAAGTGGTAGCATTAGTCCCATCAGCTGGCCCTGTTCCCCCGCCAATCATCGTGGTGATACCGCTGTATAGGGCTGTAGGGATTTGTTGGGGAGAAATAAAGTGGATATGCGTGTCAATCCCCCCAGCGGTGATGATCATCCCCTCAGCTGCGAGTGCTTCTGTAGCTGCACCCACGGTCATATTCCCACAAACGCCATCTTGCATATCCCTGTTGCCTGCTTTGCCGATACCAGCGATTTTTCCATCTTTGATACCGATGTCGGCTTTGTAAATGCCGTTATAATCAATAATCATCGCATTGGTGATGACCAAATCAAGCTCGCTAGAATCTGAACTAACGCTTTGAGCCATCCCATCACGCAGGGTTTTGCCACCGCCAAATTTGAGTTCTTCGCCATAGGTTGTATAGTCTTTTTCGATCTCAGCAAATAATTCTGTATCTGCCAATCGCACCTTATCGCCCACGGTGGGACCGAACATTGAGGCATATTGTTTTCTTGATATTTTTGTCATAATCGCTCCTTATTTAGCAAAGCCCTTGGCTTTTGCATTTTGCATTGCTATGTGTTTGTTATCTGCATTGACTTGTGCGTCGGCGAGATTGTTGAAACCAAATGTTCTTTGATTGCCACCTATTTCAATCAAAGCGATGGTTTTACTCTCGCCAGGTTCAAATCGCACCGATGTCCCTGAAGGGATGTCAAGTCTTTTGCCATAGGCTTTTTCTCGGTCAAATTCCAAAAGCTTGTTGGTCTCAAAGAAATGGAAGTGTGAGCCAACCTGAATCGCGCGGTCGCCTTTGTTGGTAACTTTGATTTCAATAGCACTCTTGCCTTCATTGATGGTGATGTCGCCATCTTTGAGGATAAATTCACCCGGCGTGAGCTTGCCATTGTCTTCGATAGGGGTGTGAATGGTTACAAGCTTCGTTCCATCGGGGAAGCCCGCTTCAATCCCTACTTCGTGAATCATACTGGCGACACCATCCATGACATCTTCAGCTTTGAGGATTTTTTTGCCCTCACTCATCAGCTCAGCAACACTCTTTTTGCCCTCACGTGCGAGTTCCATAATCTCACTACTGATCAAAGCGACCGCTTCGACATAATTGAGTTTGATGCCTTTTGCCTTACGTTTTTTGGCTAATTCTCCAGCATAGTGGAGCATTAGCTTGTCTAACTCTTTTGGATTGAGTTTCATCGTTTCTCCTTGTGAAATTTTCTGAAGTAGCTTTCTCGCTAGATCGAGTCACAATTCTAAGACTAATTTGTTAATACTTGTCAAAAAATTGACAAAAAATTCATATATTTTTTTGGGCTTGAAAATACGTAGAATACGGGCGTATGATTATTATCTATCTAAGATTTATAATATTTTTTGTAATTTATTAGTGTTGTGCTACTAATGAAAGTTTATATAATAACACTAAATAATATTTATATTAATAAAGTAAGAGTTTTTTAAATTTATCATTTGTATGGTATAATTGCCAAATATTCAAAAACATTCATTTGAGGAGTTACCGATGAGTAAAAAACATACCTTTCAGACCGAAATCAACCAATTATTGGATTTGATGATCCATTCGCTGTATTCGCATAAAGAAATATTTTTGCGTGAGTTGATTTCAAATGCCTCCGACGCACTCGACAAACTCAACTATCTCACACTTACCGATCCAACGCTCAAGGATTTGGCATTCACGCCCAAAATCGAATTAAGCTTTGATGAAAAGAAAAAAACCCTCACGATAGAAGATAACGGCATTGGGATGAATGAAGAAGAACTCATCGCCAATCTCGGCACGATTGCTAAATCAGGAACAAAGAATTTTCTGGCTTCACTTAGCGGGGATAAGAAAAAAGATTCTGCACTTATTGGGCAATTTGGCGTTGGGTTTTATTCGGCGTTTATGGTTGCTGATAAGGTCATAGTCCAGAGCAAAAAAGCTGGTGAAGACAAGGCTTATACGTGGATAAGTGATGGGAAAGGCGAATATGAAATCTCACCTTGCAAAAAGGATTCTCAAGGCACACAAATCACGCTTTATCTCAAGGATGAAGACGCAAATTTTGCAAGTCGCTGGGAGATAGAAAATATCGTCAAAAAATACTCCGAGCATATCCCATTCCCGATTTATCTCAGCTATACGGAGACAAAATTTGAAGGGGAAGGCGAGGATAAAAAAGAAATCCAAGAAGACAAAAAATCCCAAATCAACACCGCCAAGGCGATCTGGAAAATAAGCAAAAACGATCTCAAAGATGAAGATTACAAAGAATTTTACAAAAGCTTCGCCCACGATAATACCGAACCGATGGCTTGGGTTCATAGCAAAGTCGAGGGGACGCTCGAGTATGCGACATTATTTTTTATCCCTAGCGTTGCGCCATTTGACCTTTACCGCGTTGATTACAAATCGGGTGTGAAACTTTATGTCAAACGGGTGTTTATCACTGATGATGACAAGGAGCTTTTGCCCCAATATCTGCGTTTTGTGCGAGGTGTGATTGATAGTGAGGATTTGCCCTTAAATGTCAGCAGGGAAATTTTGCAACAAAACAAAATCCTTGCGAATATCCGTTCAGCCTCTGTCAAAAAGATACTAGGCGAGATTGAAAATATCGCCAAAGATGAAGCAAAATATGAAAAATTTTATACCCAATTTGGCAGGGTGCTCAAAGAGGGGCTTTATAGCGATTATGAAAATAAAGAAAAGATTTTAAATCTTTTGCGATTTGCTTCCTCCAAAAATGATGGCAATGTTTCGCTGAAAACCTACAAAGAGAGAATGCTAGAGGGTCAAAAGAGTATCTATTATATTATTGGGGAAAATCTTGAGCTTCTCAAAGCCTCCCCGATACTTGAAAAATACGCCCAAAAAGGCTATGAAGTCTTGTTGATGAGCGATGAGGTCGATAGCTTTGTGATACCGGGTGTGGGTGAATATGATGGCGTGCCACTCAAAGATGCAAGCGCATCTGAAACGCTCAAAGAACTCGGTATTGATGAGCTCAGCGAAGATGTGAAAAAGTCATTTGAAAAGCTTATCGCCACTTTCAAAGAGGCATTGGGCGAGTCCATCAAAGATGTGAGCCTCTCTACCTCGCTAACTTCTCCAGCTGCACTCGTAGGCGAGGAACAAAATGCGATGATGGCAAATCTAATGCGACAAATGGGGCAAGAGCCACCCATTCAGAAAAAAACACTCGAAATCAATGCCAATCACCCAATTTTGCAAAAACTCAAAGACAAAGATGATAAAGAATTGCTATCAGATGTCGCCCATCTGTTGTTTGCTGCAGCAAAACTTTTGGAATCAGGCTCGCTAGATAATGCAAAGGATTTTTCAGACAGACTCAACAATACGATTCTAAAAACGCTTTAATATTTTTGCTTGGTTTGTTTTGCAAACCTGAAGACCGCTACATTATTTTTGCTCGATTCACGTTGTGAATCTGAAGATCGCTACGCAAGGCGAAGCCTCGCTTCGCTCCTAAAGTATGGGCATATGCTATGCTCCTATCGGAGCATAAACGCATCGCCGTGCGGAGCTAGTTAAGCCAAGCAGTTGGCTTTGGCTTAACGCTCCTCCTGTTCCTAAAGGATTGGGTTATGGTCAAGCTAACGCTTGCCTCATCAACTTGGGGCGGGTGGGTAAAATTTCTAAGGTTTGGAAATCTTATCCACCAACAAACCCAGCCAACTACGCTCTGTCATCTGACCCATGACCCACTAAGGGGGCGTGCAGTGGGTTTCTGACCCACCCACCCGATGGTTGCAAGGTGGCGGGCAGCTTGCTAAAAAGACAGGAGACCAAAAAACATTATATTTTACTCGGTTTGTTTGACAACAAACCTGAAGATCGCTCACAGGTAGTCGTTCATCAATTCTTTTTTGGAAAATCCCAAAAACTAATTGCCTTTTTTGAGATCAAAGCTAAAACGCCCACTACCCAAAAAGAAAATCGCCAACGCCCCAAATAAATAAAGCCCTTGGAGTTCAATGACCCAACCACCGGTTTGATTGATAGCAAAAATATTTCCAGAAGTTACCGCAAAAATCGCCATCAACATCGTTAAAATCACCAATATGGAAGCGAGCTTGACACGAAATCCCAAAATCAGCATTATCGGGGCTAGAATCTCGCCCAAATAAACCCCATAGGCCACAAAAGCGGGCATTCCCATCCCTGTAATCATCGCTTCAACACCGCCGATGCCATTGACTGCTTTAGTAATCCCGTGAAAAAGCATCAAAATCCCGACATTTAGCCTCAAAACCAATTTTCCAATATCTTCAAACATCAATGATTCCTTTTGTATTTTTATGATAACTTAACGCATTAAGTTGGCGATATTATATTACAAAAAGCTTTTGATAAGTGCAAAAATATAGCGTAATTATTTTACTTTTATTTAAAAAAGTGAGGGCAAGCCTCGCATACAAGCGAGGTTTATTTATCTTTTGCGGTATTGCACGCTCATCACGCTGTTATTCACCCCGCTATAGGTTACATCAAAATATTCCGGCAAGGCTTTAAAAACATCGCCCCAGCCGTCTCTCCCATATGAAGAAGCGGACTTGAAATAATTATTTTTTATCCATAGCCCCACCCGTGAAACGAGCGATTTGCCATCATCGCTTGAGGTGGATTCCACAGCTTCTTTGAGGAGCTTGATAAGCATTCTGTCTTTTGAGAGCTGGGGGTCCATTGGCAAGGCGATACCAAGTTCTTCAAAACTTGTGAATGCCTTGCGAAAATCCTCTCGAGCCTTTTTTTCTCCAAAGCCAATCGCAGGGATTCCTTTGGTCCTGATTTCTTGAGCCAATGGCGCAAAATCGCTATCGCTAGTGGCTAAGGCAATACATTCCATCACCCCTGAATGGAGCGTATTGATGACATCGATGGTGATTTTAATATCGGAAGAATTTTTCCCAGATTTCCCGCCATCGCCGTTGCGATTGCCCGTGATGATATGGATAGGTTCGATGGAATATTTGATGAGCGCTTCTTCCCAGCTTTTTATCCCCGAACTCCGCCAATCCCCATAAGCCTTTTTGACACAAACCTCTCCAACCTCTGCGAGCCGCTCCATAATATCATCAATGAGCTTGTAACTCACATTTTCACAATCAATAAATAAAGCTACTTTTTTTCTTTCTTTTTCTCTAATACCCATTTTTTCTCCGTTTTTTAATGCTTGAGATTCGACAAAATGCTTATATAAAGCTGATTTTGCAACCTAAAAATATCATCTGTCATCATACTAAATTTTTCTTCCATCCCCAAAAATCTACCATCTTTTTCTTCTTTGAAATAAAACGGCAACCCATCCATCAGCTTCAAAAGCATTTCGTATCGGGTCGCAAGCAATTTGATGTCATTTTCAAAGATTTCTTTATCGTCTTCACGCTCATTTTTAGGCAAGTTTAACAGATAATCATAAAGCTTGTGCGTATTTTGGTTGAGGAGATCAATGAATTTCAGGGTTTTGAAAGCATTCGCAATGTCTTCATTTGAATCCAAATTTTCTTTTTTTGCCTCGTGGATACAGCCACTCAAAAGGCTATATTGATTGAAAAATTCACTTTGGAGGGTTAAAAATTCCCTGCTTTTTATCGCATTATTTTCTAGGCTTTGCAAAACCATATGCGTGAGCTTATCGAGCAGGGAAATGCTATTTTTGATGAGGGGTAGCATATCATCCCGGCTGTATTTTGGCCACAAAAACCAAAATGCTACAAACACCACCGCAAAACCAATCAAAATATCTAAAAATCTATCAAAAATCAGTCCAAGAAAATCCTCTCGCAACATCGCAAACAACATCACAAATGCGACCATCATTACCGCAGACCATAGCGAATATGGATAGACTTTCAGATAAATAAACAAAAATAACACCACCAAAAATAGTGGGTAAAACACAAGCGTTTGCTCAAATAAAATCACCAACAAAATTCCCACAAGAAGCCCTGCAAACGTGCCTAAAAAATATTCTTTGCCAATATCTTTGATACTCCCGAGATTGGGTCTGATGATCGCAATCGCCCCGAGGGCAATCCATATGCCGTGATCGATTTTTAGAAGCCTGGCAATAAAAATGCTCGCCCCAAGCACAAGGGCGTATTTGAGCGAATAGCGAAAAATCGGGTTGGCATAGTGCATTGCCTTGCGTATATCTGCAAAGGTTTTTTTCGGCACAAAGCCTGCCAAATAAGCCTCCTCTTCCCCGCCCCTGCGAAAAGATTCCATTTTGTTATAAATGATCCTTGCTGCATTCACAAAAACTTTGTTGGCGTCTGTGCTAAGCACTTCTTCCAAAGCTTTTTTGGCGAGCTTGGGGCGATGCCCCTCAAACATTTTGGCAAGTTCGCCAAGATTATAGATGATTTCTTGTTGGACCGAATAAAACGAGCCTCTAGCTTTCTTGGAACTCAAATCATCGTGAATCGAATTGATAGAATGATAAATATCTTCGATACGATAGAGATAAAACAGCGTTCTTTTGGTGTTTTTGATGATATGAGGGTCTTTGATTTTCCCAGCTTGGGAGTTTAGGATATATTTGATCGCATTGATTTGGGCGAGTGTTTGATTCCTGATTTTGATGTAATCGCTCGGGCGGGCGATGTTTTGAATCATCAATTTTAAATTAAACAACAAAGAGGGAAAATTCTTTTTGGTGAATTTCCCATATTTGCCAAATGAGGCAAAAAATAGCATAAAAATGCCACTCATCCCGCCCAAAAAAATAGTCAAAACTTCATCTTTGAGACTGATAGAAACGCCAGAATTTACATAAATGCACGCAACCAGAGCATTGATTAAGACCATATTGAGTGTTTTTTGCAAATCTGGGCTATAAGCCCCTGAAATCCCTACGATAAAGGTAAAAATCATCACGGGCAAAAACAGCCACACTCCAAAATGCGCTACCAGACTAAAAACCAAAACAGCCAAACAACTCAGCAAAACAAACACTACCAAGTAGGTTATTTTGGTTTCTTTATCCCCCATCAAGATATTGAGAAAATAAATATATATCGGCAACAAACCCGCCCACACGATGATAGTAGGACCAAAAAGCCAGACATTAATAATAATGCTTAAAAAAACAGCGATGAGGGTTTTGATAGCATAGATGAGGCTGAAATAACCCGGATCATAAAGATGGATATACCGCAAAATATGGTTTTTAAAAAATGTTTTTACCCAAAGCTGTCCCAAACCCCTCTCCTCTCACATATTACAAACGATTATATCTGTGCAGAAGGGGATTGGTTTTGCAAAAATGATGTCTTATAAAACGGCGGCGCTTTATAGCCACACCCAGCAAACACCAACAACAAATATGCTAAAATCACTATATGAAAAGCTCTCAAGATATCATCTCCATTATCAGAAATAAACCCCATTTTAAAAAACTCCAAGCACGCAATGAGCTCGAAAAACTCAAGCTTTTTTTGCCACTAAAAATGCGGGAGGCACTCTTGTATATCACGCACAAAAACAATAAATTACTTTTTGCTTTTAATCATCCCAGTTATGCGCTTGAGTTTAACCATTATAATTGCAAGGATATAAGAGAGAGTTTAAAAACCTATGCCGATAGGTTTCCAAATTTTTCACCTGATGTATATATTCAAGCCTTTGTGCCCAAAAATATACTCAATTTTTACACCCAGCCTGTCATCATCCCCAAAATCGTTTGCTACAAAGAGCACGCAAAAGGTGATTTTGAAAACAAAGCACGTGATGAGACACTCAAAAAAACATTTGAATCCATCAGAAAAATCATCTTAGAAAATCAAGAACAAGACTAATGCCAACACCATTAAGCCAAATCCCCCCAGGCAATAATCCCCTCGCCGATTTGCCTATTGATTTGCCCGCTGATTCGCCTATTGATTCCCTCGCCCAAAGGATTGCCAATCTCCCTACAAGCAGTGGCGTGTATCAATATTTTGATCACAAAAACCGCTTGCTTTATATCGGCAAAGCCAAAAACCTCAAAAATCGTATCAAAAGCTATTTCAAACTATCCCCCACAGAGGTTGCACCCAACCCAAAAACAAGCCCTCGTATCCAAATGATGGTTTCTCAAATCGCGTTTATCCAGACGATTTTGGTTCAAAACGAACAAGACGCCCTCATCCTTGAAAACTCGCTCATCAAGCAACTCAAGCCAAAATACAACATCCTCTTGCGTGATGATAAAACCTACCCTTATATCTACATCGATATGTCCGAAGATTTTCCCACACCAGCGATCACAAGAAAAATCATCAAGAAAAAGGCGATCAAATATTTTGGTCCCTATACAACAGGGGCAAAAGAGATACTTGAGAGCCTTTATGAGCTTTTGCCTTTGGTGCAAAAAAAAAGCTGTGCGGGTGGCAAAAAAGCCTGCTTGTTTTATCAAATCAAGCGTTGCCCAGCCCCCTGTGAGGGCAAAATCACCCCGCAGGCTTACCACGCCACCATCAATGAAACCATCGCACTTATCCAAAACAAAAATAAGCTCATCGCATTGTTGGAAGCAAAAATGCTCTCACTCTCTGAAATGATGCGGTTTGAAGAAGCCACCATCTACAGAGATAGGATAAAAAAGCTTGGTGGGATTGAGAGTTTTTCACAAATCGATCTCAAAAAGCTTTATGATCTTGATGTTTTTGCTCTGGTTTCAGAGGGTAAAAATGCGATTTTAATCAAGCTTTTTATGCGAGAAGGCAAAATCGTGTCTTCAAATTTTGAACACCTCAAATCCGAGTGCGGTTTTGATGAAAATTCCATCTATAAGCAAGCCATCATCAATCACTACCAAGAAGAAGTCCCGCTCCCGCCGAGCCAAATCCTATTGCCCCATATCGGGGTGCCAGAAGATATGGTAGAACTCCAAGATTTTCTCCTCCAAAAAACCGGCAAAAAAATTCCCATCCTCTCCCCGCAAAAAGGCGAGAAAAAAGACCTCATTTCTTTGGCTTTCAAAAACGCCAAAGAAATCCTGCGATTACAGAGTAATCGGAGTTATGCCGAAGATATGTTGCTTAGCGATCTCAAAGATTTGCTTGAATTAGCCTCTGTGCCTTATCGGTTCGAGGTATTTGACACCAGCCACCACGCAGGGACAAACCCAGTGGGCGCAATGGTGGTGTATGAAAATATGGACTTTATCAAGGACGCTTATAGGCGCTACAATCTCAGCACGCAAGATGAATATTCTCAAATGCGTGAAATGCTCTTGCGACGTGTGGGTGATTTTGCTAACAATCCCCCGCCCCATCTGTGGGTCATCGATGGGGGCAAAGCCCAGATCAATCTAGCCAAAGAAATCCTTGAAAGCAGTGCTAGCAATGTCGAAGTCATCGGCATTGCCAAAGAAAAAATCGATACAAAAGCTCACCGAGCCAAAGGGAGCGCCAAAGACACGTTATACACACTCAATACCTCTTTTTCTCTCAAACCTAGCGACAAAAGATTGCAATTTCTCCAAAAACTCCGTGATGAAGCCCACCGCTATGCCATCACCTACCATAGGCAAAAAAAGCAAAAAGATATGCAAAAAGTTTCTATTTTGGAGCAAAAAGGCATTGGAAAAGCGAGTGTAAAAAAATTGCTTGACTTTTTTGGGAGTTTTGAAGCGATAGATAATGCCAGCCCTGAAGAACTCGAGCAGGTTTTGGGCAAAAGGGTGGGCTTGTGTGATTAGATTTGGTTTGAGATAGGTTATTTCTGGTTTCCTATCCTAACGAAAAATCCAGATTTTAAACAATAAAATAAAAAAGTAATCTAGCCATCCTGATACAAGCATAGCAGGCAATTTTAGGATTTGACAAGCCAAATCCTAATGAAAATAAAATAAGTAATCTTGAGATTTAATCTTTCAAGCCAAACCAATAATAGAAACAAAACGAATAAAAACTATCAAGACAATTTGTTTTTTCTATTTTTCTCTTTGGCAGCACATTCCGGGCATATGCCGATAAAAACTGCGGATGTGTCATATAGGGCATAGCCACTTATCTTGGCACATTCATCTGAAATCGCTGAAATATCCACACGAATATCTTCCAACTTCCCGCATTTACCGCAAGCGACGTGGATATGATGATCATAGCTCAATTCATAGCGTTGCTTTTGTGCGGGGGCTTTGACTTCACGCAAGATATTGACCTCATACAAAGCCGCAATGTTCTTATAAACCGTTGCTAGCGAGATTGATGGGTAGTCCTTTTTGATATTTTCATAAACATCATCAACACTAATATGCCCATTTTTTTCAATCTCCTTTAAAATAGCTATTCTCTGAGGGGTAACTTTAAGATTCTTCTCTTTCAAACTAGCTTCAAAATTCATCATTTCTATCCTCTTTGATATAAATAAATTAAGTAATTCAAATGTTTTATGTATTCATAAAGATTATAACCAAAAACTTTTAATAGAGTTTTCAGCCCAACCAAAGCTGATTTCAAGTTGGTTTCAAGTTGATTTTTTGTAAAATGTTAGGATTTTAATCCCACAATTCACAACTTAAGGAGTTTGAAATTGTTTGACACACTTAGTGAATCATTCAAAACTGCCCTGAATAAAATCCGTTTCAATGATGATGAAAAATCGCTCACAAAAGCCCTTGATGAGCTCAAAAAATCGCTGTTGCGAAACGATGTCCATCACAAAGTTACCAAGGAATTGCTAAAAAATATTGAGGCACAAACCAAACAAGCTGGCATTGGCAAACAAAATTTTTTAAACGCTCTGCAAAACAGCTTGCAAGAGATTTTAAATACCAATGGCAATTATGGCTTCACCTATGCGAGCAAACCCCCGACAATTATCGTGATGAGCGGGCTTCAAGGGAGTGGCAAGACCACAACATCTGCTAAACTTGCCAACTATCTCAAAACAAAAAACAAGAAAGTCTTGCTGGTCGCTTGTGATCTCGCGCGTTTGGCAGCTGTGGAGCAGCTCACCCAGCTAGCTAACCAGATCGAAGTCGATATTTTCAAACCCGAAAACACAACTGCAAGCACTCCTGCCAATCCTACGCCCTTAGAGATCGCCAAAGCTGCCAAAGAAAAAGCCATCAGCTCCCAATACGATGTGATGATTGTCGATACTGCGGGGAGATTAGCCATCGATACAGCCTTGATGGAAGAACTCAAAGCGATCAAAAACGCCCTATCGCCACACGAGATATTTTATGTCGCCGATTCTCTAAGCGGTCAAGATGGTGTCAAAAGTGCGGATACTTTCAACCAAGAAATCGGTATCACGGGGGTCATCTTGAGTAAATTTGATAGCGATGCTAAGGGGGGTATTGCCCTTTCTATCGCCTACCAGCTAGGTATCCCGTTGCGTTTCATCGGGAGTGGGGAGAAGATTCCTGATTTGGATATTTTCATCCCTGAGAGGATTATCTCTAGGCTAATGGGTGCAGGCGATATCGCCTCGCTCGCAGAAAAAACAGCGAGTATTTTGGATGAACAAGAAGCCAAAACTATCAGCAAAAAACTCAAAAAAGGGCAATTTACTTTTACTGATTTTATCAACCAGATCGAAAATATCAAAAAACTCGGCTCGATGAGTTCGATTGTCTCGATGATTCCGGGTCTTGGGAATATGGCAGGGGCGCTGAAAAATGTCGATTTAGATACATCGAGTGAGGTGAAAAAAATCAAAGCGATGGTCCATTCAATGACACAAAAAGAGCGAGATGACCCTGATATTCTCAATGGGAGTCGTCGCAAAAGAATCGCCCTAGGAAGCGGGCTTGAAGTCAGCGACATCAACCGAATCGTGAAACAATTTGATAATGCTTCTAAGATGGCAAAACGCCTCAGCTCCAAAGGTGGTATGCAAGAATTAATGCAAATGATGGGGCAGATGAAAGGAAAAACAAACAATTATTGATTTTAATTCAAAAACGAGATGTTTTTGTGTATAATTTAGGCTTTTTAACGCTTGGGATAACTGGGGCTATATTAATGACAATTGCATAGCGCTTGGGGATTCTCAATCATCGCAATATAAATTTTTAAGTATTTCAAAAGGAGCAAAACATATGGCAACAGTGATTAGATTAACCCGAATGGGAAGAAAGAAAAAACCTTTTTATCGTGTCGTAGTAACCGATTCAAGAAAAAGAAGAGATGGTGGATGGATCGAATCTATCGGTTATTACAACCCACTTAGTGAGCCCGCAGCTGTCCGAATCAATACTGAAAGACTCAACTACTGGAAAAGCGTAGGGGCAAAAATGAGCGAAAGAGTTGCCAAATTATCTTCAAGCAAATAACCTTATGGTCGATCAATTTTTAGCAGATTATGTCAAAAAGATTGTCCAGCGCCCCGATGATGTGCGCATTTCTCTGAATGTGAGCGAAGATGGGTGCAAGGATATTGTCATCCATACTTCTATCATTGATATCGGCAGGGTCATCGGCAAAGATGGCAAGATGATTGGGGCTATCAAGACGTTTATTTCAGGGGCAAAAGCAAAAGACGGCTTTACCTATCGTGTTGTTGTTCAGGCAAATGAAAACACCCAGTGATCCCGCTCCCTCTACCGCCCCAGCTCCTGTTGTGGAGACTCTCATTGAAGTCGGGAAGATTGGCAAAACTATCGGTTTGAATGGTGGTTTGAAGTTCCATCTAACAAGTGATTTTCCCCAAAGCATCCAAGAAAATCTCCAACTCACACTCAAATCACCCTCAAAATACGCTGTCGCTTCACAAATCTCACGTATTTATACGATTAAAAGTTTCAACCCACAAAATTCGGTGATTTTCTTCAAAGAGATACACGATATTAATGCAGCCAAAATGCTTTGCCATTGCATCGCTTATGCGAGCCTAGAGGACACAAAGAAGCATTGCCATTTAGGGACAGATGAATATTTTTGGTTTGATGTGATCGGTTGTGAGGTGCTAGAAGATGATGAGAATCTTGGTGAGGTCCGTGCGATTGAGCGCATTGGGCAAATCGACTATCTATTGGTAACAACTTCTGAAAAACTCCGCTCTCAAGGGCTTGGCAAGACATTTATGATACCCTATATCAAGCAGTTTATCCTCACAACCTCTCTGGAGCAAAAGATCATCCTTACCAAAGGGGCAAAAGCCATTTTAGAGGCAAGTTGATGCGTTTTAGCTTCTTGAGTTTGTTTCCTAGCCTCATCACTTCCTATTTTGAGGACTCTATCCTTAAAAATGCTATCGAAAAAAATCTGATCCAAATCCACACTATCAATTTTAGGGATTATGCAAATGATCGATTCCAAAAAGCCGATTATCCCCAAATTGGCGGCGGGGCGGGGCAGGTTTTGCGACCTGATTTGATTGATTGTGCCATCAGTGAAATTGCCAATCCCAAGCACGTCATCTTCCTAACACCAGCGGGGAAGCCTTTTTGCCAAGCTGATGCGATCCGATTGGCTAAAAAAGAGCATATTGTCTTTGTTTGCGGGCGTTATGAGGGGTTTGATGAGCGCTCCATTGAAATGTGTGCAGATGAGGTATTTTGTATCGGGGATTTTGTTTTGACAGGCGGGGAATTGCCCGCATTGTGCCTGTGTGATAGCATTTCCAGACAGATCGCAGGGGTTTTGGGAAACCCGCAATCTTTAATCGGAGAAAGTTTTGAATCCCATCTATTAGAAGCGCCAAATTTTTCACGAGCAATGGATTTGGAAAAAAAATTCCAAAATTTTCTCCCGCCTTCAGAGTATTCAAAGGGAAATCATAGTAAAATTGCCGACTTAAAAAATAATCTGGCAACTTTGAAGACAAAATATTTCAGACCAGATTTGTATCAAAAATGGAAAGCAATAAAAAGGGTGCATAATGAAAAATAGATATATCGAGAATTTTGAAAAATCCCAAATTGGCGATAAAAAAGTCCCCGTATTTAAAGCCGGCGATACCATCAAACTAGGGATAAAAATCCAAGAAGGCGAAAAAAGCCGTATCCAGTATTTTGAAGGTATCTGCATTTCTATTCGTGGCAATGGCGTAGATAGAACCTTTACCATCAGAAAAATGGGTGCAAACAATATCGGTGTAGAAAAAACTTTCCCGATTTATAGCGAAAGCCTAGAAAGCATTGATGTGCTAAGGATCGGTAGGGTCAGGCGAGCGAAGTTGTATTATTTGCGAGATCGAAAAGGTAAATCTGCAAGGATCAAAGAGCTTAGAAAATAATAAAGCTTTACTTGCGCCCAAAATGCCAGCTTCAGCCAGGTTGCATATCTTTGTAGTTTATCAAAAATCATATCGCGATTGATGGCTCAAAATCTTTGCTGTGGCTTAAATCCGATGTTAAATCACCTCTGCCTATCCCAACTAAAAAATCTTAAAAAATAGCCCTCAAATCCTATATTCTGCAAAATCCACTCTGCTATTATTTTTTAAAATACTATTCTAAGATACCTTGACTATTTCGCCAAATACCCAAACAAAAAACCTTAGAGCCTTGATCTAAAACGAAAAGCTCCCGCCGATTTTGAGGTTTAAATATCTTGGAACTTTATAGCCTTTTGCCTCGCCGATTTTTGTCCCACTCTGCAAGGCAATATCAAACAATCCGAGTATATTAACGCCGCCTGTGAGTATCAAGCCATCTTTTTGGCGGATATCAACCATCGCCCCGGCACGCAAATCAAGGTATTTCAAATCAAATTTTGCCCCACCGCCAATCATCTGGCTTTGTTGTTTTTCATAATTAAAATTCAGCAGTTCATTAGGCAAAATATCCGCATCAAAAGCGAGGGTAAAAAACCGCTCATTATACGCCACACCGACACGATATTGGGGCTTGATGACGATATTCCCCGAGCTGTATTTGAATGTCGGGGAGTTGATATTTTTTGCCACCACGCCAAATGTGAGGTAACGAAACTTCGGGAAATCAATCTCATACATCATCCCCAAATCCACGCCAAACGTATTAGCCAGCTCATAATTCCCACCGCCACTGAGTTTTTTGAGTTCTTTGGGCAAATCGAGATGATTGCTTAGATAAATATCTTGCCTCGCATTGATACCGCTCATATATTTTGCTGCGATACCAAGATTGAGATTAGAATTTTTGAAATAAAAAGTTTTGGCATAACCCAGCGGGATTTCAGAGAGGATAAACGAAGAAGTTACGATTTTATGGGCATCGCCTTGTTGCAGTGCATAGACAATGGAATGCTGTTTATAGTCATCTTCTGTTGTCTCTCCACCCAAACCATTAGGTCCAACCTTGTAATACTTCCCGCCATTTTCAACAATCAAAGCCATACGATTGGGATCAGCATTCAAAGAAACGCCTGCATACAAAGACCCAAAAATCCCCACCGCAAGCGACCCAAACTCCTCACGCACCACCGCAGAAGAGAGCTGGAAAACAATGCCATTTTGGCTGGTGATACTGAGATGATTATCTTTGAGGACATCTTGGAGCGTTTGCATATCTTTCGGGGAAGTAGCGATGTTTGCAAGATCGAGATTAGCAAGTTTATCGATGTTTTTTTGACGATATTGCACGCCAATGCTATAGCCAAATTTCGTTTTATTGTCCGCACTCAAAAGCGCTGGGTTATAATAAAGCCCATAGGGAGAAGCCTTGAGCGCTACACCTGCCCCGCCCATCCCAGCTGAAACATTCCCCATACCTCCAAACTCCAAAGCGTCCAGATTGAGGGCAAAGACAACGCCGGCAAAGAAAAAAATCTTTTTCATTTCGTGTCTCCTTGAATGCGACTCAAAGAAAATATGCCGACTATTTCGCCACCAAAACAGGGATGGGAGAAGAATTGATAAAGCTATTTTGATGGGAATTGAAAATCCGATGCAACAACGAAGATTCGCTTGCCCCAATCACCAACAAATCATATTGATCAGCAATCTCTAAAACAACATCAATCGGATTGCCTGTTTTGAGGATTTTTTGGCAAGCGATACCATCTTTTTGGAATGTCTTTTCAAATTCATCCAAGATTTCATTAGATCTTTCTTTCTCGATGTTTTCGATCGTCCCATAATCAACAATCCCGCTTTCAGCATACACCAACACCTCAGGGGTAACGTGCAAAAGTGTGAGTTCAATCTCGCCTCGATTTGCAAATAAATGAATAATGGTTTTGATCGCCCGCCTACACTCCTCAGTATCGCTCACGCCAAATAATAATTTTGTCATCTTTACATCCTTTCATTCATTGATAAAGTGATTCATTGTATCAGAAAATTCCATAACATAAGGTAAGACCTTGATATCCCCGTGTGCGTGGCTCACTCCCTCGCCCATCAAAGCCACCGCATTACTCCAGCGAATCGCCTCAATCATTCCAGAGCCATATTTCCCGCCATTATAGGGGCAAAACTCCCCATCTTTGTAACTACCCAAAACCATATTGACCCGCCCGCTTTTGAGCTTCAAAGATTCTTTAAGATGGGTGCAAATAGCTTTGGGATAATACGCATTAGCCTTTCTTAGGCGCTCCAAAGCAGGAATAACCATCACGTTTAAAACCAACAAACCACTAAGCGGGTTTCCCGGAAGCCCAAACACAATAGTTTTTCCCAATTTCGCTACCATCAAGGGATGTCCGGGTTTGATATTGATACGATGATAGATGATATTTCCCCCCTGCTCGCACAAGGATTTTTCAAGAAAGTCTGCCTCCCCAGCACTCGCCCCACCGCTCGTAATCACCACATCAAAATCCCCAAAACCAGCCATCGCGCTCGCATATGCCTCCAAAGAATCTTTCAAAACGCCTAAATACACCACCTCGTGCCCATAAGAGCGCAACAACGACACAATGCCCGCCGAATTAGCATTATAAATTTGATGTTCGCCCGCCGTTTCACCCGGCTCGATAATCTCATCACCGGTAGCATAGACCCCGATTTTGAGTTTTTCATAAACACCGATATTCAAAATCCCTTGAGAAGCTATCAAAGCGACCAGCCCGTAAGTGAGTTTTTCTCCTTTTTTGGCAATCAAACTCCCCAAAGATTTTTCCTCACCCTGCAAGCGGATATTTGCCCCTGCCTTAAAGCAATCAGGCAACAAGACAAACTCCCCATCTACTTGTGTGGCATTTTCAAAAGGCACGACGACATCCACGCCTTTTGGGATCATCGCCCCTGTCATTATTTTCACGCAAGTCCCTGGGCTAACCTCGAGATTTGAGACATCCTCTCCTGCTAAAATCTTGCCTACAACCCGAATGTGTTTTCCCAAATCCGAGCTTTTGATGGCATACCCATCCATCGCAGAATTATCAAACGCTGGCAAGGGCTTGCTACAAATAATATCTGTTGCTAAAATCTCCCCGCAAGCCTCATAAATACTCTTTTGGATAATCTCTAATTCCGGGATTGGTAAATCATAATTGAATTTTTGTGCTTCTTGAAATGAAATCTTCCCCATTTTTTTCCTTTAAAACAATCGATTCAGCGCCAAAAAAGCCGCATTTAATTCATTTTTGAAACGCAACATTATCGCTGGGATAACCAAAACAATCACCACCAATGCAATGCCAATCTTGACAGGAAACCCAATCGCCAAGAGATTGAACTGCGGGTGGGTTTTCATAATCATACCAAAAATAATATCGCTCAAAAGTATCAACCCCAACACCGGGAATGCCATCGCAAAACCAATGAGAAACATATTCCCAAATGCCTTGATGAGATAAAGAATCATATCTTGACTCAGCACAAATTCCCCTAAAGGGACACTTGAAAGCGTATGGGCGATAAACAAAAACACAAAATGATGGAAATTCACCGCCAAAGCCAAAACAATCGCAAGCAAGGCAATCACTTGCCCCACGATGGATTTTTGCGCACCTGAAATCGGATCGTAAGCACTTGCCATCGTCAAACCCATCGAAAAACTAATGCTATCAGTTGCCAAAGCGATGGCATTAAAAACAATCTGCAAGACCAGCGAAGCCACAAATCCCAACATCAACTCCATCGCCCCAGCCAAAAGAAAGGTCTCTAATGTGAATGCAAACGGGGTATGCGGGACTATAGGGAAAAACAACAACGCCATAAAAAAACTCAACGCCCCACGCACAGCCACAGGCACAAGCTGATTATCAAAAAATGGAAAAAATGCAAAAATACCCGAAAACCGCAACAACAAAAGCAAAAAAACACCAACATTCCCATCAGTAAGGCTTGCTAAGAGTTCCATCAGACAAAATCCCTAAAAATCGCACCCAAATCTATGCCGTTAATCACGCTTTTGTGGCATTTTTTAAAGATCTCATCTGCACCATTGACAAGTTCAGCACTAGAAATGCCGTGGGCGATAGAAATCCGTGCTTCCAAAAACGCACTCAAATTATCACAAATCTTCAAAAACTCCCCATATACGGGATTGAAACCATCGCTATTGTAGTTTTCCATCAGCTCTACCCCACTATTTGCGACCCGTGTAAAACACTCGACTTTATAGCGATTACTAAATTCATTTTGGGTGAAATAAACAATATCTTCGGCGATATTAGGCGGGACGATCGAAAGGATTTTGGTGCGCACCGCCTGTTCTTCGATCTTTTTGATATGCTCATCAAGCCCGATAACACTGCGTTTGATCGGCGAAATAATATCACGGGTAAGTATCTCTGGGAGATCGTGAAAAAGCCCGCACAAAAAGTGATTGATACGCATTTGCTTGCAAGCCCCCATATCCAAGCTCAAAAGATACGCACTGATAGCCACGCACAGCGTATGCCCCAAAACACTTGTAGCAGGCACTCTTGGGGTCTGACTCCAGCGTTTTTGAAAACGCAATTGCCCAAACATCGTAACAAGTTCAGAGACTTTTTGAAACATCACGATTTTTTGAATCCCGCAGAGATGATAATGCTCCTCGACCTCATCATCAATGATTTTTTTGATATTTTTGACATCATACATATGGGGGTTGAAATGGTAGATAATATCAAATTCCCATTTGGAAGCATAATAATGTGCCGCACGCAAAATCTGGGTTTCAATAGGCGTTTGAGAGGTGCGGAGATAATCTCGCATTGTTTCAAAAAATTCAAATGCACCTAATTCATCTTTGAGGGCGTCCATCACATAAATGGCTAATTCGGTTTGGTGGTGTTTTTGGAGTTCGTGGAAAACGGGCGGTTTGATGTCTGTCAAAACCACACGGGCAAAAAATTCAAAACAAAAATATAAAATCAATTTTTCCCAATCGATCGCAATGCCCCGCTCTTGCTCTTCATAGCGAGCCAATAAATACGCAATAACCATCTTGTGCGCTTGTTTATCGAGCTCAACAAACTCCACCGGGCAGGCTTGATCATTCCACCTGCGTATCGACGCTGCGATAAACAAACGCCGTAAAAGCGAGGATTTTAGTCTTGGTTTTACAAGCTTTGGTTTTGTGTCCTCCATTGGTATGCCCCTATTTTTATGTTTCGTTTTTTTGTTTTATCTTTTGGAAGTTTGCTGGGATTTTACCATAGATTCCCAACCCCAAAAGAAGCATTGGGATTAAGAATAATGTTTTGGGAAAGATTTAGAAATTATAACTCACATACACACTCACCGATCTGCCCGGTGCGGGCTGTCTGCCTACGGGGCTTGTGCCAATACCCCGAAAATAATATTTCATATTAAATATATTATTCATCGCTAAGCTCCCGCTGATACTCTGGCGACCACTTTTCCAAAGTGTGCGACTGACTTGGGCATTCCATACCCAATACCAGGGTAATTTGCCCACACTTTCGGTGCTATTTTCCGCTTTGGTATTGGCAATATCACTATAAGCGGGACTATAATAATAACTTGAAATCCCAAAGCTTGTCTTCCCAAGCGTATAAAGGGCGTCAAATACAAACTGATGGGGTGATACGTAGGGGAGCATTTTTCCTTTTTCTACTTCCTTGTTGTTTGCATCTTTTTTTGTCTTTGCGACCCTAGCATCGGTAAAAGTATAGGCTGCGTGCAACGTCAGATTTTCTATCGGGGAATAATAAAGCTCGAGTTCGACCCCTTGAGAAAGTGCTGAAATAGGATCTTTGATATATTTTGCCTGCCTGTAATTATCTGCAAAAATCGCAAAATAATTCGCATTGAAACTCAAGCTATCATTCAAAAAGTAGCGACCCCCCCCCTCGAGCGTTTGGAAGTTTTGATTATAGTTGGTGCTTGTCCCATTGATATCGCCGGTTTGGGGTGGGATAAAGCTCCGTTGGTAGTTCGCATATACGAGCAAATTTTTGATGGGTTTATAGCCGATATTAATAGCCGGGTTGAATTGGTTATCCAGCCGATGTGCGGTCGTGTCTTCTTTGTTTTGGGCTTTGTTTTGATTGGTCTTTGTATAATTCAAAAGCTCATAGCGAAGCCCCGGAGTGATGGTAAAAAGTCCATCAAGGAAGTTTAGCTCATCGCTGAGATAAAAAGCGGTGTAATTATTATGCAAAACATAAGGTTTTGGATCTGTAACACCCTCTGTTTTAAAATCCGTTTTGTAGCCGTGCCCATAAATATCTTCAGTCAAAAATCTCGCCCCCAAGATAATATGTTGCTTCATCGCCCCGCCAATCATTAGATTGAGCTTAGGTTCGATACCATTAACCACAAACCGACGGACATTATCAGTTACATAAGCTGGAAAAGCACCATAACCTGCAGCGATAGAGTTGTATTTATCACTAATCGTAAAATTTCTCGTCATATCGTGGGTGAAATAGGTTAGCGTGAAATTCCCCCCGATTTTATCCACATCGCCAAAATCGTTATGGTAGCTCACGCCAAATCGCTTCGCCACCCCATCATCGCTGTTATACGGGCGTTTGTTTTGGAATCTATCGGCTTTATAGTCCTCCGTGCTAAGTGAGCCAGGATCTTTGGCAAAATAGCTGTAATATTGATAATACATTTTGATATTGTTGTCAGCATTGATTTTATAGATCGCATCAAGCATATAGTTTTGCACGCTCGTGCCACTATTTTCACGGAAACTCTGCCCGCCGACATAGTTGGCTTGGGCTTGGATACCAAAATGTTCGTTAATCATCCCGCCGGTTTTGAGATAGGTATCAAAGAGCATATTATTAGCAACCGGCTCGCCATTTTTGCGGAAAAAACTCCCGGTATCCTTGCCCCAAAACGTTACCCGCTCCGCAACCTGATTTTCCCACTGCTCGGGGATTTCTTTGGTGATGATATTGATAACACCCCCAAAGGTATTGGGACCATACTGCACGCTAGAACCACCTTTGATGACATCAATGCGATCGACTGCCTGAAAGGTTACGGGGAAAATGGCTAGCTCGAGGTTAGAATAAGGACCGCCATAAATCGGGATACCATCTAGCAAGATAAGTCCGGTATTGCTATGACCATTCCCACCCCCGCCAAAGCCTCTGAAACTAATCTTTGGCAAGATACCCGTCCCACTATAATCACGCACCTGCACGCCCGTAACATTCTGCAGGGCTTCATCAATGCTCTGGTTAGCTGTTTCTTTGAGTTGTTTATTCGAAATCACCGTTCTTGAACCGGTAAAATCCTTAACATCTTCAGAACGCCAGTTTTCTGATGGCACTTTCTCGGCAGAAGCTTCGATTTTTTGTAGTGTAAAATCCTTTATATCTTCAGCTTGTAATAAAAAAGCCAAACTACAAATAATGGCGATTGGTTTTAGTTTCATCGTATTTTTTTCCTTTATATTTTAAATTTAATATTTATAATTCTATAGCATTAGTTTTAATAATGATTCTAGTTTTGATAAAAATCAAAAATCCAGATTCAAGCTAACCCAAAATCGCCTGCCCTCTTGGCTCACGTTATAACGATTCACGATGACATCGTGTTTTTTCTCATCTTTGCCATCCTCTTTGACAAATGTATAATCTTGGAAGTTTTTATCCAATAGATTGTAGATACCCAAGCTCCCCCGAAGATTTTTGCTGATTTGATAGCTTGCCACGAGATCAAAGACCGCATAGGGGTTATAATGCCCGATTGTTTTTTTGATTTCACTCCCTTTCGCCCCGTTGATAACCGCACTGGTAGGCAAAATCGCTCGAGATGATTTGTAATTCCCCATCAGATAAATATCAAAATTTTTATACCCATAATCAAGCTTGGCATAAACTTGGTGTTTGGGCGTATCGACTAAGGGCGAGTTTTTGAATTCCCCTTTGGTGTAGCGACTATCCAAAAATGTATAAGAAGCCTGCAGGGAAAATCCATAAAACTTATGCGTATTCACATAAAGTTCCACGCCTTGCACATAGGCAGCGTCTTGATTGGATTGCATATTGCAGTATTGATAGTTTGAATCGCTACTAAAAGGCACACAAGCGGGATTCTCACTAGGATGGACGACCACTTTGGCAATCTTGTCTTTAAAGTTGTTAAAAAAATATGTCACGCTCGCCTCCCCAAATCTCTCCCAGTCAAACACCGCTGAAAGCTCGTAGTTGATACTATGTTCGGGCTTGAGATGGGGATTGCCGATATAGGGGAATTTTCCTTGTGCGCCATAGCCATTGACACCATTGACAAGGTCATTGATATAAGGGGCTTTGTAGCCTGTAGATATCCCGCCTTTGAGCGTGAGAAACTCAATGGGGGGGGGGGTATAAGCAACATACGCACGAGGAGAGAGATTTGATCCATAGGTTTGGTTGTAATCATATCGCGCCCCAAGTGTTACAGAGAGCGAATTGAGCGGGTCCCATTCATCTTCAACAAACAAAGCGCCGGTATTTTGAGCAAATTCGCTTGGATTCACCAACAAATCGCGCATCCATTGAAACCAATAACGCCCTCCAACACTTAAATTATTGCTATACCAATCATCGCCCAAAGGGGAAACTAGCTTGGTGTCGATGATAACATCACGCCCTTCAAGCTTGCGGTTATCGTAATTTTTTGTAGCTCCGGTATTCCCGATAACACGCCCCTTATTTGCCGTGTCATTGTATTGGATAGAACTTTCCCACTGCCCAAAATCATATTTGCCTTGATGATCTAAGATAATATTTGCCCGTGTGTTGATATAGTCTTTGCGTGCGCTAAGCTCCCCGCCAAGCTGGCCTTTGTCGTTGTTATAATCATCATAAAAATATTGCGCATCAACATAGGTGTAATTTTTGTCATCTATCTGCCAAGCTAATCGCCCGCCAATATCATAGATATTTGCTTTTGTTGGCAAGCCCACATAAACAGGCGTAGCAGGCGTGCGGATCAATGTCTTGCCATTTTTTTGATAAGACACAGAGGTATCCCAAGGCGTGCGGAAATATTCTCGTGTGCGGAGTGAAAAAGCAAGCTTATTTTCCACAATAGGCGCACTCAAATACATATCTTGAGAATATTGCGCCCCAAATTTTTCCATATGCTGGTTTTGCACGCTAGAGATTTGGGCAGCCCCTTCAAAACGCTTCATATTGGGTTTTTTGAGAATGATATTGACAATACCGCCAATCGCATCACTCCCATAAAGCGTGCTCATCGGCCCACGAATAACCTCGATTCTATCAATGGCAGTAGTAGGCGGGATAAAGCTTGAGAAAGCCTGCGACCAGCCGACATTATCTGTGGCGATATTCCCGCCCGCATCTTGCCTATGCCCATCCATCATTATCAATGTATAGTTTGCTGGCATCCCGCGAATGCTGATATTAAGCCCGCCCGTTTTGCCCATCTCTGTGCCAATATCCACACCTGGAACGCCATTGACAGCCCCGGCAATATCAAAAAACTGCTTGTGTAAAAGCGAACTTCCTGTAACAACAGATATGCTCGCAGGTGCATCCCGTAAATCTTGCTCAAATCCGCTCGCTGATACCACCGACTTATCCAAAATATAGGTCTTGGGTTCGTCCTGCTGGGCACTTAGAAAGATTGGCAATGATAACCATAACGTTTTATATAATAAATTTTTCATTGGGTTCTCCTAGAATAAAAACCCAATGTTATGGTAACAATTCTTACAACTAGGTTAAATTATGAAGAAAGTAAGGAGAAATTATAAATAAATTCCGAACACACCGAATAGGTGCGTAGGGAATCTATTTTTTTATGATGTAGGGCACACCATTCACGCCCGCTTGGGCAAGCTCTTTGCCAATGCTAGTGATAGCAGATATATCGACATTCTGGTTGGGTTGGTAAGATTTTTCAAATACGGCTTTGAGGAGGGCAATTTTGTCTTTTTGAGATTTTTTGTTTTTGATATCTTCATAAAAACTTGCGGCTTTCTTGATAGAATCCATCCCCAGCGCACCAACAACGAGCATTTCTACATTTGAATTTTGCAATGTCTCATCAAGTTTTTGGATTTCTTGATAGCAATACGGGCAATTGGGATCGACAACCATATACGTGGTCTTGGATTTATTTTTGCCATCAAGCTTGAGGACATAGTTTTTTTGATATTTTTGAAATAGTTTCAAAACCTGATTGTCCGTGATGGTTTTATTGTGTTTGGTAGCGTCTTGATAAGCCGTTTTGAGGGCATTTTTGAATGCTTCATCACTGGATATGAGGAGTTCTGAAATCCCGATAATGGTTTTGCCATCATCACTTGCTAGCACCGGTATTCGCAAACCATTGGGTTGCTCTAAAGAAACGATTTGAATGCTTTTGATATTGGTAGGTTTGGAATCAACGACTTTGACATCAAGCCCTTCATTATCTTTTATCATCTTTTCTAACTGGGCATTGCTACCCAACAGTATGGAAACACCGAAAAAAAGCGTGCCTAAAAGTAAAACAAAATTCTTCATTATTATCCTTTATTGATTTGATAGGTTTTGGCTAGAACGCCTGAGATAACTCCGCAATCAGTCGAAAATATTCGATTGAGAGATGATTTGAAGCTTAGCTGAACCTATGTTTGTATGATATTGTATTTTGGTAATTATTGGGCTGGCTTTTTTTGGGCTATTTTTTGGCATTTTTTGCAGTTTTTGCCCGAAGATAGCCCTGATCTTTGAGGAGTTCAACAATTTCTTTAAAAATCGGCGCAGCCGTCTGGCTACCATAATAATCCTCGCTCCCGTGCGAGCCAAAAGCCACCACGCCAATGGTATAAACATTTTGATCATCTTTGGCAAAACCAAAAAACGACCCATTATACAGGCTATCATATTTCCCCTCTTTGGCAATCCTTGCCGTGCCCGTTTTCCCGCCTACAATCACGCCGGCAACCTTAGCAGCTTTCCCTGTGCCTGATGTAACGACTTTGATAAGCGTATCTTGCATTTTTTGAGAAGTCAGCGGGGCAATGACACGCTTTTTTGGCGGGAGTTTGGGGATATAAATATCCCCATTGGGGGCGGTGAGATTTTGGGTGAGATGGGGCGTTACCAAATAACCCCCATTAGAAAAAACACTATAAGCGCGCAAAAGCTGGATAAAGGTCGTGCGCAGCCCATACCCATAAGACGCACTGGCTTTATAGATTTCCCCGCTCAAAAGCTTCACGCTAGGGAGCAAGCCATTTTTTTCATAAGGCAAATCAATGCCTGTAAGTTCTGAAAGCCCAAATTGTTTCAAGCCATCATAAAACTCTTTGCCACTGAGGTGCTGGGAGAGCTTGATCATCCCGACATTGCTCGAACGGATGATGACATCTTCGATGATGGGATTTTTTGCCGGGATGGAATCGTCCCTGATGATGTATTTTCCAAGCTTGTAATAACCATTATTGAGGTCAATGCTTTGGAGCGGGTTGATGAGTTTTTTATCCAACAATATCGAATACACAATCGGCTTAATCGTGCTACCGGGTTCAAATGAAACCTCAATGGCATCGACATTTAAATGCGAGTAATCTGTTTTTTTGATATTTTTGGGATCAAAGCGATTGGTTGTCGCCAAAGATAAGATTTCTCCGGTTTTGGGATTGATGATACCCACGACAATTTCATCAGATTTGTATTTGTTTTTGGCTGTATCTAAGATTTCTTCGATTTTTTTTTGCAATTTCAGCGGGATACTCAACGCCACATCAAAGCCATCTTGTCTGGATTTGGACGTGAAACTCTTATTTTCAATCACATTAAAGCCAATATCACGCTTGCCCTCAATCTTGCCATCTTGTTTGGGCGAAAGGATACCATCACGATATTTTTCTACCCCTTTGACACCTTGCGTGATGGTAATCCTGCCTGTCTCGACCTTTTTGGTATAGCCAATCACAGGCTCTAAAATGCTCCCATACGCATAAATCCTACTGATACCACTCACCTCAATGCCAAGCCCCATTTTTTGCACAATGCGCCCGCTTTTGTCCTCATATTCCCTAAAAACATCATAGCTTAAAAGCTTGCTATTGAGTTGCCTAAGATTTGCAGCTGTATTAGGGCTAATCGTATAAGAAATCACGATATAGCCCTTTTGAGAGATTTTTTCACGGATGGTTTGTTTGGGGATATTGCTATAGATAGAAAATAGATTTACAAAAAGTTGTTTTTTGTCCGGGTCGATAGATTCGGTATTGACACTGACTTTATAGAGCTTTTTGCTAGCAGCGAGATTGAAACCATCTTGGCTATATATCGAACCCCTCACAGCGACATCGGTTTTGGAAACCACGAGAGTAGGTATCTTTCTTGGGATGATGATCTTGGTATAAACGATGGAAAAAAAGATAAGAAAACACAAAATCAAGATAATGAATATAACAAGTATTTTTTCTGTTTTCTTCGGGGTTTCTTCCATTTAAAAATTGTTTCGCATTTAAAAGTTTTTTTGCATTTAAAATTATCTTACATTTACGTCTGATTTTATATCTAAAATTTCTCGCATTTAGATGTTAGATTTGGGTTCTCAAAATCTCTTTATATGCGCTGATGGCTTTGTTGCGAACCTCAAGCATTAGTTTCATACTGGTTTCAGCTTTGCCAATAGCAATAGCAGCTTGATGGAGATCTTTTACTTGCCCGCTAGCCATATCTGCTAGGGCTTTATCAGAGCTTTCTTGGGCGAGATTGAGCTCATCAATGGATTTCTTAAGGATTTCAGAAAATGCACCCTTTTCGCCCTGCTCCCCTTTTATCTTGGCATTTGAGACTGAAGCGTTGCCTGAAAGGGGCTTGGTAAGACCGATATCGTTTTTGATATTTTCCATATTTGATTCCTTATTTACCTATCAGATTTCTCAAGCTTGCAACATCACGATGGCATTATTTGCCATATTCTTTGCACTCTGGAAAGCTGCGACATTTGCCTGATACGCCCGTGTTGCCTCGATCAAATCCGCCATCTCCACGACAGGATTGACATTGGGATAAGCGACATAACCCTCAGCATTCGCATCAGGATGGCTCGGATCGTATTTCATCAAAGGCTCTCGGTCGTCCCTGACGATTTTATCGACATACACACTCATTATAGCAGGTTTTGGCAACTTCCCAAAATCGCCTTCATCAAGCGGGTCTTCATACTCGGCGAGATAATTATCTTTGGCAAGCTTTTCATTCAATGTTTTGTTAAAATCAAATGCCTTAAATACCACTTCTTGCCTGCGATAAGGTCCGCCCTCATCGGTTCGGGTGGTGTTGGCATTGGCAATATTTGAAGAAATCACATTCACACGAAATCGTTGCGCAGAAAGCCCATAACCGCTAATATCAAAACTAGATAAAAACATCAAATCCTCCTAAAGCCTTTATAAATTCTTGCCTGAATCAATCGCATACGCAAAGATTCCCTTATGTTTCTTCAATGCCGTCGTGAGTGCTTGATACATCACGCTGTTTTTTCCCATCTCGCTGGTCTCAACATCAAGATCAACGCTGTTGCCATCATTTCTTGCCAAATGCCCATCACGAAAAAACATCGCCGGCTGGTTTTCTTCAAAACTTCTGCCTTTGAGATGTTTGGGCGAAGTCCGTGCGACTTTTAGCTCCAAATCAGGGAGATGATCAAATGCTTTGGCTTCTTCTTTAGCCAAATACGTTTCAAAATCGACATCTTTGGGGCGATAAAACGGCGTATCCACATTGGCGATATTGCTCGCAATCATATCTTGGCGGATAGAGCGGTAATCAAGGGCTTGATAAACGAGAGGGTATGCCTTGGAAGATTCAAAATATGCCAAACTCATCGGTAAAACTCCAAAAATTCATCTCAAATTATTTGAGACTTATTGGCATAAAACAAGCAATTTTTATTCCAATACTAAGCCAATCTCTAGCAAAAAACAGCGAGAAGTTAGGGAGTTTTTAGCAAAAATATAGCATAATCGTGCAACGATACTCAAAAGATTCGAGGTTCAATGGCTGATACACGATTATTCCTATATACCGCCGTTCTCATCACGATAGGCGTGCTGATGAGCTATTCGCTCTCTGCTTACACCATCATCATCTACCATTACAGCGAATTTCACTTCTTTGCCCGCCAGCTTTTTTCGGCTATCATCGGTATTTTATTGATGTGGATACTTTCTCAAGTTGATCCTGACAAGGGATTTAAAAAAATCGGCTTCACGCTTTTTCTCTTGGGATTAGGTCTGATGGTGGTAATGCCATTTTTGCCCGAAAGTATCGCTAGCAGTGCCGGCGGGGCAAAAAGATGGATTAGACTTCCCGGATTATCGCTCGCCCCATCAGAATTTTTCAAACTCGGATTTGTATTTTTCCTTGCGTGGAGTTTTTCAAGAAAATTTGCATTTGAAAATAAACGCACCATCAAAGAGGAATTTTTGCTTGTTTTGCCTTATTTGGCGGTATTTGTGGTCGTGGTGTTTTTGATAGCCGTAATGCAAAATGACTTAGGCCAAGTCGTGCTTTTGGCTATCACGCTGGGGTTGATGTTGATTTTTGCCGGCGGGAGTTTGCAGCTTTTTGGAATTCTTTTCTTTGGTGTCATCGGGCTTGGGACACTTACCATCATCACGAGCGCGCATAGGATATTGCGTGTGAAGCTTTGGTGGGCAAATGCCCAAGATTCTATCCTTGCCCTGCTCCCCCAAAACATCGCTGATTATATCCGTGTGGAAAATCTCCCTGAACCCTATCAGATCCACCACGCCACCAATGCCATCTATAATGGCGGATTTTTTGGTCAAGGGCTAGGTGAGGGGCTGATCAAACTAGGCTTTTTGAGTGAGGTGCATACCGATATGGTGCTAGCAGGTATCACAGAAGAACTCGGGCTTATCGGGTTATTTGTGTGTATTTGGCTGTTTTGTGTGGTGATTTATCGGATATTTAGAATCGCTAATCGCCTAAAAAACCAGTCCTACTCGTTGTTTTGTATTGGCGTGGCACTTTTGATTGGTTTTTCTTTTATTATCAATTCATTTGGCGTCAGCGGTATCACCCCTATCAAAGGGATTGCGGTGCCGTTTTTGACCTATGGGGGCAGCTCGCTGATTGCTAACTGCCTAGCCATCGGTCTTGTGCTAAGCCTCTCACGGCAAGCAAAAATCTAGCCAAAAAACCTTTGTAGTGTTTTGTTTGGATTATTTTATCGCTTGAATCGGTGCTTCATAATCAGGTTCATTCGTGATTTCTGCACAGATTTCTTTATAGACTATTTTGCCATCTGGATCGATGACAAACACCGCACGCGATAGCAACCCCTCAAGCGGGCCATCTGCTAACAAAACCCCATAGTTTTGCCCGAAGTCTTTGTTTCTAAAATCACTCCATACGCTAAGATTTTCTATCCCCTCCGTAGCACAAAACCTACCCTGTGCAAATGGGAGGTCCATTGAGACAACATAAACTTGTGCGTTTGAAAGCGAGGCAGCTTTTTGGTTGAATTTCCTTGTCTGCGTCGCGCATACACCTGTATCGAGGCTTGGCACAACGTTGATGATTTGATAAACCCCTTTAGCGCCCCCGATCTTAGAGACACTCAAATCTTTTCCTACAAGGGCAACTTCTGGGGCAAAATCGCCGATATTAAGTTCTTTCCCGCTGATTTTTACTGGATTGTTTTTAAATGTTACTGGCATTGGTTTTCCTTTAATATGTTAATTTTTGAGGCTTCATTTTAACCAAAATTCAATAAATCCATCACGCAAATTATGCGGGTTTTGATTTGGAAGTTTTTAAAAAATCTTGCTAAAATCCAAACAAATTCCCACCTAAAGGCAATTGATGACAAAAAAATCTTATCTGCTTGATACCTCGATTATCCTTGATGATATTCAAAACATTCCCCATCTCTATCAAAACGCCCAAAATCGCCTGTTTATTAGCGATGTCGTGATTGAAGAACTCGATAAAAAAAAGGATTTGCAAAACGAAACGGGCTATTTTGCCCGTGAATTTTTTCGCTGTATCAATAGCGATAAGCCTGTAAAACCTCACCACAAAATCCGCAAAATCGAAGGGGATTTTTTCAAAGATGTGATTTTTTCTAAAACCCCTTATGAAATCCCCATCACGCTTATTTATCGCCAAAAATACAAGACTGCCGATCTCACTCACGGGCAAAATGACGCCAAGATAGCTGAAATCGCCAATGATTATGGCTTTATCCTTTTGAGTAATGATATTTCTTTGAAAATCCGCTCACTCGCTAAAGGAATCGCAGCACAATCTCTCTATCGCGATCGGGTTGAAAATCCTAGCGACATTGATTTTTGGCATTGTTTTAACTTGCATAAAGACAAGGATTTTGCCTCGCTAGAAACACACAATGATTTTCTCAAGCTCAAAGATTGGAGTTTGATCGAGATAAATGAGCAAGACAACACCGAAAGTTCGCTGTATTACACGGGCAAAAAGCATTTTGGTATCAAGCTAGATAATAGATTTGAAGAATTTAAACTCGATGAGATTATCAAAGATGCCGACCCCTACATCAAGCCTATCAACTTAGAGCAAAAAATGCTTTTTGCAATGCTGATCCACCCCAAAAATCGTGTGAGTATCGCTACGGGTTCAACGGGGAGTGGCAAAACGCTCATTGCCTTGCAAGCTGGCATTTATCTGGTCAAAAAAGGTATCGTTGATGGTATCATCTATATGCGCAACACCATCACAGCCAACGACAAAGAGTCCGAACTGGGCTTTCGCAAGGGCGATGAAAGCCAAAAGCTTAGTTATTTTATGTATCCGCTCTATAGCGCTATCAACTTCACCATTGACAGGCTTCAAGAACAATCTTTGGCAAAACAGATCGAATATCGGGGCGATGTCAATACCATCGAAAAAAAAGACGCCACCGAATATTTTTTGCAAAAACACCATATCGAAGTTGTCGATATTGCCCACGCTAGAGGGATTACGATTGGAAAAAAATTTGTTATTTTTGATGAAGTCCAAAATGCTTCCAACGCCACGGTAAAGCTCATCGGCACACGTATTGGCGAGGAAAGTCGGGTGCTGTTTTTGGGCGATTGGGCACAGATTGATCACCCCTATTTGACAAAATTTCGCAATGGGGCGGTGAGCCTCTTGCAAAAAGCCCTCCAAGACAATATTATCTCTGGCATACAGCTACGCCAAACTATCCGTAGCGACATCGCTGCTTATTTTGGAGAAAAATTTTAAAAAATATTCATTATGTTTATGCGGTTTAGTTTTTGCAAAAACTAAACCTGAAGACCACTCCAACGGGCAAAGCCCGTTTTCGTTCCTAAAGCACAGGGTTATTCCCTGCTTCGCACGTCATCAACCCGTTTTCTAAGGTTTGCATTATGCTTACTCGGTTTGTTTGGAAGCAAACCTGAAGACCACTCCAACGGGCAAAGCCCGTTTTCGTTCCTAAAGCACAGGGTTATTCCCTGCTTCGCACGTCATCAACCCGTTTTCTAAGGTTTGCATTATGCTTACTCGGTTTGTTTGGAAGCAAACCTGAAGACCACTCCAACGGGCAAAGCCCGTTTTCGTTCCTAAAGCACAGGGTTATTCCCTGCTTCGCACGTCATCAACCCGTTTTCTAAGGATTCTAATTCTAAAACTGCTTTCTTCATCGCGCTTGTGTGCTGTGAAAAATCGGAAAATTTTGACCCGCCCACCCAAATCGTTGAAGCAAGTGCGACCGCCGATTTTGTTTTATTATTTGAATTCGATTCGCTTAGCGAATCTGAAGACCACTTCGGGCGAGTGAATTTTTGTTTCTAAAATTACCATCATTCTCAAACAAGGCTTTGTAAATAAAATACGTTTAAGGGTTTTGATTTGTAGCACTAGATGTTTTTTAAAAATAAAAAAAGGAGAGGATTGCACCAATTTAAAAGCCAATCACCCAATGATTGAAAATATTTGGGATTTCGAGCAAACAAATAGCTTGAAGTTGTCAAAATATCTTTGCCAACCTCTTATAAACGCTTAATAAATAATCATCTTTGATATAAAATCTGGCAGAAAAATAATTGAATGAATTGGTAGTTTTTAGAGAAGCTACCTTGATGACCCGCACTCAAGAAGCACGAGGCATACAAGGCATTAAAAGCAATAGAAAAAGTCAAATTTTGAAAGGATTTTCAACCACTTTTTTTCTATCGACAATATAAGGAATCAATGCCATTTGTCTGGCTCTCTTGATGGCTACCTCAACGCGTTCTTGCCATTTTTTTGTATTGCCTGTGAGGCGTCTTGGCATAATTTTGTATCGTTCAGATAAAGAATGTTTGAGCATTTCAATATCTTTGTAATCGATAAAATCAATCTTTGCCTCTGTGTATTTGCAGTATCTTTTTGAATATTTTTTGCGTTCCATTTTTATCTCCTAAAAGGGTATTTCATCTTCATCAATATTGATTTCAGGAATATTTTGCTCATATTTTTGAGCATTCATTCCACCTTGCGCACTGCCTTGTGAATAATTCTGATTGGGTGCAGAAGCCGTATTTTGTGTATAAGCAGGCTGCTCATAGGGTGAATAAGCATCATCTTGAGAACCTGAGGGTTTGCCATCAAGCATTTGCATTGACTCAGCTGTGATGGTATGTTTGCTTTTTTTAGCCCCGCTTTGATCTACCCAGCTCTCCAGTGTCAATCTCCCCTCAATCAAGACCTTTGAGCCTTTTCTTAGATACTGATTAGCGACCTCTGCTGCTCTGCCAAAGAGTTTCACATCAACAAAACAAACCTCATCCCCTTGCGTGCCATCTTGCTTTTTGTATCTACGATTGCTCGCAAGTCCCAATGTCGCCAATGCCGACCCGCTTGGCAAATACCGAAGCTCCACATCACGTGTGAGATTCCCTACCATAATTACCTTGTTATACATTATGATTCCTTTGGCTTACTCCGCCTCGCTAGGTGCTTGTGAGACATCAGCTTGTTCGGGCTTGGTGTCTTCAGTAGGAGCTTTTTGCTCCACAGATTTTGATTCAGGCTTTTTGTTTGCCTTATCTACAAGCGTTTGCCACGCTTTTTGTTCTTTTTTGCTTTCATATTTGATGACAATAAAGCGCAAAATATCCTCATTAATCCGATAAAGCCTCTCAAGCTCGAGAATAAAACTTGGTTCTGCCTTGAAATAAATAACAAAATAATATCCCCGATGGTGTTTTTTGACTTCATAGGCAAGATTTCTCATTCCCATATCGAGGCAAGTTTCGATTACACCGCCATTTTTGGTGATCGCCTCTTTATAAAAGTCAATCTTGGATTTGATTTCTTCCTCAACCAATGTTGGCTTGAGGACAAACATCGTTTCATAATGCTTCATAGATTCTCCTTGTGGTTTGTGCCCGTTTTGTATCTTCAAAAAGAGCAAGGTTTTTCTTTTTTTAAGCAAAAAGAGAGTCGATTTTATCGAATATATGCTTGCAATTTCATTAAAAAATGCAAACTTGTGTTTTTTTCACCCCGCATACTCGCATTACGCCATTTGGCAAATAGCTCAAAAATCCCTCGGTAGCCCTCCTCTTTGATACGGATAGATCGAGAAGCAAGTTTTTCGACAATAGCTTGCGGGGGGGCAAAGCCCAGAATATCCTTGGCATTGGGCGAGCCATACGTTTTGATATAGGCAAAAAACAAAAATAATTGATAAAAATACCGCTCCAACTCACGCAAAATATCAAGCTCAGCCAACCCATCTTCTAGCATTTTTTCACAGATTTCAAATATGTCTTTTTTATCAAAAATCGCCCCATAAAGCTCATCAATCCCCACGCTCCCAAGCCCATAAGACAGCCTTTGAATATCTTCAAGCCTAATAGGCGCATCCAAAATACAAAATTTTTCCAATTCATTATACGCAATGCCTAAATGATTGTTTTGCATAGTCAAAATCACGCCCAATAAACGTTCTTCGATGGCTAGATTCAAGGCTTTTGCACGCTCTTTTAATAAACTGATCGATTCATAAAAATTTGGTGCAAAAAACCGCACCTCAATCGCTGCATTCCCCAAGCAAGAATGTTTAAAATTCGCCCCGAACTCCCTAAAATCTTTGGCGTATTCAGCATTTGATTTGGTTTCAGAACGATAAAATTCAATAATGAGTGCATTTTGTTGGTTTGTCTGCAAGGCTTTTAACATCGCTTCGATTTCTTTTTTGGGTAGTTTTTTATCCAGCTTCAACACCACCAAAGCAACGTCCCCAAACAAAGAGCTTTGCCCCAAAATATCCATCACTGCCCCAAAATCATAATCGCTATAATAAAATGTCGTTTTATTCGCCATTTCGGTGGTTTTGCGTGCGATTTTTTCCGAATAATATTGGATCAAAAATTCCGATTCCCCATACAGCAAGCTCGCCCTCGGGCAAGATTTTTCTAAGGTGGTATCCAAATCCTTTTTATACATCAAATCCCCTTAAATACGCAATTTACCAGATATTTTGCCAAATTTTCCATCGCACACGTTACCAAATATTTTCCCACTTGCCACATCCGCATCAATAATCTCCACACCCAACATATCTAGCCTACCCACATCATCTTTGCACCCCTGCACAAAAATCCTCGCCCCCACAATCCCCCCAGCAACACATATCACAGAAGCATTATCATCGCTCATCACCCCTTGGATACAAACACCGATATTCTCCAGCGCCCAGCGTGCGTATTTGCGATCTTTAAAATCCATCTCAATCTTGGCACTTTGCCTTTCTTGATCATTGAGGAGCGCACAAGCCGTTTGCACGCCACTAAGCATATAAGCGAGCTTTTTTTTGGATTTGGCAGTATCGGTGATGATGAGCTTGAGTAGGCGATGGAGTATCAAATCACTATAGCGGCGTATCGGGGAGGTAAAATGGCTATACGCTTCAAATCCCAAGCCAAAATGCCCGATATTCTGCGAGGAATAGAGGGCTTGAGACTGCGATCTGATAATCATCTTATCGATTTGTTTTTGCATATCTTTTTTCTTTGCCTGCTTTTGGATGGCAACAATTCGCTCGTGCAAATCCTTGCTACTAGGGATACAAAAACCTAAAGATTTTAGATCAAAAAAAAGCTTGCCAATCCTCTCATCTGAGGGGCTATCGTGAATGCGATAAATCCCTCTTGCGTGGAGGTGAGTATGAAGATAATCCCGCTTGAAATCATTATTTTGGGTAGTGGTTTGGAGCAACTTAGCAGCTTGTTTGTTTGCCAAAAGCATCGCTTCTTCTACGATGGTATGCGATGGCCCCGGATAAAGCACCCGCACATCGCACAAAAGCCCCTTTGTATCCAGACGCAATTGCAATTCATCATTGAAAAATTCATAACCCTTTTTGAGACGTTTGGAGCGGATTTTTTGTGCAACAGGCAAAAAATCCAAAATACTTTTTTTCACTCCCTTTGGGATAGACAGATTTTCTCCAGCAATCAGTCTATCGACATTGGTATAGCTGATATTTTTGTGATTACGGATCAATGCGGTAAATAAATTTGCCTCCAGCACCTCAAAGCTTCGCCTATGCAAGCGCAAACGCCACACAAATGCCAAACGGATTTGATTTTCTTTGAGCGAACAGATATTTTCACTCAAGTTTGGCGGTAACATCGGGTAGCAAATATGAGGAAAATACACGCTAAAACCCCGCTCCTTTGCCTCTAAATCGAGCAAAGAATCCTTGCTGACATATTCGCTCACATCCGCGATTGCCACATAGAGGCAAGAGGTTTGGCTATCAAAATAAATCGCATCATCGTGATCTTTGGCATCATCAGGGTCAATCGTGCAAAAGGGCAAATCGCTCAAATCTATGCGGTCAGGATACATCTTTGGATCGACTTCTGCCCCAAAACTTTCTGCCATCATTACTGCCTCTGGGGAAAATGCCATCTTGCGATCAAATAACGCTAAAGAAATCTTTTCATCAATCAATGGCTCGTGCAATGTCCCGAGAACTCCCGTGATTTCTTTTGATGGCAAGGCGATATTGACCACACAAGATTTTGGCAAAGCGCGCAAGGATTTTTGTGAGACCCCAAGTGCTATCCCGCCAGCTTGGGGGGCTTTGAGCGGGATGGCAAGGATATTGCCTTTGACTTGCTTGAGATAGCACAAAACCTGATTTTTTTGTGCATAAAGGCAAGTGATGATTTTGATGGCTAGCCTGCCCTTGATACGGGTAAGCCGTGCTAATACAATGTCATTTTGGGCGATACCTCGGGGCAATTTTTTGATCACCCAATCTTTTGGGTTTTTGTTTTCAAAAGGGCAAAAAAATGCCCGCCCGCCCGCTGAAATATCTATCTTTCCAATCAAACTCCCCTCTGTGAAACGATAATGCCCGTCTTTTTTGCAAACAAATCCTTTTTTTTGCAAATCCGCAACATATTGTTGGTGATTTTTGGGGATTTCTTTAATGCCATTATTTAGCTGGAGAAGGAGTTCTTTCATCTATAAAATTGATTTCATTTTTTTGGCAATCGCTATAGGGTCAATCCTCTCACCACAAAATAACGCAAAAGCCAAAGCTGCCTGATAAATCAACATATCCTTGCCATCTTGAGCGGGGATACCCAGCTCCTTAGCAAGCTTCAAAAATGGCGTAGTGATCCCATAAATCAAATCATAAGCCATCTTAGAATGCTCAAAAATTTTTACCAGCAAATCTTTTGGCATTGGCAAGGAATCATCTGTTAGCCCGGCTGGCGTGGCATTGATAATCAAATCAAAGCCTTTTTGAAGACCTTTTGAAGAGAATGCCTCATAGCTATAGCATTCAAAACCCGCCTGGATAAAAGACTCCAAACGCTCTTTGGTGCGATTGATGAGACTGGTGTTGATGCCTTGATTTTTTAGGATATAAGCCAATGCTTTCGCACTCCCACCCGCTCCAATGATAAGCGCATTGCTAAATCCGTGTGAAGCGATGGTTTGATAAAACCCCTCTGCGTCGGTGTTATAGCCTACCAAGTGGCTACCTTCTAACACAAGGGTATTGACTGAACCAATGGCTTTGGCAATGCCCCGGACTTCATCGCTTTGCAAGTAAGCGTCTTCTTTGAATGGCACGGTTACATTCGCCCCCGATAAGCCCAAATCAAAAAAACTCTGGCGCAATGCCTTGCCATCTTGTAATAAAACCCTGCCATAAAAGCCAAAAAAATCCATTTCAGAAGCGAGCGAATGGAAAGCGAAATTGTGTATCAGAGGGGATTTAGAATGCCCGATGGGATTCCCAAAAACGCAAAACTGCCTGCAAGATTGCTTCAATACGTATCCTGTTTTTTGAGCCAATTTAAAAGCACCCAACCATTCTTTACTTTTGCCCAATCGCCTTGGATGGATTCCACCTTGATGGCTTCGCCCCCTATGAGCTTGCCTACGATTTTTGAGGAGACATCAGGTTCAGAGCGGATATTCAAGCTTTTTGGTATAACGACATAAATATTTCCATCAGAATTTTTTTCAGAGCCATTTGCCTCATCTTCTGGTTTTAGTAGCTTTACAAGCACCCAGCCGTCTTTGATTTTTGCCCAGCCTTCGGTTACAAACTCAACCGCAACTTTTTGATTGTAAGAGAGCTTGCCTACGATGTTCGATATTGTATTGGGCGCTTGGCGGATATTGATAGTTTTGGGCAAAACGACATAAATTTGGGTAGCCACGCTTGAAGTGTTGTTTGAGGTATCAGAGGTATCATTTGGCATATCATTAGCAACATTCCCATTATTTTCATTCGTAGCCGTATCAGGTTCTGGCAATCCCTGCAGGTCTTTATCTATGGGATTTTGAGTAGCTTCTTCATCTGTTTTGCCAGATGACATAAAAGCTTGCAGATGGGGGCTTTCTGCTTTATCGTTTTGGACAATCGCCCCATTTGTTCCCTCTAAAATACTAAAACTATCCCCATCATTTGCCCCCACAAAGATAATATAATACAAGCCAAATCCAACCAATAAAGCCAAGATCGGCAATGTATATAGTTTAAAAAAAGATTTGATATTCATTATCCCTGACTCATTTTTGTTATGTTAATTTTACCCCGCTCCCGCTATGAACAACTTCACCGATCGCATACCCATCGGTATGCTCAAAAATATAATGCAAATGCTGCTTGGGAACAACAGCTATCATCCCAACCCCCATATTAAAAACCCGATAAGCTTCTTTTTCCTCAAGATTTGCTTTTAGTATATCAAAAATTGGCAAAGTTTTAATAAAAGCTTTACTAATTTCTGCACCCAAGCCCTGTGGCAAGACTCGAGGCAGATTTTCTACAATCCCCCCACCAGTGATATGGGCTAGAGCGTGGATTTTGTGTTTTATCTTGGCATAAATACCCGTATAAATCCGTGTAGGTTCTAAAAGCGTCTCAATCAAAGGTTTGCCACAAAATTCATCCTGAAAGTTCATTTTGAGGTCTTCAAACAAAATCTTTCTAACGAGCGAATACCCATTGCTATGGATACCACTACTAGGAAAAGCGACCAAAATATCACCCGCTTGAATCTCTTGACTTTTTTGCAAATCTGATTTTTCTGCAATACCCACAGCAAAACCCGCCAAATCAAAATCTCTCCCCCCATACATCCCCGGCATTTCGGCAGTCTCCCCGCCAATAAGCGCACAATCAGCTATCTGGCAACCCTTTGCAATCCCGCTAACAACTTTGACAGCACGCTCTTTATCAAGCTTTGCGCTCGCATAATAATCCAAAAAAAACATCGGCGAAGCAAAATTGCAAATCAAATCATTCACGCACATCGCCACCAGATCAATCCCCACGCTGCCGAGCCTATCGGAATCAATAGCAAGCCGAAGCTTTGTACCCACACCATCTGTGGCTGCCAAAATAACAGGCTCCCTAAAGCCTGCAGGCAAGGCATAAGCCCCTGCAAAAGAGCCAATCCCCCCGATTACATTTTGATTAAGCGTCGCTTTTACATAAGGCTTGATTGCCTCCACAAAAGCATTGCCCGCATCAATATCAACGCCGGAATCTTTATAGGTTGTGCTCATTTTACGCCTCGTAATGTTTTTGATTTTTTATTATACCTTTAGTGAATGCAAAACCAGCTTAGTCTTATTGTGATGTTTTACTCGGTTTGGATTTTAAAATCCGAATCTGAAGACCACTCACGGGAGCTAAGCTCCCGTTCGCTCCTAAAGTAAGGGCGTCTGCTATGCTCCTATCGGAGCATACCATACGCCCAAACCTTAAAAAAGCCAACCGCTTGGCTCTGGTAGCCTCGCACGACAATGCGTATATGCTCCGATAGGAGCATAGCAGATGGCTAGCCCCCCTGACCCCTTTCTAGCTAGTATGAGAAACAATCACTGGTCGCACAGCTATGGAAAAGAATCATTACTTTTTACTCGATTCACGTTGTGAATCTGAAGAGCACTTCGCAGGGTAAAACCCTGCTACATTCCTAAAGTTATGGGGTTATAACGGCGTGCGTTGCACTTCGTTATCAACCCAGTTTTATAGGTTTTTACTCGATTCACGTTGTGAATCTGAAGACCATTTCGCAGGGTAAAACCCTGCTACATTCCTAAAGTTATGGGGTTATAACGGCGTGCGTTGCACTTCGTTATCAACCCAGTTTTATAGGTTTTACTCGGTTTGTTTTGCAAACAAACCTGAAGACCACTTCGCAAGATGTGAAATCTTGCTTCGTTCCTAAAGTTACCATTTCACGCCCAAGCAGTGCTTGTGCGTTGGAAATAAGTTTCTAAGGTTTTTAAATCTTATCCACCTACAAACCAAAGCCCTCTACGCTCCACCATCTTATCCACTAAGGGGGCGTGCAGGGAGAGCAGGGGTTTAAAGGGGTGAGCGGGGGGCGCTTCGCAAGTCAGCCCCCCAGCACCCCTTTCTAGCTAGTATAAGAAAAAATAACTAGTCGCACGGCTATGGAAAAGAATC
>NZ_MLAM01000006.1 GCF_002272825.1 Helicobacter sp. 11S02596-1 | reverse complement strand
CTGCGTAGTGGTCTTCAGGTTTGTTTTTAAACAAACCGAGTGGAAAAGATAAAGGCTTTCGCCTGATGTATTTTGTAATATGCAAGGTTTGATGTTTGGGCTTCGCCCTTTGAAGGGAAGGGGGGCTTAAATTGCGAAGTCCGCCCCCCTTTCCCCTCAAACTCCCCAACCCCCTGACCCGCCCCCTTAGCAGATATGATGACAGGGCTAGGGACTGGGGTTGAAAGTGATTTAAGATTGAAAACCTTAGAAAACGGGTTGATAAGGCAAGCGTTAGCTTGACTATAACCCCATCCTTTAGGAACGCAGGGCAGTTGGACTGCCCGAAGTGGTCTTCAGGTTTGTTTCCAAACAAACCGAGTAAAAATAAAATGTTCTTTTGTCGTTGCTTGTGTGCTGTGAAAATTCGGAAACAAGGTTGTTGAAGTGCAACCGCCGATTTTGCTTTATTATTTGAACTCAATTCGCTTAGCGAATTTGAAGACCACTTCGGCAAGCTTTGCCCGCCTACGTTCCTAAAGGACACAAGCAAGCGACTTCCCCGCCCATCGTTTAAATGTTCCGCCGAAAAGGAACAGAGGCTTATTCTTTTCGTGGGTTAAGGGCGGGGTTAGGGGTGGGATAATACCCCTTTTCTTTTACGATAAGAAAGTTTAAAGTATTAGAAAAGGTAATAGGCGAAAGCCTCAAAAAGAGAAAACAAAACAAGAGAATTTTTTAATTTGCTTTGTTTGCTTATTTTGCAAGGCAAACCGAGTAAAAAATAAATAACTTTAAGAAATTATTTAGTAATGATAAAAGTTATCATAAGCAAAAGTAATATACAATTCAAAGCGAAAAGTTTCTCAAGAACAAACATTTTGGGGGAGCTTTACGATTTTTGATACTAATTAAACACAAAGGGGCAATAATGATTTCTAAGATTTTTGTATTTTTTACTATTTTAGGGTTGCGGGTATGGGGCGGTTTTGAAGATTTTGCCAAATCGCAAAGAGGCGTAACGGCGATCGAATACGCCCTGATTGCTGTGGCGATTTCGACAATGCTTTTTTTGGTGCTAGGCACAGGTGGCGAAGATGGGCTTATCAGCAGGATCAAGGATTCTTTCCGATCGATTCAAGATGGCTTGAGTATTTCCAAGCAACAAAGCAAGTGAGTAGGGTAAAGCAGACGCCCATACTTTAGGAGCAAAGCAGGGTTTTACTCTGCGTAGTGGTCTTCAGGTTTGTTTGCAAAACAAACCGAGTGGAAAATAATGTTTAAAACCACATTGTTTGGTTTTTCCATAGGCATATCGGTAGTTATTTTTTCTTATACTCGCTAGTAAGGGACTAGGGGGGCTTAGAATTGCGAAGACCGCCCTTTATGGGCGGGCGGGTTAAAAAGACCCCTTTAGAACAATGGGTGGGCGGGTGAAAACCCCCGTCACGCTCCCTTAGTGGGCGAGATGAAAGGGCGTAGATAGCTTTGGTTTGTTAGCGGATAGGATTGAAAACCTTAGAAACCTATCTCAAATACACAAGCGTAGCTTGGGTATGAGATGGTAACTTTAGGAGCGAAGCGAGGCTTTGCCTTGCGAAGCGGTCTTCAGATTCGCTAAGCGAATCGAGTAAAAATAAAATGTGCTTGTGTTTCCTTGCGAAAAATCGGCGGGCGCACTTCAACGATTGGGTGAGCGGGTCAAAATTTTCCGATTTTTCACAGCACACAAGCACGACGAAGAAAGCAGTTTTAGGATTTCAAACCTTAGATGGCTTTAAAATCTCAAACTGCTTCAAACCAAAGCCTACTACGCTTTTTAATCTTGTATTGCACGGGGGGCGTGCAGTGGGTGGGGGAAGGTCTTAGGAAGGGGGCGGGCGACGCTTCGCAAGTAGAACCCGCCCCCTCCTAATAGGCGAAAGCCTAAAAAAAGAAAAACAAAGGATTTTTCAATCTTAAGGCTATTTCCCTAAATGGAGCAGAGTTTTATTCTGTGGAATGGTCTTCAGGTTTGGATTTTAAAATCCAAATTGAGTAAGCAAAATGGAAACCTTAGAAACATACCTCAAATAGACAAGCAAAGCTTGGCTATGAGATGGTTACTTTAGGAACGCAGGGCGGGTCTCCCGCCCGCAGTGGTCTTCAGGTTGGCAGAGCCAACCGAGTAAAAACCTTAGAAACTGGGTTGATGATGTGCGAAGCACAGAATAACCCTGAACTTTAGGAACGCAGGCAGGCTTTGCCTGCCGCAGTGGTCTTCAGGTTGGCAGAGCCAACCGAGTAAAAACCTTAGAAACTGGGTTGATGATGTGCGAAGCACAGAATAACCCTGAACTTTAGGAACGCAGGCAGGCTTTGCCTGCCGCAGTGGTCTTCAGGTTGGCAGAGCCAACCGAGTAAAAACCTTAGAAACTGGGTTGATGATGTGCGAAGCACAGAATAACCCTGAACTTTAGGAACGCAGGCAGGCTTTGCCTGCCGCAGTGGTCTTCAGGTTGGCAGAGCCAACCGAGTAGAAAATAATATTAGGAAAAAGGACACAATTGGAAATAATATTTCCTATCAAAATCATCCTCACCATCGCTTGGTTAGCGCTCGGATTTTGGGTGATTGCCACAGATATTTTTTATCGCAAAATCACCAATCCCCAAGTTGGCTTCACGCTAATTTTAGGGCTTGCTAGCTTGCTTTTGTTGGTTATGGAATTGCAATTTTATACCGGCGCAATTGTGCTGGGTGTGGGCTATATTCTGTGGCATTTGGGTGTGTGTGGTGCGGGCGATGTGAAACTGCTCGCAGCGATGAGTTGTTTTGTCCCGACAGAAATTTTGTTTGACTTTTTGTTTGTGGTTTCGCTCATCGGTTTTGTTGTTGGGGTGGTTGTGATTGTGCTACACCTATTGCGCAAGAGGGATAGAAGCGTCCCCTATGGGGTGGCGATTGTAACGAGTTTTTGGGTGTTTTTTATCCCCATTATTTTTCAAAAGTCAATAATCTAAAAAAGGTAGGGTATGAATCAAAAACTAATCATCATTTTATCTGTTATCATCATTTTTATCGGTGCATTGGGCTTGTTGGTCAATACGGGTTCAAAAAGAGAGGGCGAGGTCGCTATCAAGCAACCGACTAAGCGAAACTATACGTTTTTAATCGCCACCAGAGATATTAACAAAGGCGAGACTATCGGGGCATTAGACATCACTGCAGAGACAATCGAAGATGATGAAAACAAGCATTTTGGTAACGATATCGTAGATAAAAATAAAGATTTTGTTGTCGATGGGGTGATGTTATCAAGTGTTAGCAAGGGCAAACGTCTCGAATATGGCGATGTCGCACTTCTAGGGAGTCAAGAATACAATAACCTCAAAATCAAGCCCAAAAACGGGTATTTTTCCTTTGCTTTCCCGCTCAAAGATGAGGATTTAGTCGTGTTGCAAAACCTCAAAACAGGTGATTATGCTGATGTGTATTTTAAATACCAGACCAAAAACAAACGCAATGTTTCCATCGTGCCTAAGCGGGATAAAAATAATCAAAGTTACGGCAGTGATGGGAGTATCAGTAGTGCCAATCTGATGGTGTTTTTGCGTAAGAAAAAGATCTTATTTATAGAGAAAAAAATCATCACTGATCCTATCAAGCAAGAAGAAAAAATCGCTACGTTTTTGCATTTGGAGCTTTCCCAAGATGAAATCAAGCAGATTTATGCGGTGGAGAGTGTGGGGGATTTTTATATTTTCCCCGCTTCAGGGGCTAATGGCGTGCTAAGCACGGATAATGTGTTGCCAAAAGATTTTATCAAAGAATACAAAGGAGGGGTTGATGGTCAAAAATAAATTCAAATTATTTTTTATTTTTGTGTTGCTAGGTTTGTGCTTAGCCGGGCTTAATGCTAAAGAAATCGTGCTAAAAAAGGGCGGTTCCAAGCTATTTAAAACCAGCCAAGAAATCACAGCGGCATTTGTGAGTGATCCTAAGATTTTGGATTACAAAATCATCTCCCAGCACCAAATCATCATCTATGGCAATGACTTAGGCACCGGGAGTGTGAAAGTCTTTGGCAAAGCTAATGCGTTGTTGCTTGAAGTGAATGTGAGTGTCGATTCGACCAAAGAGGGCTTAGAAGAGCTCGCCAAGCTCATTGAAGCGAAGCTCCCCGATTCTACTATCAAAATCGATAAGCTCGCCTTGCCTGATGAAATAGGCTATATCATCAGCGGGGAAGTCCCTGATGAGGGCAGTAGAGACATTGCCTACAATATGGCAGCTGCAGCGCTGGGCGTGGAGCTTGAAAAGATCGAGAAAAAGCCCCTGCCTACCAATGCCACATCGCAGAGAACCAACAGCGATGGCGAAAATGATGATGACCCGTTAAAATTCCTCACACGCTATGAAAGCGAGCTTTTAGTCGATCATCTCAAAATCAAGCTTAACCCCCAAGTCAATGTCAAGCTCATCGTCGCTGATGTCGAAAAAAATCTTATCTCCAAGCTTGGGATTGATTTTAATAGTGGCACAGCAGCGATCCCTATCGTGCAGATGGGGCAGTTTTTGAACTTTTCGCAGTTCAATTTTTTGGCTGTTGTCGATGCCTTGCAAGATGATCAAAGTGCCAAAATCCTCGCCCAGCCCAATCTCTCGGTGATGAGCGGGGAGAGTGCGAAATTTAGCGTATTGGGGCAATACACCCCGATTACCAATTCGGTTACCTATGGCGGGCAGGCGGTGAGTTCGCCCGGGACGGCAAAGGATTATGGGATATCCCTTACGATCCAGCCCAAAGTGTATTCACGCGACAAAATTGTCGTGCGGATTTCTCAAGAAGTCAGCAATATCCAAAGTATCATCGAGCGCAATGGGGCGAGTGCGGCAAACCTCAAAAAACGCCAAGCAGAAAGCGTGATTCAAGTCGCTGATGGGGAAAGCTTCATCATCGCTGGCTTGCTTGATGAAAAAGACAATGAAAGCGTGCGATCCGTGCCGTTTTTGGGTGATATACCATTTTTGGGGGCGCTTTTTCGCAAAAGTAGCATTACCCGTGCGAAGCAAGAACTCATCGTTATCGCTACGATCAATCTAGCAAAGCCCGTAAATAAGGATGTTTTTATCCCAACCTATCAGAGCAGGAATATCGCAGAGTCGTTTTTTGCTATGCCTTATAAACGCCCCAAAGCAGAAAAGCAAGAAATCAAAAAGTTTTTGCAAAATGTCGGATTTGTCAAATGAATGCCAAAAATAACATAGCACGCTATCAGGCTGGAATCATCGCAAAGAATCAGATGAAAGGAAAACAATGAAAATACCTTTTTTAGACAAGATTTCTAACCAAAATATCCCAGAAATTTTGGTTTTTTCTCAAGATATTGCTAGCTTGGATCGCATTTATGAGATCCTTTCACTCAAAGGATTTACCCAAATTAAAAAAATCCATAAAGACCCCCTAGACATTGATAGCAATGATGTGCAAGCACGGCTTTTGGGCGTGGTGATTGATGCGGGCAGTATCGGTAATACCAAAGAATATATCCAGATATGTTCGCGGATTTTTGGCAAGAATATCCCGATTGTCATCTTGGCAAAAAATGATTCGATCAAGATTTGCCAAGAGTTTTTAGAAGCTGGCATTATTTTCTTAAACTCCGATACGCAGATGAGCCAGATTTATGCCAAGATTATGGAATTTGAAGAAAACAACGAAAATCGAAAATCTATCAAAATCAGCATTTTAGGCACAAAAGGTGGCGTGGGTAATTCGTTTGTGAGTTATCAGATCGCCCGCTTTATCTATGAGCGATTTTTGACAGATGTTATTTGTATCCAAGGGGCAGATAGCTCGTATAATCTCGATTTATTATCCGGAAAAAATTTTGAACGTGAGTGCTTTTGTGATAAAGATGTCTCGCTGTTTGTCGAACCAAAAGATGAGCCGTGCAATTTCCATCATCCCAAGCACGCTAAATATAATTTCATCATCTATGACCATTCGATCCAAAGCTGGCAAAAAGAAAATATCGAACTCGCATTGAATGAATCAGACACTGCGGTGTTAGTGATTGGCTATGAGCTTGATAGCCTCCGCAAAGCAAAAGAAGTCTTGCGTTTGAATGAATTTCTACTCGGGGTCAATCAAGGGGCAAAAAAGCTTTTTGTTTGCCTCAATACCAATGCAGCCAAGATAAAAACCTCTTTTGGCAAAGGCGATTTGGAGGGGATTTTGCAAGCCCCTATTAGCGGGGTTATCCCTTATCTTGATATTGACAAAGCCACGCCATCAGTTTTGCCGGGTGTCAAGACGCGCAAAGCATTTTCAGAATTTTTGGATTTGTTGGTGGGTTGTAGCCTCAAGAGGAAGAAAAAATGGTTTTAAACGACAAAATCCATAGTGATATTCGCTTCGTGCGTGAAAAGGTGCTTTCTGAAATCGACATCGACAAAATCGAAGAAATGATCGATGATAGAGAGCGTCTCCTCAAAGAAACCTACGGGCTGATCCAAAAGATTGCCACGCAAAATAAACGCTATTTTTCCAAATACGAAATTGATATGATGAGTGAGATTATCGCTGATGAGATTATCGGCACAGGTCCGTTGCGTGTGCTTGTCGAAGATGAAGATGTGAGCGATATTTTGGTCAATGGCCCGAATGATATTTATGTGGAGAAAAACGGCAAACTCGAAAAAACCAAGCTCGCTTTTATCGATAATGACCAGCTCACTGATATTGCCAAGCGGATGGTTGCGAAGATGGGGCGGCGTATCGATGACGCCCAGCCGATGGTCGATGCGAGGCTTCCTGATGGTAGCCGCTTGAATGTCATCATCGCCCCGATTGCTCTGGATGGCACATCGATTTCTATCCGTAAATTCAACAAAAGTTCGCGCACGCTTTTAGAGCTTGCCAGCTTTGGTTCGATGAGCCAAGAGGTCGCCAGCTTGCTAATGCTAGCCACCCGCACCCGTTGCAATATCGTCGTATCCGGCGGGACAGGGAGTGGAAAGACGACGCTTTTGAATGCACTCTCCCATCATATCGGCGATGATGAGCGTATCGTTACGCTAGAAGATGCCGCCGAACTCAAGCTCGGGCAACCCCATATCGTGAGGCTCGAAACTCGGATGGCAGGTGTAGAAAATTCTGGGCAAGTTACGATGCGGATGTTAGTGATCAATGCCTTAAGAATGCGCCCTGATCGTATCATTGTCGGGGAATGTCGGGGTGGGGAAGCCTTTGAAATGCTCCAAGCGATGAATACCGGACACGATGGCTCGATGACAACCTTGCACGCCAATAGCCCCTTTGATGCGATTTCAAGGCTTGAAAACCTCGTGATGATGGCAGGGTTTAATCTGCCCCTAGAAGCGATACGGCACAATATCGCCTCGGCTGTGAATATCATCGTGCAAATCGCAAGGCTCAATGATGGGAGCAGGAAAGTGATAAAAATATCTGAAATTTTAGGCATTGAAAATGGCGAAATCAAGCTGTTTGATATTTTTGAATTTATCCCGGATATGAAGCGAAATGAAGCGGGCAAAATACAAGGGAGCTACGCATTTTATGGCTTGCCAAAAGATTCTATCTTGGAAAAAAATGCGATTATGTTTGATAAATACGCATTCTTAGCAGATATTATCCAAGAAGCCCAAGCAAAAAATCAACCTACCCAATCTGCTAAGTCCCACAAATCTGATAAGACCAACAAACAGGAGCTAAGCAATGGCTGAATTTTATTTGTTGGTGCTGTGCGTGGGCTGGGTGTTTTTGTTATTGGGGATTCGCTTGATTGTCTTACACAAAAAGGCAAAGACATTTATGCAAATCGTTGATGTGTATTATCCCGACCCCAATAAAGCCAGCGATCATATTTCTCTGTCTGGTTTTGTGCTTTATCATATCGCTTATTTTTTCCGCAATGTCTATGTGCGGGGCGAGAGGCTTAATCCCAAGGGGCTTTTGATTACTTTTTTGAGTATGATCGCTTGCGTGATTGCTAATATGTTGTTTTTGCAGTTTTCCGTCCTTATCGCTATCGCACTAGGTGTGATACTGGGGGCGTATATTGCCAATAGCTTGCATACCCGCAAGATAAAAACCGAGTTTGAAAATACATTTCCTGAAGCCTTAGTTATTCTATCAGGGGCGATCTCTTCAGGGAGCAATCTCACCCAAGCCCTCCAAGACTGCTCCCATTCCATCGATGGGGTGCTTTCTAAAGAACTCAAACTCGTTACAAGGAGCTTATCTGTGGGTGATGACCCAGCGAAAGTGTTTGCAGCGTCTTTTAGGCGATTGCCCTTTAGCCATTATTATTTTTTCCTCACGACAATTTTGGTGAGTATGAAAAGTGGGGCAAAAATCAAAGAAGTCCTTTCACGCCTCTCTACAGCGCTTACAAAGGCAAAATCAATGGAGAAGAAAAAAGAAGCTATCACCTCCGAAGTCCGGATGTCTTCTAAAATCACTGCGGCTATCCCATTTTGTTTTCTTATCTTGATGAAATTTATCAGCCCAGATAATTTCGACTACATTATGCACAACCCCTCAGGGCGTTATATTTTGTATTATTTTTTGACAAGTGAGGGTATTGGGATGTTGATTATTATGTTTTTGATGAGGAAACTATAATGTATGCGTTGTTTTTATTATTTGGCGTGGTGGTTTTAGCACTGGCAATCCGCCAACAAAAAATCCTCAAAGATATTGCCCGTAGGGTGAGTGAGACCCCCTCTATAAGCAAAGAGTTGCATATTGGTGCTAATAAAAACACCAAAACGCAAGAGATTTTAGAACGCAGTGATGGCTTGTTGCGTGCTATCCGCAAGTTTGATGAATCCATTAGCCGTAAGATTTTAAGTGCGATGGGGATTTTTTTGTGCGTGTTTTTTATCAAAACCCTTTTTGGCTGGCAGATTTCTCAAAGTATGCTCGGCGTGATTGGGATTCTTGCGATTATAGCGTGCTTTTTGCTCCCATCGTATCTGCAAAAATTCATCGTGGCTTCTCGGGTGGAAAAAATCAACAAAGATATCCCGATGTTTGTCGATTTGCTAGGGATTTGCGTGCAATCAGGGATGAATATCGAGCGGGCGATTGCGTTTTTGGACGAAAATGTCAGTCAAATCAACAAAGGTTTTGCGCCATTCCTCAAGCAAATCGTCCTCAAAAGCCAGATAAATGGTCTCGAATCTGCTATCGATGATCTCCAAAAAGACTTGCCTAGCACGCAGGTAAGTATGATGTGTATCACACTCAAGCAGAGTTTGCGCTATGGGAGTGCGGTTTATGAAACATTGATGGGTTTGTCGATGGAAATTAGAGAATTTGAGTTGCTAAAGACAGAAGAAGCGATTGGGAAGCTTTCTGCAAAAATGAGTATCCCGCTGATCTTGTTTTTTATGTTCCCAGTTATCATCATCATCGCTGCTCCGGGCGTGATGAAAGTTATGGAAGGATTTTAAATGAAAAAATATTACTTATTGATTAGTGCGCTAGCGTTGTTGGTTACAGGTTGTGCGAGTTCTAAGCCTGATTTGTTTAAAAATGCTGTTTATAAAGAAAAAGTCTTGCTTGCAGCAAAAAATTATAAAGATCTCATCGCCTCGCTCAAAGAAGAACTTGCCAAAAAAGATGACCCCCAAAAGCGTATCAAACTCGCTGGTTATTATTATCAAAGTGGCGATTATGAATCCACGCTTTACTACCTCGCCCCGCTCCTTGATGGGCAAAAATATCCTGAAGCGATGTTTTTGCAAGCCAAGACACTCCAAACCATAGGCAAAAAAGATGAAGCGCTCGCTATTTTAGAAAAATTGCTCCAAAAAAGCCCAAAAATGGCAGAAGCGCACAATCTCAAAGGCATTATTTATGCAGAAAAAAAGGATTTTAAACAAGCAAAACAAAGCTTTTTGGAGGCAAAAAGTCTGTTTTTAAAAGACCCTATTATCAACACAAATCTTGCGATGTTAGAGATTTTATCTGCGAACTACCCTCAAGCGATTGCTTATCTAATGCCTCTGTATGCACGCGGGCATAAAAGTGAAAAAATCATCAATAATCTTGTCTTAGCCTTGGCGAAAAATAAGGATTTCAACGCAGCCGTTGAGATTGTCCAAAAAGAAAATCTCTCCAATTCCCCGCGGAATTTTGTCCGCAATCTCTATGCTTTGAGGATGAATCTTGACAAAAAAAACTGATGGGTTAAACAATTTCATAGCCGAAAAAAGCGGGGTGGCAGCGATTGAGTTTGCGATTTTATTCTTGCCATTTATGCTTTTGATCTTAAGTCTTTTAGAGACAATGATTTTGATTTATCAGATTTCAAGCATTGATTATGCTTTGAGTAAAGCCGCCCGTTTTGCCTCCGCTTCTTTGCCGACTGCGGGCTATGAGACACGTTTCAAAGCCTCGATCAATGAGAGTATGCCCCAAGTGCTGGGGTTTTTGCGCCCTGGGGATATCCAGACATCTTTGGAGTTTTGTCGCTCCATTGATGAGCTTGTTAGTGGCACGTGCACGGGAAATAATGAGCAAAATAAGTTTATCATCTACACCATCACTGCCAAACTCCAGCCGATGTTTAAGATCTTGCGCTTAGGGCCTAGCGAAGATAGATTGATCACAAAAACCGTGTATTACTCAGAAAGAAATGAATATAATGAAAAAGAAAAACCAAAACCTAAAAAATAATTTCCTCACCGCCCAAAAAGCTTCGGTGAGTATTGAAGCCTCGATTATATTTGGCTTGTTGGTGATTTTGATCGCACTAGTCGGGGATGTGGGGGGTCTGCTTATCAACCGATCCAAAATGGATAGGTTAAGCTATTCTTTAGCGAGCATTCTTCGGGAGCGTTCGCTTTATCCTAGCCCAGAGATTTCATCTGATGATGTCAATCAACTCGAAAAAATCGCTAAAAATCTCCAAAAAGATGCGATTGCTAGAGGGGCAAAGCTCGGCTTGAGCGTGCAGGTATTGCATTTTGATAATACAGGCTCAAGCCCTAGGGTCTCTAAAGAAAGCAATTTTGATGTAGGAGATATCCCTTGTGCCAATCCCACCCCGCTAGCAGACTATGCGAATTTGAGCGTGCGTGTGGGGCAGAGTGAATATGCCAAAATCTTGCGTGTGAATGCGTGTATGAAAGCTCCCAATGGTTTTTTGAGCACCAAAAGCCTGATCGAGCAAGCATTGCCCGCACAATCGTTTAGTATCGTGCTGGTGAGATAAAATAATGATAAATATGCGGTGGGGCGATAGGCAAAAAAGTTCTCTAGGCTGTGCTTGGAATGCGTTGGGTAAATCTCTTGGATTTTTCTTGCAAGAAAATGGCGTGATTGCCCTTATCGTGAGTATCATTTCGCCATTACTCGTGGCATTATTGGTAATGGGGTTTGATATTTCAAATTACTTTCGTATGCAAACCCGCCTAAACGAAGCCCTCAGAGAAGCGAGCTTGGGGGCGGATTTTATCTCTAATCCTAATGCCCGTGAAACCTATGTCAAGAACTTTATCGCTACGTATTTTCAAGGGCAAAATATCACGCTAGATAATATCACCCAACATTCTAATACCAGCCAAATTGGCACGGAGAAAGAGCCAAAAACCATCAGTATCACGAATTATTTTGCTAGTATGAAGATGGGTGGGTGGTTTGGGAAGTTTTTTGACAAAAACAACCAAACGATGTTAGCCACGAATGCGACTATCGAAGCGCACAAACGGGGTGATGGGGTAGGGGAATATCTCTTTGCGATGGATTTTTCAGATTCGATGAATCGGGGGAGTTTTTCTAAGACTTCCATTGAGGACCTCGAATTTTGTAAGCCTGATAAGCCACAAGAATACGATCAATATGTCTGTAGCCGTCTCAAAAATGCCAGTAATCGTGCCGAAGTAATGCAGGCTATTTTGATTAAGTTGATCAAAATCATCAATGAAGCCTCAAAAAATGAAGCTGCGTTTGCATTTTTGCCTTTTTATGCCGGTAGCCAGATGAAAAAAACAGCTGAATTTGCGTATTATGATGGTGATAAGCTTAAAACTACCACCCTCAAAAATGCCAATTATTATGTTTTGCAAATGACGATGAAGCCCAAATATCGGGTGGAGGATTATGACTTTTGGAGCGGGGTGCTTGGCGATGCCCATACATTGGTCCGCAGTCGGCATATGCAGTTTAAAATCCCCCCTTATAGCAACCACAAAGACCACCAAAATGCACTTCTTTTTTTCAGAGATTTCACACGTCAAAATAGTGCCAATCAAGATTTGAGGAATCTCGATCAATACCTCAATAACAATCTCCCCAAAGTTGTCGATATTGACGCCTCGATAGATAATATGTTTGATCCTAACAAAAACTTCAGCTTCCATTTTTGGCAACCCGGATTTGATAATGGCGCTGATAATGGCGCACGTGCCAATGGTATTGCCTATGATTATTTTAGAAACACCTATAAAACAAAAGATGCTTCTGGTAGCAGAGTCCCCGATATTGATGGCACGGCTAATGAAGTGAGTCGGCACGCAGCGAGGCAAATGCAAATGAAGTTTTTCGAGAGAGATTTTGACAAGGTGGCTGATCCTACGAGTTTGGAACTCCTCAATACATTGCCATTTGTTGTTGGGGGCAGGAGAATTGATGGTGGGGGTCTCACGCTCGTAACCACGGCGTTATTGCGAGGTGCGGCGATGCTAACAAAAGGCAAGAATCAAAAGCGCTCACTGATTGTCATCACTGATGGGGTTGATGATGAGACATTAAGACCTAATAGCGATATTGAAAGGGAGCTTATTGCGATGGAAAATGATTTTTATGCCCACGGGCTTTGCCAAAAAATCCGCAATGGGATGCGCGCACGGGGCGTGGATACCCAGCTGTTTTTTGTCAATATCGCCAATAAAACCGAATCGAAGCAAACGCTCAAGCGATGGCAAAGCTGTGCGGGCGAAAACAATGCAGTGGTGGTAGAGAATATCGATGAGTTTTTAAAGGCGATCAAGGACTTTGTATTTGGGGCTAAGTTTGGGAAATTTATCGAAAAATGATTCGGATTCTTTCTTTTTAATCGCCCAAAAACCCGTGTGTTATTTTGTATCCAAAGTCAAAAGACGGGATAAAAAATCGAAGATTTTGCTGGAATGCTCTCCGCTCACATCCATTCAAGAAAACTTACTTTTTGTTATAATCACCCAAAAAACCAACCAAAAACCAAAGGATAAAAAATGCCTACCGCTTATATTTTTGCAGGGGCGGATGGGGCGGGTAAAACCACGCTTTATTATAATGAGCTTGAAAGAAAGCTAGATTTTGGCTTTCGGATAAATATCGATGAAATAGTAAGTAGTTTTGGGGATTGGAAAGACCCCAAAGACCAGATGCGGGGGTCTAAGATTGCTTTGCTTTTGCGACTTTTCGTTCTTCCCAAAGCGCCTTGACATATTCTTTCTTGTAGCCATACAACTCTCGTTCTTCAAAAGGATAAGGGGAATTTTTATTTTTCATCAACAAAATAGGAAGCATAAAAGCCAAAAACAACATAAGGAACGAACCAGGAATCCCCCACCAAAGCTGTCCTGCCTCATTGGGCATATACGTGCATACATACCAGATATAATAAATCGCTACGGGTGTTTGCAAAAATATCGTAGAAGCAAGACCGGGGTTATATTTGCTTTTGAGGCGTAGATTCATAAAAATACCGTGCGCTGGCAACTGCCATATACCAGCTAAAACCTGAGAAGCGCCGAGCCAAATGAGATGAGGAAAGAAAATAGGAATGATATAAACCAAATAGCACAAAATCACATTGCTCAAAAAACATTGCTGTGCATTTAACGGGTAACGCTCGGGGCGCTCGGTTTCACCCATTGCCACCATATTTGATATGATGGGAAAACCACCGGGCAAAGCGTATTCTTCAAACTGGTGCATTAACATACCCATCCAGCTAAAGACCAAAATAACCTGGATCTTGCTCATATGCTCACTGCCCCACAACCCCATCACAAAGGCAAGCAATACAAAAATAATCCCGCCAATATAATACCAATGCTGTCTCCAAAATTTCATTTGATCCCCTTTAGTTCAAAGGTTTATAAATCACCTGAATGCTAGAGTGAAGTATAACGCAAATATCATAATAGTTGTATATGCAACTATTATGATATTGCAATCTTGGAAAGCTTTTATAAAGTGTGAAGTCAAAGCCAAGCAGTTGGCTTCACTAGCCTCGCACGGTGATTGCTTTATACTTCACAAGTTGGATGGCAATACGGGCATAAGGAATGTGGCAGTGTGAGTGGTCTTAGAATTGCAAAGTAATCCCAGTTAAAAACAATAAAAAAGCCCGACACTTTCGTATCGGGCTTTGCTCTTACACAGGTCACAGACTTTTGCATAACTCCTTAATATTATTGAAGAAAAAAACCAAAAGGCATTTGCGTGATTTTGCATTGGGGTTGTGAGATCAAAACAATTCGCTATGCGAACTTATACGCAAGGCATTAAGAATCAAATCATTTTCACATTTTTGATAAATCAAGACCAAATCCGGCTTGATATGACAATCTCTATGACCCAAAAATCCGCCTTTTAATGGGTGGTCTCTATATTTTAGCTCCAAGGTTTCATCATTAGCCAAACGATCTAAAATCTCACTGAGAAGCTCAATATCTGCTAATGATAATTTTTTCAAATCTTTTTTGAATCGCTTGGAATAAAAAATCTTATATTTAGACATTTATGCCCATATCTCTAAACATTTCTTTGGCACTGCTATAGCCCTTTGCTTCTCCATTTTTTATCTCTTGATGGAGTTGTCTCGTCTCATCTTTTAGGGTTTTTAAAAATTCTGGGCTATAGGAAAAATCTTCTTGAGTTTGGACTTTGCAACTACTGATTTTTGCTACGGCTTTGAGTGCTTTTTCTGTATTTTTATCAACATTTTCAATAATCAAAGTCATCATTGCTCCTTTGGTTTTGACTGATTATAACACATTCATAGAGGGTTTTATTATGTTGGACTCGATTCACTTAGCGAATCTGAATACCACTCATAGAAGCAAAGCCTCTTTCCATTCCCAAAGAAATCGAGCTACGCAAAAAACAATACGCCTATTATCGGGATTTACTGCTCGGTTTCTCCCATTTTTGATTTTTTGATAAACTAAAAAAATTTTCTAATAAGGATAGTCCTAATGCAAGAAATCACCATCAAAGCCACCGAGCATAGTATCCCTGAATTAATGAAAGCCATCGAACAGATTGAGGGTATTTATATTGAGCCAGCAACAGATACCATATCAGAAATCAAAGCCATTCAAAAGCTAGTTGATATGCTCGAAAATCCAGAAGTCAAAGCCGTATTTGATTGACTAAAAGACAAATGAGGTATTTTGAAGCTGAAACAGCAATTTTATTACATCACTTAGCAATAAAATTTTCTGGCGGGCTAAAAGGAGTGCCTAATATTGGTTATTTAGAATCTGCTCTCCAGCAGATTAAAAATGATGATATAATCGGCATAAACTTCCAGAGTAAGCACACGGAGGAAAAATATGACTTTAATTATTGAAAATGTCAAAGAAGAATTTGTCCCCGCTATCAAAGAGCTTTCCAATGCTATTAACGCTAATATCCAAATCAAGCAAGATAAAAAAACCCAGCTAGACCTTGCAATTGAAGAAGTTGAGCGAGGAGAAGTGGTGCGATATAAAGATTTTGAAAGCTTCAAGAAAGCAATATTAGATGAAGTATCAAATTGAACACGCAAAGAAGTTTGCAAAATCTATCAAAAAACTCAATACGCAAGATTTACAAAAGCTTTTTATTGTTGTTGAGAAACTCGCAAATGATGAAGTCCTAGAACCACGATACAAAGACCATAAACTTAAAGGCAAATACGCAAAGTATCGTGAATGTCATATTTTGCCTGATTTGTTGCTTGTCTATCAAAAGCAAGAGGATATTTTGGTGCCAACCTGCTTAGAAGTCGGTTCGCATAGTGAGCTATTTTAAGAGCAATCCCAAGAAACCTATCTCGAACGCACAAGTGTAACATCTGGACCCGCCCACCCAAGTGTGAGAGGAGAGCCGTTAAAAAAAGATAACTGCTTATCTTTTTTAGCTCTGCACGGCGATTGCTAAAAAAAGGATTTAAAAGTAAATTAAAATCCCCTTGTTTTGCTTTCTCTTGAGGGGGACAAGGGGCTAGCCATCTGCTATGCTCCTATCGGAGCATATACGCATTGTCGTGCGAGGCTACCAGAGCCAAGCAGTTGGCTCTGGCTTTACGCCTCTCCTTACGAAGTCCGCAGGGTGGGTGGGTCTCTATATCCCCCTCAAACTCCCCCAAACCCTGACCCGCCCCCTTAGTAGATAGGGTGAAAAAGCGTAGCGGGCTTTGGTTTGTTAGCAGATAAGATTTCCAAACCTTAGAAAACGGGTTGATGATGTGCGAAGCACAGAATAACTCGGGTGGGCGGGTCAAATAACTTTAGGAATGGAGCAGAGTTTCACTCTGCGGAATGATCTTCAGATTCACGCTAGTGAATCGAGTTAGCATATAGAAAGCAGATGAAAAATTCGAATTGCTACCCCCATCAACTGGGGGCAATCCTAAATCATCGAGCTATCTTGTCAAAAATAACAAGAAGTGCTACAATAATATCAAGGATTGTTTTTAGCAATTCTAGAGCTTTCACCTAAACACCTTTTTAAGGTTGCTTGGATTTAGCCCTAAAGGTCGCTATCCTCTAGGGCTAACAACCTCAAGTGCCATTTTACCATATCTCCATTTTAGAAATTCTTTATCTCAAGCTCCTATAAATCGAATATTTCTCCATAGCCGTGCGACTAGTTATTTTTTCCTATACTAGCTAGAAAGGGAGGGGCTAGCCGTATGCTATGCCCTTACGGGCATATACGCATCGGCGTGCGAGGCTAGCAAAGCCAAGCAGTTGGCTTTGCCTTTACGCCTCTCCTTGCGAAGACCGCCCCCCTAAGCCCCTTAAACAATGGGCGGGCGGGTAAAAACCCCCGTCACACCCCCAATGCAATGCAGGATTAAAAAGCGTAGCTAGCTGGGTTTGAAAGTGGATAGGATTTTAAAGCTATCTAGGGCTTAAAATCTAAAACTGCTTTCTTTGTCGTGCTTGTGTGCTGTGAAAAATCGGAAACAAGGTCGTTGAAGTGCGACCGCCGATTTTTCGCAAGGAGACACAAGCAAGCGACTTCCCCTCCCTTGATTGCCGAAAAGAAAAGGCTTCTTTTCGGGGCTAAGGGAGGGGTTAGGGGAGGGATAAACCCCTTTTGTTGAAAAATAAAGTTTAATACTTTAAGATGTGATGTGAATCGAGTAAAAACCTTAGAAAACGGGTTGATGACCAGCGGTAGCTGGGAATAACCCAATAACTTTAGGAATGGAAGCAGGCTCTGCCTGCTGGAGTGGTCTTCAGGTTTGTTTTTAAACAAACCGAGTAAAACATAATAAAATTACCAAAAATAAAAATTCTATTACTAAAACCCCCTATATTCCCGACTTACACACATATTTTGCATAATATCTTTGCAATTATTTAACTAAAATAATATTTTTAAGGTTTTATTTATATATTTTGCACTACTATCACAAAATAATAACAATTATCAAAATAAGGATTAAAAAATGGCTACTTATTATCTTTCAAAAATCTCAAAAGGTTTCAAAATCAGTGTAGTGCTTGCATTGGCTCTTTTTGCCTCTAGCCCATTGGGTGCAGAAGAAGTCGAAGCTAGTCCGCCCGTTGCCTCCACAGAGCAACCAACACAAACAGGAGACAGCCAACCAAGCACCCCAGCAGGTCAAGCAACATCGCAACCTGAAACACCACAACCATCACCGGAAGTCAAAAGCAAAATTTCAGGTGTAACTTTTACAAAAGGTGCTTCAGATAAAGAATATGAAATCAGCATTAACTATATACTCCAAAAAGCCACAGATGGCAGCCCAGCACCAGCACAGCCAGAAACAGCACCCACAAACCCCACAGCAGAAAATAACACAATCACTATTCCTGAGGGTTTTGCTCTTACTGCCAAAAATCCCCTTACGATTAGCATACCCGAAAGTGCAACTGCTACCGAAAAACTTACCCCGCTTATTTATAAGCAAACGAAATCTTCGCTAGAAGCTAATATCACACTTAAAGGGACTAAATTTACCGAGCTAGCCGATGGAGAGTCAGCGACCGATTTTATTTTCGCAGGCAACAATGAAGCCAAAAATGCCCTCACCGGCAATATCACGCTAGAAAATTTTATCGGGAAGTTTGATTTTAGCGATGAAGCCAAAATGATAGGCTCTATCTCTGTAAATAACACCACTACCACTAAAACCTATGGGGCTAATGACAAAAATATTTTTAACTTCACCAACGCCCATTTGCAAGGTGAAAACCCCTCGACCCAGATGATTTTCATCACTAATGGCTTCAATGATTTTAACCTCAAAGACAAAGCAAGCTTTGATGGTTCTATCACTATCAAAGGCGGAGAAAATCATTTTTCTTTAGAAAAAGGGTCAAAATTAACGGGCAAAGCCATTGCTATTGAGGGCGGGAAGCTTATCTTGAATGCCACCTCTGGCACAGAAAAAAATTCTGAAAGCATTATCGGTGATGGGATAGGCACAGAGAAAAAAGACAGGACCATATTTAACATCACGGGCGGGGAAATGACACTCAATACTACTCGGGTGAATGGGGATACCTATGCTCTCCGTATCGAAAATACGGATTTTAATATCACAGGGGGCAAAGCCACCTTTGATTTCAAAAATGCACTCGTGGGGCTTAATGGCGAGGCGCAAGCGAGCAATTATATCTCAGGGCAAGAGGGCGTGGCATTTAACATCACGGGCGGGGAGGCAAACATAAATATTGTCAGTGGCAGTGTCTTTAATGGTGATATTACGCTAGGCAAGGACGCCAATGACACCACCACCAAGCTGACGCTCCAAGCATACACCCCAAAATATAGTTCTGCGGGTCAGTTTGAATATGGCAATATTACCCTCAAAGGGGGCGTAGGGACTTTTGATTTCAAAAATACTAGCAAATTTTCAGGCAAAGATAATTTATTAGCCGTGAGTGGCGGGAAACATACTATCAGCCTTACAGGTGATAGCACCAACGCCACCCTTGCGAATGTCCGAATGGACCGCAAGGTCGAAGTCAGTGGGGGTGAGCTGACTATCAATGTCAAACAATACGCTTCGATCAATGAAATCAGGGGTGATAATTCAAAGTATAATCTCGCCGGTGCGATGTTTGGTGGTTCTAATTCAATGAAAGTTACTGGGGGCAAACTCACCTTGAATCTAAGCGATGAAGCCTTAAAAAACGGCAACAAACCTGAGGTCCAGTTGCCTACCATTCACGAAGGCCTTATCAATGTAACTGGCGGGGAGTTTGCGCTCAACCTCAATCACGGCGGGACTTTTAATAAGGGCGTTATCACTATCGGCAAGGAATCAGAAAAAGAGACTTCAGAAGCCAAAGCTACGATTAATATCAAAAATGTAAAAGATGAAACCACAGGGACTAATGGAAAATTCACCGGTGCGATTGTAGTCAAAGAAAAAGGCGATTTGGGAATAACGCTCGAATATGCCACGATGGAAATCAGCAATAAAAATTCAGGCAGTGGAAAATATGCAGGCACTTATGATGAGATCGAGAATGCCTTTGTCATCACGGGTGGGAAAACGCACGCTGATTTTGAAAACTCTGCCTTGCAAGGGCATTTGCATATTCGTGGTGGGGAAGATAACAAATTCCATTTTGATGAAACGAGCAAGTTTGAAAAAGGTAATATGAATATTGCTGGGGGCAAAAATGAATTTGAATTCTTAAATGGTTCGAGTCTCGGGCTTGCTTTTGGTGAATATGGTGCGGGTAAAAATCTCATCATCACGGGTGGGGATAATGTTTTTACTTTTAATGGGAGCAAAACCTTAGAAGTTGACGATAAAACAAGTTGCAAGAGTAAGTTTTTGTCTTCTTGTTTAGAATACAACAAAAAAACAATAACCACACCCAGCGCCCTCGCCAGCACGCGCACCGATGGGACCAGTGCGCAAAAAGATGGGGCGATTTATATCGGTGGGGGCAAGAATGTTTTTGAATTTGAAAGTGGTGCTAACCTAGAAGCCCCGATTATCTATAATGGGGGCGATTTGGAATTGCATTTTAGCGATGCTAGTTTTGCCAAAGGGGATTTGCTCAAATACGATCCGAATAATTCATTTTTCACCAACAAACCAAGCGAGACTACCGGCACACCCGGTAAGGTCGAGGTCTCTATTATCACTAATAAATGGGCTCGGACCACAGAACTCAAACTTGAAGCGGCGACGGATTTTAAAGCAAATTTTGATGATAATGTTGCCCTCTCTAGCGATATTACTTTGGGCGAAAAGACCCGTATTAGCACTTTGGCAATGAATAAAGAGACATATAGCCATATCAAAGGCGGTGTTTCTGATGTGGCTTCCACGCTCTATCTTTCTAGCACCCAAGATATAGCCCCGAGTGATTATAAGGATTTTAAAGGTGATATTTTTATTGTCAATACAAATTTTACTAATAAGTTTGATAACACCGCCGAAACCCAAAAGAAATACCATAGCTTGAATTTTGTATTTAACGCTACGCAAATTACCAGTAGTAATGCAACTAGCGAAGCTGCGGATATTGATAAACTTTCAGAGGATGCGAAAAATCTGCTAGAGAGCAAAGGCTTAGATAAAAATAAAAACACTTTTTTTTATGGTCTTAAATTGAGTGAAGAACATAAATTCGCTCAAGGGTATTCTAGTAACGCTAATAATGGCGGTGTGAATTTTTATTTGATTGGTAATGTCAGTATAACCGATATAAAAGGCAGTTCTGATGATAAATATATCTTCCTTGATGCGGGTGATATAACCAACACATTAAAAAGTGCAACTGCGGGGCAACATCTAGTAATGGCAGGGAATACGTGGGTTACAAGCACCCCAGAAAAGCCTGCTGATATTGGTATCGGGGAAGAAGAAGGGAAAGAAGAAGTGGCTTCATCAGAATCAGCGGTAGGCAAAAAACGCCTTGCCGCTTCATATGAACTAAACGAAAATGCCATCCATCTTGTCGGTGATCTTAGCAAGGCTAACGATAAAGATAAAAAAGCGACGCTTGGGGTTATCAAAGATGGGGAAAAGAGCAAGGATAGCAGTGTGGGGGTGCAATTGCCTGGCGATATAACCCTAAATGTTGGAGAAGAAAAGACATTGCTTGAAGCCATCAATGAAGAGGTTAAAAAAATTGCAGACGTCGGGACAAGCAAAACAGATGACTATCTACAAGTCAAATCAGGCACGATTATCCTCAAAGATACTAACATCACAGGCGAACTCAAGAAAGGTGCGCTTGATTATATATTGCGACTTTCTGATGGCAAGAAGTTTGCTGGGACGGCAATGGATGTCAAAGAAATCAAGTTTTCTCATCCAGTCTCACAAGCACCCAAGCAACCTAAAACCGAAGAAGAAAAGAAACAAGAAGTTGATGATTTATTTGCAAGTATTGATAATCAAACAAATAGTGCCAAAAAAATGGCAGGTGTTTGGGAAGTCGGGGGCAACTCACGTGTAGGCAAACTCGGCGGGATAGGTGGTATCATTGACCTTAGAGGAATGGGGACCCCTACACCTGCGACAACCTCTCCAGTAGCTAGCTCGGCAGTGCTAGCAGGTGCGAGTGGGGGAAATAGCCATCGTTATGTTGATATTGGCACATTAGAGGGGCAAAATCTCATCTTTTTGATGGGTGTTGATACCGCTAAGCCAGATGAGAGTGCTGTTGTTAGGATTGGCACGGCAGAAAAAGGCACAGCAGGGACAAATCATCTGTATGTAGAAATTACAGGGAGTGAATTGAAAGAAAAAATCTTGCTTGCTAGTATCGCACAAGGGGGGAGTGCGGATTATTTTGATACCGGGCATTACAACGATGGGGTGGTGAATTTTACCCCGAAATTTGAGAGCGTAGCAGGGAATGATGGGAGCTATGAATATTATCTTAGCAAGATTTTAGCAAGTATCAATGAGGAAAAAGCCAATGTGTTTAAAAGTGCCTTAGGCGTGTTTTATCGGGGTTGGCGTGTAGAAACCAATAATCTCAATCTCCGAATGGGGGATTTGCATAATCTCAAAGCCACTTCTGGGGCGTGGGTGCGTGTGAGTAATGGGATGGGGAGCGATAATGATAAAAATTCCGATTTTTATACGACATTGCAAGGCGGTTATGATTATGGCTTTAGCTTCGATAGTGCGCGGGACTTTTTGGGGGTAGTCATTGGCGGGTCGATAATCTCTTCAAAGGGTAGTGGTTATACAAGCTCGGGCAAAAACCTCTCTGTGGGGCTTTATAACACCTATGTAGCCGATAATGGGCTTTATGTCGATACGATCGCTAAATACCTCCGTATCGGGCAAGATTATAGCTTCAAAGATGAGACGATGGATTTTGACGATAAATCCAAAAATGTCGGCGTGAATGCGTTTTTGATCGGGGCTGAAGCGGGCTGGCGTTATTTCTTTGGCGGGGGTGATGATACAGAAACGAAAGGGAGCTATTTTGTTGAGCCTCAAGTTGAGTTTATTTATGGCTATATCGGCGGGGCAGAGCTTAATGCCCAGACAAAATCAGATAAATTTGTCGGCAAGCTCTCAAGCGATAATGCTTTGATTTCACGGCTTGGGGCAGCAGTGGGCAAGGAATTTGGCTTTGACTCGGGGGCAAAATTGCAATTGCGTTTGGGGTTATTTTATGTCAATGAACTCAACACCGGTGCGGGTGTGAAAGTATCGCAATTTGATTTGAGTGAAACGCTTGAAGCTAAAATGAATCATAAAGTCTTGCTTTCTTTGGGGGCAAATACCGCACTCAATGATGACTGGCGGATTTATGCTGATGTCAATCGTAGCTTTTTAGGGAACTATAATACCGATTATAACATCAATGTAGGGGCGCGATGGAGCTTTGGGGCGAAACCACAAAAGGTAGAAAAGGTCCAAGAATTACAAAAATCCATCCGAATGCGCCAAAAAGAAATGGAAGAAGAGAGCCTTGAATTTTAATCACGATAGGGAGAAATATTGGCAAGCCAAACAAAGGACCAAACTATAATATCTGTTATAGAAACGGGCGGTTTGATAAGGTTTTATCAGGAAAAACGAGGGAATTTTGCACTCATCACAGCGGTTTTATCCCCGCTGATTGTGGGGCTTTTGGTGATGGGTTTTGATCTGGGGCATATGTTTTTGCAAGCGAGTCGTTTTCAAGATGTCCTTAGAGAAGCCACATTGGGTGCTAGTGTGTTGCAAAACAAGGCAGACCAGCAGACTTATATCCGCAATTTTTTGAAAGCGTCTTTTAAAAATAATCGTGATATTGATTTTGATAGCATTACTACATTGGATAAACAAGTTTCTATCCCCGATCAAAACGGAAGCCCACAGCTTAAAAATGTCTTTAGCACGTGGGCGAATATGCGTTTGCCTACGTGGTTTGGGAGATTTTTTGATAAAGGGGCTTCGGGCTATAAGGTCGCTTCGATGGGGGTATCTGTGGATACCAAAGAGAAGACGCACGGATTAGTGGCAGCGGATTATCTTTTTGTTGTCGATCTTTCTAGCTCGATGAAGCAGACCTTTTTTAACTCGGGGTATTCCAAACTCAAGGTTTGTCAAAAAGATTCTCCTGATTATGAAAAAACCATTTGCGATAAACTCAAGCGTGCGAGCCGTCGTATCGATGCGTTGCAAGGGGCTATCCTTTATTATATGTATAAAATCAACAAAGAAGTCTCGGGATCGCAGTTTGCCTTTTTGCCATTTACTGAGGGGTCGCAATATCAAAAAGAAATCAACTATACTAAAACTTGCAAAAGCGGTGTTTCCACAGGCACGAGAAACGCAACATATTTCGCCCTGCAAGTGAGTTTCAAAGATGAATATACCTTGCACCACAGCACATATGATCAATGGTCGGGCGTGCTGGATAAAAAGCTGTTTGAAAAAGGGCAGATTCTCCAGTCCAACCAAGACCAAACGATGACTTTTGATGATGAGCCCTACCTCTCTCACCCCGATAGGGACGCAGCATATGCGTTTTATAAGGCGTATGCTTTGCCTGAAAATGGCTATGTGAATCTCATCGATAAAAACCTCATTGATGTGATTGATTATGGCAAGACTTTTAGGAATCTCACCGATCCTGATAAGGCTTTTACATTTCGGTTTTATAATGATTTGCTTGATGGGCTTGATAGATCCCACCCCCGATGTATCTATGAGATCGTAGATCCTGCGTATAAAGGGCGCACCAATGGGATTGCTTATGATTTTTTTGGGCTTAGTGAAGCTGGGATTGGTGGGCATAGCACGAGATCGGCGATGGCGTATTTTGAAGAAAAACTCAAACCTATTGGCAATGATAGGATTTTTAAGATCCCTTTGCTGAATAATTATGTCAGTCCAGAAGGTCAAGAAACCGCTGTGATTCTCTCGATGTTGCGTGGGGGTGTGCTTTTGAGCCGAAAAATGGGGGCAAAACATCGCCATCGGGTGATGGTGATCGTTACAGATGGGACAAATGGGGAGCAGACATCCCAAAATAATGCCCATCGTTTTGAACTAGAAACAGAACTCATCAACAGGGGGGTTTGTAAGGCGTTTATTGATGGGATGCGACGAGATGGGGGCGCAGAGGGGAAGGTGTTTTTCATCAATATCGGGTCAAAAAAGGATACGAGCTATTTTTTGAAGCGATGGGCGCAATGTGCTGGGAGGGAAAATGTCGCCCCTGTCGAAGATATTGATGAGATGTTTCAAGCACTCCAAAAGGCACTCGGCGTGAGCGATGGCGGGGGAATGGGGCATTTTATCGAAACCAATTGAGAGGAGAGGCGTAAAGCCAGAGCCAACTGCTTGGCTCTGGTAGCCTCGCACGGCGATTGCGTTGTGCGACATAAGGAGCACCGCAAGACGCCCAAACCTTAGAAATTTTGCCCGCCCGCCCCAAGTTGATGAATAGCAAAGCTAGTCATAACCCTGAACTTTAGGAGCAAACACGGGTTTTACTCGTGTTTGCGGTCTTAGGATTTGTTCTAGCAAATCCCAGTTAAAAACATAAAAAAGCCAACTGCTTATCTTTTTTAGCCTCGCACGGCGATGTGTTTATGCGACCTTAAGGAGCATAGCAGACGCCCTTACTTTAGGAACGCAGGGCGGGTCTCCCGCCCGCAGTGGTCTTCAGGTTTGCCCCGCAAACCGAGTAGAAAATAATGAAACCTTAGAAACTTATCTCGAACGCACAGCCTCTGGCTGGGTGTGAGATGGTTACTTTAGGAACGCAGGGCGGGTCTCCCGCCCGCAGTGGTCTTCAGGTTTGCCCCGCAAACCGAGTAGAAAATAATGAAACCTTAGAAACTTATCTCGAACGCACAGCCTCTGGCTGGGTGTGAGATGGTAACTTTAGGAGCGAACGGGGCTTCGCCCTTTGAAGGGAAGGGGGGCTTAAATTGCGAAGTCCGCCCCCCTTTCCCCTCAAACTCCCCAACCCCCTGACCCGCCCCCTTAGTGGGTCAGATGACAGGGCGTAGCGGGCTGGATTTGAAGTGATTCCACACGACAAACCTTAGAAATTTTGCCCGCCCGCCCCAAGTTGATGACCAGCGATAGCTGGGAATAACCCTGTGCTTTAGGAATGGAAGTAGGCTCTGCTTGCTGGAATGGTCTTGCGATTCACGTTAGTGAATCAAGTCCGCAAAATAAACTGACACCGATAGGTTTATTCGTATCGGAATGGTATAATCAGTAGAAACCTGCATAAAACACGGAGGAAACAAATGACTTTAATTATTGAAAATGTCAAAGATGAATTTGTCCCAGCTTTTAGAGATTTAGCCAAATCTGCGAAATCAAAAATCAAGACCAAGCGAAGCGATAAGGAAATTGCAACAGAATGGCGAAGAGAATCTGAGCAAATCAAAGCAGATTATAAGGCTGGCAAAATCAAGGGTTTTAAAAGTATTGAGGCGTTGCGTGAGGATTTGGAATCTTGAAATACGAGATTTTTCGATCAAAAGATTTCAAAAAGAGTTTTAAAAAGCTATCAGAAACGCATAAATCGCAAGTTTTAAGCATTTTGGAGAGGTTGGCTAATGATGAAATTTTAGAGCCAAAATATAAAGACCATAAACTCAAAGGCGAATATGAGGGCTTTAGAGAGTGCCATATCAAACCCGATTTATTGTTGATTTATGAAAAATGTGAAGATATTTTGATTCTTACAGCTATCAATGTCGGCTCGCATAGCGAGTTGTTTTGATTTTCCCACCCAGTTATAGCTTAAGCTCCCGTGAGTGGTTTTCAGGTTTGCCCCGCAAACCGAGTAAAAAATAATGAAAACCTTAGAAACTTATTTCCAATACCCAAAGCAACGCTTTGGGTATGAGATGGTTACTTTGTAAAACATAATGTTTTTTCCATAGCTGTGCGACTAGTTATTTTTTCTCATACTAGCTAGAAAGGGGTCAGGGGGGCTTGAATTGCGAAGTTCGCCCCCCTAGACCCCTTTAGAACCCCTACCCCCTGACACGCCCCCTTAGTGGATAGGATGAAAGGGCGTAGATAGCTTGGTTTGGAAGTAGATAGGATTTAACACCTTAAAAACCTATCTCGAACGCACAGCCTTTGGCTGGGTGTGAGAGGAGAGCCGTTAAAAAAGATAACTGCTTATCTTTTTTAGCCTCGCACGGCGATGTGTTTATGCGACCTTAAGGAGCATAGCAGACGCCCTTACTTTAGGAACGCAGGGCGGGTCTCCCGCCCGCAGTGGTCTTCAGGTTTGTTTTTAAACAAACCGAGTAAAAAATAATAGAAACTATCGTGCTATAATCGCACCTAGCATAAATTGAGAGGTTTTCTAAGATAAAATGGATAAAAATCTTTATGTCGGAACAGACTTCACGCAAGAATTTTACCATCAAGACCAACTTGCTGTGCAAAAATTGTTAATGGAAAAACAAGGCTTTATCAAGGGCGCATTCTATCGCTCTGATATTGGGGATATTGATTTGGTTTGGGGGAATGATGATTTTGGTTTGTGCCATATCCTCAAACAAAGAAGCAAGCAGTTTGGAGAAGTCAAAGCGTTAAAATTCATTTCGCATTTAGAAGAGAATATCAAAAATGGGGTGGCTATTGCTATGAGGCGTGATAGGATAGGTATTATTACCAATCAAAGCAGTATTGTTTTGGAGAAATCACAAAGTAATCATTTTATCTTGACAGCCTATATTGATAGAAAAAATAAGCTGAGATTGGAAAATTTCCAGACGATTCACGATGGTAATTTTATAGATGAATCGGGTTCAGCGCTCAACAAAGGCGATGATGTTCTTTCATCTAACCAATCTCAAGACAATACTATCACAAAATCTCCAACAAAACAAACCGAGTAAAAAATAATGAAAACCTTAGAAATTTATCTCGAACGCACAGCCTCTGGCTGGGTGTGAGAGGAGAGGCGTTAAAAAAAGATAACTGCTTATCTTTTTTAGCCTCGCACGACAATGCGTATATGCGAACTTAAGGAGCATAGCATACGCCCAAACCTTAATTCACTGCCTAAAGCGGTCTTCAGGTTGGCATAGCCAACCGAGTAAAAACCTTATAGGTATTAATAATCCCGCACAAAGCTTTCGATATTTTCAATCACCATCTGGAGCAATTTTTTTCGAGCATTCTCGTAAGCCCAAGCGATGTGCGGGGTAAGAATGATTTTATCTGCAATAACAGGGTTTAAAAATGGGTGTCCTGCCACCATTGGCTCAACTTCAAGCACATCTGCCCCAAAGAAAATATTTTTTGATTCTAAGGTTTTTGCCAAATCCTTTTCATTGACAATGCCTCCACGCCCGGCATTGATGAGGATCGCACCCTCTTTTAAGCAAGCGAGTTCCTTTGCTGTGATGAGGTTTTTTGTTTTTTCATTCAATGGTGCGTGGATGGAGATAATATCGCTTTGTTCTAAAAGGTCTTTGAGGGATTTTTGCGGGTAGGTGTTATCGGTGTTTTTGCCACTTGTTGAGGTGTAGCTGATATGTGTCCCAAAGGCTTGGGCGATTTTGGCGACTTCTTTGCCGATATTCCCTAATCCGATAATCCCCCATTCCTTGCCATCAAGCTCGCGTAGCCCGCCATTGATATGCATAAAAACATCGCTTTTGCACCATTCCCCGCTTTTGCAATAATGGTCGTAATAGCCGATTTTAGACATCAGGTTCAAAGCGAGCGTTAAGGTGTGCTGGGCGACGCTCTTTGTGGAGTATCCCGCAACGTTTTTGACTGCGATACCTTGCTCCTTGGCGGTTTGTAGATCGATGATATTTGTGCCTGTGGCGGTTACGCAGATGAGTTTTAGTTTGGGGAGTTGCTTTAAAATTGGGGCGTCTAAGACGACTTTGTTGGTTAGCACAATGTCGGCATTTTCGCAACGTGCAAGGGTTTCATCGGGTCGGGTGGTTTGGTAGATTTGGAACTCACCAAAGCTTTTTATGGGACTCAAATCAGCCTCGCCTAATGTTTTTGCATCTAAAATCACGATTTTCATTTTTTATCCTTTATTTTGGGTTATATTCTTATAGTATAAAAAACCTTAGAAACTTATTTCCAATACCCAAGCAACGCTTGGGTATGAAATGGTTACTTTAGGAGCGAAAACGGGCTTTGCCTGTTTGAGCGGTCTTTAGGTTTGTTTTTAACAAACCGAGTATAAAATAATGAAAACCTTAGAAACTGGGTTGATGACAAAGCGAAGCTTTGGAATAACCCTGTCCTTTAGGAATGGAAAGAGGCTTTGCCTCTTGGAATGGTCTTCAGATTCAGTTTCTAAAAACTGAATCGAGTAAGCATAATGTTTTTTCCATAGTAATATCGCTAGTGATTGTTTCTTATACTAGCTAGAAAGGGGTGCTGGGGGGCTGATTTGCGAAGCGCCCCCGTTTTCCCCTTAACCCCGCCTCCCCCTGCACGCCCCCAATGCAATACAAGATTAAAAAGCGTAGCAGGCTGGGTTTGCTAGCGGATAGGATTTCTAAACCTTAGAAACTGGGTTGATAACGAAGTGCAACGCACGCCGTTATAACCCCATACTTCAGGAGCGTTTGGGGGCTTTGCCTCCAAAAAGCGGTCTTCAGATTCGATTTATCGAATCGAGTAAAAAATAATAGAAACTATCGTGCTATAATCGCACCTAGCATAAATTGAGAGGTTTTCTAAGAATAAAATGGATAAAAATATTTATGTCGGGACAGATTTTACACAAGAATTTTACCATCAAGACCAACTTGCTGTCCAAAAGTTACTAATGGAAAAACAAGGCTTTATCAAGGGAGCATTCTATCGTTCTGATATTGGGGATATTGATTTAGTATGGGGGGATGATGATTTTGGCTTGTGTCATATCCTCAAAAAAAGAAGTGAGCAATTTGGAGAAGTTAAAGCGTTAAAATTTATTTCACATTTAGAAGAAAATATTAAAAATGGTATCGCCGTTGCTATGAGACGTGATAGGATAGGTATTATTACAAATCAAAGCAGTATTGTTTTGGAGAAATCACAAAGTAATCATTTTATCTTGACAGCATATATTGATAGAAAAAATAAGTTGAGATTGGAAAATCTCCAGACGATTCACGATGGCAATTTTATAGATGAATCGGGTTTATCACTCAACAAAGGTGATAATGTTCTTTCATCTAACCAATCTCAAGACAATACTATCACAAAATCTCCAATAAAACAAACCGAGTAAAAACCTTAGAAAACGGGTTGATAACGAAGTGCAACGCACGCCGTTATAACCCTATTCTTTAGGACGAGAAGCGTTAAGTCAAAGCCAACTGCTTGGCTTTGATAGCTTCGCGTGAGCGATTGCCATATGCACCGCTAGTTGGACGGCAATACGGGCATAGGGAATGTGGTAGTTGCGGAATGGTCTTGCGATTCAGTTTAAAAAACTGAATCGAGTAAAGCATAATGTTTTTTTCCATAGCTGTGCGACTAGTTATTTTTTCTCATACTAGCTAGAAAGGGGTGCTGGGGGGCTGATTTGCGAAGCGCCCCCGTTTTCCCCTTAACCCCGCCTCCCCCTGCACGCCCCCAATGCAATACAAGATTAAAAAGCGTAGCAGGCTGGGTTTGCTAGCGGATAGGATTTCTAAACCTTAGAAACTTATCTCCAATATTCAAGCTTGCTTGAATATGAGATGGTTACTTTAGGAACGAAGCAGAGTTCTACTCTGCGTAGTGGTCTTCAGGCTTAATTTTTCTCTGAAAAATTAAGCCGAGTAAAACATATATAGATAAAATTTTAAGCCGAATAAACATTATAAGTGCTTATAATAACACATTTATTTGATACAAAGAGGTTATGTGGAGACGCGGATAAAAATTGCTGATATTTTATTGGATTCCCTGCCATTTATCAGGGTTTTTCGGGGCAAGGTGGTTGTTATCAAATATGGCGGTTCTGCCCAGGTAAATCCCCGACTCAAAGAGCAATTTGCCAAAGATGTCGTGATGATGTATATGCTTGGGATCAAGCCTGTGATTATCCACGGCGGGGGCAAGGATGTTTCTAAAATGCTTGAAACCTTGCATATCCCGACGGAATTTATCGATGGGCATAGGGTTACGACGCAAGAGAGTATGCCAGTTGTTGAGATGGTGCTTTCTGGGCGTATCAACAAAGAATTAAGCACATTTTTGAACCATCACGGCATCAAGGCTGTTGGGGTCAGCGGCAAGGATGGCGGGCTGTTTGAGGCGGTGTCAAAAGATGGGTCTGATTATACAGGCAAAATCACGCACGTGGATGTCTCATTGCTTACCACATTGCTTGATAATGGCTTTGTGCCTGTGATTGCACCGATTGCAGGGAGCTGTGAGGCCAATCACCCCGGTTATAATATCAATGCCGATCTTGTCGCTTGCGAAATTGCCAAATCCCTGAACGCCTTTAAAGTGGTATTTCTTACTGATACCAAAGGTGTTTTGGATGCTGGCGGGTCTTTGCTCCCAACACTCAATGAAGAAAAAATCCTCCAGCTCACAAAACAAGGCGTTATCGCTGGGGGAATGCTCCCAAAAATGCAAGCGTGTCTTGAGTGTGTCAAAAATGGCGTGCAAAAAGTCCATATTATCGATGGCAGGGTGGAACATTCGTTGTTATTGGAGCTTTTTACCAGTGCGGGCGTGGGGACGGAGATCGTGCCATAATGACAAACGATATCCAGAAAATGCGATTCACCTATTTGCAAAAATTTCTCATCAAGTGGCAAACCCGCTCTTTGGGTGCAAAGATCGATACGCTGATGTTGATTTTGCCCGTGCTTGTGTATGTAGGCAGACCCAACCTAGATGGGCAATTCCAGCACGCAAAGGCGGTGATTGATCGGATTGTCAAGCCCACAAATTTGGCTTTGAAGGTCTTTGATCGGGTCAAGGTTGCGGTTTCAGAATATATTCACGATGAGAAAATTTATATGCAAGATAGGGAGCGGGCATTTGATGCGATTGTCGAGGATATCCAGTTTTATTCCATCGTGCTTGATATGCTCCAAGACAAGGGTTGTGAGACCCAACGGGATATTATCCATTCGGTGGTGCAAAAGGCTTATGATGAAGAATATGCCATCAATCGTGAAAATAAGCGGATTTTGGAATATCAAGAGCAGGCTTTTAGATAAATAATAGCTTAAATTAAGCTTTTTTAAAGATTTTTTAGGCATAATGCCAACTTTAAAAATAGGTTTAAAAAATAAGTCTAAAAATAAACAATAAGGTGAAAGCATATGAATATAACAAAAGCTGCTAAAGCAAGCGAAATAAAGCGTGATTGGGTGGTTTTGGATGCCAAAGACAAAACCTTTGGTCGGTTGATTACTGAGGTGGCGACGATTTTGAGAGGTAAGCATAAGCCTTGCTATACGCCAAATGTCGATTGTGGCGATTTTGTCGTGATTGTCAATGCTTCGTTGGTGAAATTTTCAGGGATGAAGCTAGAGGATAAAGAATATTTTACGCATTCAGGGTATTTTGGTAGCACCAAAAGCAAAACGCTCAAAGAAATGCTAGAAAAGTCCCCAGAAAAACTCTTCCATCTCGCTGTCAGAGGGATGTTGCCAAAAACAAAGCTCGGGCGGGCGATGATTAAAAAACTCAAAGTTTATACAAGCAGTGAGCATCCCCACACCGCTCAAATCACAAAAAGCAAATAAAGGAATTTTAAATGGCAAAAATTTATGCAACCGGAAAAAGAAAAACGGCAGTCGCTAAGGTTTGGCTCACAAGCGGGAGTGGCAAAATCATCATCAATGGCGAGAGTTTGGGCGAATGGCTTGGCGGGCACGAAGCTATCAAGATGAAAGTAATGCAACCCCTCATCCTCACCAAGCAAGACAAATCTGTCGATATTGTCGCTATCACGTTGGGTGGGGGCTATTCTGCACAAGCTGAAGCCCTTAGACACGGGATATCCAAAGCATTGAACGCCTATGACACAGCATTCCGTGCTATTTTGAAGCCAAAAGGATTGCTTACACGGGATTCTCGTGTGGTTGAAAGAAAAAAATACGGCAAGCGAAAGGCAAGGAGAAGCCCGCAGTTCTCAAAAAGATAATTTCTTCTGGTGCAAGGATCGTGATGGTCTTTGCATTTTTATCTCTAGCTTTTATTATGGTTTGCTATCTTCTTTTTTCCTCTTGAGTTCTCGTCTTCAGGAAAACACTTCATTGAGGTGATTTTATGTTTCAGATCGATTTGAGAAACGACCCCATCAAAAAATTATTTTTTTATTATTTTATCCCCTCGTTGTGTGCGATGATTGCCCTCTCGACATATTCAATGGTGGATGGGATTTTTGTAGGGAAAAAGCTCGGAGAAGAAGCGCTGGGGGCTATCAGCATTTGCTGGCCTGTTTTTCCAGTAATGATCGCTTATGAATTGCTCTTTAGTTTGGGTGCAGCCTCGATTGTTTCGTATTTTTTGGGCAAAAATGAGGTCCATCGGGCGCGCTTGATTTTTAGCTCGGTATTTTATTTTGTCGCCCTTAGCACGTTGGTAGCTGGGGTGATTTTGTATTTGTTTGTCGATGAAATCGCTTTTTTACTTGGGAGCAGTGAGACCCTCAAACCGCTTGTCGTGGCTTATTTGGAAGTGATCTTTATGGGGTCGGTTTTTATGGTACTTCACCCATTAAGCGATGTTTTTGCCATCAATGATAGGCAGCCTATTTTGGCGATGGTGGCGATGATTGTTGGGGCAGGGGCAAATATTATTTTGAATTATTTATTTTTATTTGTTTTTGAAATGGGGATTTATGGGAGTGCATTGGCAACGATTATGGGGCACACTATTGGTTTTTTGGTGTTGTTGTGGCATTTTTTGCTTAAACGGGGGAAGCTGTATTTTATCAGGCGTTTTAGTTTGAGAGCCGTGATTTCTTCTGCGAAAAGCGGTGTGCCTCAAGCGGTTTCTGAACTGAGCGCTGGGGTGGTGATGTTGCTATTTAATACCACGATTATGGGGATTGCAGGGGAGCGTGGGGTGAGTATTTATGGCATTATTATGTATAGCGGGATTATATTTTTTACGATTTTGCTCTCCATCGCACAAGGCATCCAGCCGATTGCAAGCTTTAGTTATGGGGCGGGGAATTTGGAACGTGTCAAAAATATTTTTCTTTTTGGCGTGAGTGTCTCCATTGGTGTGGGGATTTTTATTTACTTGATTTTTTATGGATTTGATGGGCATTTAGTGAGGCTATTTTTGCAAGATGATATCGCAAGCCGTGACCCCTATCTTTTGGGTGATACGATTGGGGCGATGAATGTTTATTATATAGGCTATATTTTATTGGGTGTGAATATCGTGTGCGCGATATTTTTCCAATCAGTCCAAAGGACAGCAAGTTCTTTTATTATCACGATTTCTTATACGCTAGTGTTTTTGGTGATTTTGTTACCCATAATGAGCAAAGAATACGGGATGAGCGGGATATGGCTGACTTACCCGATCTCGCAGTTTTTGGCGTTTTTGGTTGTGATTGGCGTGATTTTGTATGAGGTAAAATCAGGTATTTTTTCAAGAAATTTTATTGCAGGAAACAAACTATGGAAAAAGAAAAAATAATCTTGTTTGATTTAGATGGGACGCTCATTGATTCTGAGGAGGCGATTTATGAGAGTTGTTGCGTGGCTTGTGAAAAAAATGCCCTCAAAATCCCTGCCTTAGAAGAAGTCCAAGAGACCATCGGGCATACATTAAGCGATATGTTTTTGCATTTTGGGGCAAGCAGGGAAAAGCTCGGTATTTGTATTGAGGTGTATCGACACCATTATAAAGGTATCTGTTTGGAAAAAACAAAAATGTTACCCAAAGCAACAGATTCGATTTTGTTGGCAAATGAATTTGCTTATCTGGGGGTGGTTACGACAAAAACAGCGAGATTTTCTCGGGCGATCTTAGAACATCTTGGTATTTTGGGGTATTTTCAAACCATTGTTGGTATCGAAGATGTCGAGTTTCCAAAACCCCATCAAGAACCTGTTTTGAAAGCAATAGCACGGATGGGGGCTTCATTATCCAATGCATTTATGATAGGTGATACAATCTTAGATATCCAATCAGCTATCAGTGCGGGGATTTCTCCTATCGGGGTAAAAACAGGGTATGGAAACATCCAAGCAATGCAGGCAATTTGTGAGAATATTTTTGATGATTCTCTCGAAGCTGTTGGATTCATCAAATCTGTTTAAATGTTACTAATATTCTCAAAATAAAATATTATTTAAACTATTATTCTTTGTATATTTTGCCTATTGGGTTAAATTCAGTAAAATTTCATAGTAAAAAGTTTAGAATTGTATCGTTTAGCATACCTGCATTATTTTTCTTGCATCGTTATTTTTTAGATGATTCACATTTCTAATTTGATTCAAACCAAACAATTAAAAGGAGATGCGTATGTTACAAATCAGATGGCATTCACGAGCCGGTCAAGGGGCAATCACGGGTGCTAAGGGCTTAGCTGATGTGGTTGCTGGCACGGGTAAGGAGGTGCAGGCGTTTGCTCTGTATGGATCTGCAAAACGTGGGGCTGCGATGACAGCATATAATCGCATTGATTCTTCGCCGATATTAAATCACGAAAAGTTTATGAGTCCTGATTATATCTTGGTTATCGACCCCGGTCTTACTTTTATCACCGATATTTGTGCTGATGAAAAGCCCACAACTTCCTATATCATCACCACACATTTGAGCAAAGAAGAATTATTGGATAAAAAGCCTGATTTAAAAGGCAAAAAAGTCCATACGCTTGATTGTATCAAGATTTCTATCGATACCTTAGGCAAGCCCATTCCCAATGCCCCAATGCTAGGAGCATTTATCAAGATTTCTGGGATGCTTGAGATTGAATTTTTTAAAGAAGCGTTCAAAAAAGTGTTGGGAAAAAAATTGCCCCAAAAAGTCATCGACGCGAATATGCTTGCCATCCAGCGGGCTTATGATGAAGTCAAATAAGGAGCATTTATGAGTGGAATGAAAGGTTGGAATGAATTTGAAATCGGAGCGATTTTATTCCCATTTGAAGCCAAAGGAGAAGAGGCGTTAGAATCGCACAATAATGAACGCGACTATACGCTTGAGAGTTCTTATAAAGCCAGTGTTGCGCATTGGAGGGTCGAAAAGCCTGTGCATAATCGTGATATTTGTATCAATTGCTTCAATTGCTGGGTGTATTGCCCTGATGCGGCGATCCTTGCTAGAGACGAGAAGCTTAGTGGCGTAGATTATCTCCATTGCAAGGGCTGTGGGATATGTGTTGATGTTTGCCCTACAAATCCCAAATCCTTGTTGATGTTTAGCGATCATACAGACAACCAAAATGCCTTAGAAAATTGGCCTCAAAAAGAAGATAAGAAGAAAAACTAAAAGGAGATAATGATGGCAAACGTTTATGAACTGCAGGAGATTGAGGTATGGGATGGCAATATGGCAGCCTCTCACGCCCTCAGACAAGCCCAAATCGATGTCGTCGCTGCCTATCCCATCACGCCTTCGACACCTATCGTGCAAAACTACGGGAGTTTTGTAGGCAATGGCTATGTTGATGGAGAATTTGTGATGGTAGAATCTGAACACGCAGCGATGAGTGCGTGTGTAGGCGCTGCTGCTGCTGGGGGCAGGGTGGCGACAGCTACGAGTTCGCAGGGCTTTGCTTTGATGGTGGAGGTTTTGTATCAGGCTTCGGGGATGCGCTTGCCTATCGTGCTTAATCTCGTCAATCGTGCCCTTGCTTCACCGCTAAATATCCACGGCGACCATTCTGATATGTATCTAGGCAGGGATGCTGGCTGGATAAACCTCTGCACCTGCAATCCTCAAGAAGCCTATGATTTTAATCTGATGGCGTTTAGGATCGCTGAAGATATGAGCGTGCGAATCCCTACTATCGTGAATCAAGATGGGTTTTTGAGCTCACATACTGCCCAAAATGTCCGCCCGCTTAGCGATGAGGTGGCTTACAAATTTATCGGGGATTACCAAAGCAAAAATGCGTTGTTGGATTTTGATAAACCTGCCACTTATGGGGCGCAAGCCGAAGAAGATTGGCATTTTGAGCATAAAGCACAATTGCATAATGCCCTAATGCAATCAAGTGCGGTGATACAAAAGGTTTTTGACGCATTTGCCCAGCTAACAGGCAGGCAGTATCATCTGGTAGAAACCTATGACATAGAAGATGCCGAAGTTGCGATATTTGCGTTGGGAACAACCGTTGAGTCCGCACGGGTTGCTGCCAAAAATGCCCGTGAGCGTGGTATCAAAGCAGGCGTGGCAACGATTAGATCGTTTAGACCTTTCCCTTATGTCGAGCTTGGCAATGCCATCAAGCACCTCAAAGCGATTGCGATTATGGATAAGAGCTTGCCAGCAGGCGCAATGGGAGCGTTATTTAATGAAGTCGGGGCTAGTTTGTATCAAGCCCAAGATTCCAAGCACCCTGTTTTGTCCAACTATATCTATGGTTTGGGCGAAAGGGATTTGACCCAAGTTGATTTGGCAAATATTTTCCAAGAACTTCAAGAAAACGCAAAAGCTGGCAAGCTTACCCACCCAACCCAGCAGTTTATAGGGCTTCGTGGTCCAAAACTAAGCTTTTGCTAAGGAGAAAAATATGGTAAAAGAAATTAAAAATTTAAAGCAATTTAGCAAATCAGCAGAGAAATTTGAAGGCGCGCATCTTTTGTGTCCGGGTTGTGCGCACGGGATGATTGTTCGGGAGGTTTTAAATGCTGTAGATGGTCCGATTGTGCTGGGTAATTCTACCGGGTGTTTGGAGGTCTCTACTGCTGTTTATCCGCATACGTCTTGGGATGTGCCTTGGATTCATATCGGGTTTGAAAATGGCTCAACAGCCGTTGCTGGGGCTGAAGCGATGTATAAGGCTCTGGCAAGAAAGGGCAAATACAACGGGCAAAAGCCAAAATTTGTCGCATTTGGGGGCGATGGGGCTACGTATGATATTGGGTTTCAGTGGATTAGCGGGTGCTTTGAGCGTGGGCACGATATGACCTATATTTGCCTAGATAATGAGGTTTATGCCAATACGGGCGGGCAGAGAAGCGGATCGACGCCCATTGGTGCGAGCACTTCGACCACGCCAGCAGGCAGGGTGAGTTATGGCAAAAAAGAAAAGAAAAAAGATATTTTGTTTGTGATGGCAGCGCACGGAGCGCCCTATGTCGCACAAGTTGCCCCAAACAAATGGAAAGATATGAATAAAAAAATCAAGCAAGCTATTGAGACACAAGGTCCAACATTTATCAATGCGATGAGTGCTTGCACCACCGAGTGGCGCTTTGATTCCCATCAGACCATTGATGTGAGTGATTTGGCAGTAGATAGCTTGGTATTCCCGTTGTTTGAAGTCATCAATGGCACGCAAGTCAATATCACCTATCGCCCAAAAAATGTGATTCCTGTGCGGGATTATTTGGGCGCACAGGGCAGATTCAAACATCTTTTCAAGCCTGAAAACGAGCATATCATTGAGCAGTTTCAAAAAGATGTTGATGCCCGGTGGGAATACTTGCAACGCCGTGAAGAAGCCAAAATATAATCCAAAAATCTAAAGTATGATTTAAAAAATAAAGGGGCTTTGATGGTTGAGCGTTACGCAAGGGAGCAGATGAAAAAACTCTGGGACCTAGAGGCAAAATATACTGCGTGGCTAGATGTGGAAAAAGCTGTCGTAAAAGGCTGGAATAAGCTCGGGCTTATCGGCGATGAGGATTGTGAGAAGATTTGTAAAAATGCCCGTTTCAACATCGATAGAATCAATGAAATCGAAGCGGTTACCAAGCACGATCTGATCGCTTTTACAACTTCAGTGAGCGAGAGCTTGGGCGAAGAATCACGATTCGTGCATTATGGTATCACATCAAGCGATTGTATCGACACAGCCGTTGCCCTACAAATGCGTGATAGCCTAAAAATCATCATCGAAGATGTGCAAGCCCTACAAGTTGCGATAAAAAAACGGGCTTTTGAACACAAAGGCACTTTGATGGTAGGGCGAAGCCACGGCATACACGGCGAGCCTATCACGTTTGGGCTGGTTTTGGCGATTTGGTATGATGAGATAGGTAGGCATCTAAAAGCACTCAAAGAGACGCTCAAGGTGATTTCTGTTGGGGCAATCAGTGGGGCGATGGGGAATATGGCACATACGCCAATGGAGCTTGAGGAGCTTGTTTGTGAGGAACTCGGTCTTACGCCTGCACCTATTAGCAATCAAGTCATCCAACGGGATCGGTATGCTAGGCTAATGAGTGATTTGGCGCTTTTAGCAAGCAGTTGCGAAAAGATAGCCGTAGCAATCAGGCATTTCCAGCGCACCGAAGTCTATGAGGCAGAAGAATACTTTTCGCCCGGGCAAAAGGGGAGTTCGGCAATGCCCCACAAGCGCAATCCAGTCTTAAGTGAAAATATCACGGGATTGTGTCGGGTGATTCGGGGTTTTGTGATCCCTGCGATGGAAAATGTCGCCCTCTGGCACGAGCGTGATATTTCTCATAGTTCGGTGGAGAGGTTTATTTTGCCTGATGTTTTTATCACGAGTGATTTTATGCTCGATCGCCTCAAAGGGCTTGTGGAAAATCTGGTGATCTATCCTGAAAATATGATGAAAAATCTTTCTCTCACCGGTGGGCTGGTCTTTTCTCAACGGGTGCTTTTGGAGCTACCAAAAAAGGGTTTGAGCCGTGAAGAAAGCTACAAGATTGTCCAAAGAAATGCGATGAAAGTGTGGCAAGATCTCCAGCAAGGCAAGAGCGCACTGAATGCCAAAGGTGAGAGCCTGTATTTGCAATACTTGCTTGGGGATGAGGCGTTGCGTGAGATTATCGATGAGCAAACGATTCGGGAATGTTTTGATTATGCCTACTATACCAAGAATGTCGATAGGATTTTTGCACGGGTTTTTGGGGTTTCTTAGGGATTTAAAAAATATACATAATTTTCAAACCAAATGCTATCCCAATGCAATTCCTGGCATTGTTTTTGATACCCGCCCCGTTTTTTTGTTTAGAGGCTTTGTTTGCCTCTCTGGCATTGTAGGAAAACACCATTTCCGAAGTTGAAATTTTTTACGTTTGCTAGTTTGTAGCGCAATTTTTGCGTTTCTTATGCTTTTCTTTTGCGTATGTATAGGCTTCTTCAATCAGTGGTTTTAATTCTTCAAATGTTTTTTGTGATGGGTTTAAGCAACATACCCATCCCATCCATCCATATACAGGGTGGGGAAGCATTTGATTGGTGGCGGTAAAATCATAATCCATATCAACGATACCGCCTTTTGCTGGGCGTTTTGGTATGAAACCAAACATTTCTATAAACGTGGTTTTTCGGATTCCTAAATTTAGACGATATAGATTTTCTCTGTTTAGATTGGAGCTTCTATCATTATCCCCATCTTTTTCCTTGATGGTTAGAATATAAACACCACGCTTGAGTTGGTTGTTTGGATTGTAAAATATTGCACTTTCTCCCCAACTATTCATCAAAACACTCCCATCTAGATTTTCAAGACAATATTTCAAGATTTTATCTGGTGTCATAGATTTCCTTTCATCAAACGGCTTTGATATATTGATGAAAAAATAATTAATAAAAGCTTATGCCCCCTACCAAGAATCGATAAGATTTTGCACGGGTTTTGGGAGTTTCTTAGGGATTTAAAAAATATACGAATAGGTAAAATTGAGATTCCAATTTGCTGTAATATTATTTTTTAGATTAACCCTCGTTTCATCATATCTATCAGGTTCAAGATTTGTTTCCCCCCAGCGTGCGTAAGTGGTCTCATAGCGTGGTTTATGGTTGGATTCAAAACAAGGGGTTTTTAGCAGATAACGCCACGTCATTTCAAACATATGGTGTTTGTTGAGCATTCCTCCAACGCCGATATTGATGAGGGGAGAGGCGATTTTATCTTTGCCTGTATTGGATAATCGATACAAATCAACTTGTTTGAGATGACCAAATCGGTCTAAAAAATTATCCCCAAAAGAAATATCGCCTCTGAATCGGTAATCTGTGATTTGATACCCCCCGCCAATAAAAAAATACATTGATGTGATGGTGCTTTCAAAATTTCCAAATAATAAATCCGCAATACCGCCATAATAGGTAGTTTCAGTTTCGCCTTCTTGGACATAGTCGCCATCATTAGGCTTGGGCTTGATACCAAGGGTCTGGTAGGAGACATAGGTTTTGCCCCCATAACCATAAAATCGGATGCCTACGCTTTTGAATGTTTTGATAAATCCTAATTTTCCCTCAAAAGCAACGCCGGCAGAAATCGCTTTGTTTTTTTCTCTTGATTTTTTGTCAGAAAATTCATAGATATGGATAGGTGCATCGGGATTCAAATTATCACTAATTGAGTTATAGCCTAGTGTGAAGCCAATAAATAAACCCGCCTTGATATTGTTCCCTTCGGGTGGCTTGATGGGCTTTTGCGTGTTTGGGGCTATGGGTGTGTCTTCATTGCCATACAAAGCACCATTTACCAAAAACCAGATGATTGCAATCAAAGAAAACTTTTTTATCATAGCAAATCCTATCATTGATAGTAATTATTTTAAATATTTAATATAATTATAAATAAAATTTATTACCATTGTCAATAAATAATAAATTTTTTATTAATTTTACAGATAAAATTTTTATTAGGATAGGGCAGGGCGAGTTTTGGCTGATTGTGGGCGGTGGTGGGCTGGGTTTGCTAATGGATAAGATTTAAATACCTTAGAAAATGGGTTGATGACCAGCGAAGCTGGGAATAAAACGGGTGGGTGGGTCAGAATACTTTAGGACGAGAAGCGTTAAGTCAAAGCCAACTGCTTGGCTTTGATAGCTTCGCAGACCGCCTGCTTTATGCGTAGCATAGCAGGACGGGCATAGGGAATGTGGCAGTGTAAGTGGTCTTCAGATTCAGTTTGTAAAAATTGAATCGAGTAAAGTATAATAAAGACCTCAAAACCTATCTCGAACGCACAAGCCTTAGGCTCTGACCCACCCCCTTAGTGGGCAGACTGACAAGGGGTAGCGGGCTTGGGTTTGTTGGCGATAGGATTTAAAACCTTTAAAACTGGGTTGATAACGAAGTGCAACGCACGCCGTTATAACCCTATTCTTTAGGAATGGAAGCAGGCTCTGCCTGCTGGAATGGTCTTCAGATTCAGTTTGTAAAAACTGAACCGAGTAAAGTATAATAAAAACCTTAGAAACCTATCTCGAACGCACAGCCTCTGGCTGGGTGTGAGATGGTAACTTTAGGAGCGAATGGAAGCTTCGCTTCCATAAAGCGGTCTTCAGGTTCGGATTTTAAAATCCGAACCGAGTAAAAAACAATGTAAATATAAGGAAATTCAATGAAAGTAGCACTTTTAATGAGCGGGGGCGTGGATAGCTCCTATTCGGCATATTTGTTAAAATCCCAAGGTTATGAGGTTTTGGGTATTTATCTCAAGCTCCACGACAAGGAAGCAAAACACGAGATGTTTTTGAGAAATTGCCAAAAGGTTGCTAGCAATCTAGGATTTGAATTTCGGGTCATCACTGCCCAAGAGGAGTTCAAAAAAGCCGTTTATGATGAATTTATCCTTGCGTATCAACGGGGTGAGACGCCCAATCCCTGCGCATTATGCAATCCATTGATGAAATTTGGCTTGGCACTTGATTATGCTTTGGGTTTGGGTTGTGAAAAAATCGCTACAGGGCATTATGCACGAATAGAAGAAATCGGTGGCGTGAAGCGCATACGTGAGGCAAAAGACAAAACCAAAGATCAAAGCTATTTTTTGTATGCCATCTCGCAAGAGGCGATTGATCGTTTGATTTTCCCGCTTGGGGATATGCTCAAAGAAGACGTCAAGCCCAAAGCATTCGCTGTAATGCCTTGGCTGGGGAGTTTGGAGACGTATAAGGAATCCCAAGAGATTTGTTTTGTGGAGACAGATTATATTGATATTTTGAAAAAACACACCCAAGTCGATCGCTCAGGAATCGTCCGAGACACTGCTGGCAGGGAGGTTGGAAGCCACAAAGGGTATATGCAATATACCATTGGTAAGCGTAAAGGCTTTAGTGTGAAAGGCGCGCACGAACCGCATTTTGTGGTAGGGATCAACCCGCAAAAAAATGAAATCATCGTAGGCAAAAAAGAAGATCTCGCCACCCATCGTGTCGAAGCCATCAATAAATCCTTACTCCAGAATTTTAGTGGCGGGGAGTTTAAGGTAAAAATCCGCTATCGTAGCACGCCTTCAGAAGCCAAAATCATCATTGATGGAAAGAAGATTATCGCTGAACTCAAAGAGCCTGTTTATGGGGTTGCGAAGGGGCAGGCTTTGGTGGTGTATCAAGATGATAAGGTGCTAGGCGGTGGTGTGATTGTTTGATGGGTTTGAGATATTTTGGGTGCTTGATTGATTGCTATGTTCGGGTTGCTAGGGTATCAAAGGCAAAAATATCGCCAAGTGATGGTGTTTCAAATCCCACATAATCGCCCCAGAATTTTTGAGCGTTTTAATGAATATTTCCAAAAAGAAAATTAAAATTTCAAAGCATATGTAGCCCCCCCCCCCAAAAAAAACAAGGGGTCAAAAGATAACAAAGCTAACAATACATTAAAGCATTTGAGATGATATTCGCTTCAGATTGGCTTTTTATCCCAGCATTATTTTTACCTTGCACTCCGGGCAACATTCCAATGTTTTGATTTTTGCTTCATCATTGCCAAATAGGGGAATCATTATTGATTTGACTTTTTGTATAGATTTTTGTGTGGCAAATTCTTTCCCGCATTCACTGCAGGCAAACAGCTTATCTTGAGCGATGATTTTGTTTTCAAACCAGCTGGGGTGTAAATTGATTCCAGAAAGCTCCAAAGAAATCGCATTTTCAGGGCAAGAATCGACGCAATACCCGCAAGTCGTGCAAATAGAGGGGTTAAATTGCAAAGAAAAATTCGTAGCATTAGCACTTAGACTGCCGACATTGCAAGCCCCGACACAGCTCATACACAATGTGCAAAGCTCCTCTTTGAGGGTGATTTGCCCGTATCGGATCAGCTCGCCACTTTCCCCGCTTTTGACTTGCCCGTAGTCATTATCTTTGATGGCAAATCGCAAGCGTTCAGCGAAATGTTTTCTTTTGTATTCGCCCGCTCGAGGGTGGTAGCTGTAGGACTCTATTTTTTGCAGCGATGGGGCGATATGATGGAGTTCAGAAATATTTTTAGCAGTATGAAAGCCTATTTTTTGATAGATTTGCTGATAAATATCATTCACAAGCTTGATGGCTTCTTGGGATGGTTGAGAAATTTCTGGGCAATAATAAACGCACGAACCCCCGCTTTCTTGGAGTAGGGCGAGGATATGGGCTTCAGAAAGAAAATCTTTTCCATCGATGATGAGAGGCGAGAGGTGTTTGGGGATTTCAAAATCAGCAAGCTCATCCAAAAAAGCCTCTGGGATCAAAAGGATATGGGTATCTTGATAGTGCTTGAGCGTTTGGCTAAACGCTTGCATACTAAAGGGGGTATAATCAATCGAACCGCTAGGGCATACAGCCACGCAATTCCCGCAGTTGATACAATCAATCGCTGAGAAATTGAGCTCCATTAACGCATTGTCTTTGGTAATACCAAATGTCGGGCAGACATTGGCACATTTATGGCAATAGCCCTCATTATTTTTGTTCGGGCGTCGGTGGTGGTATTGGCAGTTTTGATTGTCATACGTGATGATGGTTTTGTAGTCATAAACCCCAATACGTGAATCAAGCAGTGCAAGCAGGGCATTTTCATCTTCAAAATCGCTTGCTTTTTCTATCCCTTTAGAGCGTGCGAGGTCATCATCTTCATAAAAAATAACCCCCTGGGCAAAAGAGATTTTGCCAACTTCCTCACCAATTTTGACCTGTGCTTCAAACGCCCCCAAACTCCCTGAAATCGAAATAATATTCTTGGCATCTAACAAGCCAACTTCATAATGGACTTGCGTGTAGTTTTGGACAAAATTCAAAAATTCCTTTGCTTCTGTGTTATCCCCGATGATAAGCAATGTAGGGGAGACTTCGGTAGAGAAACTTTTATCAATGCCATATTCGTATCGCTCCATACGAGAAAAATACATCCGTTTGATATTCTGTGCTTTTGCCGCGATCGGGGCTTGGGAGTTTTTGAGATACCAATTGATTTCAGGGGCGTAAATATCGCAATTAGTTGGGTTATTTGAGATGAGGGCATACGCATCGGCGGAGGGAGAAACAACAAGCCAATCTTGGGTCGCATTGGCGATAGGTTCAAATTGTTTATCATTATTTACGAACAAAAAATCGCAGAAATCCACTTGCTTGCCTCCCATTATCTTCTTAGCGCAATGAATACGTAAATGCTTGAATGCAAAACTTTTTTGTTAGCCTCAATGGGGTATCGCCATTGTGCTTGATTACTCGGTGTGAGAAACTTTTCCCTCCAATAGGATTCGGGCGGGATGGGTATAGATGTTGGCTTTGTTATTTCTAGCAAACCCAATCAGTGTAATCCCTAGCATTTGGGCTGTTTTTACCCCCAAATGCGTCGCTGCAGCTCGTGAAATCACAATCGGAATATCGTGCATTGCTGATTTCATCACCATTTCCATTGAAAGCCTGCCACTCACAATCAAAATGCTTTCAGAAGTTTGGATTTTTTGGAGTTTGGCTTTCCCGATGACTTTGTCGATGGCATTGTGCCTGCCAATATCTTCGGCATTGATTTGTGGGTGATTTTCAAACCTCAAAACAGCCTGATGGACGCAACCTGTGGTATGAAATAGGGTGCAACCCTTTTCAAAATCATCGAGAAACTCCCAAACCTTTGAAATGGGGACTTTCATCGGTGTGGCGATGAATTTTTTGGTGATTTTTCCTTCAAAATTTCCTGTTACCCCCACGCAACACCCCGATGTCAAGGTTTTTTCGTGGAAAAGGTTTGCTAAATTTTCTTCTTTGATTTTGGATTCAATATGCACGCTCAAGCCATCAGGCGCAATGGTGATATTTTGAATATCATCGACAGCTTCAATCACGCCCTCGCTCAAGAGAAATCCCACGGCGTGGGCATCTTGATCTTTGGGGATACTCATTGTGGAGATGAGTTTTTTGCCATTGAGATAGATAGCAATCCTATCTTCAGCTACAACAATATCTTCTTTGGATACGCCCAAATTATTTGCCTGCTCTACGAATGTATAGGCAATCGTTTTTGTAAAGGCTTGGTTATCTATTGGCATTGAGTTCCTTGTAATAAAATCCGTGCATAATGGCTAACTCTTCTTCTCCCATATGCCCGTTGAGTATCGATTCAATCGCCCCTTCGATGGCAAATACTGCCATATAAATATGGGTGATGAGCATCGCAACAATCCCAAATCCCAGCACATTATGGATAATCGCTGTGAGGCGTAAAAAATTGATGTCCCCATAAAAAAAGTGCATTATAAGACCGGTGCCTGCCATCACAAATCCGCCCAGAGTGGCTAACCAAAACCACATCTTTTGCCCGGCGTTGAATTTCCCTGCAGGCACGGGGGTTTTTGATGTGGAGAGATAGCCTCCCATTATTTTTAGCCACCCGATGTCATAGAGTTTGAATAATGCGGGTTTAAACCACATCAAAAACATCAAGACCCCAAAAACGATAAAAACAAATGTGGCTAAAAAATGGATATTTTTAGCCAATCTAATCGGTGTCCCCCCGCCGAGCTTATCCCCAAAGACCATCATAAGCCCTGTGAGGCAGATGATGATAAAAGGAATCGCAGCACCCCAGTGGGTGATGATATTGTAGGTCGAAAATACTTTGAGTTTTTTGCCGTGATTGAATCGCTTTTTGCCTACGATTTTGTAATGCCCAAAGAATGCCACAATGACTAAAACGACCACCCCCAAAAATATGGGTGCGAAGAATTTGCCCTGCAGTATCATAAAGGCTTCCCCTAACCCGGCGATGCCTCGAATCCCTGTGATCTTTTTTCCATCATCAAACGCACCAATACCCACGCCATCCATCTGCATTACCGAGCCACTCACCACGCCTGAAGTCGGGGAGTTTATTCCCCAGTTTTTGATGGCTTCAATTTGATGAGTGCCATAGATTTTTTCGTTGGTGTCAAAATCAATGGGTGTATGGAATGTGTTTTTTGCCAAAGCTACTTGGGGGAGAATGCCCCATAGGAGGAGACAGAAAAACATTGCTTTTAAAAAATTTTTAAAAATATTCATCAAATTCTCCTAAAATGTATCCCCATAAGCCTTGCTCCACGTATAAGGAACTTCAGCTGTGCCATTCCCACGATGGATTGCCCTTTCTCTGACAATGTTACTGACTTCTTTGGAGCTCCCTGCTAAGAGTGCTTTGGTCGAACACATCGCCGCACAGGCTGGGACTTTTCCCTCTGCAATGCGGTTTTGCCCGTAGAGATCAAATTCTTTTTGGCTATGGGTGGGCGCAGGCCCTCCAGCACAAAATGTGCATTTATCCATCGCACCCCGAGAGCCAAATACATCGCTAGTGGGGAATTGGGGTGCTCCAAACGGGCAGGCATAGAGGCAATACCCACAGCCGATACAGGTTTCTTTGTTGTGTAGGACAATCCCATCAGCACGGATATAAAAGCAATCTACGGGGCAGACCTTTGCACACGGGGCGTCTGCGCAATGCATACAGGCGATTGAGATGGATTTTTCCTTGCCGACTATCCCTTCATTGAGCGTGATGACACGTCGGCGATTGACCCCAACAGGGAGATGGTGGGCTTCTTTGCAAGCCACATCGCACCCGTGGCAATCGATACAGCGGTTATCATCACAATAAAATTTGATACGAGAATGTTCTGGGATTTGAAATCCCCCTGCCGTTGGTGATGTTTGTTCCATCATTACCTCCTTAGGCTTTTTCTATGCGGCACAAGCCACATTTGGTTTCTGGGCAAGCGGTGTTATAGTCAAACCCATAGCTCGTTACCATTGATGCTGCCTCGCCGATGGCATAGGGCTTTGTGCCTTCGGGGTATCTATCAATGAGGCTTTTTCCTTCATACACGCCTGAGAAATTTTGAGGCAAAAACACATTGTTTTCATCAACGCGGTAGGAGTGTTTGGCTTTGATTAAAATCTTGGTGCCACTTGTGCCATATAGCCAGACCATATCGCCATCTTGAACGCCTAGATTGAGTGCGGTATTGGGGTGAATCTCAACAAACATTTCGTGATAGATTTCAGCTAAATATTTCGCACTCCTTGTCTCTGTCCCTGTTCCCATATGGGCGACCAGCCTGCCTGTAAGCATACTAAGAGGATAGTCTTTTTTCCAGTCTTTTTCTTTTTGGCGTGAGATGTATTTGAGATTTGCCCGGAAATTGTCTTTTTTGTCTGGAAAACTCGGGTATTTCTCTATCAAATCCGGTCGATAAGTATGTAGCGGTTCTCGGTGGATAGGGATCTTGTCATACCAGTTCCACACAACCATCCTTGCTTTGCCATTACCATAAGGGCAAATGCCTGCTTGCAATGCTTTTTCCACCAGTATGTTGGTATTGCCTGTGGCAAAAGATGTTCCCTTGACGGCTTCTTTTTCCTCGGGTGTTAGGGTGATATGGAGGATTTTTTCAATATTTTCTGCATTGATGGCAGGATGCCCAGCGATCTTGCTACCAGGTAGCTTGCGGGTGGTGAGCATATCTGTCCCATCCGGAGCTTTCACGCCCCAATTCACACGAAAGCCCATCCCGCCTTGCATTACCGGGATAGTGTCGTTATACATTACGGGCGTGCCAGGGTGTTTCTCGCTCCAGCAAGGCCAAGGAAGTCCGTAATATTGGTCTTTCATTGGACCCATCCCAATCAAAGTGGTCTTATCAAACATATGCCAGTTATCACAATGCTGTTTCAAACGCTTGGCATTCATTCCCTGTAATCCGATACTGCGAATACTTTGTGCCATTTCGGTGGTGGCATCATCAGGCCAGATAAAATCTTGCCTCCCTTCTTTTTTGGCGATTTCGTATAAAGAACGTTGAAATTCTTCTTTGAAGCCTAATCTCTGGGCTAAATCAAACAAAATATCGTGGTCTTCTCTACACTCAAACATCGGCTTGATGACTTGGTATCGCCATTGATAGGCTCGATTTGTCGCTGCTACCGAGCCGCTTGTTTCCATTTGTGAAGCAGCAGGGAGCAAGAATAGATTGTCTTTTCTGTCTGTGATGACGGCAACATCATTGACATAAGGGTCTATAAATACGACAAGATCAAGTTTGTCAAGCGCTGCTTTTGTCTTATCAAGCAACGATGTCGTAGAGATCCCATTACCGATGACAACGAGGGCTTTGATGGGTGTGCCGTTGTTGTTGGCAAAATTTTCTTCATCAAGCACGCCAAATCGCCACGTTGAAAGCGCATAGCCTGTTTTTTCCATCATTTCTTTTGAGGTGAAGCGGTTTTGCATCCATTCATAATCAATATGCCAATGCTGGCAAAAATGCTTCCAAGAACCCTCTGAAAGCCCATAATATCCGGGCAGCGAATCAGAAAGATTCCCCATATCGGAAGCCCCTTGGACATTATCGTGCCCACGGAGGATATTCACACCCCCGCCGTTTTTGCCAATATTCCCCAAGATGAGCTGGAGAATCGGCATAATACGGGTATTGTTTGTGCCAACGGTATGCTGGGTGAGCCCTTGATTCCAGATCAGCGATGCAGGCTTGGCTTCTGCCATTTGCCTTGTGATTCTTTCAATGGTTTTTGCAGGGATGCCTGTGATATTTTCTACAACATCAAGGGGGTATTTTTTGGCTTCCTTGAAGACTTCATCATACCCATAAACCCTCTCTTTGAGGTATTTTTCATCATAAAGTTTATTGGCGACAATATAATTTATCATCCCATAGACCAATGCGACATCTGTCCCGCTTCGGATACGAACAAATTCATCGGCTTTAACCGCGGTTTTGCTAAAGTGCGGATCGACACATACGATGCGTGCGCCCGCTTCTTTTGCCCTGAGGATATGCACCATCCCAACAGGGTGATTGACAGCAGGATTTGCCCCGATGATGAAGATGAATTTAGAAAATTGCATATCTCCTAAGTGATTACTCATCCCACCATACCCAAATGTATTCGCCACACCGGCGACTGTAGGGCTGTGTCAGATTCTAGCTTGATGGTCGATGTTATTGGTCCCAAAAAAAGCAGCAAACTTGCGAATATAGTAGCTTTGTTCGTTGCTTACTTTTGCTGAACCGATAAACATCACGCTATCAGGACCATTTTTTTCCCTGATGGTGCTAAGTTGGGTGGCGATTTTATCCATCGCACTATCCCAAGTGGTTCGCTCCCATTTGCCATTGACCTTTTCGATGGGGTAACGCAAGCGGGTCTCGCTCCTGACACGATCGATCATATCAGCACCCTTGCAACAATGCCCCCCGAGGCTTACAGGGTGGTCTTGGGCGACTTCTTGCCTGACCCACACCCCATCTTTGACTTCAGCAATAATCCCACAGCCTACCGAGCAATGGGTGCAAATAGTTTTGATTCTCTCAGAACCTGGGTAAGCTACGCTTAGTTCTTGTCCTGAGGCTTTTTTTAGCATTTCTTTGGTGTCGCTACCAAGCGCTTGGGAAATACCCACAGCACCTGCTAAAGCGGACATCTTCAAAAATGCGCGCCGATTTTGGCGTTTGTTGTTGATTTCGCTCATTTTTTGCTTTCTCCTTTCAAGTTTTTTATTATTTGGCTACAGAGTAGTATTCTTTCCAGTATTTTGTATTCCCTTGATACAAGATTTCTTCTTTGTTGGACTTGCCAGATACGACACCTATTTGTTCTTTTTCTGTATTACTGCAAGCACTGATTGCTAAACCGCCAATGGCAGCTACAGCCCCTACTTTTGTGGTTGTTTTGAGAAATTGGCGTCGAGAGTTTTTTTTGGGTTTTTCTTCCATTTTATTCCTTTAGTTTGGATTTGGACTGACCCCACAAAAAGGCTGATTCCAGCCCTTTGATGGGATCAGTTTGAAAATATGGTTTCCTCCAAATTGAGAAATCCATCTAAAATATCGTTGATACGTGTGTATAAAACACTATCATTTCTTTGTGCGATGGCTTGATAAATGGGGGTTTTTATGGGCTGGATACAGCAAAGAAACAATTCTTTGGCTAAAACAAATTCTTTTTCTTCCAAAAAACATCGCATCGCACCAAACAAAAATCCCAGATTTTCTTCGGTTTCTTTGGTAAATGCGGTATTGAGATAATGCTGGCTTTTTTTGATGATTTCCTTAGCAAGCACGAGGCTTTTGCCACCAATGCAATTTTCTTGATAATGGGAGAGGTATAGATGGATAGGTTTTTTATTTTCGCTTGAAAATGGCAGAGAAAAAAGGAGTGTAAATTCTGAAAGAAAATTTTTTATTCCATTGGTTGCGAGTTCGTTTTCAAGGATTTGAAAATTCTCTTCATCAGAGGGAAAGAGGGCGAAGTTTTTGAGGATTTGGATTTGTTTTTTTAATAAATCTTGGCGATTTTTGAGTAAGTCAAACAAAAATAGACCGCTAAAAAAATCATAATACAAAATCCTTGCTTGGATAATGGCGTCGTTGTTGTGATTTTGATGGGGGGTTTGTGCCATAGAGTCTCTTTGTTTGGTTGCGCCCTCGGTTTGGACGGGTTGGGACATCGTGATGTTTTCCTTTGCTGATGAAAAATCTACACCCTAAAAAATCTTTGGATTATTTTATCATCAAAACTCAAAAAATAATCTCACAATTAATGCTTTGTTAATATTAATGGGCTAGGTTGGGTAATTTTGATACATAGAGATTTTTATCAGCGATAAGCCATATAAAATAATACGTTTTATGCCTTTTAGGCACGCATTACACGCATCGCATTGGCTAATGCGATGAGCGCAACACCCACATCACCAAACACAGCTTCCCAAAGTGTTGCCAAACCAAAAAGCCCCAGCACGATAAATACTGCCTTGATCCCTAGGGCAAAAAAGATATTTTGCCAGATGATGGTTTTGGTTTTTTTGGCAATCTTAAATGCCTTCGCAATCGAGGTGATGGCATTATTCGTGATGATAATATCTGCACTTTCCTTACTCACATCACTTGCCCCGCCCATACTGATACCCACATCAGCACTTGCAAGCGTTGGGGCGTCATTGATACCATCGCCGACAAATGCGGTTTTGCCCGGATGGGATGTTTTGAATGCTTCAAATTTTTGGAGCTTTTCTTCCGGCAAGAGATTAGCATCATAATCGCAATGCAAAGTGGTCGCTATTTCTTTGACAGCGTGGGCATTATCCCCGCTCAAAATACGCATATGGGCGATCCCCAAGCTACGCAATTCGCTAAAGCCCTCTTTGGCATCATCTTTGATTTCATCAGAGATGATGATATGCCCGATGTAGCGTTGGTTTGCAGCGATATGCACGACCGTGCCTTTGATATGGCATTTATCGTGAGGGATATTGTATTTATGCAGGATTTTATCATTGCCAGCGATGATGAGGTCGGCGCCACATTTTGTTTTGATACCATACCCGCTGAGTTCTTCATAGTCTTTGATGTCGTGGGTATGGTGATCTTTATAGGCTTGTTTGATGGAAGTAGCGATGGGGTGATTGGAGAGGGTTTGAGAACAATTAGCGTATCTTAGCACATCTTCTTTGGAAAATCCCGCTTCAGGAATGATTTGGGTAACTTTGAATACCCCTTTGGTGAGTGTGCCGGTTTTGTCAAAGGCAATATTTTTGACTTGGGCAAGGGCTTCAAGATAGTTTGCTCCTTTAATGAGGATGCCATTTTTGCTTGCCGCACCGATACCTCCAAAATAGCCCAGCGGGATTGAGATAACAAGCGCACAGGGGCAACTCACCATCAACACCACCAGCCCCCGATAAATCCAATCCTCAAAGCTCCCTATTCCTGCCAAAGGGGGAAAAACGGCTACAAAAATGGCAATAAAAAACACGATAGGGGTGTAATATCTCGCAAATGAGGTGATGAATTTTTCGGTTCGGGATTTTTTGTTGGTGGCATTTTGGACAAGCTCGATGATTTTTGCCACAGAAGAATCTTCATAAAGTTTCTCAACCGAGATTTCTAGCACGCCATCAAGATTGATACTCCCGCCTAAAACCTTTTGCCCTGCTTGCACGCTTATGGGGATAGATTCTCCTGTGAGGGCTTTTTGATCAAGTGTGCTTTTTCCTGCCAGCACGATCCCATCAGTGGGGATTTTTTCACCGGCTTTTACAATCAAAACATCATTGATTTTTAGATTTGCAGGGGTGGTGGGGATGATGGTGTTATTTTGCTTGATATACGCAATATCTGGGGCGACATCTAATAGGGCTTTGATGGAATTTTTTGATCGGGATACAGCGAGATCTTGCAGAAACTCCCCCGTGGCAAAAAACACCATCACCGAGACAGCCTCTTCGTAAGCACCGATAAAAAATGCCGCAATGGTTGCGGTGAGCATTAAAATATTTTCATCAAAAAACTGCCCACGTTTGAAGTTGTGATACGCACCGAGAAAAACATCTTTTCCCGCATAGAAATATACGCCCAAAAGGATGGTTTGAGCGATGATATGGACTGGCTTTGAGTCAAAAAAATGCAAGGCTATGATGGAGAGAAAAAATAACGCAATCGTGCTAATGATGGGAACAAAGCTGATGGGTGCAGGGGAATCTTGGGAGGTGTTTTCTTTTTTTGTAAGCAAGATATTTGGTTCTAGTTTTTTGAGGAATGTTTGCACGCTAGCAAAATCGCTGGTTTCTAATAAAAGCGTATTGGTGCTAAAAGAGACTTGCGCACTTGTAACATAGGGGAGTTTGGCTAGTTCGCGCTCGATCTTTTCAGCACAGCTGGGGCAGTCCATATTGTGTATGTGGTATTTTTGCATAGTAACCTCAAATGATGATAAAAGATAATGAAAATTATGAAAAAATGATAACTATTATTTATGCTATTTGGTTGCAATGTAACACAAATTTTATTAAAAAAATATAAAGATATTATCCTGATAGGATAATAAAATTCTTTAACAAAATGATTAAACTTTGCGGTAGCTCAACGCTTCAAGGAGATGGTGCTTTTTGATGGTTTCAGAATTTTCTAGATCGGCGATGGTGCGGGAGAGTTTTTTGAGTTTATGCACGGAGCGTTCTGAAAATCCAAATCGGGCATTTGCTTGGGAGAGGAGGCTTTGAGCCTCTGGGTCAAGCACACAGAACGTATCGATTTCTTTTTCGCCAAGTTTGCCATTGAGATTTTTTTGCCCCCGTGAGATTTGGATTTTAAAGGCTTGGAAAACTTGTTCTTGCATTTGTTTTGATGAAACGCTTGGCTTGGCGTCTTCTTGGGTTTCATTCATCTGAATAAACAGATCGATTCTATCCATAAAGGGTTCGCTGAGGTGGTTTTTGTAGGCAGTGATTTCTTTATCAAGGCAACGACAGGTCCGATGTTTGCTAAGTAGATTCCCGCAAGGGCAGGGATTTTGTGCGCCAATAAAGAGAAATGATGTGTCGTATTCGATCTTGCTATGCACCCGTGAGACTACGAGTTTGTTGTTTTCTAGGGGTTCGCGCAGGGATTCCAAAATATCTTTTTTGAAATGGGGGAGTTCATCAAAAAACAAAATACCATTGTGTGCCAAGGCGATTTCGCCGGGCTTGGATTCTGTCTGCGTGGCTGATCCTAAAATACTGGATTTTGAAGCGCTTTGATGAGGGTTTCGGAAACTCCGTAATGGGCTATAAGCTGCTTCTTGGTTGCTAAGGGTTTGGAGTTTGACTGATTCGATCATTTCTTTGATGGTGAGCGGTGGGAGGATATAGCGCATTCGCTTGGCGATCATACTCTTGCCACAGCCAGGACTCCCCTCAAAAATGATATTATGAAACCCGCTTGCAGCGATCAAAGCAGCTCTTTTGGCGATTTCTTGCCCTTTGACTTCGGAAAAATCAAGCTCAAAAACATCGGGGTGATAGTAGCGATTATTTTGGAGTTCAAAACAAGGAAAACCCAATTCTTTGACATAAGTATCGGGAGTTGGGGATTCTTGCTTGATGATTTCTAGGGCTTCGTTGATATGATCGGCGTAGTAAAAATTGAGATTGGGTATCAGACAGAACAGATCCTTGCCCCCTCTAGGGACAATGACATTTGCCTGCTCGCATTTAAGCGCAATATCAAGGAGTAGGGGGTAGATATTGTCATTGTGCTTGATCTTGCCATCAAGCCCTAGCTCGCCAAATGCAAACCAGCCAGCAGGAGCGATGTTTTCTTTTTGTAGGGCGATTAAAATAGCGATGGGGAGATCGAAATGACTGCCGTTTTTGGGGAGATCAGAGGGCGAGAGATTGACGATGATTTTTAGGGGCGGGAATGTGAAATTATTATTTTGAAGTGCTGAATGCACCCGCTGGCGGGCTTCTTGGATCGCATTATTGACAAGCCCAGAAATCACAAATCCGGGTAAGGCACGGCTAAATGTCGCTTCGACTTCGACAATTTTTGCCGATGTGCCAAATTTGGTAGCGCATAAGATTTTATTAACCATTTTTGAATGCTCTCTTGGAGATTATTTGGATTCCTTTTGGATTCTTTTGAGTTCTTTTTCAAATTTTTTGCGTTTTAAAATGGGGAGTTTATCTACGAATAAAATCCCGTTGAGATGATCGATCTCGTGTTGGATAGCGATACTTAAAAGCCCTTGTGCTTGGAGTATTTTTTTTTCACCAAAGCGGTCTTGAAACGCAAGCGTAACGCTTTCAAATCGATCGACTTCTTCGTAAAATTCAGGCACAGACAAACAGCCCTCGTTCCATTTGAGATTCCCTTCTTTTTTGAGAAAAACGGGGTTGATGATTTCAAAAAAATTCTTTTTGGATTCAGCAATCGTTTGTGTTTGGGTGTGATTTGTTTGCGTGCGGTTTGTCTGTGTGTCGTTTTTTGGGTCATCCTCTTCAGTGGGGATTTCAATGATTAGCACCCGTTTTTGCACGCCCACTTGGATAGCAGCGAGTCCCACGCCATTTCTTGAACACATCGTCTCATACATATTATCCAAAAGGCGGTGTAAATCCTCATCAAATGCGGTAACTTCTTGGGATTTTTTTCTGAGTGTTGGGTGGGGGTATTTTAGAATCTCTAAAATAGCCATTATTCGGAGTCCTCAGGGAAAATCTTGTAATCGCTTTGTTCACTAAGAGCGATTTGCAGGGCAGAAAGTGCCGCATCTAGCGAATCTTGAGCGCTTCTTGGGGGGAGGATTTTTGCGATACCTACAGAGACATTGAGCGAAATATCCCTATCTCCCAAAAATATATTGGTTGTTTTGACAGAATTGACAAATCTTTCAGCCGCTTTGATGGTGCTTTCAATATCGGAGTATTTTAGCGCAATACCAAATATTCCATTGCCAAGATAACCGACAATATCACTCCTGCGTGAGGTTTTTAAAAGCAGTTTGGCAATGCTTTTGAGTAGGACCATTTGGGTGGATTTTTGTGTAACATTTTGTTGGATTTTTTTTGATAATGCCATCACCAAAATGCTTGAAGAATGTGTAAATTCTTCTATGAGCTTGTTTTCTTTTTCGATCAAACTCATAAAATAGCGTTTATTATAGATACCAAATCGGGAGTCATAGATGGTGTTTTTGTTGATATCTGAAATAACTTCAGCTGTTTTTTGATAAAGGTTTTTGATTTGGGATAGTTGCGATGAGGTAATGGAATTGATCTTATCAATATCTTTTACAAATAGCGTGATAGCGCTTGAAAGGGCTATTTTATTATCGATTTTTTCAATGCCAGTCATATGTTTGTTAGTAATTGCTTGCATTAGTTGTAAATTTTTGTAGAGCATTGCGATAAAATCTAGCATTTCTTTGATGTTTTTAAATCCATCTTTGACGCTTTTTTCAAAGGAAACAACGCGATCTTCATTGATAGATTGGAGATCCATAACATTTTGAATTTTTTCTTTAAATGATGTTTCTTCATTTTCAAGCAAGCGTTCAAAATAAAGCTGGTAATTTGATGGGAGCGGGGGAAGATCTTCTTCTTCGAGCTTTTTTAGCGTATTTTGAGCCATCTCGCTTGCTTTTTCGGCAATATGATCATCTAAGACATATTCGCTGGTGTCTGATCGGGGGACCTCAGGATCTAATTTTCCAAAAAAAACATTACTTCCAAAATCAGCGTTTTCTTCTTGTTTTTCCATCAGAGCCTCTTTGGTTTTATTTTAGACTTTTTTCAATAACTTTATCGATGATACCATATTCTTTAGCTTCCTTAGCACTCATAAAAAAATCCCTTTCAGTGTCTTGAGCGATTTTTTTGAGTGTTTGGGAGGTGTTTTTAGCCATAATGTCATTTAAAATGCTTTTGAGACGCAAGATTTCTTTGGCTTGGATTTCAATATCTGTGGCTTGTCCTTGCGCCCCGCCCAAAGGCTGGTGGATCATAATCCGTGAATGTGGCAAGGAATACCGCTTCCCTTTGGTCCCACAACTCAAAAGAAATGCCCCAGCTGATGCGGCTTGCCCAATGCAAATCGTGCAAATATCAGGACGGATATAATTCATCGTATCATAAATACTAAATGCACTCGTGATCACGCCACCGGGGGAATTGATATAGAGATTGATGTCTTTTTCGGGATCTTCAGCTTCCAAAAATAATAATTGGGCGACGATAGAAGAAGCGACTGCGTCGTTGATTTCCCCACTTAAAAGAATGATACGATCTTTGAGTAGCCTAGAATAAATATCATAGCTTCGCTCACCCCTGCCGGTTTTTTCGATCACATAAGGGATATAATTCATTCTTCTGCCTTAGCTTTTGGTTTTTTTGGGGCTTTTTTGGTTTCTGTTGGCTCTTTGGAAGATTCATCGGATTTGTTGCCTGCAAGCTTTTTGTCCAAAAGATGGGAGAGTATCTTATCTTCAATCATCGCCATTTTGATAGCTGGAAGCATATTGTTTTGTTTGTAGTAGTCGATGGCTTCTTTTGGGTCTTGGCGATTCATTATGGATTCGTAATAAATGGTTTGGAGCACCTCGTTGTCTTCGACATTGATGTTTTCTTGCTTGGCGAGCGCATCGACAATGAATGTTATTTTGACACTTTTTTTGGCATCTTCTCGGAAGCTTTCGCGCTTTTCTTGAGCTTTTTTGGTATCAGATTTAAGTTCCTCAAGTTCTTTTTGATCAAGCGTATTTAAGGAATTTCTAAAAAGCAGATCCATTTCTTGCTCGACAATCAATTCTGGGAGATCAAAATCAATGGCTTTATCGAGATTTTCGATCAATTTTTCCTTGAGTTCTTCATTATAGAGTTTTGTTTTGGCTTCAAGATGGAGTTGTTCTTTGATCTTTTCTTTTAGAAGTTCTACAGAGGGATTTTCTTCTTGGGGCAATAATGATTTGGCAAACGCTTCATCAATTTTTGGGTTGTCTTTGATTTGGATTTTGTTGAGCTTGACCTTGAAAACTGCGGGCTTGCCGGCGAGATTTTCTGCTTGGTAGCTTTCTGGAAAACTAACGTTGATTTCTTTTTCTTCCCCGCTTTTCATCCCAATGAGTGCTGTTTCAAATCCCGGGATAAATTGCCCGCTACCGATAGTAAGATCGAAATTTTCTGCCTTGCCACCCTCAAAGGCTTCCCCACCAACAAAGCCCTCAAAATTGATATTAGCGATGTCGTTTTCTGCAAGGATTTTGTCTGGTTTAGCTTCAATAAGCGGGGCTTTTGTTTTGGCGATTTCATCTAGTCTGTCTTCAATTTGTTTGGGTTGGATCGCTTGGAGTTTGACATCTGGAATGCACGAAGCGATATTATCGAGCTTGAAATCTGGTTTGAGACTGATTTTGATTTCTAGATCAATGAAATCATCTTTTTTGTCAAATTTTGTGATAGCAGGATCGCCAATGACATCGTGAGTCTGGATGTCTAGCTCCTTGATCGCCGATTGCAAAATCTCCTCTACGGCTTGTTTTTGGGCATCTTGTTCGATATTGGCTTGATAGCGGGATTTGATGATGTTCAAAGGCACTTTACCTTTTCGGAAGCCATCGAGTTTGATAGTTTTAGCTATCTTGCTAGCTATTTGGTTGGTTTTGTTTTCGAGGTCTTTTGCAAGCAGTTTGGCGCTCACTAACGCATTCGCAGTGTTTATTTTTTTTGTCTCTAAATCCATAGAATTCCTTAGCAAATTAAAGTATAATGTTTGTATTCTAACAAAAAATCCTTTAATAAAAAATCAAAATCCTAAGGCTATTTATGTCGCTTGAAAAACTCAAAATAAAGCTCCGCGAAAATATCAATCTTTCCCCACAATATGGGACGATAAGGAAAATTTCACCCAATATTGTTTATGCTGATGGGCTTACCCCTTCGCTTGGTGATATTGTCAAGATTGAAGGCTCTGATGAGACGGGGTGTCTTGGGATGGTAACGTTGAGCGAGGATGATCGGTTTGGTTTCACGCCATTTTCGTTTGTCGATGGCTACAAAACCGGTGATAAGGTTGTTTTGCAAAAAAAAGGCTTGGTGTTTCCTGTCGGGGAAAGCCTGCTTGGCAGGGTGCTTGACCCTTTGGGAAATCCTATCGATGAAAAAGGCGTTTTGGAAAATGTTTCTTTTACCTCTGTGATCGCCCCACCTATCAAACCAATGAAGCGTGGGATTATTGATGAGGTTTTTAGCGTGGGGGTAAAGAGTATTGATGGGCTTCTTACCTGTGGCAAGGGGCAAAAAATGGGGATTTTTGCTGGGAGTGGGGTGGGAAAATCCACGCTGATGGGGATGATCGTAAAAGGATGTCTTGCCCCAGTGAAGGTGATTGCTTTGATCGGGGAGCGGGGTAGAGAAGTGCCTGAATTTATCCAAAAAAACCTCAATGGCGACCTCAAAGACACCGTTTTGATTGTCGCAACGAGCGATGATTCGGCTTTGATGCGAAAATACGGGGCATTTTGTGCGATGGCAGTGGCAGAATATTTTAAAAATCAAGGCAGGGATGTGTTGTTTATGATGGATTCAGTTAGCCGTTTTGCGATGGCACAAAGAGAAATCGGTCTTGCACTCGGAGAGCCTCCCACAAGCAAGGGTTATCCCCCATCCGTGCTTGCTTTATTGCCCCAGTTGATGGAGAGAGCGGGCAAAGAGGAGGGCAAAGGCTCTATCACGGCGTTTTTCACGATTTTGGTCGAGGGTGATGATCTTTCTGACCCTATCGCTGATCAGGCCAGAAGTATCTTAGATGGGCATATTGTCTTGAGTAGAGAACTCACTGATTATGGGATTTTCCCCCCGATAAATATATTAAATTCTGCTTCACGTATCGCTACAGAGATTATTGATGAGAAGCACAAAGAAGCAGCGAGAAAATTTCGGCGCTTGTATGCGTTGCTAAAAGAAAATGAAATCTTGATTCGTATCGGGTCTTACCAGCAGGGATTTGATACCGAACTCGATGAGGCAATCGAGAAAAAAAGCCTGATGGAAGATTTTATCACCCAAGATAAAAACGAGCATATCCCCTATCAAGAGAGTATAGAAAAGTTAATAAATATGATGTAAAATTCATTTCTTGATACCTTAACCTTTTTGAAAGAAATTTATTTGTAGATTTCGCCAAACAAAACACTACAAACAACCAAACAATTATCCGTTTTGTTTGAAAATTAATTGTTTTATGTAGGAGATAAAATGCAAGAACGAATCTATTTAGATAATAATGCAACAACAATGGTCGATCCGAAAGTCAAAGCCTTGATGGATCCATATTTTTGCGAATATTACGGGAATCCAAATTCATTACACAAATTTGGCACAGAGGTGCATCCAGGGATTGCTGATGCTTTTGATAAGCTTTATGCGGGTATCAATGCACGCAACGAAGACGATATTATCGTAACTTCTTGTGCGACTGAGAGCAATAACTGGGTGCTAAAAGGTGTATATTTTGACACCATCGCTCAGGGCAAAAAAAATCACATCATCACCACAGAGGTCGAACACCCTGCAGTGGGGGCGACGTGCAAGTTTTTGGAAACGCTTGGTGTTGAAGTTACGTATTTGCCTATCAACCAATTTGGGACGATTTCTGCTGAGCAAGTCAGGGAAGCCATCACCCCACAGACAGCTTTGGTTAGCATTATGTGGGCAAATAATGAGACCGGATTGATATTCCCTATCGAAGAAATCGGAGCGATTTGCAAGGAATTTGGCGTGCTTTTTCATACCGATGCGGTCCAAGCCATTGGCAAAATCCCTGTGGATGTGGTGAAAGCCAATGTGGATTTTTTGTCTTTTTCAGCTCACAAATTTCACGGACCTAAGGGTGTTGGCGGGCTTTATATCCGCTCAGGTGTCCCGCTGACGCCATTGCTACACGGCGGGGAACATATGCGTGGGCGGCGTAGTGGCACGCTCAATGTCCCTTATATCATCGGGATGGGAGAGGCGATGCGATTAGCAAACGAATATCTTGACTATGAAAGCGAAGTCGTCGCACGCTTGCGAAACAAGCTTGAAGATGCGTTGCTTGAAATCGATGATGTTTTTGTCGTGGGCGATCGCTCCCATCGTGTCCCCAATACGACACTTATTAGTGTGCGGGGTATCGAGGGAGAAGCGATGCTTTGGGATTTGAATAAAGCTGGCATTGCTGCTTCTACTGGGAGTGCGTGTGCGAGCGAAGATCTCGAAGCCAATCCGGTGATGGTAGCCATCGGGGCAGACAAAGAACTCGCCCATACGGCTATCAGGCTTTCTTTGAGCCGTTTTAATACTGATGAAGAGATTGATTATACGATTGAAATTTTTAGAAAAGCGATCCAGAGATTGAGGAATATTTCAAGCTCTTATGGGGCTTAATAAGCATATAAATAATAGCTATTTAAAAAAGGAAGAACAATGGCAAAGAATGATTTGATCGGAGGCGCATTGTGGGATGCGTATTCAAAAAAAGTTAGTGAAAGGATGGATAACCCGACGCATTTGGGTGTCCTCACAGAAGATGATGCCAAAGCCAAAAATGCCAAGCTCATTGTTGCAGATTATGGTGCGGAGGCTTGCGGGGATGCCGTGAGGCTGTATTGGCTTGTGGATAAAAATGACGTGATTGTTGATGCGAGATTCAAAAGCTTTGGCTGTGGGACGGCGATTGCGAGTTCGGATATGATGGTGGAGCTTTGTTTGGGCAAAACCGTGCAAGAGGCGGTTAAGATTACCAATCTTGATGTCGAACACGCCTTGCGAGATGACCCCGATACTCCAGCGGTGCCAGGACAAAAAATGCACTGCTCGGTGATGGCATATGATGTTATCAAAAAAGCTGCGGGGCTTTATTTGGGCAAGGACGCGCAGGATTTTGAAAATGAGATTATCGTGTGTGAGTGCGCGCGCGTAAGTCTTAGCACGATTCGAGAGGTCATCAAGCTCAATGACCTAAAAAGTGTTGAAGAGATCACCAACTATACCAAGGCAGGCGCTTTTTGCAAAAGCTGTGTGAAGCCCGGTGGGCACGAAGAAAGAGAGCATTATCTTTATGACATTCTCGCAGAGGTGCGAGCGGAGATGGAGACAGAAAAACTCAAGCAAAATATTCAAAAATCTGATAGTGGCAAGCTTGCATTCAAAGAAATGACGATGGTGCAAAAGGTCAAAGCTGTGGATAAAACCATCGATGACACCGTCAGACCGATGTTGATGATGGATGGCGGGAATATGGAGATTATCGACATCAAGGACACCAGCGATGGGCATATCGATGTATATATCCGCTATATGGGTGCTTGCAATGGCTGTGCGAGTGCAGCGACGGGGACACTTTTTGCTATTGAGAGTGTTTTGCAGGAAAATCTTGATAAAAGCATTCGGGTTATGCCGATTTAGCGTTGGAAACTAGCTTTTTTATTTAAATTTTATTTTTCAATGCAAATTTTTAAGATTTTTTTGGCGATTTGTTGGAGGATTAAATCATATTTTTCTTCTTCGCCGCATATCGTGTGATTTCAAAATTGCGGGCAAAGTGGCTAGAATAACCCATCGCAAACCCCAAAGGATTTTAAAGGATTGGAATGATTTTTAGTTCTTATGTCTTTATTTTTGCATTTTTACCTATCGTGCTTATGGGATTTTGGTCGCTCAATGTATTCAAAAAACATTCATTAGCAAAATTATTTTTGACTATTTCAAGTATATTTTTCTATGGTTTTTGGAATGTCAATTATATATTTTTGCTAGGTTTTTCGATTATTTTTAATTTTATCATCGGGCAAAAAATCATCGCCTATCGCCTCAAATCTGCGGGGGGGGGGGCATTATCAGCTAAAATATACTTTCTGATAGGCATTGTTTTCAACCTTGGCATTCTGGGATTTTTCAAATATAGCGATTTTTTTATCACAAATCTCAACGATGTTTTTGGCTCACATATCGGATTGCTCCATATCCTCTTGCCTCTTGGTATTTCATTTATCACATTTCAAAAAATCGCTTTTTTGACAGATTGTTATCGTGGCTTTGTGCGGGAAATAAAAATCAGCGATTTTTGCTTATTTGTTTGCTTTTTTCCTCAACTCATCGCAGGGCCTATCGTCCATCATAAAGAAATCATCACCCAATTTAGCCAAAATGCTTTTAGGCACTTTAAAACCGAAATTTTTAGCCTCGGGGTTTATATATTTTTCATCGGTTTGTTTAAAAAATCTTTTTTGGCAGATAGTTTTGCCGTATGGGCAAATGCGGGATTTTCCGCAGTCCATCATCAAGATACGTTAAATGTTTTGGAAGCTTGGGTTACAATGCTTTCTTATACAATGCAAATTTATTTTGACTTTAGCGGGTATTGCGATATGGCGATTGGCTTGGCATTGATGTTTGGTATCTCGCTCCCTATCAACTTCAATTCACCTTATCGCGCGCTCAATATCAAGGAATTTTGGCAATGCTGGCACATCACGCTTTCAAGGTTTCTCAAAGACTATCTTTATATCCCTATGGGCGGGAACAAAAAGCTTTTTGGTATCAGGCGTGATAGTATCATTTGCGGTGGGGTCAATAGCCTGATTGTCTTTGTGCTTGGCGGGCTTTGGCACGGGGCGGCGTGGGGCTTTGTGGTGTGGGGGTTGTTGCACGGGTTGGCAAATATCATTCACCGCATTTATGCCTATTTTACGAAAGATTATGATTTTAGGCAAAATATTTTTTACAAAGCTTTTTGTTGGTTGCTTCTTTTTGGTTTTATCAATATCACGTGGGTGTTTTTCCGTGCTGAAAATCTTAGCGATGCCACAAGGCTACTAAGCGCTCTTTTTAGCTCCAATATCCCGATTCCTGCCTCCATTATTAAGTTTTTTCACTTGCCTTTGAACCCAGAAGCAGCCCAGCTTTTCCCGCATTTTAATGTCGCTCCAATGCTTTTTGCCCTCGTGATGTTCTTTGCTCTGGCTTTTTTTATCATCGCATTACCCAAAAATTCAATGCACTATTTTGTTTCCAAATCCTTCCCTTTTCGTGCGCGCAATGCTGTTTTATTGGGCGTTGCTTGTTGTTTGGGTTTGTTGATGATCTCACCCCATCAAGCATTTATTTATTTTAATTTTTAAGGGTTGTGATGAAAAAAAGGCGTTTTTTTGTCTTGGCAAGTGGCGTGGCGATGGCGCTATATGCAGGGCTTTTGCTCTATGCGCTTACTGGCAAATGGGGCTATGATGTGTCTGAAGTCCTAAGGAAGTTCGTTTTGGATGCAACTGCTAGCCCCGAGGCTTATGATGTGCTTGCTATTGGGGATTCTGTGGTAAAAAGTTCTTTTATTCCCAAGGATTTTGCTTCTCAAACCAATCGAACCGCTATCAATCTAGCTATCACGGCAAATGGTCCTATAATTGGCTATTATGTGTTAAAAAAATATCTTGATAGTGGCAAAAAACCCGCTTTGATAATCATCTCTTACCAACAAGGTTATTTATTTCAAGAGGCAAAACCTAATGTTTTGATTGATAATGTTTATGGATTTTATCTTTTAAATCAAACAGATTTTAATGAAATATTGCAAAATGCCAAAAAGTTTAATCGCTGTTATGAGATTGCTGGGCTTCCTTGTGATTCGATGTTTTTGCCTTATGTTTATGTAAGCCATATGTTGAACTTGAAAAACTATATGCCTGAAATATTAAAAAGTTTTTTTATTTATGGTTTTTGGACAAATTATAAAAATTATAAAAAAGCTAAAAACACTTTAGGAATCGAGTATGTAGGGGGCAGGAACAATGACAAAATCAATATGGAAGCATTTTTATCCACTAGAAGCAAAGATGATCTAACCGAATTTTATTTTCAATCCATCGTCAAGCTCGCCCAACAAAATGGTATCAAAGTCGCTATCTATCTAATGCCAATGAAAGCCTACTCACTCCAGACACTAAGCGAAAAAAACAAGCAAGATTTTGATATGGTTATCCAAGATCTCAAAAAATCCGCTCCAAAAAAAGATGACTTGTTTATATTAAACGATTTTGAAGCGATGGATGATAGCTATTTTGGCGATGAAATCCACCCCAACGAAAAAGGCGCACAACACATCACGCAAGATATTATCCGCAGGGTGCAAAAAATGGTGTTTGATTCATTTTAATTCGATTTATTTATTTTTTTATTCGGTTTTCATTATGCGGACTCGATTCAGTTTTTAAACTGAATCTGAAGACCGCTTCCACCGATTGAATCGGTGTTTGCTCCTAAAGCAACCATCTCACACCCAGCCAGAGGCTGTGCGTTCAAGATAGGTTTCCACTTATGTGTTTCACTTGATTCACGCCGTGAATCTGAAGACTACTCCACAAGATGTGAAATCTTGCTTCGTTCCTAAAGTTATTAGGTTATTCTGAAGCTTCGCCAAGCTCGCTTCATCATCAACCTAGTTTCTAAGATTTAGATTTAAAGACACCAAAAAATCCCGAATTATCTTCAAACCAAGCCTACTACACCTTGACATCTCACCCGCTAAGGGAGCGGGTAATCTCTAATTTTATTTCCCAAATAAAAGTTACTTTTTCGGACAAATTAGTTCGCTTCACCAATGGGAAATACGATGCGAGCAAACTGCTCATTTAGCACCTGAGCCATTGCGAGATAGAAGGCACTCCCACCACACACGATACCAATCCAACCAGCAACAACAATAGTGCCTTGACTGCCTGTGATATTACCAACCGCTAGAAGCGCAAACAATACAACCAGAGTTAAAAATACAAATTGTAACATTTTGGCCCCTTTGAGTGTGGCAAAAAACATCAATAAGCTAAATATCCCCCACAAAGCTAAAAAAACACCCAAAAATTGCGGATTGACCGCCTCGCTCAAGCCCATCTTTGGCATTAGCAAAATAGCCACCAACACCAGCCAAAAAGTCCCATAAGACATAAATGCCGTCAGCCCAAAGGTATTGCCCTTTTTGTATTCAAGCAAGCCGGCGCAAAATTGTGCGATACCCCCATAGAAGATTCCCATAGCAAGGATAATGCCATCAAGGGCAAAAAGCCCTATGTTATGGAGATTTAGCAAAATTGTTGTCATTCCAAAACCCATCAACCCCAAAGGTGCAGGGTTAGCTAATTTTATATCATTCATCACAACTCCTTACGTCAATATTTTTTATTCGTTCGATGGCCTATCGCAAGAATATACTAAGATACTAACACAAGAATTGGTGTATTTTTGCTTTTAGCGTGGTTGATTCTGAATATTTTGTTACTATAATTCTCAATTTATAATATATTGTTGAAGATTAGTAACATTATTTTGAACTCGGTTTAATTTTTCAGAGAAAAAATTAAACCTGAAGACCACTCCGCAAGATATGAAATCTTGCTCCATTCCTAAAGTTACCATCTCATATTTAAGCTTGCCTTGAATATTGGAGATAGGTTTTATAGGTTCGGAAATCTTATCTGCTAGCAAACCCAAGCCCACTACGCTTTCACCTGCCCACCCATTGATAAATCCCCGCTTTTTTCTCAAAGCTCTCTGCCCGCCATCAAATTTATTCCAAAATTCGGGCAGACTCTGTGTTCTCATATCAAGTCTCTTTAGAGTATAAAATACTATCTGCTGTATTTATGGGCTTTTTGAGGTCCGACAAAGGGCATTGTAGCCCTTGTTTTTAGTGATGGAGATCAGTCCCTTTTGTCTCTTTTCCAAAAGGAATCAAAACAATGATGACAAAAGCAACAACAACGATGATTATCGACATTACCACGGCATAATTGTTCCCCATAGACTCGGCTGTTTTTGTTTGTATCAACGCATTCGCCGAGGCGATAACATTGCCAAGCTGGTAGATCAACCCTGGTAGTGTGGAGCGGGTATGTGAGGGCACATTTTCATTCAGGTAAGTTGGGATAACGCCCCACGCCCCTTGCACCATAATCTGCATTATGCAAGCCCCGATAGTCAATGCCAATACCGTATCGCCATATGCCCATAAATACGTAGCGGGGATGACTAAAATACAAGCGATTGAAATCGCTTTTTTGCGCCCAATTTTTTCTGACAAACTCCCAAAGAAAATGCCACCAAAAATCGCTGCGATGTTGTAAGCGATGGCAATATTTCCAATCGTTCGGACATCAAAATGTTTTTGCTCTTTCAAAAAAGTCGGGTATAAATCCTGTGATCCGTGACTCAAAAAGTTGAATGCTATCATCAATATAACCAAGTAAATAACGAGTTTGTAGTGTGTTTTGATACTCGCTAGAAAATCAAATTTCTTGTTTTTGGCATTGTTAGCTTTCCAGATGGGGGATTCTTCTACAAAGAAATAAATATAAGGGATCAGTAAAATCGGGATTGCCCCTATCATAAACATCCCTCGCCAGCCCAAATATTGGAAAAAATACCCATACACAACGCCAGCTATAAGATAGCCAAAAGGGTAGCCAGCCTGAAAAAGTCCCGACATAAAGCCTCTAGCCCTATCAGGGATGGTCTCCATCGCCAATGATGAAGAAACTCCCCAAACCCCACCCATCGCAATCCCATACAATGCCCGAAGTATGAAGAAAATGGTAAGATTTGGTGTAAAACCACTCAAGATTTCAATGACAGAAAATACCAAGATATTCATCATCAAAACAGGCTTTCTGCCGTGAATTTCTGCATATTTGCCAAACAAATATGCTCCCAAAGGTCGGCAAACCAATGTCAAAACTAGCGCATAACTCACGAGCGAAATCTCGGCATTAAAGTCCTCTGCGATGTGGCTTAAGACAAATACTAAGATGAAATAATCAAACGCATCGAGTGTCCAAGCGCCAAAACAAGATGATGCAGTAAAAAATTGTTTTCTATTCCAACCAAACATAATAAATCTCCTTTAGAATTTAGATTATTTAGCTAATAGACTTATATAGTAATATAAAAAATCTAAAAATCAAGCAATATTTTTTATTTTTTTTAATTCCGCCAAACAAGGGGATTTTTGAATATTTTGTGAATAAATATTGAATTAATTATGAATATTTATTGTATTAAAGTAAAACTTTAATTTTTATTTTGGTGATTATAATCAAATTTTTTGCTAGAAATCATTAAAATTATTTTTAAGCTAATTTTAATTTATTAAGTGAAATTATATTCAGGCAACCCAATAAAAAGGAAAAAAAATGAAAAAAATTACAACCTTACAAGAAAAAAGTTTCTGTTTTGCCCCTTCGCAATATTCCCCACGACTCCTTGATGTGCGTTTGGATGAAAAAATCGTTACCGAGTTTTTAAAAGCGATGGCAATCTATCCGGTCCAAGCACTTGAGTATAAGTCTTTTTTGCGATTCCGTGCTGGTCAAATCCTCAATGATTTGTGCGAACAAAAACTCAAGCAAGCCATCCAAGACTGCCTTTCAGATAGACAAACGGGTGCGTTATTGGTCCATCCTCAAGGCATCAACAAAGCCGAGCAAGCCGATGATATGGTCAAAATCGCCACAGCATTTGTCCATTTGGTAGGGAGATCAAATTTTGATTCGATGAGTGGGCAGTTTTATGCTCGATGGGCAGTTGTGAATACAGATAATTCTGATAGCTATTTGCGGAAGCCCCACAAGCCCCTTGAACTCCACAATGATGGGACTTATGTTGATGAAGTAACGGATTATGTGCTAATGTATAAAATCGATGAGCAAAATATGGTTGGGGGCAATTCTACCCTCTTACATTTGGATGACTGGGAAGATTTGAAACATTTTTTCAACCACCCTTTGGCAAAAAGAGCGATGAAATGGCAATCCCCGCCGAGCAAAAATGTCCCCAAAACGATTTTCCATCCGGTGTTTGAAACCGATTCTTCAGGAAATCCCGTAATGCTTTATATCGATCAATTTGTCCAGCCAAAAGATTATGAAGAGGGAATTTATTTAGCCGATATGGGCGATAGTCTTGAAAATAGTCGTGCAAAACTTTCTTTTCCTGTCCCGATTGGGAGCTTTTTGTTGATTAATAATCTTTTTTGGCTTCACGGCAGAGATAAATTTGAGCCTCATCCCCAGCTACGCCGAGAGCTAATGCGCCAAAGAGGGTATTTCAATTTCACTTCCAACCCTTTCAAGCCCGGTGCTAGAGGTTAGAGGGATCGATGATGTATGATTTTATTATTATCGGCGGGGGTATCATCGGGGTTTCTACAGCGATGCAACTTTTAGAAAAGTATCCCGGCTTAAAGGTGGGGCTATTAGAAAAAGAAGATGCCCTTGCCAAGCACCAGAGCGGGCATAATAGCGGGGTTATCCACGCAGGAGTTTATTACACGCCCGGAAGTCTCAAAGCCCAATTTTGCTTTGAGGGCAATCGCCTCATCAAAGAATTTTGCACCCAAAATCAAATCAAATTTGATGTCTGTGGCAAAATCCTTGTCGCTACTACCGAGCTTGAAATGCAACGTATGAAAGCCCTGTGGGAAAGGACAGAAGCCAACGGGTTAGAAAGGTATTGGTTAGATGAAAAAGCATTGAAAGAAAAAGAGCCCAAAATCACAGGGCTTGGGGGTATATTTTTCCCCGCTAGCGGGATTACCGATTATGCTGAGGTAACCCGTGCGATGGCAAAGATTTTTCAAGATAGAGGAGGGAAAATCTTCTACAAAAGTGAAGTTGTTAAAATCACAGAAAATACTTCAGGTATCACGATTTGCACGCCATCTGAAACGTTTGAAACCAAGTATATGATTTCTTGTGCGGGGCTGTATTCTGATAAAATCGTCTCGATGATAGGGGCAAAAAGAGATTTTGTCATCTGCCCGTTTCGGGGCGAATATTACCAGCTTGGCAGTTCTCGTAACGACATCGTGAAGCATTTGATCTACCCGATACCTGAGCCGGGTGTGCCATTTTTGGGGGTGCATTTGACACGAATGATAAATGGGAGTGTAACGGTCGGTCCCAACGCGGTTTTGGCACTCAAGCGTGAAGGGTATGAAAAAACAGATATTAGTTTGAAAGATTTGTTTGAAATGCTTACGCATAAAGGGGTTTTGAAAGTTATTCAAAAAAATTTTAAAACCGGCGTGAAAGAAATGAAAAATTCCCTGTTTAAAAAAGGGTATTTGCATTTGGTGCAAAAATATTGTCCGGAGTTACAAATTCAAGATTTATTCCCCTATCCTGCGGGTGTGAGAGCGCAAGCTGTGAGCGATACGGGGGAATTGATTGAGGATTTTTTGTTTGTTTGCACGCAGCGGAGTATTAATGTTTGCAATGCCCCATCGCCCGCAGCAACATCAAGTATCCCTATCGGTAGGCATATTTTAAAAAAGGCAGAAGAAATGCTTGGAAATAATCCCTGATTTGATGGGCTGCAATAGGGGGCGGTGCTAGGCAAGAAAATATCTTGTTTAAAGTGAATTTATTTTTTCTTGTGAAGTGGCGAACTTGCATTCTTTAAGTGGTTTATTGGGAAAAATGGTTTAAAATGCAAACCCAATACAAAATAATGAGGAGTTTGCAATGTTTCACGAGTATCGAGAGGAAATTTCACAGCTGAAAATCAAAAATGCGCATTTTGAAAAAATCTTTGCAGAACACAATGAGCTTGATCAAAAAATCATCAATGCTGAAAAGGGTATCGAACCAGCTACGGATTTGGAGATTGAGCAGATGAAAAAAATGAAACTCAAACTCAAAGATGAAGTATATGCGATGATTATGGAATATCGTAAAAATAATCAATAACTTTTAAGGCGGGGCTTCAAGCCCACCTTATATGCACATTTTATCTTACAAATTTAGCAAAAATCCTAAAAATATTTTAATACAAATTCTTTTTCAATGCTATAAAGTTCATAGCGGATATGCTTGAAGTTTTCACTCTCCCCAAAAAGTTTCAAATCTTCCCACTTGAGGTATTCTTCCAATACTCTTGCGCTTTCTTGCGCTCGTTTGAAATTCGCACACACGATTTGATGGATACCATTGCGTTGGGTTTCTGATAAAGTAGTTTTTTTGAGGACATCGGTGATTGTATTGCGACTATCCAGAAGAGAAATGCTGTGATTTAAAATCGCTTTGTGCCTCAAGTCTTTGAGCCTAGAAGCGATGTCTTTGTCATTTTGAAGATATCTGGCGGTATCCTCAATGACACGGATACCCTCTTTGAGGCGATTGAGATTAGCGTCCAAAATCCTTTGGACGCTAGGAATGTTATTCGTCTTTGCCACCAAAAAGACCGATGAGTTGCAATATAGAGATAAAGATGTTTAAAAAATCCAAATACAAGCCAACGGCTGCATCAACCGGGCTGTCGTATAATCCACGAACCATATTTTGCGTATCATAAGCCACATAGAGACTAAATAATATCGCACAGCCTCCGGCAATCACGGCTTGGAAGATAGGAGAACCCAAAAAGATATTTACCAACGAACAAACCACAACCACAATCAAGGCGATAAAAAGCATTTTCCCCATATTTGCCAAATCGGATTTGGTTTTGAGGGCAAAAATACTCATAATCCCAAAAATAATCGTTGTCATCCCGAGTGCCTGCCAGATCGCCCCGACACCAGATTTTGCTATCACAAATCCCAGCAAAGGAACGAGCGTAACCCCAGATAATGAAGCAAAAATAAACAACATCGCAACATTTAAGCCGGGCTTGCTTTTTGAAAACATCAGCCCAAAAAATGCAACGATCTCAGCGATGAAAAACACCCAGCGATACGCAACAACCGCTTCAAAATACTGAAAACCTATCAATGCCCCAATGGCTGCGAGCAACAAACTGCCGGCAAAAAATTTGTAAGTTGTTTTTACAAAATTCACCAATGCGGTTTCGCTCAATGCACTCCCATAACTTTGGGCTTTTTCGTTTATATAATTTCTATCATATAATCCCATCTCAACCCCTTTTTAAAGATTTTAGAGGGAAACTATACACTTTTTGTGTCAAGAAATTGTAAATCCAATCGGTGGCTTTTTATCCAACCTTTGAGATAAAATAACACGATGATTTTCATAATCTCTCAAAAGACAAGGATGAGCTATGCCAACATTAAAAATCGCCATCAATGGTTTTGGAAGACTCGGACGGAGTATTGCACGGGTGATTGCTAGTCGTGATGATGTAGAGCTTGTAGGTATCAATGACACAAGCGATTGGGAGATACTCGCCTATTTGCTTGAGCACGACAGCACCCATCGGCGTTTCCCAAAGCCTATCGCTTATGAAGATGGGGAGCTTTTTATCGATGGCAAAAAGGTCAAGACATTTTCTTGTCTCCAGCCAGCCGAGCTTGATTTTTCACGCTGTGGGGCGGATGTGGTTATCGAGTCTTCAGGGAAATTTCTCACCCAAAAAGAAGTCGCTCACCATATCCAAAAAGGTATCAAAAAAGTCATCATCTCCGCACCAAGCAATGATGAGGAAACCCCGACATTTGTTTTGGGTGTCAATGAACACCAATATAGGGGGCAAAATATCGTATCCAACGCATCTTGCACGACCAATTGCCTCGCCCCTATCTGCGATGTGATCGATAAAAATTTTGGCATAGAATCAGGCATTTTGACAACGATTCACAGCTATACCAATGACCAAAGCCTGCTGGATTCTGCCCATAAGACCGACAAGAGGCGATCACGAGCTGCTGCGCAAAATATCATCCCCACCACAACAGGAGCAGCCAAATCCGTCAGTAGGGTCTTGCCCCATCTATTAGGCAAGCTCCAAGGGCATAGCTTGCGTGTGCCAGTTATCGATGTTTCGATGGTTGATTTGAGCTTGCAACTTAGCCAAAATGTCTCTACGCAAGCTATCAACGAAGCCCTTGAAGTTGCCGCTACTTCTGGTCTCAAAGGCATTTTGGGTATCGATGAAAAATTCGGCGTAAGCACCGATTTTTTGGGCGATCCACGAAGCAGTATCATCGCAAAGGATCTGACCTTTAGTCTTGGGAAGATGGCAAAAATTATGGCGTGGTATGACAATGAATGGGGGTATTCCAATCGTATCATCGATTTAGCGGTGTTTGTATCGAAATAAAGGAGGTTTTTTATGAAAACCCGTTTTGGAAGTAACTAAAAAAATCTTGGAGGCAAAGCAAATCCCGCTCAATCCCAACGAAATCTATTTTATTGCCAAGGAGATGGGGCTTGCAAGTCAGCTCCCTTTTAATGGCAAAACACCTTGGCTTAGCTTTGGAGCTGCCATCTATACTGATTTAAAACACAATGCCCAAAATTCGTGCTTTGAAGTCGTTCAAAGAAAGCCCAAAATGCTTATCCAGCTCAAAGGGAGCATAGCAAAATCACAAAATCAAACCCAAAAAATCCCAGAGGAGAGTGAAAAAAAGAAATCTCTCGATAAATTTTATGAGCGGGATTTGCACCCGCTGTTGGTGAAGTTTCTTGATGGGGAGGTGTTTGACTGCTATGCCAAGACCATCTATCACGAAAGTAGCCAAAAGTCCCAAAAAGGAACGGATAAATGGCTGTATCCCGATGTCGTGGCGGTGAATTTTGAATATGCAAATTATGAGAATGAAATTCAAGAGTTTATGGGTAAATTTGATAAATTATCCATCAAGCTGTATTCATTTGAGATCAAAATTGAATTAAAGGTTTCTAATTTTAGAGAATATTATTTTCAAGCTTTGAGTAATTCGAGCTGGGCAAATGAAGGCTATTTGGTGGCATTAAAGATGGATAAAGAAAATGAGCTTTTAGAGCTTATCAAAAAGGCAAACAACTCTTTTGGCATCGGGTTGATTCTCTTGAATGCAGAAAATATTTATGAGAGTGAGATCATTGCAAGGGCGCGTTTTCGGGAGTTGCCAGATTATTCGGTGATGAATGAACTCAGCAATAAAAATAAAAATTTTAAAAATTTCTTGAATGCGGTGAAAGATTTCAAAATGGATAATAAAAATCGATTCAAGGATGAATTTGATAAGGTTTTAGATGATGAGGCGTTTGAAAACTATCTCATCGATAAAAAAATCAAATCCTCTTAAGCAGGCGGGTTATATCTGGCTTTCAGGAAATATCTTGGAGAGAAAATTAATCATCCTCACAAACAGCGTCGTATCAGGGGAGTGTTTTTTATAAAATAACTCACCATCTTCGATACCCTCCCAAACGACCTTATGATTTTTTAGCACCAAATGCCAAGAATTTTGCATATCAATTTGCATTAATTTTTTGGTTTCTTTGGCGAACTCCTTATTCCCAAATACAGCCACAACTTCGGTGTTGATGGATTCAGAACGGGGGTCAAGGTTGAAGCTTCCTACCCAGGTAATCTCCTCATCAAATACGATGGTTTTGCTGTGCAATGACGCCCCAGAGCTTAGTTTCCCACGGATCTTGACCTTGCCGGCATTGCGCCGATATTCATACACATTTGCCCCCATTTTTACCAAATCATCACGATACCTCTCCCACGCAGCATAAACGACTAGTGCATCGGTTGAGGACAAAGAATTGGTCAAAATGCTAATATCAATCCCCCTATTGATGGCATTTTGGAGATGTTCCATCCCTTTTTTGCCCGGAACAAAATACGCCGAAGATATGTCAATGGACTCCGTTGTTTTTTCCCAAATTTTCTTCAAAGCCTGTGTTAAAGGGCTGGCTAAATGATCTTCTATTTTTTCAGGAAGATCGGCAATCAATTTGGCTTCCCCCCAATAAACCATATTGCGCTTGTTTTTGTAATCAGAAATAAAACCCTCAATCGCTTGCTTGTAGATTTCCCAATCTTGCGGGCTTCCCTCAATCTTAGCGATGATTTTGGGGTAATTTTTGAGGTATTTTTTCATCTTGGATTTTGAGGGGAGTAAAGAAACAGGGATGGAACGATGAAAATTCCAATATTTTTCAAAACTTTCTCTGGCTTCTTTGGCAATCTTGCCTAAGAAAAAAACATCGGTATCAGAAAAATTTACATTGAGATTATTATCAAAATAATTATCTGCGATGTTCCTACCACCGATAATGAGTGCCACATCATCAACGAGAAAAATCTTGTTGTGCATACGCCGATTGATACGGCTAAAATCATAAATCATTTCAAAATATCGAAAAAGATGGATTCTATTTTTGTAGGGGTTGAAGATTTTCACATCGATATTAGGGTGATTATCTAGGGCGATGACATCAGAGAAATCAGAATCCAATCCATTATCATCAACTAAGATTTGGATTTTCACCCCCCGATTCGCAGCCTCCCACAGCTCGTGCATTAGCACCCGTGAGGCAATGTCGTTTTTATAAATATATGTCTGGATTTGGATACTTTTTTGTGCCATTCTTGCTAGGCTAGCGCGGTGCAAGAGGGCATAAGAACCATCTTTGATAAGCATTGCACCACTTTTTTGCGGCAAACCCTCTAGCTCTTTGGCATAAACTTTGCCGATTTCAGTATCTAAGGCGTCAAAATCTTGTATCTCTACAGACTGGGGGAGTTTTTCTTTTGGGATGTTTTTTGTAGAAGCGATGATGGATGAACACCCACTCAACACAAAAAATAGTCCAAAAAGAATCACAGCGATATTGGTTTCTGTCAGCATTCCTTACCTATAATCCTGCCTATAAAATATCAACTCTATCTGATGGCTTTTTAATTAACCACAACAGGCTGGTTGCATTGTTTTTGGGCGGTTATTTTAAGCAAAACAAACCTGTTTTAAAATTAAACAGGTTTATAAAAATTATTTTAGAAAATCCCGAAAAAATGCGGAAAAACCAAGCCTATTTTTTGGGATTTTATATTATTTTTTGCACCCTGCTGTTAGCATTTTTCGCCTCAAATAAGCGATTTTAGTCTGCAAAGGGAGTTCTTTGGGGCAAGTGTCGTGGCAAGCAATCAAGCTCATACACCCAAACACCCCATCATCATTGCCGATGAGTTCGTAAAAATCATCATCGCTTCTTTTGTCGTGCGGATCAATCATAAATCGAACCGCACGATTCATCCCTGCTGCACCGATAAAATCTTCTCGCATTAGTTTTGTCGCACAGCTAGCAATGCAACACCCGCATTCAATGCAACGCTCAAGCTCAAAAACCTCTTGAGCGACATCAGGATCGACCTTTTCTTCCGGTTTTGTAATATCAATCGTTTCATTGGTGTGTATCCAGCTCTCCACCCGTTTGGTCATCCCAGCAAACCATTCGCCCGTATTGACACTCAAATCTTTGATGAGTTTGAAAGCGGGCAGTGGCATTAATGTGATAACACCCTCTGGGAAGCTTTTTGTAAGGGTTTTGCAAGCCAGTCTTGGGCGGCCGTTGATCATCATCGCACAGCTCCCACAAATCCCTGCACGGCAGACAAAATCAAAACTCAAATCAGGATCTTGGCTTTCTCTTATCATATTCAATGCGATAAAAATCGTCATCGAATGGGCTTCTTGGAGCTGGTATTCCCTAAAATGTGGCTTGGAAACCGCACTTTGGGGGTCGAATTTTAAAACCCTGATCGTGATGGTTCTTCCTTGTTGTTCTTGTTGCTCCTGTTGTTGGTTTTGCACACTCATTGTTTGTCTCCTAGTCGTTGGTTTTTCGCTTTATATTTTTCTACCAAATCAAATGGCATCAACGCTTCTTGAAGTTCGTGCCTATCACCACCACGTGCTTGAATTTCTTCGGTGATTTTGCGGATTTGCTCATCTCTTTGTTCTTTGAGCGGGTGAGGGATAAAATTACCCTTTGCCCCATAACCCCTAAAATCAGGCGTTATCTCCATCTGCATAATATCCAAATCCTCATATTCCAAGGTTGGCAAGGTTTGCTCAGGGTCTTTCCAAGAAGCTAACGTGCGTTTGAGCCAGTTAGCATCATCACGCTTAGGATAGTCTATCCTGGTGTGCGCCCCTCGTGATTCTGTCCTATCTAACGCCCCTTTGGCAACACAAAGGGCGATTTTTAGCATTCTTGGCACACGATAAGCATCTTCAAGCTCGGGGTTATTGTGCATTTTTTTATTCTTGACATTGATATTTTTGGAACGTTTATAGAGTTCTTCGAGTTCTTGGACTGCCTCTTCTAGCAAAGGCCCATCACGGAATACCCCAACTTTTTCATCCATAATGGCTTTCATCCGATTTCTTATCTCATAAACATCCTCACTGCCACTATTGCCGAGCAAAGAAGCCAGATATTTTTCTTCTTTTTCGATAAAAGAATGGATGGTTTTGGTTTGGATATCTACATCGGCACCCACGCAATGCTCGGCAAAATAATCCCCGATAATCATCCCAGCAACGACTGCCTCACTCACAGAATTGCCCCCAAGTCGATTAAACCCGTGCAAATCCCAGCAAGACGCCTCACCCGCACAAAATAGACCTTTTAGATGGGTTTCTCCCTTGTGGTTTGTCCGCACCCCACCCATTGAATAGTGTTGCATTGGCTTGATAGGCACCCAGCCCTTGCTCCCCTCATCGGCAGGATCGATACCCGCAAATGTTTTGGCAATATCTTGGACATCACGGAGATTGCGTTCAATATGCGCTCGCCCCAAGATAGAAATATCAAGCCAAACGTGCTCGCCATAGGGGGATTTTACGCCCTTGCCACTTTTGATATGCTCTAATATCCGCCTAGAGACGACATCTCGGCTTGCGAGTTCTTTTTTCTCCGGCTCATAATCAGGCATAAAACGATAGCCATCTTTATCTCGAAGCACCCCGCCATCGCCCCGACAGCCCTCTGTCATCAAGATACCGCTAGGCACAAGGCAAGTAGGGTGAAATTGGACTGCTTCCATATTCCCTAGCTTGGCAATCCCTGTCTCCATCGCAATCGCAGCCCCCACACCATCGCAAATCACGGCATTTGTCGTATGGGCATACACACGCCCATAGCCCCCAGTTGCTAGAAGCGTGCCTTTTGAGATATAAGCTGAAATCTCTCCGGTTATCAAATCCCGCACTACAGCCCCATAGCATTGCCCGTTTTCGTGGATAATGCTAACAGCTTCTTTGCGATCTCGAATATCTACGCCGTGTTTGTAGGCTTCATTGGCGACTGAATACAACATCGAATGCCCTGTCGCATCGGCTGTGAAGCAAGTTCGCCATTTTTTTGTCCCGCCAAAATCCCTTGATTGGATATAGCCGTGTCTTTCTGATTTTTCAGTGATAGTAACGTGTTCGCCATTGATAACTGCGGGGCGATCGCCTTCTTTGATCCTTGTCCAAGGCACGCCAAACCCGGCTAATTCTCGAATGGCTTTGGGGGCAGTGGTTACAAACATCCTAGCGACATTTTGATCACATCCCCAATCGCTCCCTTTCACGGTATCCATAAAATGCAGATCTTCGTTATCTCCCTCGCTCATCTTCCCATTGCCAAGACTTGCTTGCATACCGCCTTGGGCAGCTGCAGAGTGGCTTCTCCTCACAGGGACCAAGCTCAAAACAATCACACTCAAACCCCTTTGTTTGGCAGCAACACTAGCCCGAAGTCCTGCCAATCCTCCGCCAATAATCAGCGCATCGCAATATGTTACTTTCATTTACTCTCCCTTGCCATATAGTTGTGTGTCGATATGTTTGTAATCAATGCTTGTATCGGTTTGGCTGAGACCTTTTTTGACATAAGCCCCATAAGTTAAAAGCCCCAAAACGATAAAAAATACGCTCATAAACCATTTGATACGTCTGAGGTTGCTGATACCAAGTTTTTCAAACCAGCCCCATTTGATACAGAGTCTATAAAGCCCGATAGAGCCGTGAAGCTCCACAGCAAAAAGCAAGAAAATATATAAAATCCAAAAATGTTCACTCACAAACCGATAGGCTGAACCATTCGGACCGATCGTATCAGGCTGGGTTAGCATCACAAACAAATGGATACTAGCGAGAAAAAACATCGCAAAGCCCGTTGCGGCTTGAACAAACCATAGGCTTGTGTCGCTGTGCTTCATCAAATGTTTGTGGGTTTTTAGGATGATGAATTGCTTGTAATTGATGGGAAATTTGCGCATTGCCAAAAAGGCGTGGGCGACCAATACGATGATAACCACTACCGCCACAGCGCTCACAATCGCAGGCTCGCCTGCCTTGATAAACAAGCTCCCTTCAAAAAACTTGGCAACGTGATACATCGCCTCATCGCTAATCAAAATGCTCGATACCAAAAACATATGGGCTATCATAAAAATAGCCAAAAACAATCCGGTCGCACTTTGCCAAAAATCAAGCCTGGCAGGAACTTTACTCTTTTTGCGTTCAGGGGTGATACCCAAGTAGCTTTCGATGATTTTGTCTTGTTGCATTAATTTCTCCTGGTTGTGTTTGTAAATTTAATCGCTAAAACGAAGCATTCCTTTCCAAAAAACAATTCCTAATGATTGAGACATTGTGCAACTCTCCTTAAAATCGTTCAGCACCGGGGTTTTGAATGGTTATAAAATCAGGGAGTTGCGTGAGAATAAACAGACTAATGACGCTATAATGGGGGCTTATGAGATTGGTTTTTGGGGTAAATACTTTTGGGCATCTAAGACCGGCAATGCCCGCCATCAGAGGCTTTATATAGGATGGTAAGGACGAAACATTCACTCGCATTCAATCTCCTAAACCTTTTAAGCGACTCGGTATATTATAAGACAAAACCAGTTAAATATTCTCTTAAAATTTTAAACTTGTTTGATAAAAATCTTTTATGGGTAAAAATATGATACTTTTTGTAAATCTTATCAAATAATTGCTACAATGTATGCAAAATAAAGAATCAAAATTATTTAGACAAAAGGGGTCGGATGCAAAAAATCATCGCAGCAAATTTCAAGGCAAATCACACCCAAACCAGCACGAAAAAATACCTCCAAGAGCTTGATAATAGGCTACTTAATATGCCGTTATCAAAAAACTCTCATCGTGTTTATGTTTTTCCACAGGTAGCGAATTTGTGTGCGAATGATTTTACATCCTTAAAAATTGGCACGCAAAATGCCTATCCTGCCTATAATGGAGCATTTACCGGAGAAATCACGCTTGAGGCCCTAGAAGAATTTGGTATCACAACCATCCTCATCGGGCATAGTGAGCGAAGAAATATCTTGAATGAAACCCAAGCGTTTTGTGCGGAAAAATTCGCATTTTTTGCCCAAAAAGGTTTTGAGATTATTTATTGCGTTGGTGAAGATCTCTCTGTGCGTCAAAAGGGCGGACAAAAAGAAGATTTGGAGGCACTCAAGGATTTTATCCAAACCCAATTTGAAGGCATTGATACTGGTTATGAAAAACTCATCATCGCTTATGAACCCATCTGGGCGATAGGCACGGGGATAACTGCGACAATCGAGCAAATCAGACAAACCCACCAAGCTATCAAAAGCATCGCCCCTGCGCCATTGCTTTATGGGGGCAGTGTGAATGCGGAAAATTCCAGCCAAATTCTTAGCCTCAAGGAAGTCGATGGTGTGCTTGTTGGGAGGGCTTCACTTGATGTAGAAAGTTTTTATCAGATCATACAAAATTCATACAAGGAGAATAAATGATACTCAAAGGAAAAAAAGGCCTCATCGTTGGGGTTGCTAACAACAAATCCATCGCATATGGGATTGCTAAGGCTTGCAAGGAACAAGGTGCAGAACTCTGCTTTACTTTTTTGAACGAATCGCTTGAAAAACGGGTGCGGCCCATTGCTGAGGAACTTGGGAGCGAAAGGGTTTATGAGCTTGATGTGAGCAAAAAAGAACATTTTGAAAAGCTCATCGCCGATTTGCAAAAAGATGTCGGCAAGCTTGATTTCGTTGTCCATAGTGTCGCTTTTGCCCCAAGAGAGGCTTTAGATGGCGATTTTATCGATACGAGCAAGGAAGCGTTCAATGTGGCGATGGAAATTTCTGTTTTTTCGTTTATTGAATTAAGCCGGTATGTTTTGCCCCTCTTAAATCCCGGGGCTTCTATCCTCACGCTCACCTATATGGGAAGCGTCAAGCACGTTGCTCATTATAATGTAATGGGTGTTGCCAAAGCTGCACTCGAATCAAGCGTGCGCTATCTCGCATTTGAGCTTGGCAGGCAAAACATCCGTGTCAATGCCATCTCTGCAGGGCCAATCCGCACGCTCGCAGCAAGCGGGATAGGGGACTTTAGGACGATTTTGAGATGGAATGAAATCAACTCGCCACTGCGTAAAAATGTTACGATCGAAGAAGTTGGCAACGCCGGGATGTATCTGCTCTCCCCGCTCGCATCGGGGGTAACTGGGGAGATCCATTATGTCGATGCGGGGTATCATATTATGGGAATGTGTGCCACAGAAGACATCGATGGCAAGGTTTCTATTCTCTGGGATGAAAATCGCGATAAGGAATAAAATGAAACTTTCTGCAATGTTGCAATCCATCGGCTTGGATGTTGCCCTCAAGCGAGACTTTGAGGTCGTTGCTCTCGCACCGCTCCAAAAAGCCACGCCAAATGATGTCAGCTATATTGATCAAAATAAATATCTCCAAGACCTGAGTGTCTCCTCTGCTGGGGCGGTCCTGATCCGAGAAAAAGACGTTGTAGCTGTCCCAGAGCATATCCAGCCCATCGTTGTTAGCAACCCGCACCTTATCTTTGCAAAACTTTCTGAATTTTTTAAAGAACCTCAATTTTGCCTCGCAGGGGATCAAAACCAAGCAGAAAACCACCGCCAACACAACCAAGCGCTTGCTATTGGAGAAAAATCCATCATTATGCCGAATGTGTTTTTGGGTAATGGGGTAAAAATCGGCAGTAATTGTGTGCTAATGCCCGGGGTTGTCCTCGCTGATGATGTGTGTATCGGGGATAATTGCAAACTATTTCCCAATGTTGTGATCTACAAAAACACCCAGATTGGCAACAATGTATCCATTCACGCTGGGAGCATTATCGGTAGTGATGGCTTTGGATATGCCCACACAGAAGCAGGCGAACATATCAAGATCGAACATAAAGGCTGTGTTATCATCGAAGATGATGTCGAGATTGGGGCGAACAACACCATTGATCGTGCCGTATTTGGCGAGACAAGAATCAAAAAAGGCACAAAAATCGATAATCTCGTCCAAATCGGTCATAATTGCGTTATTGGCGAGCATTCTTTGCTTGTTTCTCAAGTGGGGCTAGCTGGCTCGACAACAACGGGGCGAAATGTCGTGATGGGCGGGCAAGCTGGGACTGGCGGGCATATCCATATCGGCGATTTTACCCAGATAGCTGGGCGAGGCGCTGTGGGCAAAAATCTTCCCCCGCATACCAAATGGGGCGGACACCCGTTGATGGAGCTTGATGAATGGATGAAATTTTTTGTGAGCCTCAGGAGATTGGTGAAAAAGAAAAATTCTTGAAAATAAAATTTGTGAAATCTATAGACCCAACTTTTGAAGTCCGTAAGGCTTTAAAATCGGGGTTCTAAAGACACCCACCTATCAAAATCGTATTATCTGACTTCAAATCGCTTTAAACAATCAAAAACGATAGGCAACATTGACACCATAAGTGGAATTTCCTCTTGTATCGATATCGACATCGGGCGTGATGATGAGTTTATCGGGCTTGTATTTGCTAGTAAATAGCCAAGCAAAACCCCAACCAAGCCCGCTCCCTACAAGGACTTGCCAAATGGTGTGCTTTTTGGCATAGACCCGAGAGGCATCAGTAAGCAAAGCCAATGCGATCACAGGGATTGCAGGCTTCCAACCATAGCGATAAAACACAAATCCCGCCGCACTAAACGCCCCGCCAGCGTGCCCGCTTGGCATACCTTTGTAGTCATCGCAACAAGGGCGTTTGGCAAATGCGATGTTATGCCCGTTTTTGTGTGCGGCATCAAATCCCCGCTTTACCCCTTCGATTACCCCTTGTGTAACCAAACTTCCCAAGGCTAATTCGCCAAAACCCCGATAGTCCTCCATCCCTAAACTCACTACCCCAACAAATACAGGGAGTAGCCGAAAAACATCGCCAAACCTTTGAAAATTGCTTTCGGCTTTGGCGTTGCTAGCCCCGATGATATAGGCTAATATCCCAACCAAGATTATTTTTTTCATTCCGTTCCTTTTTTGTTGCTTTGCTCAATCATATGGGGTTTTTGATTTGCTATTGTATGAAAAAAATCACCAAAATCACAAGCAAAATCGCCAAAGCGCCAATCTTGCCCCCATTTTTTATTCAAAGAGCTTTTTTATTTTTCGGGGGAATAGGGGCAAATAATTATTAAAGTATTTAACCGACGTTTAATCTTATTGCGTAGGATAATTGTCTATAATTACTTGCATTCATACCAAAAATCCGTCTGCAAAAGGAGACAAAATGACCATTGGCTGTCCAAAAGAAATCAAAGACCACGAGTTTCGTGTTGGGCTTACCCCATCAAATGTGCATACTTTTATTGAAGCGGGGCATAGTGTCTATATCGAAAAAAACGCCGGTGAGGCGATCAATTTTTATGATGAAGATTATGCAAAAGCGGGTGCAAAAATCGTCGATAAAAAAGAGCTTTTTGAAAAAAGCGAGATGATTATCAAGGTCAAAGAACCTGTAAAAGAGGAATACCATTTTTTCCGTGAAAAGCAAGTGCTATATACGTATCTGCATTTGGCAAATGACAAAGAGCTTACCGAAATGCTTTTGGAGAAAAAAATATTTTCCATTGCTTATGAAACCATCAAAAAGGGAAGATTTTTGCCTTGTCTTGCCCCGATGAGTTCGATTGCTGGGAGGCTTTCTATTATTGAGGGAGCAAAATATCTTGAAAAAACTTACGGGGGCAATGGCACATTTATCGGCGGTGTGCCCGGAACCCGCAAAGGCAAAGTTGTGATTTTAGGAGCGGGGAATGTCGGCTTTAATGCTGCGCAGATGGCAGTAGGGCTAGGTGCGGAAGTAACGATGCTTGATATTGATTTGAGCCGTCTTGAGTATATTGATCAGGTTTTTGACTCCAAAATCACGACGCTTTATAGCGATGCGGGCAATATCAAAGAATGCGTCCAAGATTGCGATATTTTGGTGGGTTCGGTTTTGATTCCGGGAAGTAAAGCGCCCAAACTCATCCGTAAAGAACATTTAAAAATGATGAAAAAAGGTGCGGTCATCGTCGATGTTGCCATCGATCAAGGCGGTTGTATCGAGACTTCTCACCCCACGACGCATACCGATCCTATTTATATTATTGATGGCATTGTGCATTATTCGGTTGCCAATATGCCCGGGGCTGTCGCAAAAACATCGACAATTGCTCTGACAAATACGACTATTCCCTATGGGCTAAAAATCGCAAATATGGGAGCAAAACAAGCCTGCTTGCAGATACCCGATCTCACTGAGGGGCTTAATACCATCGATGGTAAGATTACCTACAAAGGTGTGGCTGAGGCGTTCAATATGAAGCATTTTGACGCATTAGAAACCTTGCAGTCTTATTGATACTCTCCAAAAATCCCTACTAAACCCCAAATAGGGGGTTTAGGATTTTGTTGCTCTTATCTATAATCTTGAATTGATACATTCCTTGTAAGACCTTTTAATTAAATAAAAACCAACAAATGTGAGAAAGGTGATGGGGGATTATTGTTTATTGAGAGGATTAAAACTATTTTTTATTATAAATCGTAGATTATGGGATGGGGAGAAGAATGCCCATCAAGCTTTTTATGGCTTGATGTGCCTTTGAATCTCTCTCATATTTTTATCAAAGATTTTTTGTGAAGCTTGGGCTAGAAAATATAAGAAATAAATCCATAAAACCTTTGATAATTCACACCATAAAGATCCCTGCCTCGCTCATTAGTAATGCTGTGCAAATCAAGACCATTTATTTTGGCACTATCATCAAATTTGGTTTGGGCGTATCGGTTGGTTAATTCACCAGTAACATAGCGAATGCCGATATTGACGACATTGCTGATTTTGTAGCCAAGACCCCCACCATAAATCAACCCATCATAATTCGTTGTAACCGTTGGGTTTGCCCCACGCCCTGTCGCAGCATAGGTATCTTTCATAAATAACCAGGTATATCCCACCAATCCAGTGATATAAAAGCCCTTGTATTCAAGCCCAACCATCAAAGGAAGCTGCACGCCAAAACCAGCAACACCTTCGGTTTCTTTGGTCTCTAAAGGGCGATGATCGTTTAATATATTGGATTTCCCGCTAGCTTTGAGATAAATAGGGAAGCTTAGCTCTGTCCCCGCCATCAAGCTCATCCCGCCAAACAAAGACTCAATACTGCGGATATATGTGCTGTAGGCAACATCAGCAGAGATATATTCGGATTTTCCAAGCATTGTATAAGAACCCCCGATACTCCCTTCGTTGAAAAGATACCATCGCCTCACCGAGCCTGTGCCTTTGGTGCCATCAACAATCGATCCTTTTGTAAATTGACCCAAAATGGCATTTCGGGTATGTTGCAGACTACTGACAGGCTTTTTTGATTTGCTTGTGCTTTTTGTTGCGCCATTGACCCCGACAAAAAAAGCCGATAGGATTGCCAATATAAAAAATACCTTTTTCATTCATTACTCCTTTGGATGATAATAATTTTGAAATTCTATTATAAAAATCGGTAAAAAATTAGATATATTTAGAATCATCAAATATTAAGGAGAAGTTTTGAACTCCAAACAATGGCTCGCCCTCAAAGCTTCTGCAGGCAGCGGCAAAACATTTGCATTGGCTATGCGCTATATTAGTTTGCTTTTATCAGGTGCAAATCCTAGCGAAATCCTCACGCTCACCTTTACCAAAAAGGCTGCTGCAGAGATGAATAAGCGTATCAGCGAAAACCTCGCTATGCTTCAAAATGCGCAAAAAAACCCACAAGCCTCTCAAAATCTCATCATTGCACTCAAAAATTACGGCATTTCTGAAGATAAAATTCAAAAAAATATCGCTAGAGTGTATCAAGATTTTTTGCATTCCCATACAAAAATAATGACTATTGATGCTTTTTTGAACTTTATCTTGAAAAAATTTTGCTGGTATGTGGGGGTGAGTCAAGGATATAAGACCGAATTTGAAGACAAGGAAGAGATTTATGAGACATTTTTAAGCTCGCTTTCACGGGAGGATTTTAACGATTTTTCAAGGTTTTGTATGGGGACGGATATGAGCCACAAAACGCTTTTGGACCTGCTTTTTATGCTGGATTTTAAACATTTTGACTTGGAGCAATATCTTTCAAAGACTAAACCTATCGCTAGTGTATCAGAAGATGAGATTTTAAAAACCGCCCAAGATATTAAAGATGTCATTTGCGCGAATGAAAAAGCCTCAGACGCTGCCAAAAATGCTATCAAAAACCAAAGTATCCAAGAACTCCTTTCAAGTGCAAAATGGCTGGTCGATGGGAGCGAATATCGTTATTTCAAAAAACTCCAACTCCAGGCGTTAGAGCCAAAATTCCACGCTCTCAAAACAATGCTCCAAACCTATCTGCTTACCCAAGAATACAACATACTCAAACAAATCGCTCGATTTTTGAAACTTTATAAAAAAAGTAAAAAAAACACCTCGGGCGCGCTAAGTTTCGATGCTATCACGATCAAGACTTATGAGTTGCTTCAAAACCATTTTGAACGGGATTTTTTCTATTTCAGGCTTGATGATAAGATTACCCATATCCTTATTGATGAATTTCAAGATACCAGCACGATCCAATACAAAATCCTCAAGCCCCTCATCGATGAAATCTATGCAGGCAAGGGGCGATTTGAAGAACGGAGTATCTTTTTTGTAGGCGATACCAAGCAAAGTATCTACCGCTTCAGAGGCAGTAATAGCGAACTTTTTGATGAAGCGGCTAAAAACATCAATCAAGAAAATCTCCCTTATAATTATCGAAGCTCAGAATGCGTAGTCAGCTATGTCAATGAGGTTTTTTCTCAAAAAATCCCTGGTTATATCCCCCAGCAACTTCCCTCTGATATGCCTCACGCCAAAGGCTATGTCAAGGTCCGCTGTGTCCCTACAGCAAAAGACAATCTGGAGAGCTTTTTTGAAGCCATCTTTTTGCAGATAGATGACTTGCTTAAGCGTGAAATCCCGCTTGAAAACATCGCGATATTGTGCTTCAACAACAATGATGTCCTCGAACTCAAAGACTATCTTTTGAGCAAAAATCCAGCCCTGGCTATCACCACAGAGACCAATCTCAAGCTTGTCGAACAAACCGAATCCAAGATCATTTTGCACGCTATCGGGTTTGCCAAAACCCAGCTAGAGTTTCACAGAAAATCAGCTTACAAGCTTGCGGGATTAGATTTTGATGCGGGTGTTGCTATGCCAGTTTGCACGCCAGGGAAGAGCCCGCAAGCATTTATCTTGGAGGTGATGGAAACATTTAGGCTTTATAGCAAAGCAGCCCAAGAAATGCTTGAAATTTCATTTGGTTATGAGGATTTAGATGATTTTGCCCAGAGTATCGAACGCCTCAAGCTCGAGTTTGCGCCCGAATTTAGATCGGGCTTGCAGATAATGACTATCCATAAATCCAAAGGATTGGAGTTTGAACACGTGATTTTGTGTGATCGTATGCAAAACAAAAGTTCCGATACGACAAAATTTATTTATGATTATGATGGCATTGAACTTCAAAAAATATTTTATAAATTCAACTCCAAACAGCGTGAATTTCGCAAAAAAATCGACGCTATCTATGAGCGCGCCCAAGAAAAAGAAACAGAACTTGCTAGCAGAGAAGAAATCAATGTCTTATATGTTGCTTTTACACGTGCTAAGCATAGTTTGATTGTGATGGCTAAAGAACAAGAGGGGAAGAAAAGCGCTTTTGAAAATCTCGAACTTAGCACCCGTGAAATAGGTAGTCTAGAACAATCCCGTGTCCAAAAACCCCAGCAGGCTGTTATGAGTCCTATCATCGTGGAGCAACAAGCATTTGATACGCAACAAAAATATGTCGATGATGAAAAACACCTCCCGACCATAGCCCTTGATGTGCTTTTTGGAGAAGCCCTGCATAAGGCATTGGAGCTTGATTTGGGCTATGGGATAAATCAAGAGATTATCCTAGCGATTTTGCATAACCAATTTGGCTTTTATTTGCCAAAAAAAAGCTTCGATCATATCCTTGAACTCATAGACAAACTCAAAAAAAACCCGATGTTTCAATCAATCATCAGGGAAGCTCTGGTAAAATCAGAAATTTCTTATCTTGATAAAGATAGCAACAACCAACGCAATATTATCCATCGAATCGATAGCCTGATAAGGGATAAAAATGGCAATATTATTGTGCTTGACTACAAAAGTGGTTTGAACGATCAAGAAAAACACAAAGAACAGGTAAAAAAATACCTAGAATTTAGCAAAACCCAGTTCGGTCCCAATAAACTCCAAGCATACATTTTGTATGTGCGTGAAAAAATAGAGTTTATCCCCGTAACCTAGTCCATCTAAGGAAAATAATGGAAGAAATACTCAAGGTTATCAAAGAGGATCAAAAATCGCAAAATCCCGCTTACTATCTCAAAGATAGACTGCAAAAAGGTCTGCATACCTTTATCGGACACGAGTCTTTTGGTGGTTTGTTGCTGTTTTTTTGCGTCGTGCTTGCCCTCGTTATTGCCAATTCAGAATTTTCCAACATTTATTTTGGCATTTGGCAACTTGAATTTGGAGGCTTTGTCGGGAACAAAAGTAGCGGTATCACGATACTAAGCCTTATCAATGATATTTTGATGTCTTTTTTCTTTTTGATGGTTGGGTTAGAGATGAAGCGAGAGGTTTTATACGGGGAGCTTGCAGGATTCAAAAAGGTTGGGTTTTCCGTATTTGGCGCACTCGGTGGGATGATCGTGCCGATTTTGATTTATGTTTTTTTCAATTACAACACACCCTCAGCACACGGATTTGGTGTCGCAATGAGCACAGATACGGCATTTGCACTCGGCGTGATTTTGCTTTTGGGCAAACGTGTGCCACCTGTCATCAAGATATTTTTGGTTACGCTCGCAGTTGCTGATGATTTGGGTGCGGTGAGCGTGATTGCGTTGTTTTATACCAGCACGCTCCATAGTGGTTGGCTGTTTATTTCGCTAGGTCTCATCGGTGTGCTTGTATATCTGAACTATACCGATACCAAATACCTTTCAAGCTATCTTGGTGTGGGCGTTTTGCTCTGGATTGCTGTGCATAATAGCGGGATTCACGCCACGATGGCAGCTGTGATCTTGGCCCTAGCGATTCCAGGACGTTCTAATATCACCAAGACGTATTTTATGAATATGATGGAAGAATGGAATAAGATCAACTTCCTAACCAACAACGGCAGGAATATCCGCAACCAAGCCGATGAGGAAAAAATCGGATTCTTTGCCTCATCGTGGAAAAATATCAAAAATTTTTTCAAATCCAGCGAAGATGCGGAGAAAAAAATCGATATGGAAAAAATCAGCAAGCAAGTCCATATGCTCGATACCATCGCAAAATATTCCAAATACGCCCAAAACCCGCTCATCCGAATCGAAGTCGCACTCCAGCCGATATGTGCGTATTTTATCGTCCCGCTTTTTGCCTTTGCGAATGCGGGGGTAAAAATCAACTCCCATATGGATTTTCATATCGATGGGATTCTTTGGGGGACGATTTTAGGGCTTGTGCTTGGCAAGCCAATTGGTATCGTGCTTTTTACGTATTTGAGCGAAAAATGCAATCTCTCGCTCCGCCCCAAAGGTCTCAATTATGGGCATATTCTTGCGGCTGGCTCGCTCGCTGGGATTGGCTTTACGATGTCGATGTTTGTAGCTAACCTCGCTTATAGCAACCCCACTGCGGTGGATGTTTCAAAAATCTCGATATTGTGTGCGTCGTTTGTATCTGTAATTTTGGGGGTTATTCTAATGTTTTTAAGCACGAAATCAAGCAAAATCAATCAAGAAGGATAAATAATGCATAATCTGGACAAAACCGCTCAAGTCAATCTGGCGAATGTTTTTTTAAACTTTATCAAAAGCGAATCTTTCGGGGGCATTTTTTTATTTATCAGTGCTGTTTTGGCAATGATTGTGGCAAATTCGCCCTTGAGTGCGTATTATTTTGAATTTTGGCATACCGATTTTGGCTTTCGTTTGGGCGAACATTTTGTTGGATTTTCGATCCACCATTGGATCAATGATGTTTTGATGGCATTGTTTTTCTTGATGGTCGGGCTTGAAATCAAGCGTGAAATCCTTTTTGGCGAGCTTGCAGGATTCAAAAAAGCCGCATTCCCTGCTATCGCAGCATTGGGTGGGATGATTGCGCCTGGACTGATTTATTATGGGCTTAATGCAGGGACGCCCTCTTATCACGGCTTTGGTATCCCGATGGCAACGGATATCGCATTTGCTTTGGGTGTGATTATGCTTTTGGGCAAAAAAGTGCCGATGGCACTCAAAGTGTTTTTGGTTACGCTCGCCGTTGCCGATGATTTGGGTGCGATTGTCGTGATTGCGATCTTTTATACTACCGGTCTCAAACTCGTGTGGCTCATTGGGGCGGCAGTTATTGTGGGAATACTTGTTGTTTTGAACAAAACGGGGGTCAAAAACCTCATTCCTTATCTTATATTGGGGGTTTTCTTGTGGTTTATGGTGCATAATAGCGGGATTCACGCCACCATCGCCGCAGTGGTTTTGGCTTTTACGATCCCTATCAAACCCAGAAAACAAAGGAAAAATTTCTCCAATCTCATCAAAAACCTTGGCGAATCTTTCCGCCTCAAAACCCTCGAAAATAACCAAAATCTCTTGAATGAAGAACAAATCAATATCCTCTATGCCATCCGCAATGAAGCCAAAGATATCCAAAGCCCGCTCGGCAGGCTAGAACACCGTCTCCAGCCTTGGAGTGCGTATTTTATTATGCCTTTGTTTGCTTTTGCAAATGCTGGTGTAAATATCGGCAGTGAGATCCATTTTGACATTGATCATATTCTTTTGGGCGTGATTTTGGGACTTATAGTCGGCAAACCGCTAGGGATTTTTATCATCACATTCCTTTGTGAAAAACTCGGCATTGCCGCCAGACCAGAGGGCATATCTTGGGGGCATATCTTGGGGGCAGGAATGCTCGCTGGGATCGGCTTTACAATGTCGATGTTTGTTTCTAATCTCGCATTTTCTCATCCAGAATCAATGGAAATATCCAAGGTTGCGATTTTGCTAGGTTCATCTATTTCAGGCGTGATTGGGGTGATTTATCTCATAGGGCTATCTCGTTTTAAGGCTAAAGAAAATTAAATGAAACAAATGATAAAATACGCCCCAATCTTAAAACCGCAAAAAGGATGTTTATGCAAAATTATAAAGAACTCTTGACTTCAATTTTACCCCTTGTGGTGCTGTTTGCAATCTTTTACTTCTTTATCATTCGCCCCCAAAGAGTGCAACAAAAAAAGCATAAAGAAATGCTTGCAAATCTCCAAAAGGGTGATAAAATCGTTGCTCAAGGTGGATTTATCTGCGAGGTTATCAAGCCAGAAGATACATTTTTTAGTGTCAAACTTAATGATGAAACCATAGTAAAACTTGCCAAAGAATATGTTGCTTACAAACTCGATGACACGTATTCAAAGTAACCTTATATGAAACAAATTTTCAACCCAAGATTAGTGATTTTTATCGTTGCTATTATCTTTGGGGTCGGTTTGTCTGTGCCTTCGCTTTTCCATACAAAAGGCCCTCAAATCAGCCTTGGGCTAGATCTTCAAGGGGGGCTTAATCTCCTTTTGGGTGTGAAAACTGATGAAGCGATCAAAAATAAATACGCCTCGATCGCCTCTTCGATCAATTATGAAGCCAAAAAATCCAATATTTTGATTGATGGGCTTGAGGCTGATGACACGAGCGTGCGTTTTGATCTCATCGATACTGATGAAGCGGGCAATCTCTCAGATATTCTCCAAAAAATCAATGGCATTACTATCGATTCGAGCAATTATCATTACACGATCACTCTTACCCCACTTGAAGAACAGGCTATCAAGAAAAATGCGATCTCTCAAGCGATTGGGACGATTCGCAATCGTTTAGATCAATTTGGCTTAGCAGAGCCGAGTGTTACCCAGCAAGGCGAAGAGGACATTTTGGTGCAACTCCCTGGTATCAAAACCGCCCAAGAGGAGCAACGAGCGCGTGATCTCATCTCAAAAACCGCACATTTGCAGATGATGGCAGTTGATGAAGAGCGCAATCCCCAGGTGGGAACAATGACTGAATTAGAAGCTCAAAAATATGGCGATGTGATTTTGCCTTTTGCAGATAGTTCAGGAGAAAGCGGAGGAAAAATCCTCCTTAAAGCCGTGCCAATTTTGGATGGGAATATGCTAACAGATGCCCAAGTCGTTTATGACCAAAACCATCAACCTGTTGTGAGCTTTAGTTTGGATTCACAAGGGGCGAAGATTTTTGGCGATTTTTCTGGGGCAAATATCAATAAAAGAATGGCGATTGTCTTGGATGGAAAAGTCTATTCTGCCCCCGTGATACGAGAGCGAATCGGTGGGGGAAGCGGGCAAATCAGTGGGGGCTTTAGCGTTGAGCAAGCCAGCGATTTAGCCATTGCTCTGAGGAGTGGGGCGTTATTAGCACCAATGCAGGTTTTGGAAAAACGTAGCGTAGGTCCCAGCCTAGGTCAAGATAGTATCAAAGCTTCAATGATAGCCCTTGTGAGTGGGTTTGTGCTTGTTGTGGGCTTTATGATTGTTTATTATTCGATGGCAGGGGTCATCGCCTCTGTGGCTTTGATTGTAAATCTGTTTTTAATCATTGCGGTGATGGCGATTTTTGGGGCAACGCTGACATTGCCTGGGATGGCTGGAATCGTGCTAACCGTGGGGATCGCCGTGGATGCGAATATCATCATCAACGAACGTATCCGAGAAGCCTTGCGATCGGGAGAGAATATTACTAGGGCAGTCCATCTAGGCTATATCAATGCCTCGCGGGCGATTTTTGATTCTAATACCACCTCACTTATCGCCTCTATTCTCCTATACGCCTATGGAACCGGAGCTATCAAGGGTTTTGCTATCACCACCGGGATTGGTATCATCGCCTCTATCATCACGGCTATCATTGGCACACAAGGTTTTTATCAAGCCATCCTGCCAAAAATTGCCAAAACCAAACACCTCTATTTTTGGTTTGGCATTAGCAAAAAGGACTGAAATGGAAATTTTCAAACAAGTCAAAATCTTGGATTTCGTTCGGTATTCCAAATACGGGCTTATTCTCTCTATCTTCCTGACCATCGGTGCATTTACTTTGTTGTTTTTCAAGGGCTTTACGCCCGGTATTGATTTTGCTGGGGGGAGTGCTGCACAAATCAAATACGAACAAAACGCCCCCATCGAAAAAATCCGCCATCTGCTTGAAAGCGACCCACAATTCAAAGGCGTGCAGGTGAGTGAATTTGGATCTAAAAACGAAGTTTTAGTGAGGATTCCTTATACCCAAGCGAGTGCAGAAAATGACCTCGGACCTATTATTACCAAAATCTTAGAACCGACAGGAAAATTTGAGATCCGCAAGCTCGACACCGTCGGTCCAAAAGTCGGCAATGAGCTTAGGCAAAAAGGTATTTTGTCACTATTGCTTGCGACCTTAGCGATGATGCTTTATGTGAGTTTTCGGTATGAATGGCGTTTTGCTCTTGCGGGTATTGTGGCATTGATTCACGATGTTATCATCACAGCAGCCTCTGTGATTGTCTTTGATATTGACCTCAATCTTGAAGTTATCGCTGCGTTGCTGACACTCATTGGGTATTCTATCAATGACACGATTATCATCTTTGATAGAATCCGAGAAAAAATGCTTACCCAAAAGACCAACAATATTGAAGAAGTCATCAATGATGCGATTTCAAGCACGCTTTCACGGACACTATTGACCTCACTAACGGTATTTTTTGTTGTTTTGACACTTTATCTTTTTGGGGGTGAAATCATCGTGGGCTTTTCGTTACCAATGCTTATTGGGGTGGTTTTTGGGACTTATAGCTCGATGTTTGTTGCACCAAAATTAGCCATTATTTTTGGATTTGATATCCAAAAATACCACGCCAAAGAAATCAAAAAAGCCAAAAAAGCACAAGAAAAAAAACAATTGCGCCAGATGTATGAAAATGGTCGGGTTTAAGGAGAATAGTGATGGATTGGGGTAAGGTAATTTTTATTTTTTTTAGTCTGGGAAGCCTGACTTCTACGGCTGGATTTTTATGGGATCCCAATATTGTGATTTTATTTGTCGCTTTAGCGATGAATCTCATCTCGACAACGCTAAAAATCGGCGTGCGAAAACAGCTCGCCTCCGAACTGCTTGCAAGTTCGTTGGTTGCGGATTTGCACTTGATTCCTGCATTTATCTTTATGCAAATCTTAGGCAATCTCAATGTCGCATATGTGCTTATCATCGGTGCTTTGATTGCTAATATTTTTTCATTAGCACTCTTGCTTATCGAAAGTGCTAAAACCAGCGATTCTGATTATTAGGAGAGGTGATGGATACCCCTTATGAACCGCTCAAAATAGAAAAAAAATGGCAAGAATTTTGGAAAAATAACCATTCTTTTGAGCCTTGCGATGATTTTTCAAAACCTAAAAAATACATCTTGAGTATGTTGCCCTATCCTAGTGGGGCGATCCATATGGGGCACGTGAGGAATTATTGTATCGGCGATGCTTTAGCCCGCCACTACCGCACTCAGGGCTACAATGTCTTGCACCCAATGGGATTTGACGCCTTTGGGATGCCTGCTGAAAATGCCGCTATCAAGCACAAAACCCATCCCAAACAATGGACATATGCCAACATCGAAAATATGAAAAAAGAACTCGCCAGTCTGGGGCTTTCCTTTGCTGCTAGCCGAGAGTTTGCGACCTGTGATCCTGTTTATACCAAATGGGAGCAGAAATTTTTCATTGATATGTGGGAAAAAGGGCTTATCTATCGAAAAAAAGCCTATCTCAACTGGTGTCCGAATGACCAGACCGTGCTTGCTAACGAGCAAGTCATCGATGGGAAATGCTGGCGTTGTGATACTGAAGTCATCCAAAAAGAAATGGATCAGTATTATTTCAAGATCACCCAATATGCTGAAGAACTTCTCAATGACCTCCAAAAGCTTGAGGGCAAATGGTCGCCTCAAGTCTTGATAATGCAAAAAAATTGGATCGGCAAATCGAAAGGACTAAGCTTTTGTTTTGCACTTGACCCACAGAGCCAGGCACGCACCCAGACCAAAGAAATCGAAGTCTTTACCACCCGAGCTGATACGATTTATGGTGTTACGTATTGCGCCCTAGCCCCCGAACACCCCATCGTTAAAAGATTGCTTGAACAAAATATGCTTGATGAAGCGAGCGCCTCCAAAATCATCAAAATGCAAAATGCGAGTGCGAGGGAACGCTCGATGAGTGAAAAAGAGGGCGTGGATTTAGGCATTGCGATCATCCACCCCCTCACACAAGAAAAATTGCCCGTATGGGTGGCGAATTTTGTGCTGATGGATTATGGCAGTGGGGCGGTGATGAGTGTCCCAGCCCACGATGAGAGGGATTTTTTATTTGCCAAAAAATACAATCTTTTACTCAAAGAAGTGCTTAAACCCGCCACACCAGATCAATCCCAGCTCCCCTATATTGGCGAAGGCGAGCTAAAAAATAGCGGGGAATTTGATGGGAGCAGTGGTGAGGAGGCCCGCAATAAAATCATCGATTATTTTGAAAAATCAGGTCTTGGCAAGGCGGTTATCAATTACCGACTCAAGGATTGGGGGATCTCACGCCAACGCTATTGGGGAGCGCCTATCCCTCTTGTGCATTGTGCGCATTGTGGGCTTGTGCCTGAAGATGAAGCAAATCTTCCTGTCTCCTTGCCTGAAGATGTGGTGATTGATGGGGAGGGCAATCCTTTGGATAAGCACCCCGTATGGAAACATTGCCAATGCCCCAAATGCGGCGGGAACGCACGCAGAGAAACCGATACAATGGATACATTTGTAGAATCAAGCTGGTATTTTTTGCGCTATACCACGCCAAAAGATCTTTGGGAAGAAAAGGCTTTTGATGAAGAATCGCTAGCGTATTGGATGGACGTTGATGAATACATCGGGGGTATCGAGCACGCTATTTTGCATTTATTGTATGCGAGATTTTTTACAAAAGCCCTCAGGGATTTAGGCTATGTGCATTCAAGCGAACCTTTTTTGAATCTACTCACACAAGGGATGGTTCTCAAAGATGGGGCAAAAATGAGCAAATCCAAAGGCAATGTTGTCGATCCCAATAGTATCATCGCCAAATACGGGGCGGATACCGCAAGATTGTTTATTTTATTTGCTGCCCCGCCGGTGCGTGAGCTCGAATGGAGTGATAATGCCGTAGAAGGGGGCTATCGCTTTATCAAGCGTCTCTGGGAGCGGAGTAAAAATATTATTCCCTCTCAAAATATCCCGCAAATCAAGCAAAATAGCCTCAATGAAAAAGAAAAAATCGCTAGAAGAAAAGTCTATGAAGCCCTAGTAAAATCCAATGATATTTTTAGCAAAAAACAACCTGGCTATGCTTTTAACACGCTGATTGCCTCGTGTATGGAAGCCCTCAATGCCCTAAGCGCACAAGATAATCCCTCCATTTGGACAGAGGGGTATTTTATCTTGATGCATATCCTTGAGCCTATCATCCCCCATCTTTGCTGGGAGATTAGTGAAAAATATTTTGAACGCAAGAATCTATCCCCGATTGCCATCGATAAAGAGGCGCTTGAAGTCCAAACAATCAGCCTAGCTATCAGTATCAATGGAAAAAAACGTGGCGAAATCCAAGTAGCACCTAATGCAAAAGAATCGGAGGTCCTTGAAGCTGCCAAAATCGCTGTTGCAAAATGGCTCAGCGGTGTTTGTGTGGTAAAAGAAATCGTTATCCCCAATAAAATTGTCAATTTTGTCATCAAACCATCAATAAAATAATGAAAAACGTTGCAGGCACTATCACAAAAAAAATCATTCTTTTTGTGATGGCGATTTTTTTGAGTGCTTGCGGGTATCTGCCAATTGCTAGCTATACCCAAAAAGTTTTAGGCGATAGCGTGTATGTCAAACTCATTGTCAATCTCCCCAACCCCGAAAATTCCGTGCAATTTAAAGATATTTTAAACAAAGCTGTTATTTCGAGATTTCAAAACAAGCTTGCCTCACAAAAAGATGCTGATTCTATCATCACCATCGAAATCACCAAGGTTACCGATACTTCCATCGCAACTAATGAACAAGGTTTTACAACATTTTACCGTGCCACCGTATTTGTAACTTTTACCTATACAAACAAAAAAGGAATGTCTAAGACATTTGATAACAGCGGTTATTATGACTATGCTGTATCGTTAGAAAACCCGCTCATTACCTACAACAACCGCTATTATGGTATCAATCAAGCTATTGAGCAAACAATTGATAAATTCATCACACAAGTTTCTTATCAGGGTAAATAAGTATAATATTCATATACCAGAATAAAATTGATAGGAAAATAGATGGCAGACTTTAAATCCCAAATTGAAAAAATCTTTGAAAAACTTGATAGATTCCCTAATCTCTCTCAAGTCGAATACATCGATCTTTTTGCCAAAGAACTCCAAAAAACGGCATTTTCCATCAATAATGGGAATTGGTTTGAGGAATATGCGCATTTACTAAGCCCCAATATCAAAGCCCTGCTTGAATATGATACCCACACCCAAGATGAATTTATCCGTCGTCTCATTATGCTTGTCAATATTTCTGCCAATCCCTCAAACAACCCAGAGTCCGCAGAACAAGCCAATGTATTGATTAGCACGCTCATCAAGCTACTAGAAGAAATTTCTAGCGAGCGCCTCAAAGAAGAAAATGAAAGGCTATTTGCCCAAAAAAACTTTCAAAACCCCAAAGATTTAGCACAACTAAGCAATGCGTGGAATGAATTTGTCCAAAACGAAGAACATCTCAAAATCCTCAAACAGATTTCTTTGGTCATCATCAAGCTCATCCAGCCCTGCATTCTTGAGGTCAGTCCAGAGATAAAAACCCTCACAGATACTTTGGGCACAAATCCCCAAGCTATCACTGATCACAATATCCTAAAAACCTTAGAAAAAGTCTCAGATTGTCGCGACCAAGACTGCAGGTTGCTGAAAAAAAGTGGCAAAGAAATCGGGCAAAATGCCAACGAGGTCCTTTTAGAAATCCAAGTAGCGATTCAAAACAATAATACATATCTCAAAGAAATCGCAAAAATCAAAGAATGCATCCAAAAAGATAAAAAAGATTTTCAAGAAGAAAAAGAAAACCTTATCAGTGTCGTTGATGTCTTGTATCAAAAAATCGTCGAAATCAATGCCATATTGAAAAACAAAGAAGAAAAAATCAAACATCTTTATGACAAAATCAACACCCTTTCCCTTTATATCAAAACCATTGAGGAGCAATCCAAAATGGATAGCCTCACTGAGGTTTATAACCGCAAGCACATCGAAAGTATCGCTGAAATCTGTGAAAGGCAATTCCAATCAAGTGCCATCAATTATTCGATTTTGTTTTTTGACATCGATAATTTCAAAGAAATCAATGATATTTATGGGCACGCTGCAGGGGACAAACTGCTAGCGCTCTTTAGCAAGATACTCAAGCAAAATTGTCGTGGGAGCGATATTGTAGGGAGATATGGCGGGGATGAATTTTTGATCTTGATGCCAAATACGGGACTAGAGCGTGCCAAAGAATTTGCCAAACGGATTTGTAAAATCATTGAAGAAAGTAATTTTGTTTTCAAAGACAAACAAATCAAAATCACCACCAGTATCGGGATGACCGATAGGTATTCACATAGCAACAAAGGGGAGATGATTGATTCTGCTGATAGATTCCTTTATAAAGCAAAAGATTTAGGCAGGAATCGTGTCGAATGGGAATAACACAGGGATGAAAAACCTCAAAGAATTTCTAAACTCCAAAGGGGCTGAATACGCCCCATTTGACCCCAATCGAGCAAAATCCATCACTAAGCGTCTCCGTCCATTTCTCCAAGACAATGCCAGAAAAATCCATATCGTAGGGACAAATGGCAAGGGAAGCACGGGGAGATTTATCACATTGGGGCTTTTGGAGGCAGGCAAAAGCGTGCTACATTTCACCTCCCCGCATTTGTTTGATTTTAACGAGCGTTTTTACAAAAATGGGCAAATTATCAGCGATGAGGAGCTTGAAACCGCCCATATTTTTTTGCAACAATTTGATTTTATCGCGCCGTGTAGTTATTTTGAATATGCCACATTTTTGGCGAGCGTCCTCTCACAAGATTGTGATTTTTTGGTGCTTGAAGCCGGGCTTGGGGGGGAATATGATTCGACGAGTTGTCTGGATCGTGAGATTTCAGTCTTTACGCCCATTGGGCTAGATCATCAAGAAATCTTGGGGCAAACCATCGAAGAAATCGCTACAACCAAGCTTGCTTGTATGGTATCTACGGCATTTTTGTCCCCGCAACCTGCTCCTACAAAAAAAACCATCGAAGCCATCGCAACAAAAACCGCCAAAAAATTGGGCGCAACGTTATATAAAATCCCTGACGCATTCTCTGAAAAAACGCTCACCTATGCCAGCAAACACGCACTCCCGCAATTTCTGGCACAAAATTTTCAATCCGCTTGTGCTGTGCTTGACTACCTTGGATATCCTATCAATCCTATTTCATTTCCCAAGCTAAATCTTATCGGCAGGTGTCAAAAAATCTCGCCCCATATTACGATTGATGTCGGGCATAATGCCCAAGCTGCAACAGAACTCCAAAAAGTTTTTAGCGATAAAAAAGTAATCCTGGTGTATAATACCTACAAGCAAAAAGACGCAAAATCTATCCTCAAGATACTTTTGCCCATCATCAAAAAAATCCTAATCATAGACGTCCAAAACGAAAGGATGATGGAGGCAGAAAAACTAAAAGACATCATCAAATCTTTAGGGATAAGCTTTGAAAGATTTTCTTCAGATGGCATTTCAGAGACAGAAGAATATCTTGTCTTTGGGTCTTTCAGCGTCGTCAAACAATTTTTAGAGGAGAAAGCGTGCAGGACAAACTTGTCATTACTATCGTAGATGAATCGGGTTCTAAGCAATTTCGACTTCCAAAAAATACAAAAAAAATTATCATTTTATGCTGTGCCATCTTGGGCGTTATTATCCTGGCAAGCATTTTGTTGATGAAATTTTTGATGCAAAAAATCGATGAAATCGCCCTGAATAAAGACATCGCCCTCTCAGAATACAAATACATCTATCAAAAAAACGATCTCCTCAAAGACCAAATCAAGCAAAAAAGTGAAGAACTTACTATCGTGAGTCAAAAAATCGGGGATCTTGAAAATATTGTCGATCTGAAGAAAAATACCGACAAAGACAGCGTCGCATTTGAAAAAATCGATCTTAGTGATCTTTCAGAATCGCAAAAAAATCTCATTTTAAGCCTCATTCCCAACGGAGAACCGCTAGCCTCCTATGCTTCTAAAAACTCCAGCTCTCAAAGACCCCATCCGATCAAACTCATCAAAGGTGTTGGCTCGGGCTATGATTTCCACACGCCTGCAGGCACGCCGGTTTATGCGACTGCAGATGGCGTTATTGACCTGATTCGCAACAACACCAACACCGGTTATGGGAATCTCGTTAAGGTTACGCATTCTTTTGGGTTTAGCTCGATTTATGCGCATTTGCAAAAGCCTGTGGTGCAAAAAGGCGATTTTGTCCAAAAAGGGCAGATCATCGGATACAGCGGGCATAGTGGCAATTCGGGCGGGGATACTTTGTATTATGAGGTTCGGTTTTTAGGCAAGCTTTTAGACCCAGCCATTTACACCGCTTGGAATGCTAATAATTTTGAGGAAGTTTTTAACAACGATACTTCCATCGACTGGAAAAGCTTGTTTTGGGCTATCGGGGATATTATCCAGCTTCAAAACTACAAACTTAGCTACCAGATGAACGAATTGCCGTATGTGGATGATAAAAAATGATTCTTGATAGACGATTGGTGGTGATGGTTACCGATCAAAATGGTAGTCGCTATATCAATGTCAGTATGATTTTTCGCCAGCTTAGCCTGTATTTTTTGCTATTTATTTTGGGAATCGTGCTGTTTTTGGGGATTTCTATCAGCGCATTTAATTCAGAAATCAAAGATATTAACGACAAAAGCGTTCTAATCGGTCAGCAATACCAGCAAATGATTAAAAGAAATTCTTATCTCAACGAGCAAATCAACCAGCGTTTAGAAGAAATCGCGCTTGCTGGGGATAGGATAAACGACCTTGAGGGCGTGATTGGTGTTAGCAAAAAAGACAACGAACTAGAAAAAAATGACAATCTCCTTACCCGCATTGATGTCGCGAGTATCACGGGGGCGCAAAAGGCTTTTGTAATGAAATTTATCCCTAATGGTCGCCCGCTAGATTATTATCACCGCATATCTGCAGAATTTGGCAATCGGATGCATCCGATTTTGCATATCTTACACAAGCATACCGGGCTTGATTTTAGCACCCAGATCAACACCCCGGTGTATTCCACAGCTGATGGTGTGGTGGATTTTGCTGCAAATGGCTGGAATGGTGGCTATGGCAAGCTTATAAAAATCGCCCATTCGTTTGGGTTTAAAACCTATTATGCTCACCTCAACAATATCGTTGTCAAAAACGGCGAATTTGTAAAAAAAGGTCAGGTAATCGGCTATAGTGGCAATTCTGGGGTGAGCACCGGACCGCATTTGCATTATGAAGTTCGCTTTTTAAATCAACCCATTGACCCGATAAATTTTGTAAAATGGGATATGAAAAACTTTGATTCTATATTTGAAAAAGAAAGGAAAATCGCATGGCAATCTTTACTAACGACAATAAACAACCTAATGGGGCAGGAAAAATGGGACCCGCAACCATTATCGCTCAAGGCACAAAACTAAAAGGCGAGATCCATATTGATTGCCATTTGCATATTGATGGGGAATTTGAGGGTAATATCCATTCAAAAAACACCGTGATGATTGGCAAAACCGGTCTTGTGAGCGGGGAAATCTATGCCCAAAAACTCATCGTGAGTGGCAAATTTAGTGGCATTACCGAATCTGAAGTTATCGAAATCCTCCCGCTAGGGCGCATTGATGGCAAAATCATCAGTTCCGAGCTTGTCATCGAGCGAAAAGGTATCTTTATGGGAGAAAGCAAAACCAAACAAAGCCCAATGGAAAAAATTCAAAAAACACTCAACAAACCAAACAATGATACAATCTAGCCTTTATCAGGCATTTTCAAAAGGCTTCAAAACCACCCTTTTGATCACCAAAGATCTCAAAGAGGCCCTTGAAGCCTATGAAGTTGCCAAATTTTTTTGCAGCACTAGCCATCTTGATACAAGCACGCAAAACCCTTACACGCCGATTGCCTTACCAGAGCTTCGGGCAAAAATGGGCGATGATATGCGGTCATTTTCGAGCGAATGGATGGAGCTTGTCTCAAAATTGCGTGATTTTTATGCAGCGCCCAAGCCACTCCTGATCGCCCCGATTGCGACATTGCTCTACAAGCTTCCAAGCCCCGAGCTTCTCAAAACCTTTGAACTCAAAAAAAACACTCCCATCAATCTAGCTACCCTCAAAGAAACGCTATTTTATTATGGATACGAACAAGTTGATATTGTCGAGATGGAAGGTGAGGTGAGTTTTAGGGGCGATATTATGGATATTTTTATCCCATTTTCTAAGCCCTATCGGATCAGTTTTTTTGACACAGAATGTGAAAGTATCCGCGTTTTTGACCCCGCCACACAAATCAGTGCAAAAGATGAGCAAGATAGCCTTTCTATTCCCCCAGCGACATTTAGCCTCGATCCCCAAAAGCACGCTTTTTTGTGCGAGCAGATTGCCCAAAGCGAATTTGATTCATTCAGCAAGGATATCGCTTCACTGGGGTTTTGGTATCTCCAAGATGAAAGCATAGATTTCATCAAAACCTATGATGCCACTATCACGCCCAATGCCCTTGATGAAGCCAAAGAAATCGATGCTTATGCAGACACCTCTGCTTTGAAATTCCAAGATTTTCAAGCCCTAAAAACCCTCAATCCGCCAGATGATGGGAGTATCGACATCAGCGTGGATATAAAAAATCTCGCTTCTATCATTGCGCTTAATGCCAACAAAAAAATCACCATCCTCACCAAAAATCCCACACTCCTCAAATCTCTCCAGCTTGATACAAATGCCTTTATTTGCGTTATTTCTGAATGTGTCATCAATATCGCCACACCAAAAGAGCTTATCATCTCGCTCAATACCTACCCCAAACCCCACAAACTCAAGAAATCACGCCTCGGTATTGATGAGCTAAATATCGGGGAATACATCGTGCATAATGACTATGGCGTAGGCGTTTTTAGGGGTATTATCCAAGCCAATGTGCTTGGGAATGTGCGTGATTTTATCCGTATCGATTACCAAGGCGAAGACAAGCTGTTATTGCCTGTGGAAAATCTCCATCTTATCGAACGCTACATCGCTGCTTCTGGAAATATCCCGGTTATCGATCGCTTAGGCAAGGGAAGTTTTGCCAAGCTAAAAGAAAAAGTCCGGGTCAAGCTATTTGAAATCGCTGATGGGATCATCAGCCTTGCTGCCAAACGCAATCTGATTGAGGGCAAAAAAATCAACACACAAATCCCTGAAATCGAGGTATTCAAAAACTCCTGTGGCTTTTCTCTCACGCCTGATCAACAAAAAGCCATCGATGATATTTTTGCCGATATTTCCAGTGGCAAGGCAATGGATAGGCTTTTGAGCGGGGATGTGGGTTTTGGCAAAACCGAAGTGGCACTCAATGCGATGTTTGCTGTTTATAAAAATGGCTTCCAATCCGCCCTCATCGTGCCTACGACACTGCTGTGTAACCAGCATTTCCATACGCTTAAAAGCAGGTTTGAACCCTTTGGGATCAATGTTGCCAAGCTTGATCGCTTCATCAAGCCCACCCAAAAAGCCCAAATCCTCAAAGGCTTAGCAGAGGGCAGTATTGATGTCGTAGTCGGCACGCATTCGCTTTTGGGCGTGCATTTTAACAACCTCGCCTTGATGGTTGTCGATGAGGAGCATAAATTTGGCGTCAAGCAAAAAGAAGCTATCAAAGAGCTTAGTAAGGATATGCACTTTTTGAGTATGTCTGCTACCCCTATCCCACGCACGCTCAATATGGCACTCTCTGATATCAAAGGGATGAGCACGCTTTTGACCCCACCAATTGAGCGACTAGGTGGCAAGACCTTCCTCAAAGAAAAAACCCCGGCGTTGCTTAAAGAGATTATCCATCGGGAGCTTCGACGGGGCGGGCAGATATTTTATATCCACAACAACATCGCTACGATCACCAAAGCTAAAGACGCCATAGAAGAACTCGTGCCAAATCTCAAAATAGCTATTTTACACTCCCAAATCGATTCAAAAGCAAGCGAGGAAATTGTTATGGATTTTTCTTGCGGGAAATTCCAAATGCTTCTATGCACCTCCATCATCGAATCGGGTATCCATCTCCCCAATGCCAACACGATCATCGTCGATGGGGCAGATAAGTTTGGCTTAGCAGATTTACACCAATTGCGAGGGCGTGTGGGGCGTGGGAGCAAAGAGGGCTTTTGCTATTTTCTCATCAATGACAAAAAATCCATCACCGATCAAGCGAGCAAGCGCCTTTTGGCGTTGGAAAAAAACTCGTATTTAGGGAGTGGGGCTACGATTGCTTATCACGATCTTGAGATACGAGGCGGGGGAAATCTCTTGGGGCAAGACCAAAGCGGTCATATCAAAAATATCGGCTATGGGTTGTATCTGAAGATGTTAGAAAACGCCATCAGGGAGCTTAGTGGCAAAGAAAGCGAGATAAATAGCTGTGTCGAACTCAAGCTTGGCGTGAGTGGGTATCTCAATCCTGATTTGATCCCAAGCGATCGCTTGCGCCTGGAGCTCTACCGACGCCTGTCATTATGCAAAGATGTCTCTAGCGTTTATGAAATCCAAGCCGAGATTGAAGATAGGTTTGGCAAGCTTGATAATTTGAGTTTGCAATTTCTCCAAATCATTATCATCAAAATCCTTGCGAACCAAAGTGGTATCAAAACTATCTCAAATTACGCCCAAAATATTTCCATTGTCGATGAATTGGGTGCAAAACAATCCCTACAATCCCCAAGCAAAGATGATGACGATATTTTAAACACGATTTTAGAATACTTGAGAAAAAAACAAACCAAAGCTGTGTAAAACAAAATGAAAACCTTTTTGGTTTTTCCATAGCAATATCGCTAATAATTTTTTCTCATACTCGCTAGAAAGGGGACTAGGGGGCTAGCCAACTGCTATGCTCCGATAGGTGCATAGCAGACAATCAACTTTAGGAACGAAGGCAGGCTTTGCCCGCTGAAGCGGTTTTCAAATTCGCATCAGTGAATCGAGCAAGGATAATGGAAACCTTATCCGCTCGTAAACCCAGCCCGCTACGCTTTTTCATCTCGCCCACTAAGGGAGCGGGTCAGGGGGATTTCACCCGCCCGCCCGATAGGATATTAGACCCGCCCACCCAAATGGGCGGACTTCGTAAGGAGGAGAGCCGTTAAAAAAGATAACTGCTTATCTTTTTTAGGCTCGCACGGCGATGGTAATATGCGACTTTTAAGGAGCATACCGGACGCCCAAACCTTTAAAAAAGCCAACTGCTTGGCTCTGGTAGCCTCGCACGCCGATACGTTTATGCCCGTAAGGGCATAGGATACGGCTAGCCGCTTGTCCCTTAAAAGGCGAAGCCTCATTCTTTCGAACTCGATTCACGGCGTGAATCGAGTGAAACACAATAAGTGGAAACCTATAAAACCTATCTCGAACGCACAAGCCAAAGGCTTGGGTGTGAGATGGTTACTTTAGGAGCAGGAGGAGCGTTAAGCCAAAGACAACTGCTTGTCTTTGGTAGCTTCGCACGGCGATGCGTTTATGCGACCTTAAGGAGCATAGCATACGACAAAAGCAGTTTCACTGCCCGAAGTGGTCTTCAGGTTGGCTAAGCCAACCGAGTAAAACATATGAACGGGTCTTCAGGTTCGCCCCAGCGAATGGATACCTCTAAAATCTATCTCCAATATTCAAGGCAAGCTTAAATATGAGATGGTTACTTTAGGAGCGAAAACGGGCTTTGCCCGTTTGAGTGGTCTTCAGATTCACAACGCGAATCGAGTAAAATATAAGTATTTATCGGAGATTATGCTCTTTCCAATAATCCCGCACCATCTTTTTTGTAGCCTCTGGCAATGGCGTTAGTCCCATCTGCAACGCTTCTTTGTCGCCGTTTTTGAACGCATAATCAAAAAAATCTATCACAGCAGGCGTATTCTTGCCTGTTTTTGGCACGAGAATAAATGTCGGGCTGACAAGCGGGTAGGTGTCTTTTCCTTTTTGATTGATAAGCTGGGTATTAAAATCCTTGCTTTTATCCCAATCTGCAAACATTGCCGCATTTTGGATACTGCTAGGTTCGGCTTTGACCCAGTTGTTTTCAGGATTTTGAATCAAAATCGCTTGGAGACCCCCTTGCTCTTTGTAGGAGAGTTCGACATAGCCGATGGCGTTTTTGGTTTGCTTGACTAAATGCGTTACGCCCTCATTGCCCTTTGCGCCCAAACCTGTTTGCCACGAGATTGCCTTGCCATAGCCGATGGTATCTGCCCATACTTTTGAGACTTTTGACAAAAACAGCGTGAAATTGTAAGTCGTCCCGCTCCCATCGCTACGGCGGACAACCTCAATAGGTGCGTGGGGGAGCTTGAGATTTGGGTTGTCTTTGGTTATTTTGGGATCATCCCATCTTTTAATATCCCCCAAAAAAATGCCTGCAATCGCTTCGTTGCTGAGTTTTAGTTCATTATCCCCGATACCATCAAGATGATGGACTAGCACAATAGCCCCGCTTAGCGTGGGGAATTGCACGAGCTTGTGTTTGGCAAGCTCAAGCGAATCTAACGGCTCATCGCTTGCCCCAAAATCAATCGTACCAGCTTTGATTTGCTTGATACCCCCACCTGAACCGATGGATTGGTAATTGATTTTGTTTTGTGTGGCTTTTTGATAGGACTTGACCCATACCATATAGGCGTGTGCGGGAAAAGACGCCCCCGCTCCATTGATAACCTCGCTAGCCCCACTGGTAGTGAGGAATGACAAAAGCAATGCTAGGATAGTGAATTTTTTCATAACTAATTCCTTTGTTTTGATAGTGTGATGTTTTTGAAACGTTATGACTATAGGGCAATTTGATGACAAAATGATGACAAAATTTTAATGGATTTCACAAACAAACTTCGCTATATTGGCACAAATTGACTTTTGGATAAAGGAAAGTTGTATGAAAGATCTTATCGTGGTGCTTGAAGATGAAGAAGACTTGCTGGAACTTTTGGAATATCGTTTGGGCTGTGAGGGCTTTGATGTGATTGGTTGCGTAAAGACCTCAAGTGCCAAAAAGATACTTTTGGAAGAAGATGTCGCCTTGTTGCTTGTAGATAGAAATCTCCGAGGCGAAGAAGGGGCGGATTTTGTCAAAAAGATTCGCAAAGAGGGCTATCAAACCCCTGTGATTTATCTCACGGCACGAGATGCTAGGGAAGATAAGATCGCAGGCTTTGAGAGTGGCGGGGATGATTATATCACCAAGCCATTTGATTTTGATGAGCTTCTTATGCGTCTAAAAGCCATCATCAGGCGACACAAGGGGCATTTGGAAGCTAGCATATACAAATACAAAAATCTTTCGCTTGATTTTCAAAACCATAGTGCCAGTATCGATGATACCACCATCGCGCTCACGCCTTTAGAGACAAAAATACTTGCGATATTTCTCAAAAATACGGGGCGATGCCTCTCCCGTGAATATCTTTTGGAAGAAATTTGGCACAGCGATGGCGAACTCAAAAGTATCAATGTCGCCATCAAACGCTTGCGTAAAAAGCTTGATAAGAGCGATGAAGAAAAATACATCAAAACCATTCGGGGCGAGGGGTATTTGTTTGCTTAAAATCCACCAGTTTTTTTCTTTGGGTGTTTTGGGTGTGCTCTTTGGGATGGGCTTGTTTTTGGGAGGGTTTTTTTATATCAAAGAAGCCCGCCAAGAAAAAGAAATCGCTTATGAAAAGCTCAGCGTGGCTTTTGAAGTTGTCGATATTTCGATTTTAGAGGGCAGTTTTGATTCGATGTTTTTGAAAGATCTCCAGCGCCGCACCCATATGGGCGTAGTGATTTTTGATAAACAAAATCAAAAAACTTATTTTAGCGATGAAAAATTTGCCACGCTAAAGCTCGATTTTTCCAAAGAACCTGCTTACAAAAAGCTCGTTGTTGATAAACAGGCGTATTTGGTGCTTTTTGGCAATGATATTATTGATGATCGCCCTTATGGTATTGGGGTGTTTTTGCCAGAGACTTCTAGGGATTATGGGGCATTTTGGATCGAATTTATGGCGGTATTTGGCGTGTTTTTGGCTGTGAGCGTGGGATTGATTTTTTTGCTAAAAAAGGGCACACAAAATGAGTTGGATAAAATCGTTTATCTTTTAAGCAGATTATCAAAACGAGACTTTGCAAAACGGGATTTTGAAAAAAAAGATTTTGAAAATATGAGTAAATCACAGCTTTTGTTTAAAGAATTTGCAGAGATTTCAAGACTCATAAACAAGCTCGCTTCAATGTTGCAAAAACAAGACAAAAGCTCCAAAAAACACTCCAAAAAACTGCGGTTAAAATATCTCCAAAGCACATCGATTATCGCTACACTTTCTCACGAGTTTAAAAACCCTTTGGCAGTGATTTCAGGGTATTGTGAGGCGATTTTGAACGCCGAGGGGCAAAATGAGATGGGACAAAATGAGATGAGTGAGGAGCAACGCAGGCGATTTCTCAATAAGATCCATTCGCAATCCTTGCGCCTCAATCAGCTACTTTGTCGCCTCAATCTCGCTGTGAGGCTTGAAAACGATTTGTTAGAGCTCCAAAAAACATCCTTTGATCTCAAGCCTTTGGTTACTGAGGTGGTTTTGGCTCTCAAAGCACGCTATAGCGACAAAAAAATCATCACAAAGCTCAAAAATGCCCCCATCCAAGCCGATAAAATGCTACTGCAAAATGTGATCGAAAATCTAGTCGAAAATGCGTTGAAATATTCCAAAAGTCGGGTTGAAATCGTGCTAAAGAAAAATGCGTTTATTGTCATCGATGATGGTTGCGGTATCGAAGAAAAACAAATCGGTTTGGTAACAAAAAAATTCTATCGATTGGAGCAAAAACACAAAGAAAGTTCGTTGGGATTGGGGCTTTTTATCGTCAAATATATCCTCAAGCTCCACCATAGCGAGCTTTTGATAAAAAGCACACCCCAAAAAGGCTCACGCTTTGGTTTTGAATTTTAATTATCCAAATTTGCCGTTGATGTATTCGTGGGTGAGTTTTTCTTTGGGATGGTGGAATATCTGCTCGGTCTTGCCGACTTCTATGAGCTTGCCTAGATACATAAATGCCGTGTAATCGCTGACCCTTAGGGCTTGTTGCATATTGTGGGTAACAATGATAATACTCATCTTTTTTTTGAGTTCTTTGATGAGTTCTTCGATGGCTTGTGTGGAGATGGGATCAAGCGCACTAGTAGGTTCATCAAAAAGCAAAATCTCAGGTTCAATCGCAATCGCCCGTGCGATACACAAACGTTGCTGTTGCCCGCCTGAAAGCGAGTCCGCACTATTTTCTAGCCTGTCTTTGACCTCACCCCATAGACTGGCATTTTTGAGTGCTTTTTCGACTTTAACAAATAGTTCGGTTTTGCTTTTTATCCCTTGAAGCCTCAAACCATAAGCCACATTTTCAAAAATCGACATCGGGAAAGGCGTGGGCTTTTGAAAAATCATCCCGATTTGAGAACGCAAAGCAATGAGATCGGTTTTTTTCTTGAGAATATTTTTGTTTTCAAAATAAATTTCACCTTTGTAAATACAGCCTTGATAGAGGCAATGGATACGATTAAAACACCGCAAAAGCGTGCTTTTGCCACACCCACTTGGTCCGATGAGGGCAAGGACTTTGTTTTTTTGGACTTCAAGATTGATAGAATGGATACTAGGGGCTTGCGTGTTGGGATAAAAAAAGCTTAGATTTTTGACTTCCAGGGCATTTTTGCTCATTTTTTTCCTTTGTTGAGTATGATTTTGGCGATGATATTGATCGAAAGGATGAATATTGCGAGGATAAATGCCGCGCCGAAACCGAGCTTTTGCCATTGTTCATAGGGCGAAGAAGCGTATTGAAACATCGTGATAGTCAGGCTTGGGAAAGCGTTATTGAGATTGAGTGTGAAAAATGCGCTATTGAGCGATGTGAAAAGTAGCGGTGCAGCTTCCCCAGCGATGCGAGAAAAGGCAAGCAATATGCCTGTGAGAATCCCTGTTTTTGCCCCACGATACACGACATTGATGATGGTTTTGTATCTGGGAGCGCCCAATGCCATCGAGGCTTCTCGGAGGGAATTGGGGACTAAAGCCAGCATATCATCGGTGGTTTTTAGCACGATAGGGAGGAGCAAGATAGCAAGGGCAATAACACCAGCATACCCGCTGAAATGCCCCATTGGCACGACGATGATAGCATACACAAAGGTAGCGATCACAATAGATGGCACAGAGAGCATTACATCATTGATATGTGAAATAACGGCGATGGTTGTCTTGTTTTTGGCGTATTCTCTGAGGTAAGTCCCTGCTAAAATACCCAATGGTACACCAAGCAATACCGCCCCTATACTCAAGATGAGCTGCCCTACTATGGCATTTCTAAGCCCGCTATTTTCTACTGCCTCCCAGGGCGAAGCCGTATCTTTTGTAAAGAGATTGAGCCCCAAGGCACTCCATCCTTTATAAAACAAAATCCCAAGAATCAAAAACAAAATAACAAGGGCAAATCCTGCAAATAACGATGACGCGATAAGAACGATTTTGTTGTAGGTTTTGCGTTTGGTAACACGGGAATTTTTCATTTTCTTTTCATCCTGTTTAAGAAATAAAATTTTGCACTCCCGATAATCAAAAGACTCATACAAAATAAAATCAATGCCAAATAAAACAAACTCGAAGTATAAAGCTCGCTATCGGCTTCGGCAAATTCATTGGCCAGTGTCGCGGGGATATTGGTCGCTGGGGCGATGAGTGAGGTGATTTTGTGCGTATTGCCGATGACAAAAGTAACTGCCATCGTTTCGCCCAAGGCTCTCCCGAGTGCGAGGATAATCCCGCCGGTAACGCCGATTTTGGCATAGGGCAAGACCACATCTTTGATGACTTCTGTTTTGGTTGCACCCAAAGCATAGGCACTTTCTTTGAGCATATCAGGCGTATTTTGCATACAATCGGTAAAAATAGCACTCATAAACGGCAAAATCATCACGCTCAAAATTATCCCCGCTGATAAAATCCCAAGCCCGCTACCCCCAAATATCTTTGCGACGATAGGGACGAGATAAAATAGCCCCCACATCCCATAGACGATCGAAGGGATGGCTGCGAGCAAATCGATACTTGAAGCGATGAATGTTTTTAGGGTTTTAGCACAGACTTCATTGAGAAAAATCGCTATCCCCAAAGCGAGTGGCAGGGCAAGGAGCATTGCCAAAAGCGTGCCTAGCAAGCTCCCATATATCGCACTGCCTGCACTGAAGATTTCTTTGTTGGGCGACCATTGTGTCGAAGTAAAAAACGAAAATCCAAATGTTTTGATAGCGGGCATTGCTTGGATCAACAAAACAACAAAAATACCAAGCAACATCGCCAAGGAAATCAAAACCGAGATTTTGGTTGCATAAAAAAACAATTTTTCCTTGAGCCAGACAGGCATTTTGACATCCTTTTTGTGCGGTTGTTTTGAGCTACGATCCAAATTTGTGTATTTGGAAAATCGATTTTTGGGAAATACGGGAGAATTCTAAAAATTTTTGATTACAAATTGATGACAAGATCTATGTCTTGGTCTATTTTTACTCGGGTTGTTTTTGTAAAAACAAACCTGAAGACCGCTCCAACAAGCAAAACCTATGGGCGGGCGGGTCAGTTTCGCTCCTAAAGTAATCATCTCATATTCAAGCAAGTCTCGAATACCCAAAGCAACGCTTTGGGTATGAGAGGAGAAGCGTAAAAAAAGATAACTGCTTATCTTTTTTAGCTTCGCACGGCGATGCGTTTATGCTCCGATAGGAGTATAGCATACGCCCATACTTTAGCAACGTTCGGGGGTTTTACTCCCGTGAGTGATCTTCAGATTCAGTTTTTAAACTGAATCGAGTAAAAAATAATGAAAACCGAGTAAAATAATATATCAAAATTTTTTAGAAGCCCGAAAGGAAAAAAATGGATTTTGAATGCGATTGGACAAAGACCAAAGCGTGTATATTCCGCAACTACTTGCCTAATGGTGGTTATAATGGGAGCGGGTATTTTCACGAAATCAAGGAATTTGATAGGGTGGATTTGCAAACATTGCTCGGACTAGAGGCTGAAATCATCAAGCTTGATAAAAACACGCAGGCATTTTGTGCGGGCAAAATCGCTTCCAATGTGCTTATATGGGGTGCTAGGGGCTGTGGCAAAAGCTCGATGGTAAAAGGCGTGTTTGCCAAATACCTCTATGGGGTTGATTCGCCTTTGCGTGTGATTGAGGTGGAGAAAAAAGATATTGGCATATTGCCGGTTTTGATTGATGATTTGCGGGGGCGGGCGTTTAAATTTGTGATTTATTGTGATGATTTGTCGTTTGAGGCAGGGGATAGGAGTTATAAGGCGCTCAAAAGTGTCTTGGAGGGTTCGTTAGAAAAAAAGCCCGACAATGTGCTAGTCTATGCGACTTCTAATCGCCGGCATCTGGTTGCTGAGTCTGAAGAAGTTTCTGAAATCCATCAAAATGATGTCTTTGATGAGCTGATTTCATTGAGTGATCGTTTTGGGCTTTCTATGGGCGTGTATGCGTTGGGAGCGGCGGAATATCTTGAGATTGTTAGGCGTTTGTGTGGCAGTGAAGAGGAGTTTTTGGCTATCAAACTCCAAGCGCTCAATTATGCTGGTCTCAAGGGGAATCGAAGCGGGCGAAGCGCACGGGAGTTTTATAAGCTTTATCAAAATGGGATTGTTTAAGCTTTTTTGGTGCGTTTCTCTCACCCTTTTTCCTGCCAAAAATACATTTCAAGACTTGTAGCGATAAATGTTGCTATGCCACTACTTTAGGAACAGGAGGAGCGTTAAGGTTAAGCCAACTGCTTGGCTTAACTAGCTTCGCACGGCGATTGCGATGTGCGACTACAAGGAGCACCGCAAGACGCCCACACCTTAATTCACTGCCCGCAGTCGTCTTCAGATTCAGTTTGCAAAACTGAATCGAGTAGAAAATGTGGTTCAGATGACAGGGCGTTGTGCGCTTGGGTTTGTTAGCGGATAAGATTTCCAAACCTTAGAAACCTATAAAACTGGGTTGATGGGGCAAGCGTTAGCTTGACCATAACCCTATCCTTTAGGAATGGAAGCAGGCTCTGCCTGCTGGAATGGTCTTCAGATTCGGGCTTTACCCGAATCGAGTAAAAAATAATGGAAACCTTAAAAACCTATCTCCAATATTCAAGCTTGCTTGAATATGAGATGGTTACTTTAGGAACGCAGGGCGATTCACTCGCCCGCAGTGGTCTTCAGATTCAGTTTGCAAAAACTGAATCGAGTGCAAAATAATGAAAACCTTTTTGTTTGTAACAAAAAAGCGATAAAATGCAAAGGATAAATCCAAAGTGAAAATCATTTATAAATAAAATATTACTGGGAAAAAATGAAAAAACTTTTAGGGCTTTTGCTGTTGTCTTCCTTTGGCTTTGGGAATGGGTTTAAGATCCAAGAACAAAGCCTCAATGGCACCGCCTTGAGTTCGGCATATGTCGCGGGTGCACGCGGGGCGGATGCGAGCTATTATAACCCGGCGAATATGGGTTTTAAAAATGATTGGGGTGAAAATAAAAGCGAATTTGAGATTGCCACTTCGCTCATTACAATACCGGGATTTCAATTTGATGTGCCGACGACCAATCAGGGGTTGTATTCGAGGACGACGTTGAAGTTTGATAATAGTGTCATTGGCAAGCTAGCACAAGGAATGATGAATAAGCCAATTGACCTTTATCATTCCTCTCCTGATGAGCAGGTTGTGGGCGGTTCGACAGGGGATACGAATTTTATCTTGCCGAAGTTTTTTTATAAATCCCGCACGTATAATGGCTTTACCTTTGGGGCGAGCTTTGTTGCACCCTCTGGCTTGGCGATGAATTGGGCAGGCAAAGGCGGGGAGTTTCTCCAAGATGTTTTTATTATGATGATTGAGTTTGCGCCCAGTGTGAGCTATACGATTGGCGATCGCTTCTCGATTGGCTTTGCCCCCCGCATTCTTTATGCGATGGGGAGTTTTAACAATGTCGTGTATGTCCCGCTGGACAAAGATGGCAATGGGATTTCACTGAGCAAAGATCAGGTGCTGGGATTGACCGATGAACAAATTGAAGCTTTGATACCCAAAGATAACGCATTAATAAATGCTGTTTTAGAAGCAATAAAAGCATTTGGCGGCAACATCAAAAGCCTAATGGGTTCTTTAGAATCTGAAACCACCAACCTATACGGCACCGCCAAAGTCTATCAAAAATCTGATGGCAAAGCCTTATCCACTGGATACCGCCTGGCAGCGAGTTTGCGGGTGTTTGATGATGGGATGTTTTCTGTCGTGTATAATTCGCCTGTGAAATTCAATATGAAAGGTAATCTTTCAGCGACAACGTATATCGGCGGGGCGATTGGGAATGTGCTTACCACCGGCGATCTTGATATTGCCGTTACGATGCCTGAAATCCTCACGATTGCCTACGCCCAGAGTTTTTTTAAAAACCATTTGCGGGTTGAGGGCGTGTATGAGCGGACATTTTGGAGTCGGGGGAGCAAGTTTTTAGTAACCCCGGATTTTGAAAATGCTACTTACACGGGGCTTTCTGGGATGGTGGCAAATCCGAATGTTTTTAATAGCAATACGCTCAAAAATATGGTCGGGCTGGCGGATTTTGCGGGTGTGATGAATATGGGGGCGGGCTGGAAAGATACCAATACCTATCGCTTGGGTGTAACCTATATGGGCAAAAGCTTGCGATTAATGGGGTCTTTGGCTTATGATGAAGCGCCTAGCCCGCAAGATAAAATCGGCATACCCGATTCGGATGGCTATATGGTGGGCGTGGGTGCGAAATTTAATTTTAGGGGGTTTGATTTGGGTGCGGGGTATTCAGTAACATTCAAAGACAACAGGCGTAGTATGTATCAATCGGACGGGCTTGGCCAGCTAAAGATCGCTACGATAAGCTTGGGCTATCGCTGGTAAGGGGAAAGTATGGCACATCTTATCGATGATAAAACGATCCTTATCACCGGTGGCACGGGGAGCTTTGGCAAAAAATTTGTCGCTACTATCCTCAAAGCCCACCAACCCAAAAAAGTCATCATCTATAGCCGTGATGAACTCAAGCAATACGAGATGGCAAAGGTTTTTGATGATAAAAGAATGCGGTATTTTATCGGTGATGTGCGTGATAGCACGCGTCTAGAAAGTGCGATGAATGGGGTGGATATCTGTATCCACGCTGCGGCACTTAAGCACGTGCCTATCGCTGAATATAATCCGATGGAATGTATCAAAACCAATATCGCAGGCGCAGGCAATGTCATTGATGCGGCATTGGCAAATAAAGTCTCGCATATCATCGCCCTTAGCACCGATAAGGCGGCAAATCCTGTGAATCTCTATGGGGCGACGAAGCTGTGTTCTGACAAGCTATTTGTGAGTGCCAATAACATCAAAGGGCAGGGGAAATCGAAATTTAGCGTGGTGCGTTATGGTAATGTTGTGGGGAGTCGGGGGAGTGTGATACCATTTTTTAAACGTTTGGTAAAAGAGGGGGCGAGCGAGATACCAATCACTGATGAGAAGATGACACGCTTTTGGATCACGCTAGAAGAGGGCGTGAAATTTGTGCTTGATAGCTTGGAGCGAATGCAAGGCGGGGAGATCTTTGTCCCTAAGATCGCAAGTATGAAGATTATTGATCTTGCCAAAGCACTCGCCCCGCATATCCCGATAAAAATCATCGGCATTCGCCCGGGTGAAAAGCTCCACGAGGTGATGATTCCCAAAGATGATTCGCATTTGGCATTGGAATTTGAGAATTTTTTTGTCCTCACGCCTGCGATTAGCTTTCAAACGCCTATTGACTATACCCGCACGCTCAAGGGTGAAGCGGGCAAGAGCGTGCCAGCGGGATTTGAGTATAGTAGTAATGGCAATGATAGATGGCTGGATAAGCAAGAAATTTTGGCGATGAGTGAAAATATTTTGATTTAAATCGAATAGGAAGCGGGCAAAAATGCAAGATTTCGACGTGATGGGGTATGGGGATATTTTGCGGGGCAAAAATGTCTTGCTTTTGGTAACTGGCTCGATCGCTGTTTATAAGGCACTGGAGCTGGCAAGCTGGCTAAAAAAGCAAGGCGGGAATGTGCGTGTGGTGATGAGCGAAGAGGCAAAGAAATTTGTTACACCACTAAGCTTTGAGGCGATTTTGCATACACGGGTGTTGCACGCAGGTTCGGAAGACTGGGTGCAACCGGCGGGTCGGGATGGGGGCGATAGTGTTGCTGATAGGGTAGCGTGCGATGGGGGTGCTGGGCGTATTGATGGTCGTGAGGGTAATAGTCGCAAGGGCGGGGTTTGCCACGATAGCGTTGCCTGCCAGCATATCGCCTATGCGAGGTGGGCTGATATTGCCATCCTCGCCCCTGCGAGTGCCAATACGCTTGCTAAGATTGCTACTGGCGTGGCTGATGGGCTGGTGCTTTGCACGCTTTTGGCTTGTAAAGCCCCCAAAATCCTCGCTCCTGCGATGAATACAGCGATGTTTGAGGCGCAAGCGACCCAGCGGAATTTGAGGCTTTTAGCAGATGATGGTTTTGTAATCATCCCACCACGTGTGAGCTTGCTGGCGTGTGATAGTGTGGGTAATGGGGCGATGGCTAGCATTGAAGAGATTGTCTTTGGGCTATGGAGCCAACTGCACTCTGAGCCTTTTTGGCAGGGCAAAGATGTCGTCATTACCGGTGGGGGGAGTGTGGAGCGTATCGATGCGGTGCGCTATATTTCCAATCACTCCAGCGGGCTACAGGCGAGCTTTTTGGCACTTGCTTTTGCACTGCTGGGGGCGAATGTGCGTTTGATTGCTTCGGCTTTCCCTATCAAACTGCCTCTGTGCGTGCAATGCGTTGAGGTGAGGGATAGCGCTTCGTATCTTGTGGCGATAGAGCGGACTTGTGAGGAGCTAGCTAGCAAAGAGCGGGTGTATTTGCTGATGGCAGCTGCGATTAGTGATTATGTGCCAGAAAGGCAGTTTGATGGCAAGCTCAAAAAAGACGCTATTGGGGCGATGTGGGAACTGCGATGTCGGCAAAATGTTGATGTCCTCAAAAGCATTTGTGCACCCAATCTTTTTAAGATTGGTTTCAAGGCAGAAACGGACGAGGCTAATGCGATAGAATCAGCCAAAAAAATGCTCCAAAGTCCTGTAGATGGGGGCAAGGGCTGTGAGGCGGTGTGTCTGAATCTCATCGGGGCGCATAATCCTTTTGGTTCGCCAAATAATGCGATGGTGCTACTTGCAAAAGATAAAAAAGGGGGTATGCTAACGCACCGCACGGGGTATAAAGATAAGCTAAGCATTGGTTTTGAGATCGCTACATTTATCCGCAATCTATGCTAGAAGAAATCAAGGCGCTTGCACGGCTGAATGCGCTGGGCTCGCAGGCAAAAGGGACAAAGGAGTTTAATGCGACGTTGCCGTTGTTGCTGAAGGTTTTGGGTAAAAAAGGTGCGGGGGAATATTGGCTCAAGCTCGGCAATACCACGATAGAGACAAAAAGCCAAAAAGAACTCATCGTGGGGCAGAAGTATTGGGCGCAAATGTCAAGAAGCTCGGTGGGTGCGATCGTGCTTTCTCGTCTCACTCCCCAGCCCCAGATGGTCGAGACGCTACAAAATAGCCCGCTAAAATTTGCTTTTGGCGATTTGGAAAAGTTGCTTGGGGAGAAAGATTCCAAAGATTTTTTGGTAGCTTATAAGGATTTTTTGCTCGATAAATTTGTGAATGCTGCCACCCGTTATGAGTTTCTTGTTGTTGGGAATTTGTTGCTTTCGTTGCAAAAAAATGTGCTTTCTTTGGTGATTGGCGATTCTTCGGGGGATTCGTTTTTGCAGACAAGGCGGGGTAAAAGCAAAAAGCAGAGCTTGGAATTTTATGCTATTTATCCCCATCTAGGGGCGTTGCGTGGGAGGGTGTATCGGGGCGAAGATGGGATAAATGCAGAAATTTATGTGGCTTATGAGGGTGTCAAAAAGGTTTTGGAATCACGGCTGGATTTGCTAAAAGGTTTTGGGGGCGTGTCGGTGTATGTAGTGGAGGCGCTTGAGCCTTTGTTTGTGTTTGAAGAAAGTCTTTTGGATATTCGGGGCTAGGATTTGGGTTTTTATTATGGTTACTCGATTCAGTTTTTTCTCTGAAAAACTAAATCTGAAGACCGCTACGCAAGGTGTAAAATATTACTTTTGGTCGGACTGCTGTGCTCCTTATAGTCGCACAACGAATCATCGTGCGGAGCTAGTTAAGCCAAGCAGTTGGCTTAACCTTAACGCTCCTCCTCCTAAAGTAACCATCTCACACCCAAGCCTTTGGCTTGTGCGTTCGAGATAAGTTTCTAAAGTTTTCATTATGGCTGCTCGGTTTGTTTGGAAGCAAACCTGAAGACCATTCCAAGAGGGAAAGCCTCTTTCCATTCCTTAAAGTTATTTCACCCACCCACCCAAGTTATGGTCGCACTACGTTTGCCTATCAACCTATTTTCATAGGTTTATAATCTTGAATTGTTTTTTAAAGAAGCAATCTACGCTTTTTCATTTTGCCTACTAGGGGAGCGGGCAGTGGGTTGGGAGGTGGTTTTAGGAGGAGGGAGGGCAACTTGCTAAGTAGAACCCGCCCTCCTCCTAATAGGCGAAAGCCTAAAAACATTATTTTTTACTTGATTCAGTTTAAAAACTGAATCTGAAGACCACTACGCAAGGTGTGAAATCTTGCAACGTTGCTAAATATGGGGGTCTGTGCTCTTAATCGGAGCATATACACATCGGCGTGTGTTCTCAAAAAGTTATGTTTCTTTTCTTCATATTTTTGGTTTTTGAGATTTTGTTCGTTTTGTCTGAACTGGTCGCACACGACAATTGCTAATGCTTTGCCTTACAATGAAGAGCCTAAGGTCCCCATATTGCCGACAATAACATCGGAAATGCTATTGAGGATTTTCTTAGACGCTTTGATGAGCTCGCTTTCTTCTCCTGTATTGATAAAGGGGATGTCTTTTTGCATTAGCCCAATCTTTTTAAAATCAATCTCAGGACACAAGCTATTGAGCCGTTTGGAATGGATATGGTCAGCAAGATTGTAGTTTTTGAGGGCGGTTGCCCATTACTCAAGTTCTGAAGCCATCTACACACTCATTGCATTCAAGAGTGAATCCGTGCTGGGGGCTTGAGTAGTTTCTTTTGTGTAAAAATATTAAAAAAAGGTAGCATATTATCTCCTTTAAGTATCTAAGGATTTTTTTGAAGCCTACCATAATTTTGAAGAGATTTTTCGCTAAATTGGGGATTTTAGTTTTTGGGGCAACAGAGAAAAATAATAGAGAAAATAATCAGATTAACAAAACAATCAACAAAAGCAAGCTAGAGGGAGATAATCAAGGGGCTTAGAGTGGCTTGCTAAAGGGATTTCCCTACACTCTAAGCGTTTTATCTTAAAGGGCTACAGAAATTAATAAAATTAATGCTATAATCACCTTTAAGATAACTCTGATTATCTTTGTAATTAGCATTTCTACCACCTCATTTCGAGGTCATAAATTTGCCAAGAGGTTGTCGCCCTCTTGGCACAACCTCAAACATAATCATAACAAAAAACTTATTCAAGATTCAAAAATCAGTTAAAAGCAAGAGAAAGAGTTTAAGGGGAAAACAAAAAGCAGAAATTCAAGCAATGCCTGCCCTCTGATAAGGGAGCAAAAGCAGGCATTAGCTTAAACCAAAAAGCCACAAAACCTAAAACCGATAGGCATAGTTAAATGTGAGGTAGCTTTGGGTGAGGAGTTTGGCTTCTAATCTGTTATAATAATTATCGCTTTCATCAATTTTTTGATAAATTCTTTTTTTATCTGAACTCATCCCAAATATTCCCCCAAAGCGGTAAAGCAATTCAAATTGGTGACGGCTAAGATAATAATGCAAGCCAACTACAGGGTAGAAATCAGAGGTAAAAATGCCATCGTAGTTTTGAGTCCAACCATTTCCTTTTCCTTTTCCCCCTGCATAATAATCAAATTGATAACCCAAACCCACATTAAGCCCCAACGTTTGCTTGACATCAATTTGCCAAAAATCCCAGAGGTATTTCACATCCAAGCCCAATTTTATAGGGATATAGCTGATGGTGTTTGTTGAATCAAACATATTAAATTTCCAACTATCATAGCCTGAATATAAGTGAGCCGAAACCTTGATCCCGTGTCGTTGGGCTTGTCCAAAATAATGCTGGTAACCCCCGACCAAGCCACCCTCAAAGAATGTGGAAGTAGCTTCCCCTGCAGTAACATTTGTAAAATCTTTGTTTTCATAAACAAACATTGTCATCTTCTCCCCACTCACATTCCCCTCTACGCCCACAAAAAACCCATTCTTAGAATCTTTGGATTTCGCCTTTGTTTTTGTTTTTTGTTTGCCATTACTTTGGGCATTGTCTTGATTGCTTTGTAGCTCTTTTTGCTTTTGTTTAAGCTCTAAAAGCTTATTTTCTTTCTCTAGTTTTTGGATTTCTGCATCCAAATCATCCGCACTCACACCACTAAGCCCCAAAACACCTATGGCTAAGCCATACAAAAACCATTTTTTCATTTCTTTTTCTCCTAAGTTTATTTTTATTTTCAATATGCTTATTCTACTATTTACCCCCCCCCCCCCCGTCAAGGGGTTAGGGGGGGGGTTGGAATATTTGATGATGAGCTAGGTTTTAAACACATAAAAATCTACTTATAAAATCTTATGATATAATACGAAAGATAGCTCACATACTATTGATGTCTCTGTAAGGAATAAAGTTAAAAAATTTCTTAAAATGATAAATCATAGATATGTTTTTGGACAACAACATTAAATATAGAAATAGAAATTTATTAAGAGGTAGGTTTAGAAAAATGATTTTAATTATAGTATTAGCTTTGAACTATTTTGCCCCATTAATCAATAATATTATCATCGGCTATATCACGGAAAATATATCAATGGGGGCTTTGGAGAAAAAAATAAAAGAAGCAAGGCTTAAGAATCTAAAATTAGAAGGACAAATCAAAGAGCGACAACTTGAGAAATTAGAACTGGATAATAGAAATTTTGATGATAAAATTACCAAAAAATATATTTAAAATTTTATATTAATTATATGTTTTTAAAAAATTTAGTCTATAAATTTAGGAATCAATTCAAGGGTCATTGGCAAGGAATGAGCTACAAAATCAAAATCCTCCAAACGTGCGATGATACCCTCAAATAAATCTTTCTGGTAGCTTTGTTTTTGAAGATTATTTTGTGCTTTCTTTAGGATTTTGGGAATTTCCAGACTCTTGAGAGGCTTGAGTATCTTTGGAATCTTGCGGTTTTTTGGATTCTTTTATGGTTTTAGGGTCTTTGAGAATTGCAACATTTTCAGCGAGGACTGCTTGTTTGAATAAATATTTTTCGCACTCAATTTCAATATCTTTTTGACAATCTTGCCTGTGATCCCAAAACTCCACATAGGCATTTTTAGAATCTTTAAATCGGAGCGTTCCATATGCAAATTTTTGCTTATCTTTTAGATAAATTTCCACATTTTCTGCCACCAAGCCTTTTGTTTTTAAAAATTTTTCAAAAGCCCTAGCAAAAGGATCAGGAAATAAAATAATAAAAATAAAACAGGCAAAAATAACAAAGCCTGCAGTTGGATATAAAATATTACTTTTATTATTTTTATAAAAGTCCATTATAACATAAGCAGTTGTAATATTTAATAATAAACCAATAATATAAAACATCAATAAATATAAATCTAGATTTTTTATTTGGAAATTTTTAAAAATATTTAATGCAAATAATAATAACACCAATAAACATAAAATCCAAAGCAAAGTTGCAGACTTCCAATTAGGTTTAAATCTGAATAAGTAGATAATCCCAATGATAGGAGATGCGATCAAGAAAAAAATACTCTCTGCATAAAAACCAGCAATGCCCCAAAGCCAAATTCCATTAAACGAAAACAAAGAATATGGGAAAAATCCATATTTATTTGCATAGGTCATCAAAAATGCAAAAAAACCAATAATGCAAAACATCGCAGAAAGCGTGGATATGAGTTTAAACCCATCGAGTATATAATTTTTATTTTTTATCATATTTTTCCCTTTTAATTTAAAATCGATATTTTTAGCTATCCCCGATAATCCAGCCCAAATATTTTAAACAAATATAATTATAATAAGATTATATTTCATTGTCCATCGTTCCTGCCACCAATCGTTTCGTCCTGATCAGTCGCCAAAAAAACACAAAAATTTAGTTCTTGAAAGTGCAATTTTAATTAAGGCTCGCAACCCAGAAGATGAGGGGAATATCGCACAATATGCAATCAATTCTTAATCAGTAAAAATAAATTATAGTATAAGGTATTTAAAATTAAGGATAAATATTATTTTTCAATATAAATTATTTAATTTATTAGAACCATTCAATTTTAAGAATTAAAATCTACTTTTCAAATACGATGAAAGTCTTAGAAATCTAATCCATTATTTCAAATTTTCACTGCTCTAAAATCCTAGCCCAAGCCAAAAACGCTAAAATTCGCCCAAAAATCCCACCAAATACAAATTGCATTTTTGCGTTTTTTGCACCACGCCAAAATTCTGCTTTCTTCACGCAAAAAAAGCAATCAAAACCCTGCGAAACTCTTATTTTATAAGCCTTTTTCCTATCAAACCCCGCCAAATCGAGGATAAAAACCGAAGATGTGGCGAGAATGTGGGGCGGTCTGTGGGGCGAAAAATCTCCGATGTGGGGCGGTCTGTGAGGTGAAGTGATGTGGGAAAATCGCTTAAGATGTGGCGCAATGAGGCGGGTAGGTCCAAATGTAGGGCGGGCATTCAAACACAAAAGCGGGTGCATTCAGACTGCAAAGAGGTAAAGCGTTAAAGATATGGGGGCGGTGCAGGAGCTTTAATGCCAGCTTTATTGTTTTTTAACGTAAGTCTGCCTGCCTATGATTTGCTTACTAATATTGTCTTTATAGTATTATATAGCTGATTAAGTATTTCATAAGTATTAAATACATACAATAATCACAAAAACATTTCATCAAGTCCTAAGAAAATATACAAAGGCAATCCAAATGGCTTCCAAAGACAAGCTTTTAAAACGCATACAAAACAATCCAAAAGCCGTGTCGTTTGCGGATTTACAAAAGCTTTTGGAGTATAATGGGTTTGTTCTTGATAGGGTAAAAGGCTCTCACCATACATTTTACAAAGGTGATATTACTTTTACTATTCCTTATCGAAAGCCTGTCAAAGAAATCTATGTCAAAATCGCCTTAAAATTCATTCAAGGAGACAACCAATGAAAAAAGATTTAAATTACTATCTCAATTTGCCCTATGATATTCTCATTAAAAAAATTCCAGAAGATGAGGGCGGGGGCTATGGGGCATTTATGCCTGATTTTAAAGAAGTGGCGTTTTTCTATGGCGATGGCGATAGCCCTGATGAGGCACTCAAAGAGCTCAAAGAGGCTTTTATTGTGACATTAGAAAGTATGATGGATAGAAAAGTCCCTATCCCTGAACCCGCAACAGACAACAGCGATAAATCCGTGCGTCTCAATATCACCTTACCCGAACGCATTGTTAATATCCTTGATACCGAAGCCAAAAAATTATGCCTCAATCGCTCCGCGCTTATCGCCGATCTAGCCCGAAGAGCGTTTATGCAACGATAATGTCAAGTGCAAAACTGCACTACCACTTTTTACGTCGCTATGCTGGTGCTTCACACGAAGAGGATATTTATGTCTTGACTTTCTACAATTTTTCAAATCCCGGCAATGCTATTACTTTAGGTGATTTGATATGTTCTTTGACTTTAAGTATTGCATATGTTGCACTGATTTTTTCCTGACTCAAATCCTCAATACGCTCAACTTCGCAGACCAATCTGTCGCCTTTAGCAAATTCAATTTCATTTTTTTCAATCTTATCCAAAAACACTTCATCTTTGATAACAGCATTGATATTGCCTCTGTCATCACTTAATCTCCATTTGCTGTTTTTATTAAAAGCCAAAGAAGCAATACTAAAAGTCTGCGTATAGGTTCTTATCTGCATATTAGGTTCTTTTGTCCAAAGGTTTTTTTATAAAAATCTTTATCGCTTTTAGGAATTTCTAAGACATCATTATTATACTTCACGCTGATTACATCAATTTCATCAGAATCTAGTGGGTTTTTAATAAAATTTTCCATATATTCTCTAAATTTAGGATTTTGATAAATTTCAACCACCTTTTTTGCAAAATCAAGTGCAATACCACCATCATCAACAATCAAAACTATATTGCCTTTTTCCTCAATATTTTTAGGTTCTTTGCCACCAAGATGTTTGTATAACGCAAATAATCCGCCAAGTCCACTTATTCCAATTCCAAGCATACTCATAATATTCGTAATCGCACTTGCTCCCTCTGAAGCAAAAAGCCCTTTAAAACTTTGCCACATCCCTTGCGTGGCTAAAACCAAATCAACCTGAAAAGAACCCTCTTTTGTGGCAATGATTTTAACATCTAGTTTTTCCTCAATTTCTAGTGATTCCTTGATAACTTGTATCGCTTTCCCAAAATTCAATATCGATGTGGCAAATGATTCCAAATCAATCTCACCATTAATGATTCCCTCGCCACTATACGTAATTTTTAACTCTTGGGTATCTGTCTGCACTTTTGCCTTTCTCAAAAGTTTTTCGATTATAGCATTTTTGATTGCAAACAATCTCTAAGCACCTTTCACAAACTTATCTTTCAATTTATCTATCGGACTTTTTAACTTAGGATTCTTAAACTCCATTCTTTGTTTAAGATTTCTATCAGAATAAAATGTTATGATTCTTCCACTGGTCGAGGGTTTAGGATAATAAGAGGGCGGATATGTGAATCCCAGTTCTTTCGAGCTGACCTCTTTCCTTTGACCGACTACTAATCGAAATCTTATCCCTTGTTTATCTTGCCATTCGTAAATCCTGATTCCATTCTTGTCTATAAACGGCTCTTTGTGTTCCTTGATGTATTCTCTGACAGAATTCCCTAGATTTAAAAGTTCATTTTGACTAACATAGCCCAAATCTTTGGGATTACTATGTCTTGCTGTGATATGATTAGCTCCATAGCCTTTTTTCTCATCGATATGCTTGCCTTTAGATAATCGCAATGTTTTTTCTATCGAGTTCAAATCCTCTTTTATCAGTGTCGCCTTTTTATTATTAACCGCCACGTTATAAATCCCTCGTTTTTCGTGCTTGATTTGCCCAATATTAAGCGAATCGATTGTTTGGGCTATCTCCCTATCCTTATTTGGGAAATGGCGTTTTAAAAGCCGTTGCAAGACTTCAGGCTTATTGCTTAGGTATTTGAGTGCTTTCAATCCGACAATACCACCCAAAGCACCCAGTAACGCATTCCCACCAAATCCCTCGCTATCATCATTATCACTCGCCTCTGCACTCCCAGCCCCGCCGACTATCCCAGCACCTGCCAATGGGTGTTTTTTGGGTCTTTAATTTTTGTAGCTAATATGTTACAATACGTCAAATCCGTAGGTTTTTGCTTTTAACTGAAATTTTAGGAATATAACAATGGAACTATCAACGCTTGCTTTAATTACTGGCTGGTCGGTTGGGATACTAACCCTTGTTGTAGCCATTATAGCTGGCACTATAACTGCTTATGCTATTTATATACAGAGTTCAAATTCAAGAAATATTAAAGAAAGTGCAAGCAAGAAGCTTGATAAGGCGTTAAAAGATCCAATGATTTTAGATAAATTTATCAAAGCGGTTGTTGAAAATGAGGGATTCAAAGGAAGATTTTTACAGATGATTGCAACAGAGGCAGAAAATGTCTATGATGCCAGAAAGGTTGTGGAAGACAAAGTATTTGAAAATGATACAAAAAATACCGATATAATTGATAAGTTCAAATCTAAAGAAGGAGAAACAAATGAAGCTTGAAGATTTAAAAACAATGCTTATTAATAAAACTCCCGAGGAGATTATTGAGTTACTTGAAATAAAAAACGTCCCCGTAGATATTAAAACAATTTTGCGCGATCAACTAAATATAAAAATCGATGAAGAGTTAGAATGGGATAAGTTGGCTTTAGATGGGTGTGTTTATTTGAAGAATGATTATCCTGAGATATGGCTGAATAATTCTGTTTCTGAAGCCAGACAAAATTTTACTCTGGCTCACGAGCTTGGGCATATTGTCAATGATATCCTGCCAAATGCAGACAAATATCAAGACCCTATTAAAGATGACTATGATACTCTCTACCGAAGAGGAATCAATCCTATGGAGAGAAAAGCCAATGATTTTGCAGCCAGATTTTTAATGCCTTCGGAATTCGTCCATCAAGAAGCTAGAAAGTTTGCAGAAAGCGAAGAATTTGACAAATTAACCCTAGAGGAAGTTATCAAAGGAATGGCAAATCGCTTCAGGGTATCTTACGATGCGATGAAATGGCGACTTGTAAATTTGGGGTATATTAATAAAAACAAGATTTAATGCCTTTCACGCACCTTTCTGTAGTTTTGTTGCATTATTTAACTTTGGATTTTTAAAGACCATCTTATTTTTAAGATTCCTATCAGAATAAAAAGTTATAATTCGCCTAGTAGGGGCAACTGGTTTTCGGTCGCTTCCGCCTGTGAGAAGCACCCCTACTTTTTGACTTGGTGTATTTTTACCTATCTTTCCAGTCGCAATCCTAAAACGGGGTCCGTTTTTATCTTCCCATTCGTATATTCTCAAACCATTCTTATCCACAAATGGTTCTTTATACTCTTTAATGTAATCTCTAATAAAATTCCCCATATTGAGTAATTCATCTTCTGTGATATAGCCCGCTTGCTTAGGATTGCTATGCTTTGCGACAATATGCTCTCCACCATAGCCACGCTCATTGATTTTTTGCCTGCCTTTTTCAAAGGCAATACTATCAAGAGCCTCTAAATCCTCTCTTATCAATGTCGCCTTTTTATTATTAACCGCCACGTTATAAATCCCTCGTTTTTCGTGCTTTATTTGCCCAATATTAAGCGAATCGATTGTTTGGGCTATCTCCCTATCCTTATTTGGGAAATGGCGTTTTAAAAGCCGTTGCAAGACTTCAGGCTTATTGCTTAGGTATTTGAGAGCTTTCAGACCCACGATACCACCCAAAGCACCTAATAACGCATTCCCACCAAATCCCTCGCTATCATCATCACTTGCCTCTGCACTCCCAGCCCCGCCGACTATCCCAGCACCTACTGCAGGCAATCCCAAATCTTTGCCACTCTCCTTGCTTGCCCCTTTGGCTTCTATAGTCGATTCAATAATCTCTCTATTAAGCGCTTTGAGCTTTTCTTGCTTTTCTTTGAGTTCTGCTTCTTTTTCAAATGTCTGGATACCTTTTTTGAGTTTAGCAAAGTGTTCTTGGGTGGTCTTGAGATCTTGCGTGATGAGTTCTAATCGCTTCTTGCTAAAGAAATTCTCTACCCGCACCATTGTCCCACTAGGCGAAAAGCTATAGGTATGCGGTCCGATAATGCACTACGAGAATAAATTATTGTGAGTATAATGAAATTTTATTTTCTCGTCTCGAAGCAAATCAGCAACATTAATACATTCAATTCCAAGTTCTTGGCATACATTGGGTATTTTGATTCTTTTTCTTGTGTTATCGGCTCTTTTTTCGTGGGTTACGATTTTATAATGATCCTGATAAGCCAAAGCTATCAAGAAAAAATCTGCCCCACTAGAAAACTCACTGATAGGTTCTGATTCATAATTCATTTGCTCAAGCTTCGAAGCAACTGCCATAAAGGATTCCGGTGTTATCTTGTTTTCATCAATAAAAAACTTATTTTTATTTAATTCTTTTAAAAATTCTGAAAGCTCTTTTGGTTGTTTAACTTCTTCAAGGACTTTTTTCACTGATTTAATATGAGTTTTTTCTATAGATACTATTTTAAGCCAGTCCCAAAAACCAGGACAAATATCAAAGGCATAATACCTCAGAGCAGATTCAATAAAAATGTTGGCATCAATAAGATATTTAGAAAGACATTTACACATTGCTTATCCCCAGCTCTTCAGCCAGCTTATCAAATGTGCTTAGTTTTGCTATATCAAGCAAATTCAAGGCATCCTTATAGGTCTCATATCCATTGATTGTATCAATAATAACTTTTTTGGCAAATGCCTCTCCATTAGATGCTCTGACATTATTATAATGATCCCCACCTTTTAAACTTTTTGTATTTTCATCTTCTATAAATTTATTCTGTTGTTCTCTCTTGAAATCATCATATTCTTGTTTGTCAATCAACCCTCTAAGCAATGCTTTGGTAGCTATTGCCAAAGAGCTAGCAAGCTTGAAATGCTCTTTAAGCCTTGTGATATTGTCTTGAAGTCCAACTCCTCTTTCCCATATATCCATAAACTTATTAGATGGCATTAATATCTCACCTGCAATCTCATTGCAACGATATTCTATTGCTTGAGTAAAATCATCTAAACTCACACCACTTTGTTTTAAAAGAATATGGGCAAGTTCGTGCAAAAGAGTAAAAATCTTTCCTTTTTTTGATCTATCTTTTGAGTTAATAAAAATCAATGGGGCATATTCATCATAAATAGCATAGCCTCTACATTCTTCAATACTTATAGCTCGGTATGTATTGTTTTTTGCTACTCCAGTTTGCTGGACAATAAACTGATGATTTTCCAGAGAATCTTTAAATGCTTTAAATGAATCTTTGCTTGAGCCACTAAAACCAATTAATCTTTTAGCCTCAATGATAAGCTCTGCATTTGTGTTAAGATTTTTATTTTCCAAGAATTTTGAATACCCATTGCGCACTAAATAAGCCCTGTGCCACTCTTGTTTTTTTAGACTTGAGGCGATACAAGATTTTAGTGCAGGAGAAAATCCTTTATTTGTATTGCCTCGAAAATCTGGGAGCAAAGGTTTTTCTTGTGGCAATTGATCTAAAAAAAGATAGGCAAAAGGGATATTGGAAGCTTTGGCAATTTCGGTAAGTTTCTTTAGGCTTATTTCAAAGGTTGAAGAGTTGCCATTTAAAAATTCACAAAATGCTTGAGATTTTTTTTCAAATATTTTTTCAATAACGCTTTCAGGCAGATTGAGGGTTTTCAAAAGAGAGGCATTTTTCGCATTTAATTTCAACTCTTTTTCCTTTGCTTTGATCTATTAATACTATCGAATTTTATAAAATATCAATTAAAATACCTTTAAATTACGCTCCCTTTAAAATCTTATTTTTCAGTCTCTCTGTCGGACTTTGCAACTTCGGATTTTTAAATTGCATTTTGTCTTTCAGGTTTCTATCAGAATAAAAGGTTATAATATTTTCGGCAGGTGCAAATGGGACTTGTAGTTCCGTCCTGCCTTTTTCATAGCTAACCAATCGAAACCGCACTCCCTCTTTGTTTTCCCACTCATAAATTCGATGTCCTTTTTCATCAATAAACGGCTCTTTATGTTTGCTCAAATATTCTCTGATAGAATTTCCCAAATTCAATAACTCATCTTGTCTAACGTGTCCTATTTTATGCAACTTCAAATGTCTATATTTGATATGTCTTGCCCCAAAATCTTTATTACCTTTTTCAAACTTAATCAAATCATTAACATTCTCTAAATCTTTTTGAATGTTTGTAAATTCTTTCCCATTATAAGCCACGTTATAAATCCCTCGTTTTTCGTGCTTTATTTGCCCAATATTAAGCGAATCGATTGTTTGGGCTATCTCCCTATCCTTATTTGGGAAATGGCGTTTTAAAAGCCGTTGCAAGACTTCTGGCTTATTGCTTAGGTATTTGAGAGCTTTCAATCCGACAATCGCCCCTAATGCACCCAGTAACGCATTGCCACCAAATCCCTCGCTATCATCATCACTTGCCTCTGCACTGCCAGCCCCGCCGACTATCCCAGCACCTGCATATAATGGGTTTTTAGTGTCTTTGAGTAATTGTATCTTTGGAGGATTGATGCCTCTTGCTTTTTTTATACTTTCTCTAAACTCATCATTGACTGCCTTTCTAGCTATTTTCACGCCCGCCCCTAACGTTAAAGCTCCCTCAGGATATATTGACCCAATATATTTGCCCGTAGTCGCTTCAAAAATGCCATATTTTGCTTTTGAAGTTGCTTCATTCATAAATTCACCATACACAACAATAAAATCAAATCCTTTAGTGCTAAAGGCATCCACTATTTTATAAGTGGCTTTGCCTGCTGAATTATCAAGCATAAACATAGCAGTAGGCTTATCTGGGTCAAATGTTCTGGGACTAATAGTGTTTTTAAGCGTGTTAAAATTCTCCTGTGTTTGTTTGTTGGCAAAACCATTTTTGCCTATTTCATCAACCTTTTCTTCATAAACATAAGCGGGTTTTATCTCTATATTTTTCTTTTCATATTTTGGGTCAAAAGCTTGTTTTGTTGCCTCAAGTTGATCAAATAGTAGTTTTGCCCTAGAGACTATATAATCTAGGCTTTTTGCTTCTTCTGCATCTGTTGGTTTAAAAGTATTTATATAGTTTTTTTGAATCTTGAATTCATTCGTGCGGTTTATGATATTTTGAATCGTGGTAATATTTTTGTCGTTAAAAGTCGTTAAAAATTCTTGAATCTCTTTTTTACTAAGTATTTCTTTTAATTCTTGCTTTTGCTCATCAAAGAGTTTTTTATCCCGCTCTATCCCTTTAATCGTATGTTTGATAAGCTCATCATTGCTTTTATTAGGGTATTTCATTTTTTGTGCATAATACTTTGATATTAATTTTGAAATATTCCTAAGCTCACTATCAGTAAAATTGTCAATCTTATCAAATAATGGATTCTGCGATACTTGCTTTGTTTGTTCTTGGGTTAGGGGATTTGTGGTAGAATTAGGGCTTGAAAGATTTTCAGATAGATTGGTTTTGCCCAGCTGTTCTGGAACGTAAGCCCTAGCTCCGTCGAGATACTGCTCGGGGTCTTTCAGCTCATAGCTTGTTACTACCCAGATTTTTTCTTTATCTTTGTATTTTTCATTCAGCCCGACTAATTGATTGTCTTTGATGATACCTAAACGATTATCCTTATCTCGATAAATAGCACCATTATGGATGATATCATCGATTTTATTTGCAGTATCTAAGCCGTGTTTATCGATAATATGGGCTAGCCCTCCTGATTTATTCCCCCAAACCAAATCAATATCGCCTAGCTCTTCCCGATAAAATGCCCCAGCGACTTGCCCGTGCTTAACTTCTAGTAGCTTATTAATTGCCCCAATCCCATCGTGGTAAAACTCGGCGAAGTTTTCCCCAAATTCAGGCAGTGGCTCGGGCTTAGTGGGTGTTTGCTTGGGTGGTGGCTCTTTGAGCGTGCCTTGTGTTTTGGCTGTGCTTGCTTGTGTATTTTTAGTTTCTAGGGTTTTTAAAAGTTCTTCCCTTTCATCTTTGCGCATTTTGAGTTTAGCTTCACTCATCTCAAGGCGGGATTTGATAGCTTCTTTATCCCTACGATTTGGAGACGCTAGCGCTTGGAGTTGCTTTTCTATATCCGCTTGATAATCTTTAATCTGTGAATCCAAAAAATGCAGGTGCATTTTGTCTTGAAATGCCTTATAAGTAGCAGGATTCATTGCTTCGACTATAGGGATAATATTGCCAAATTTTTCTTTGCTGTCTATTGCTTCGGATAAGGATTTAAGATATTCTTGTTTAGTCTCCCTAAAAGCGTGTGTGGCTGTGTTATAACCAAAAGTATTATTTTCATACAAATTATCAATCGCTTCCCATAACGCTTTATCGATAGACTTTTCTTCCAAAAGAGGTTCTGTGTTGGTGATACGCCCTTGTTTTTTAGGGTCAGCAAACCAGCGATACAATTCGCTATAGTTGGGTGAGTTGCTATTAAAATGCCTATCAAGATGATACGACAAGAAGCTATCAAGCTCTGCTTTGCTCTTATAAGGTGGTAACGCCTTAAATTCTGTGAAATAAAATCCATTGGGGCTAGATAACAAACTATACACTTCCTCTTTAGGGTTATCAGGGTGGGTGATTTTGATAAGAAATTGGGGTTGGTTATCATATACAAAGGCATTAAGAATCGGCGTGGATTCTTTTGCGTTAGAGTGCTGCTGGAATCTCGGCAATGCTTCTATGGGATAATCTCTTAGATCCATCTTGGCAATGGTTTCAAATGTCTTTTGGGTTTTGCTATTAGTAAATATGGTAGGGTAGCTCATTATTTCTTGGATTTGTTGTATTTTCTCATCAATAGCATCTTTGTTGCGGGTGGTTGTTCGTTCTTGTTGCAACATCGCCATCTGTTTTTGTAGTCCGATTTGGGTCTTGCTTGCTTTGCCTTGTGTAAAAGCCAGGAGATTATCTAAGCTTTTTTGGTAATCTTTAAGGATAGCTTCATTATCTGTTGGGTTTTTCTGCAATGCGTCGATATGCTTTTGAAACTCTTCTATCTGATTATCAATGTGAATCTTTCTAGCAACATCAGGATCTAGGGTGGTGATAAGCTTTTTGGCTTCCTTATCCTTTAAAAGTGTCAGTGTTTCTTTGGCAACCTCTTTTTGGTGCGATGAGGATTTTTTGGATTTTACTAGGGATTGGTTTTCTTTGATGAGATCATTATAAGGGTCAGGGGAGTTTCTCATTACATTATCTAAATATTTTGCATAAAGCCCATCAAACCTTGTGTAAAGATGGGGGGCATTGGTTTTAAGATGTTGGACTTGCTCATATTGGGCTTGTTTGGTTATATCTTGCTTGATAGCATTATCCAAAGGATTCTCCCCTACATCACCGATTAAGTGGGCTTGGCGTTCTTTTATAGCCTCTTGCAATCTTTGTGAAAAATATTGTCTGGTTTCTTCTAAAGGCTCTAAGTGATATTTTTTTAGATAATCCATCGTGCTTTTTAGTTTCTCTTTTTCTTCAGCGGGGAGGTCTGTCGTGAGCTTGTGGCTGAGTTCTTGTATTTTGGTTTGGATTTTGATAAGTTGTTTTTCTTTATCTTCTAAGCTTATTTTTCTTGTAAATATTTTGTAATCAGCATTATCCATACCCAAAAATAGATCTTTGGGTTCTCCTTTCATATCCAAGATTTCCGCCATTTGCTTAGGATTGCTCGGCATACCATTTTTTATAATGCTTTCATAGGTCTTAGGGGCTAATTGCTTGAAATTCTCAATCATTGGGATAAATTCATCACCAATGTTGGGGGGATTTGTGGTAGAATTAGATTGAGGATTGGTTCGTAACGACCCGTGCTGAAGTTGCGAATGCAAACCATCACTGACGCTCACGGGTTGGGATGGGTAATCCTCATAAGCTGTAAGTAACCACGTTTGTTTATTCCCTTTATACTCTTGAGACAAAACAATATTTTTATCTCCATATTTGATGAATTTTTTAATATCTCCTTTATCGAGAATCTCCCCATTTTCTATAATTTCAGGAATCTTGTTAATAAATTCTATCGCTTTATCTGCTTGCCCATCATATTGCTGGGTTCTTTGTTTAAGGATATGCTCCAATCCCATCTTTTCATTCCCCCAAACCAAATCAATATCGCCTAGTTCTCGATAAAACGCCCCAGCAACTTGCCCTCGCTTAACTTCGAGTAGTTTGTTAATCGCACCGATCCCATCGTGATAATATTTCGCAAAGTTTTCCCCAAACTCGGGGTTAGCCTCGATTTGAAACCTTGCGGGCTTGTTGGCTAGCTCTTCTCGCTTGGCAATATATTTTGCTTCGAGGGCTTTGGCAACTTGGGCTTCTTTCAATGCCTCTTTAATCGGGAGTTTCTCCC
>NZ_MLAM01000040.1 GCF_002272825.1 Helicobacter sp. 11S02596-1 | reverse complement strand
GGGTGCTATACCCTTAGACCTTTTTTTTCAACCCTCGTGTAATGCGTATTTACAAGCGTTTTTCAAAAATGCTGTGCCAAAATTGTGCCAGATTGTGAAACGGCGTATTTTGGGGGCATTTGAAAACTCAATCAACACACAAGGGAAAATCCTTGCTATCGTTTTTTGTCTTGCCAAAAATTGACATTTGCAACTATAGCATAAAAATTGCACAAATTTGCAAATTTGAAAAAAATTCTGATTTTGTCTATCACAGAAACAAAGAGGGGGGTTGGGGATTGGGGACCCCCTAGAAATCCCAAAATAGCGGATTTGTAGGGATTTTGAATACGATTGATTTTACTAGATTAGGATTTGCTTATTGAATGGTTTGGTTGATGATGGGATTGGGTGGGGTGCTACTCCAAAATGGGGAGAGGGGTTTTTGATGGGGGAGAATTTTGCTTGGCAAATGGATTTTTTTAGTGGGCTTATTTTTAATATTTAATTAAGCAAAGTCAGAAAAAAATGAGTGTGAAACATAAAAATTGGCACAATTTTGGCACAGCATTTTTGAAAAACGCTTGTAAATACGCATTACACGAGGGTTGAAAAAAAAGGTCTAAGGGTATAGCACCC
>NZ_MLAM01000005.1 GCF_002272825.1 Helicobacter sp. 11S02596-1 | reverse complement strand
TTGAGAAAAACCTCACGCCTGAACAAAGAAAACTCTTAAAGAATAAACAAGTCCTTATTCTTAAAACCAACAATAAAACCCATTGCCAAGGTTGTGAGCCTGAAGCAGGCTATTATTTCTTGATTGCGGATTTATCGGTTAATAATAAAACCCAAGAACAAGCTATCAGTAATATCTTAAAGAACTATACCTATCGGGCTTACCAGTATCGAGACTTAGCAGGAGCGATTAAAACAAGATACCTTATTGGGCCATTTAAGAGTGCTGATGATTTAATCAAAACCAAACCCTTTGCTGATGGATTATCTAGACAAATCTATCATAACCCCAATGCCTATACGATTGTATATGAAGTTAGAGATGGGAAGTAGGATAATAATAAGATAGGAAGGGGGGAGGGGGAAGAAGTAGGGAGAAAAACCCCGCCCTGTTGATGAGGCAAGGCGGGGAAAAGAAAACAAAAAACGGCGGTTATTATTTAGAGAGGCGGAAAAATTCCCGAATCTCCTCCCGAAAGATAGCAACAGCTATCCCAATAACCGCAATAAGAATGCTAAGGGCTTCCATTGCGGACTCCTGCTGGTTAAAATCCCGCCGCCTATCCCGATATTCAAACGTTAAAGAATGGAAAATCAACCAAAAAAAAACCCGACACAAATCGTATCGGGTTAATTTAACCAGCAGGTTGTTTTCTTTTTTGAGACTTAAACATCTGAATCCATCACAATCCAGATGAAAGATTATAACATAAGTATTGACAAAAAGTATAAAAATATAGGAGAGGCGTTAAGCCAAAGCCAACTGCTTGGCTTCACTAGCTCCGCACGGCGATTGCGATATGCGACAAAAGGAGCATAGCAATACGCCCAAACCTTAAATTACTCCCGTGAGTGGTCCTCAGATTCAGTTTAAAAAACTGAATCAAATAAAACATAATGTTTTTGGTCTTCCACCTTTTTATTTTTTTATTATGCAGGGGGCGGGTTCTACTTAGCAAGCTACCCGCCCTCTTGCAACATCGGGTGGGTGGGTCAGAAACCCACTGCACGCCCCCAATGCAACACAGGATTAAATGGCGTAGATTGCTTGGTTTGAAAGTGGTTTAAAATGAAGACCTTAGAAAACAGGTTGATGATGAAGCGAGCTTGGCGAAGCTTCAGAATAACCTAATAACTTTAGGAGCGAAGCAAGATTTCACATCTTGCGGAGTGGTCTTCAGATTCGGGCTTTAACCCGAATCGAGTAGAAAATAATGAAAACCTTAGAAAACTATCTCCAATATTCAAGTTGGAAACGATCTTTTTTATCCATAGAAAACTCTTTGCAAATCTTAAAAATAGCCTTACACGCTTTTTCATCTGTTAAATTGCAACAAAAATAAGGGGTACTATTTGTGTTGGCTTTATCATTATTGTCTTCAATAATATGTTTAATTTCTTTTTCGATTTGTTCAATTTCTTTATTTTCAGCTTCTTTTCTCATGGAAAATTTATAATCTTCATCAATCTCAAATCTATCTACTACATCAATTTCTAGGGAGTTTTTATAATATTTTAAAAGTGATTCTGTAAATTTATCGCTAGAAATACCCTCATCTAAGAAGCTTTTTTCCTGATTATTTAAAGTATCTATCTCCATTTGCCATCCTTTTATACCAGATGAATCAATCATATAAAAGGATTATTTAAAGAGAGTTGAGTTAAAAAATTATTATTTGGAGTTTGAAGATTCTAAATTGGTAAAACGCAACTAATATACATTGAATATATGCTAGATACGAAATACCGGTAGGCTTAAAACCATATACCTAGTTATTGACTAGATTCTTATCAAGAGACAAAGAGCATTAAAGTCGCCTAACCTTTCTGGTATCCCCATCATTATAAGCCTGAAAACCACCTTTTTCCATTGCATCGGCTAGTTCTGTTGTAGAACTAAAACCAAGCTCTTTAGCAGTGTTAATGCCTTTCCCCTCTCTTAACCATCCAATTGTTTGCTTATTCAACGCCTCGTTTAATCTCCGCTATCCTTCCTCATCGGCTAATTTTACCCCTCGTTTGTAGCCTTCCTCATAAGCATATTCTGCTTCTTTTTTCATTGCAACATAATCATCAAGAGACATACTAGCAATCGGATCAGGCATTCCTGCATTCTCAATATTCATCCACTTATAATCATCATTAGGTCGGGTAAGTTCATTCATCCACCATCCGCCCCAGAAACTATCAAACATTCCCATAGGAAACTCCTTTATTTAAATTTCTGTTATATTAACAAAAGTTTAGTTAAAGTGCAACAGAGAAATAGAGTGGATTTTGGAGTTTGTAGGAATGATATAATAAGAGTGCCGGTTACTCACAATAACCGGCAAGACTAACCTAAAAGGGTTTGTTATGAAACAGCATAACAAAAACCTAAGAGAATTATACATCAAATTGAAATTATTTGGTGTGAAAATTACTTTTAGGTTCAAACGGGGGTGAAATTCCCCCTCCTTTTTCGATAGTCTATTTATTCCTACAAACCTATAAAATGATGCCACTAAAGAAGAGATAACAATTGAGAGCTTTTGGGGTATATTTGAAGCAATTTTTGATAACAAATTGGCAACAAACGTATCCATTTTGTAATCGTTTTGTATCAAAAACGTGCTCCGACAATCTTCAACCTTTGAAACCCATTTCAAGTAATTTTTGACAACAAATATAGTCAATTTATGTTTCAAATGTATTTAATAGAATTTTAGGTGGATTCAGATTGAAATTGGAACTGAATATTTGGATTGAGCTTGATATGAATGTCAACTTCCTTTTAGTGGTAGATTTATCTTAAATTTTCAATTTCTTGAAGCAATTGCAATAATTTTCCTTTGTCTGTCTGGCGATTCAAATAGTCGCTATAGAGACTATAGGCTTGATTGATTAGTTGTTGATATGTCATTACACGTATTTTTTTGATTTCCAATATTCTTATGTCTTCTTCTCTTGTTTCCAGATTATCCCATTCTGCAGGCATAACACCTACAATACAAATAGCTTCAACTGGCTCATAGCCTTTTCCTTCAAGAGATAATTGTTTCTTTACGGCCTTAATATAAAAACCAACCTGATCTATGATTTCAGCTATTTTCACTTTTACACTAGCACGCTTGAGTTCAATAATCACATGTTTTCCACTTGTTTTTCTATATTTTAAATCCATTCTTCCTTTTCTTACATCAGGTTTTTCACCCTCTTCTATTTTGTCAAATTCAATTTTTACCGTCTGCTCAAAAGATATGGGCTCTGTAGCTCTTTCCCAAGATGGGTCAAGTAGCCAAAGATTTTCAAAAATATGCTCTTGCAACATTCTTTCTAATTCATTATTCTTAACCCTGTCTTTAAGTGCCTCAATAATCTTTATTCTACCAGCTGTGATCTCATAATAAAATGTCGATTCAATATCCTTATAATCACCAAAAGTTGATAAAAATTTATCAAAATTTTCTGGTGTAATCTGTTCAAAAGAATCTATAGTATCTTTAAACTGCATATTCTCAAAAGCCAAAACAGCATGCTTGTATAGTGTATTTCTATGCTCTATGTTTGTTTCAATTTAACTTATTTTACCAAAAAGCTTTTCTGCCCTTCTTTTTGAATCATTTTTTAATTGATTATACCAGCGTTTTATCGGGTCTATTTTTAAGGCTTCTTCTTTTCCTTTGGCTTCTTTTAATTCTGCGCGATCTTTTTGAATGGTTTTTAATGCCCTGTGAACTAGATCTTTCAACTTCATATAGCGCTCGTCATCTTCTCTAAGTTTTTGACGACTTGAAGTCGAAATATCACTCAATGCATCATCATCTAAAAAATCTGCTTCAATTTCACCAATTAAGAATTTTGTATATAAGCCACCCTCCCTAAATTCCTCAAGAATGTCTTCTTGAGCTAATTTTCCCCTTACAATGATAGAAATCTTGTTTAGGTTATCCTCGCCATCTTGAAGCTTCCCAGATTCTTTAACCGACCCAATCCACCCCTTTATAAAATATTTTTCTTCTCCAATCGTTATCAGATTGTCAAGAGAGAATTTTTTGGTAGCAGGAGTTATTACATCGGAGTATTTTGTATTTTCTTTCCCAAACTCCCAAATAAATTCCAAAGAATTAAAATAGTCCCTATCTTGGACTGATATAGACTCATCATTAATTTTGACAGAAAAATTATACTCTGATCCGATAATCGAAAAACGCCTTGCTAATCTTTTCCTTAACGAAGAAAATGTTCGACTTAAATCTTTATGAAGTCCCTTTAATACAATCAGAGTTCCACAAGATTGAATTTTTGAACTTAGTTCTTGTGGGAGACTAATTGAATCAGGGTGGTAGTCTCCACCACTTGATTCTATAGCTTTTTTGATATCAGTTGTAACCATTCTCAAGCCATTAACTTCACAATCCTCTGTCGTCTTTGAGTAAATTTCTATTGTCTCAGCTATTAATCCCCTTTCTGCCCATAACCCTACGATGAAAAATATCTGATAAATTTCTTCCATCTTCTCTTCTGGCATATCCCACATTTAAATATTTATTATTAATATCCTCAACATTCATACCATGCCCATCATCAATAATCTCAATTTGTTTATTTTCTTTATCAATATTTATTTGAACCTTGGTTGCATCGGCATCCCAAGCATTAGCCACGATTTCAGACAAAACAGCAGGAATGCTACTATACAGCCCAATCCCTAAATGTTGCAAAACGTTTAAACTAATTTGCATAGTATATAAAGGAGTTTTCATTTAAATACCTCTCTCAGATGATTTTTAATACTTTTTCCAACTACCGATCCTAGTTTTACAGGGACAGCATTACCAATTTGACGTGCAATCTCGCCTATTTTAATGGGTTTCTTAAAATTCTCTATGAATTGATAGTTTTCAGGGAATGTTTGGAAAAGAGTTGCTTCTCGCAAAGTGATCGCTCTGTCTTGCTCAGGATGACCAAATCTCCCATTGCCTAATCCTATGCATTGAGTAGTCATCGTTGGGGCAGGCTCATCCCAACTCATTCTTCCATAGACGCTTGTGTAACTTTTGCCTGTTTCTTTTTTGTGGCAATCAAGCAACAAATCATCACTCCAACTTTGCCAAGTTCCACCCTGCTTACTTTGCTTGATACGCTTTTTATTTGCTTCGGACAACTTTCTTGAAAAATGTAAAGGATCGTGAATCAAAGCCACTCCATCTGGAATTTCTGGCAAATGACCTATAGTTGAATAAACATTCATATAATTTGTCTTATTGTGAGTAGGCTTTATCAATTCAATCCAACCAAGTTTTGAAGCTAGCAAAACAAGTCTTGTTCTTTTTTGAGGTATCCCATAATCAGGACAAAACACATTAGAGAATGACACGTGATAATCATTATCTCTCAACATAGTGACAAAGTCTTCAAAAACCTTATGTTTCTTCAACTGAGGAACATTCTCCATTGAAACTATATCTGGAGAAGAGTGTTTGATAATATTTGCAAACTTATACAAGAGTCCCCATTTATCATCTTTTTTTGCTTTAGTGTGTATTTTGAAAAGGGCTGACAAGGGGCACAACCAACCAGTATCTTAGTGGCAGTATTACCAAAAATATTATTAATTTCTTCTCTGTCTATTAATCCCACATCCTTATCATAAAATTTTGAGTTGTTATTGACTTCATAAGCAAATTTACAAGAAGAATCAATATCAAAACCCGCCACAACATTAAAACCTTCTTGAATCATTCCATGTGTGAGTCCACCAACACCACAGAACAAATCAATTACTTTTATATCTTTAATTAAGTTTTCAAGTTTTGATTTCTTGCCCATTGCAAACTATTCCTTTCTAATTCTTTTTCATTATAACACAAATCAGTTATGAATCACTTAAGGTTAGCAATTCACAAAAGCCTAACCTGACATAATCGACATACTACGAAAAACAATAATAAAAATAGCCACCACCCAATAACAAAAACACCCATACCAAAATGCCAATTTTGCTCGATATGGCATTTTTCATATCTTGAGTAGAGGGAATCGCAGATTCAAGTATTGTAACAACTAAATAGAGGTATAAAAGCGTATAAACAAAATTGGCTTCAAAAAAATAAAAATAATAACCCTGCAATAAAAAGCCAACACCCAACAACAATAACGGGGCAAATGATATAGGAAAAGCATTCCACCATCGTTGGTTTCTTACTATCACCCTACCCAATTCAATTCTCCCATCATCCAATCTTCTTGGCAATATGGCTGGCATTCTAGGCTTGCCACCAAAAATAATAGCCATTATGAAATGGCTTAACTCGTGCAGGAATGTTCCGGGCAAATATGGTGATGATTTTTCTTTTGTTAGGATAGCGAAATTGAAAAACTTTTTGATAGGAATAATCATCTCAAGTGGTTACCAAAATAAGACATCACAAAATTTATCAAAAAAGTAGCCGATTTTAACCGCTTTTTCAAGACTGCCATTGTTATAAAATGTATCAATACGCAATATGCGTAAATTATTTTTACAAAAATCGCCCAAAACATCATAATAACAAATCTAACAAGGTTCTAAAAAGTAACAATTAAGTAATAAAAAGATAGTAAAAGAAAGGTTCAATGGTGGCCACGATTGGACTCGAACCAACGACCACTACCATGTCAAGGTAGTGCTCTACCAACTGAGCTACGCGACCAAAAATCTCAAGAATTTAAAAACCGCAATTATACAACAAGGATTATTTGGTTTTACTTAAAAGCATTTTTAAAATCAAAATGCCCACACCCACATCAATCATCACATCAGCAAAGTTAAACACCGCAAATTCAAAACCATAATGCCAATAAACATAATCCACGACCCCCCCGTGGATAAATCGATCCAAAATATTCGAACATCCCCCGCCAAATATCATCCCAAAGGCATAGTCATTGCGCACAAAAAATTCTCTTTGACGCACGAGCAAAAACCACATCAATATAACCAAAAAAATCTGCAAATATTTCAGAAAATCGCCCAAAAAACTTAGCATCGAAAAAGCCACGCCACGATTATAAACAAGAATAATCGAAAGCATCTCGCTTTGATAGCGAAACCCTGTAAGTATGAGGTATTTTATCCATTGATCCAGACAAAAAACCAAAACAAACCCCGCACCAAAAAGCCAAAAAGATTTTTTCAATCCCGCATCTAGCGACCCTGTATTTAGCAAAGTTTTTCCCTCAAAAATGCACATAAATCTTTCATCATCGCTTCAAGCAACACCTTATCCCTGCCTTCAAGCAGAATGCGGAGTTTGTTTTCCGTGCCAGAATAACGAATCAAATGCCTAATGCCGGCATTTTGGATGTCTTCGAGGCGTTTTTGATAGCCATTCAAAGATTCCAGAGGCTTTTTGTCTTCGATGGCGAGGTTGATGAGTTTTTGCGGGTAGAGTTCAAAGGGATTGAGGATTTCTGCGCTTTTCTTTTTGCTTTTTATCATCAGTGCCATCACTTGGAGTGCGCTGACTAAGCCATCGCCCGTTTTTGCATAATCCCCAAAAATAATATGCCCGCTTTGTTCGCCACCAAAATTCACGTTGTTTTTTTGCATTGTATCACACACGTATTTATCGCCTACATTGCAGCGAATCAGATTGATGTGGTGTTGCCTAAAATGCTCTTCTAAAGCTAGATTGCTCATCAAGGTCGCAACAACCTTGTTATTTTCAAGCTTGCCTAGAGATTTTTGATAAATCCCAAGCGCACCAATGAGCTTGTCCCCATCGACGACATTGCCTTTGTTATCGACGACGACCAGCCTGTCAGCATCCCCATCAAGAGCAAAGCCAATATCAGCCCGATAACGCCTCACTTCATCGCTGAGCTTCAAAGGGTGTATTGCCCCGCATTGGGCGTTGATATTGTAGCCATTGGGTTCATCATTGATGATAACCACATCCGCCCCTAATTCCTGAAAAATCGTTGGGGCGACTTTATAGCCCGCACCATTAGCCGTATCGATAACGACACGGATACCTTGGAGATTCAAATCTTTTGGAAAAGAATTTTTCAAATGCACGATGTAGCGCCCCACGACATCATCGATTCGCTTCGAACTCCCGATTTCGGCTCCGGATTTGTAACTGCGGGCAATGAATGCGTCATCAAAAAATATTTTTTCGATCTGGGTTTCAGCATTTTCGCCTAATTTGTAACCAAAGCGATCAAAAAACTTGATACCATTGTCTTCATAAGGGTTGTGGCTCGCACTAATCATAATCCCCGCATCACAACGCATATCTTCAGTCAAAAACGAAATCGCAGGGGTGGGCATCGGCCCGACTTGAATCACATCATAGCCCACCGAAGTCAGCGCACTTACCAGAGCATTTTCTATCATATAGCCACTTTTTCTGGTGTCTTTGCCGACTAAAATCTTATTGGTAATAGAATGCTTGCGAAAATACAGCCCGGCTGCTGCGCCTAATTTCATCACAAGCATTGGCGTGATATCCACGCCTGCCTTGCCCCTCACACCATCAGTTCCAAAAATCTTCATTGTCTTGTATCTCCAAATTTTAAACTCTGTTTAAATAATTTTTAGGCATAATTTTGCCTTAAAACAAATTATAAAAGGATTAACCAAGGCAATGGCGAATCATAAATCTGCAGAAAAAAGAATCCGACAGACTGAAAAAAGAACCGAGAGAAATAGGTATTATCGCACGCGAATCAAGAACATCATCAAAGCCGTCAGAGAAGCGGTCAATGCTAATGATGTTCCCAAAGCCCAAGAAAGCTTAAAGATTGCTAACAAAGAGTTGCATAAATTTGTCAGCAAGGGTATCATCAAGAAAAATACCGCTTCCAGAAGGGTTTCTCGATTGAACGCTTCTGTAAAGAAAATCGCTCTCAAAGTAGCCTAAGCCTCAAGCGGGCTTTTGCTATTGGGATTTTAAAGAGATTTTGCAAGCGGTTTTGTTTGTAAGATCCTCTAAAATTCCCACACTCAAGAATATTTATGCTTGTTGAAAAACTCACCCCAATCATCCAACGTTATGATGAAATTTCCTCTCTGCTTATCGACACGCAGGTAGTTTCTGATATCAAAAAACTCACTGCGTTAAGCAAAGAGCAAAGCGATATCGAGCCTATCGCTCAAAGTGCAAAAGAATACATCGCCACACTTGAGTCGATCAAAGAAAACAAACTATTGCTTGAAGACAAAGAACTCAGCGAGCTTGCCAAAGAAGAACTCAAAAACCTCGAATCAGAAAAAAACGCTTTGGAATCCCAAATAAAAACGCTCCTGATTCCCAAAGATCCCAATGATAATAAAAATATTTATTTGGAGTTGCGTGCTGGGACGGGTGGCGATGAGGCGGGCATTTTTGTGGGTGATCTTTTTCGGGCTTACTGCCGTTATGCCGATACCAAAAAATGGAAAGTAGAAATTATTAGTTCGAGTGAAAATAACTTTGGAGGCTACAAAGAAATCATTGCGCTTATCAAAGGTGGCGGGGCTTATTCCAGACTCAAGTATGAAGCTGGCACGCATAGGGTTCAAAGAGTCCCAGAGACAGAATCCCAAGGGCGAATCCATACTTCAGCTATCACCGTGGCGATTATGCCTGAGGTTGATGATGTTGAAATCACCATCAACCCAAGCGATCTCAAAGTCGAGGTTTTTCGAGCGGGAGGGCACGGGGGGCAATGTGTGAATACCACCGATTCTGCTGTGCGTATCACGCATATCCCCACAGGTATTAGCGTCTCAATGCAAGATGAAAAATCCCAACACAAAAATAAAGACAAAGCGATGAAGATTCTCAAAGCCAGAATTTATGAAGCCCAGCTAGAAGAACAAAAAATGCAACATTCTGAAGCGAGGAAATCTCAAGTAGGTAGCGGGGATCGTAGCGAGAGAATCCGAACGTATAATTACCCGCAAAATAGACTCACTGACCATCGTATCAGCCTTACGCTCTATAGTTTGGAGGAGATTATGCTGACAGGAAATCTCGATATGATCATCGATCCGCTCATCGCTAACGCACAAAGCGAAGCGATGGGGAATATCGAGCAATAATTATATTATTGAAAAATTACCGAATCAGGATTGACATCTGTGCCATAAATAGGGGCAAGTGTCGCCTCATAGGCTTGTTTCATAAAGCCTTCTTTTGTTAGGGTTGTGATTTCTTGATTGAGCCAATCTAAAAGTTCTTTGTCGCCTTTTTTTACAGCCGGTGCGATGACTTCTTCATCTCCAAGTGTGGGGATGGCGACCACAAAGCCCGGATTTTCTTTTGCCCAAGCAAAAAGAAGTGTATTATCGTGTGCTAAAGCATCGGAACGACCATTTTTCAAAGCCAAAAACGCTTCGGTATTTTGATCGTATTTGAGGAGCTCTATATCAGGATAGTTTTTAGAAAAATAAAAATCCGCTGTCGTGCCTTTATTTACGATCAATGGCTTGTCTTTGAGTTCATCGATATTTTTGATCTCGCCATTTTTTGAAATCACACCAAGGGAGACTTTCATATAAGGGGTGGCAAAATCAACTACTTCTTCACGCTCTTTGGTTTTGGTGAAATTTGCCATAATCACATCGACCTTGCCTGATTTGAGAAATTCCACCCTAGCAGCAGCTTCTACAGGGATAAATTCGATTTTTGTTTCATCGCCAAGTAAATCTTTTGCTAATCTTTTGGAAATATAGACATCAAAACCCTCATATTGCCCTTGCGCATTGACAAATCCAAAAGGGGGCTTGTCGCTAAAGACACCCACTCGAAGCACATCTCTTTGTTTGATGCTTGCGATGGAATCTTTGTCTTTTTGATCAGAGGTCGAACACGCACTGATGAGTAGTCCTGTAGCCAAAATCAATGCAAATACAGAAAACGCTTTAGAAATTTTCATTATTTTTCCTTGTAATAAAATTGGAATCACACCTTAGCACAAAAATTTTAAAAACCACCCAAAAAATCAAAAATATCCAGGAATTTTTTTGCCCGCTCTGATTTTGGGGAGTGAAAGAACTTTTCAGGCGTGTTTTCTTCGATCACAACGCCATTGTCAAAAAAAACGATTCTATCTGCTACCGCTCTGGCAAACTTCATTTCGTGTGTCACGATAATCATACTCATCCCCTCTTTTGCAAGCTCCAAAATAACCTCCAAAACTTCTTTCACCATTTCAGGGTCCAAAGACGCGGTTACTTCATCAAATAGCATTATTTCGGGGTTCATACACAAGGCACGCACGATGGCTACACGTTGTTTCTGCCCGCCACTAAGCTCTTTGGGGTAGGCATTTTGCTTGCTTGCAAGCCCGACACGACGGAGCAACTCAAGCGCTTGCTTACTGGCTTCTGCTTTGGAGCGTTTTTGGACCTTTAGAGGCCCTAGCAAGATATTTTCCATCACATTCATATGGGGAAATAAATCATAGCTTTGGAAAACCATCCCGATTTTTTGACGGATCAAATTCCAATTTGATTTGGAATGATCAACCATCTTGCCACCAAAAAAAATCTCCCCCTCTTGAATATCTTCAAGCCCATTGAGACAGCGCAAAAAGGTGCTTTTCCCGCACCCGCTTGGACCAAGAATAACCACAACTTCGCTTTTTTGGATTTTGAAATTAATCCCATTCAAAACGATGTGGCTTTTGTCATAAAATTTTTTGAGATTTTTTACCTCCAAAAGTGTTTCCATAAAACCTCTTTCAATAGTGGTATTTTGACTCGAGCTTCGCACTCAAGACAGAAAGCGGGTAGCAAAGAAAAAAATAAATCGCAAATATCGCCCCATACACCCAAAAGCTCGCATCCGGGACTTTGAGGATATTGACTTCAATGATTTGTTGCCCGACTTTTAGCAAATCAATAACGCCAATGAGGGCGACTAACGAAGTGGTTTTGATGATTCTTGTAAAAAGATTGATACTTGCAGGGAGCAGGCGTGCGATGGCTTGAGGGAAAATGACAAAAACAGCGATTAAAAAATCATTCAAGCCCAATGCTTTGGCACTTTGGTGTTGGTGTTTGGGGATAGAGGTCAATGCCCCTCGTGTCAAATCTCCCATTTCAGCCACACCCCAGAGGCTAAAAACGATAATGCTAGCGATTTCCCCACGGATATGCAGACTAAAAAGGGTAGAAAAACCAAAATAAACAATAAATAGCCACGCCAAAATCGGGATGATACGGATACTCTCCAAATAAAAACGGCAGATAAACCCAACCCAAGCAGGTCCAAAAGCCATCGCTAATCCCATCAGTAATCCCCCAAAAATCGAAAAGAAAATCGAAACCACTGAAATATAAAGCGTAATCGAAACACCCGCAAACAAACGCTTCAAATTCGCAAGTTCAAAGATAAATCCGCCCTCCATTACAATCTCTTTTTGTAGTGGTGTTCAAGGGCGACAAATAAAGCTGACATCGGGAGCAAAACAATCAAATACGCTATTACAAGCATTATCAAGGCTTCTGTCGTTTTGTAATATGTCCCCATCAAATCTTTTGTTACAAACATCACATCAGCCAACGCAATCGCACTCACAACGGAAGTTTCTTTTAGCAAAAAAATCGCATTTGCACCGATAGAGGGCATTGAGACGCTCAAACTTTGGGGAAAAATCACATAATAAATCATTTGCAAGCGATTGAGCCCTAAGCTCAGCCCTGCTTCGATTTGGACTTTACTGACAGCGCCAAGTCCCAAGCGAAAACTCTCTGCCATATAACCACCTCCCAAAAAAGCCACGCCAATAACAGCACAATGGTAGGCACTCAAAACAATCCCGATTTGACTCAAGCCATAATAAAGAAAAAATAATTGGATAAGCAAGGGTGTATTTCGTGATAGTTCGACATAAAAATTCGCAATATTTTTCAAAAATGGTATGCGATAAAATAAAATCAAAGCGACGAAAAGCCCGATAAAAATAGACAAAACAATCCCAAAAAACGAAATACTAAGCGTTAGGTATAAACCTTTGGTATATGCAGGTATTGCGTTTATCATAAATTGCCAATCCAGCACGATGCCATCCTCTTGTTAATGATATGAATGGTTATTATATTATTTTATTGATTAAAACAATTCACTATGCAAAGATTTATGATTTTTTAGGCAAAACGCTAGGTTTTTAAGCAAATGGCTTGTTTGCAAACCCGACAAATAAATCTTGCATTTTGTTTCTGGATTTTTTGGTGGATTTCAAGAGGGACGTGATGGATCTTGCCCGGACAAGAACAGACATAATCGTATTGATTCGAGCCCGTTTGATTTTCAAGAAAAATCCTCTCTTTGCAATAGCGCTGGATCTTCATATCTTCTTTAAGGATATGTTGCAAGAGCCATTCTTTGGCGATGATACCAATTTTTTCTTTGAGATCATTAGCAGAGTGAATGACCTGGATAGATTCAGAAAAGCTCAAGATAATCTGGCGATGAAGTTTTTTATGGGCTTCCAAATCGGGATAACCGATGGATTTCATATATTCTTCTTCGTCATTAAAATGCTCACGCATATATTCAAAAAATTCTTTCAGCACCGCTTTGATTTCTTCTTTAGTTACAGAATGATTCACCATCAAATAAGACTTTTGAGCAAGCTCAAAAAGCTTTTTGTGTTGGGTATCAATCATCTCGTTATCAACGCTGTAGCTATCCTCCCACTTTGGAAGTGCCAATATTTTCTCCTTTTGTTTTATTAAGACTTTTTATTTTGTTATGTTAAGTATCGGTGAAAGAATATCAGAAAATACAAAAATGTAAGATTAATATTGCAGATATTGATAAATAATTTTTCCCCAATGTTTATTTGGGGAAAAGACAAACCTATAAAACGCCTTGATCAATCATCGCATTGGCAACTTTTCTAAAGCCTGCGATATTCGCACCCAAAACAAGATTTGTCGGATCGCCAAACTCTTTAGCCGTTTCAGAGGCATTGGCAAAAATGCTCTCCATAATGTTATGGAGTGTTTTATCCACCATCTCAAAATCCCAAGAGCGCATACTGGCATTTTGTGCCATTTCAAGCCCACTCACTGCCACACCCCCGGCATTAGCAGCTTTGGCAGGTCCATAGCAAATCTTTGCTTTCAAAAACAAATCCATTGCTTGGAGTGTCGATGGCATATTTGCTCCCTCAGCCACGCATTTACAACCATTTTGCAACAATGTTTTGGCATCATCAAGACCCAGTTCGTTTTCTGTCGCACTCGGGAATGCTGCAAAACACGGGATACTCCAAACGCCATTCGTTCCGGGTTTGTAATCGCTCGCTTTTGTGTATTTGGCACTTGGTTTGGCTTTGGCATATTCTTCCAAACTCACTCTTTTGATTTCTTTGAGTTCTTTTAGCAACGCCACATCAATGCCGGCTTCATCATAAATCATCCCTTTGGAATCACTCACGCTCACAGGCTTCGCACCCAAATGATAAAGCTTTTCGGCAGTATAGATGGCGACATTCCCGCTTCCAGAAATGGTGCAGACCTTTCCAGAAAGGCTCTCTCCTCGCTCTTTGAGCATTTCTTCTGCAAAATAAACACAGCCGTATCCCGTAGCCTCAGGTCGCACGAGACTGCCTCCCCAGCTTAGACCTTTCCCTGTTAGCACACCATCAAATCGATTGGTGAGTTTCCTGTATTGACCAAACATATAGCCAATCTCTCGCCCACCTACACCAATATCGCCCGCAGGAACATCGGTATGTGCGCCGATATGGCGGTAAAGCTCATTCATAAACGCTTGGCAAAATCGCATCACTTCGCCATCACTTTTGCCTTTGGGATCAAAATCGCTCCCGCCTTTTCCTCCTCCCATCGCCAAAGTTGTCAAAGAGTTTTTGAATATCTGCTCAAAGCCCAAAAACTTGATGATACTTTCATTCACACTTGGATGGAATCTCAACCCACCTTTATACGGACCAATCGCAGAATTAAACTCAATGCGATAACCTTGATTGACTTGCACGCACCCAGAATCATCAACCCAAGTAACACGAAAATGGATCTGCCTATCAGGGACGACCAAGCGTTCTAAAATAGCATTTTCTTGATATTTTTTATCTTTTTGAATCGCTGGGGCAAGCGAAGTGAGGACTTCTTCAACAGCTTGTTGAAATTCTTTTTGACCAGGATGTTTTGCTTTGATTTTTTCGATGACATTATTTACATACATTCTCGACCTTTCGTTTGATTTTCATTTTGCATTAGCGATTTATTCTATCGCAATAAGCTTAAAAAACGTCGCAAAAGCGTGGTAATGTATGGATATTTTGCTCAATATGTCTGATTAGAATCAATAATTTGTCTTCAAATCCATCCCAGCATACAGCGCGCTAACTGCCTCTGCATAGCCATTAAACATCTTTGTAGGGACGCGTTCAAAACTAAATCCCTCGCCGATAAAGCGTTCATTTGCCTGCGACCATCTTGGATGGGCGACATTGGGATTGACATTGGCATAAAATCCATATTCAGAGCTATCCAAGCCCATCCACGTGGAAACGGGCATTTTTTCTACCAATGTGATACGCACGATGGATTTGATGTTTTTAAACCCATATTTCCAAGGCACGACAAGCCGAAGCGGTGCGCCATTTTGATTGGGTAAGGCTTTGCCATACATACCCACAGCAAGCATTGTGAGCGGGTGGTTTGCCTCATCAAGGCGCAATCCCTCGTGATAAGGGAAGCGGATATAACCTGCTAAAGAAGGGTTTTTCACCGCAGGCATTGTGTCTTGCTTGATCGTTTCAAATAACACAAATTTCGCATTTCCCTTTGGCTTGCTTAAAGCGATCAAATCCTTAAGCTCAAATCCTAGCCAAGGGATATTCATACTCCAGGCTTCTACGCAACGGAAGTGATAAATCCTCTCTTGCAGGGACATTTTTTTCAAAATATCTTCTAGCGATATTTTTATAGGATGTTGCACTTCCCCATCGATAACGACACTCCACGGGCTTGTCTGGAGAAGCTTTCCTCGATGATAAGGATCTTCTTTTTGCATACCAAATTCATAAAAATTATTATAGCTACTCGCTTTTGCATAGGGCGTGAGGGGTTGTTGGGAGTAGTTTGGATTTTTTTGGTAGGGGTAGGTATTTTGATTGATAACTACATTGGCGGCAGGCGTGTTTTCTACCGCTTCAAGCAACGGCAACCCTAGCACGCTCCCAATCCCCAAAACACCGATTGTTTTGAGGAATTTTCTGCGATGGTGATAAACCTCTAGGGGTGTGATGAGATTTTCAGAAATTTCATAAGATTTTTTTATTTTTAAAAGCATTGGTTTTTCTCGTTTTTGGATTTTGATTTTTAATGATACACATTTGTTGGGATGGCTATCAACTCCCTAGTTTTAAAATATCGTGTTTGTAATGTTTTGAATATTCACCGCTATCAAGCGTTAATCTAATGGTCTTTTCCAAATAAGCCACCATATCATCAAAGACTGAGTTACCAAGGCTAAAGCGATTGACACCTGCTTCTTGAAGCTCTGCTACTTTAGCGATGTTAGGCAAATTAAGAACATTGAGTGGCAACGTTATGTTATTTGAAATGTGGCGAATTTCTTGCAAATCGCTTAATCCTGGAACGAACAAACAATCTGCCCCACTTTCTTGATAGATTTTTGATCTAATGATAGTTTCGTTGAGTTTGTCGTTGCAAAAAGAGCTCAAATACGTATCTGTTCTTGCATTGATAACAAAATCATCAAAACCTTTTGATAATAATGCGTTTTTTATCTTTTGTATTGTTTTTGCAAATGTTTCTTTGGGGAGCAACATACCTTGTTTGTCTGAATCTTCTATGTTTATTCCCGAACAACCAGAATTTGCTAGCTTGATAACGTTCTCAACAATCGTGTTTGGGTTATTTGAATATCCTTTTTCCATATCAACAGATAACGGAATTTTTATATGTTTTAATAGGGTTTTTGCATTATCTAAAACGATTTCAAAATCAATATTTTCTCCATCTTTCACGCCATTTATTGATGATAAAGCCCAGCTTGATGTTCCCAAAGCTTTGTATCCGGCTTGTTCATAAACTCTGGCTGAAAGTGCATCCCAACAATTACCTAAAATAAAAAAAGACTCCTTTGAATGTAGCTTTTTAAAATAATTATTCATAAAATACTCCTTTAGTGTTATTTAAATTTAAAAATAAGCTTATCTAATTTTTAACAATATATCATCTCAATATTTTTGTATAATTCAAACAAACCAAAACATTAGAAAAATAGCCAAAGGTCAAGAATGGATGCATACGAATACGGCGAATTACTCAAAGAGCTTCAAAACAAATGCGAAAATATCGCCAAAATCATCAAGCCCGCTGATTTGGAAGAAAAACTAAAAAACATCGTAGAAATCCAGCAAGATCCTGAATTTTGGAATGACGCCAAAAAAGCCGGTGAGACCAGCAAAGAAAAATCAAAAATTGAACGGATGTTACAAACCTACCACCAGGCAAAATCTTCTATTGATGATGCGTGCGAGCTTTTTGCCCTTGCGAGTTCGGATACAGACACCAGCACGTTAGAGTTGCTATTTCTTGAAGCCCCAAGCTTAGAATCAAGCATAAAAAAAGTCGAAATCGCAGTGATGTTAAGCGGGGAGAATGATGGGGCAAATGCCATCGTAACGATCCAGCCCGGAGCGGGCGGGACAGAGAGCCAAGATTGGGGAAGTATCTTGTATCGGATGTATCTAAGATGGGCAGAGCGTCGGGGATTTAAAACCGAGATTTTGGATTATCAAGACGGCGAAGAAGCCGGGATCAAGGGCGTTGCTTTCCTCATCAAGGGGGAAAATGCCTATGGGTATATGAAGAGCGAAAATGGCGTCCATCGCCTTGTGCGGATTTCGCCATTTGATGCCAATGCCAAGCGCCACACGAGCTTTGCAAGCGTGCAGGTTAGTCCCGAGCTTGATGACGATATTGATATTGTCATTGAAGAAAAAGACTTGCGAATTGATACTTACCGAGCCAGTGGGGCAGGGGGACAGCACGTCAATAAAACCGAATCAGCTATCCGTATCACGCACTTACCAACTGGCATTGTCGTGCAATGCCAAAATGACAGAAGCCAGCACAAAAACAAAGCCACCGCCTTAAAAATGCTAAAGTCCAAGCTCTATGAACTTGAGCTTGCCAAACAAAATGCCACGAATGCGAGCGAAGAAAAAAGCGAAATCGGTTGGGGACATCAGATCCGAAGCTACGTGCTTGCCCCTTACCAGCAGGTAAAAGACGCTCGAAGTGCGATTGCTTACAGCAATGTCGAAGCGATACTTGATGGGGATATTGATGAGATTATCGAAGGGGTTTTGGTATCAAAAGCTTAGATTTAATCTAAAATATACGAAAAAAAATTTATAATCATAAAGTTAATTTCAAGGAGAAATGATGACTCAAGAAGAATTAGACGCCCTGATAATGTCGGGAGATTCGGGCTTAGAAGGAGAAGCGTCGCCTAATGAAACGACTGATGAAGCGATTTCTAAAGACGTCTCCGAACCCAAAGAAGTAGCCCAAGAAGAAGATGAAGACCAATTGAATGCGGGTTTTGTTGATCCTAATAATTACAAAGTCGAAGCCAATAAAAAATGGCCCCCACCCCCACCTACAAACGATCACAAGGTTGTCCATCAGCTCGATGATGTTACAAAAGATTCTGAAGTCAAGGCTACCCAGATTTTTGACCAGCTTGATCTTATTGGCGTGAGTGCTGAAAAAATTACCAAATCCATCAAATCCATCAACCAGTATTTGCAAAAGCATTGCGAGACTTTTGAAAAATTATCACAAAAATTCCCTCACGTGCAGTCTTTCAAAACTTCCTTAGAAGAAACCCAAGAGATTTTGAAAATCATCAAATCCGTCAATGATGATGCCAATGATTGTATGGATGCTTCAATGCAAGCGATGGATATTATGCAGTTTCAAGACATCCATCGTCAAAAAATTGAACGTGTCATCAATGTAATGCGTGCGCTCGCCCAGTATATGAATTCGCTTTTTGAGGGCAAGATTGATGACTCCAAGCGGGTGAGTTCAGCCGTTTATATCGCTGGAGATGAAAAAGAAGACACCGCAAGTGAAGATGATATCGAAAGCTTGATCGCCTCATTTGGCAAAAAGTAATGCCAAAAAAGTCTGATAAAAAAGTCGAGCTTCTCTCCCCTGCGGGCAATCTCACCAAGCTAAAAATCGCCTTGAATTATGGTGCTGACGCTGTTTATGGCGGTGTGAGTCATTTTTCTTTGAGGAATCGTGCCAGCAAGGAATTTGACCTAGAGACTTTCAAAGAGGGCATTGACTACGCCCATTCGCTCGGTAAAAAGGTCTTTGTTACGATCAATGGTTTTCCGTTTAACTCCCAACTAAAACTCCTAGAAGAACACATCACAAAGATGGCAGCCCTCAATCCCGATGCGTTTATCATCGCCACGCCCGGTGTGGTAAAGCTTAGCAAAAAAATCGCCCCGCATATCCCTATCCACCTTTCCACCCAAGCGAATGTGTTGAATGTCTTGGATGCGGAGGTATTTTATGAAATGGGGGTCAAACGGATCGTAGCAGCTAGAGAGCTCAGCCTTAGCGATGCGAGTGAGATCAAAAAACATTTGCCCGATCTTGAATTAGAGATTTTTATCCACGGCAGTATGTGCTTTGCTTTTTCGGGGCGGTGTCTTATCTCTGCTCTCCAAAACGGCAGAGTGCCAAATCGGGGGAGTTGTGCGAATGATTGCCGATTTGATTATGAATATTATGTCAAAAATCCCGATAACGGCGTGATGATGAGGCTTGAGGAAGAAGAGGGCGTGGGGACACATATTTTTAATGCCAAAGATCTCAATCTCGCTAGCCATATCGCTGAAATCCTTGATTCTGGTGTTATCGATGCACTCAAAATCGAGGGGCGCACCAAATCCACCTATTATGCGGGGCTTACGGCTAGAACCTACCGAATGGCAATTGATGATTATTATAACAACCACCAGCGCCCCGCATTCTATCAAAGCGAGCTACATACGCTCAAAAATCGGGGTTTTACCGATGGATATATCATACGGCGACCTTTTGAGAGGCTCGATACGCAAAATCACCAAACCGCCATCAGTGAGGGGGATTTTCAAGTCAATGGCGAAGTCGATGCAAGCGGGGAGTATTTTTTGTGTAAATACACCACCCAAATTGGCAAAACCTATGAGATCATCGCCCCGCTTACTAGCCATATCGAACCTGTTTTTAATGATATTGGCAAGATTTACACCTACGAGGGGAGGCATTATCTTTGTCTCAATAAAATTATTTTGAAAAACAATGCCGAGCTTAGCGAAATCCACAGCGGTAATACCCACCCGGTAAAACTCCCCGACAAACTCCCCCCTTATAGCTTTTTACGAACAAAAACAACCTAAAGGAGTCAAAATGGATTTTGTGTCTATTATTATGGGAAGCAAGAGTGATTGGAAGATCGTAAGCGAATGCGTGGAGATTTTCAAGCAGTTTGATGTCCCCTATGAGGTCATCATCAGTTCAGCCCACCGAAGCCCGGAACGCACCAAAACCTATGTGCAAGAAGCCCAAGCAAAAGGCGCACAGGTTTTTATCGCTGCAGCAGGGATGGCAGCCCATCTTGCCGGCGCAATTGCTGCACAGACTTGCCGACCTGTGATTGGTGTGCCTTTGAGTGGGGGGGCATTAGATGGTTTGGACGCATTGCTTTCGACTGTGCAAATGCCAGCGGGGATGCCCGTAGGCACGTTAGCTATCGGCAAGGCTGGGGCGATCAATGCTGCGTATATGGCACTGCAGATCCTTAGCCTCAAAAACGATGAGCTTTATGCCCGCCTCATCAACGATAGAGCCCAAAAAGCCCAAAAGCTCGAATTGGATTCTTCAGAAATCGAAGTCAGGATTAAAGCCTAATAGATAGGCATAAAAAACCCGATAAAAAAACTAAGCAATAATCCAAATCATTTTTAATCTATTTTTAAAGTAAAATAAAAGCATAATTATATTATTATGAGCCAAAAAACAATAAATCCAAATAAAAATTAAAATATTTTAAAATCATCGCAGGAAAATCAATAATGAATCCATCAAAGCACCCTCGATTCGCCCTAACAATTAGGCTACTTCTCTATAGTGCGGGGGGTATGAATGTGCGAGGGGGGGGGTATGAATCTTTTCAAAAGCCCCTTGATTTTATTTGGGTGCTTATGTATCCTTATTACCCTATCATTGGGTGCATTGCCAAACCACGCAGAGACTATTATCAAAGGAGATGGGGCTTGCTCGCTTGCTGGTGATAAATCTTGTGCCAAGCTCACACTTACAGGTAGCCCCGATATGGATTTGGTTGATGTAAGCGGGTCTCAAGGAAGCAATTATCATCTATCTTTTAAACTCATCAAAAATCAAGACACTACTCGGACCATCGAACTTATCGCCCATAAGACTATCATCGAAAATATACCCGATAATAATCCCATCATCACCGGTGATCGCACCGAAGTGCGGTTTGATTTCAAAAATGCTGTTTATTCGACCAATAAACAAGATTTGCGGTTTCATACCACAATACCAGCGGGGAGTTATCATTTTGATGGGGCTTATGGGGGCGAGGGTAATTCTAGTTTGAAAGGCTATGCTTTTGTAGGCAATATTCTTGTCGATGAAAATCCCCTCAGCCCAACCCCGCAGTTTGTCTTTAGCAATGGGGCGGATATGCAAGGGAATTTTAACATCTCTGGCAGTGGTAGTGCCAGTATCAATGCGAGCTTTATTAATTCTTCGCTTGAGGGGAATATCATTAATCAGGCTGATGGAGATATAAAAAACCCTCAAATTATTCAAACCATCACTTTTAGTGGCAATAGTCTAGCCGGCTTTGCCCTCAAAGGCACAAGCGGAGAAAAAGCGGAGGTGGAGACCTCTAGCGGGACGATTCATCTTATCTTTGATGATGGGGCAAAAGCACAGGCTAATATCACAGCGATTGAAGATGAAAACACCAGAAAACAGGGCTTTGCACCCGCTATTATCATCGATATAAAAAATGGCGCTTCGCTTGATGGCGATATTGCCCTCAAAGGTGATGCTAGCGATACCCACACCACCACGCTTACGCTCCATATGGATAATGCCATACTCAATGGGGAAATCAGCAGTGCAAAAGTAGGAACGGATGGGGGATTGCAGGAAGCCTATGGCAAGCGACTTGACATCTCTTTGCATAATGCAAAAATTCCAGCAAATACAGAAGAATCGGGAAATGCAGGGGATATTGTTAGTGGCAGTGATTTGAAACTCAAGGCTTCTGGCGATTCTGAAATTGGCGGTATTGTTTCTAGCTATGGCAGTAGCGAGGTGGTTTTTAACGATAAGGCTTATATGAAGAATTTCAAGGCTTTTGTTAGTAGCATTAATACCCTAATATTTAGCGATAATGCTCATATGGAGAATTTCACGGCTTCTGGTAATAGTTCTAATACGCTTGTATTTAATGATAACGCTTATATGGGGAATTTCACTGGTTTTGGCAATAGCAGTAGCCAGATGACCACTCAATTGACTTTTAATCCCGGCACATATATGGGGGATTTGAAACCTTCTATGGCAGGTGATATAACATTACGCCTCAATGGGGCAGAGATGAAGAATATAGAAGCAAAAGAAATCAAATTTGATGCGAAATTTAATGCCTCAAGCGTGGGGGATATTACAAATCAAAATGCTGGTTCTTCTTTCTTTTTTGCCAACACGCAAGGCAAAAGTATCGGGAATATCACGATCGCTGGCAAACTTTCTGGCGTGCTAGATTTCACACCGGGTAAAGATAGCCAATCCCTCACAATAGGCAATATCCAATCGGGCGTGATTCCTAATCTCACGCTTATTTTTGGCGAGGAAAATGATGATGGCAGTGCTATTGGCAAGCTTACCGATGAAAAATATATCGTTAATAGTGATGAAAAAACGCCCTCGAAACTTATCTTTGATAATCTTGGCACGATAGATTTTAAAAATGACAGCCCTCTTCAAGCCCAACTAAAAAACAAGACCCATATCGGGCTTGAAGATAGCACTATCCCTGATAAGCCAACTTTCAAAGGCATATTAGGGATCAAACGCACCAATGTGGCATTGGGTGAAGCGGGGCAAAAGCATTCTATCTTTTCAAAATCCGCTTCATCTGCTAACACGGGCATTATCGATTCTACAGATACTAATATTTCGGGCTTAGAAGCCACCTTTGGGAATGCCACTTTAGAGGGAGAAAAACTCATTGCTAATAACGCCACCGACCCGACAGACCCGGCAAGTTTTTACACCCTCACAACGGATTCGAAAAACGTTCTCGCAGGCAAATCCTCTGATGGGGTGATTGGCTTTCAAGGGGATAATTTCAAAAAAACCATCGCCTTTGTCTTCACAAAAAACGCATTGGATATTTCTAGGGGTGAGAGTGGCTTCACTGGCACGATAGCAGGAGGCACAGCGGATTCGACCTATGCGTTTTATAATGCGGGGATCATCACGCAAGAAACCATTAAAAATGCGTTGGATTCAAGTGTCTTGGGGACATTTGTCTTTGGGGGTGAGACATTTTTTTCTACGGATTTGGCAGATTCGACCCCATTATCTGAAGAAGCTATCAAGCCAAAAGAAATCGCATTCACGCACGCTGTCCTTACAGGCAATTTTTCAACTCAAGGGCTCACCCATCTTGCCAAGCTAGCCACGCAAAATAAGATTGAAGCCAGCTTTGCTCCAGGCACAGCTGTCTATATCCAAAACAAAAACAAGGATTCAGTTTATGATTTTAGTGATTTTGCCAATCAAAGCCCCGCTGTGGCGATTATCGAGCTTGATAGCCAAACCGCAGATGATAAGATAGCCAAAGCAAGCATTAAGGGCTTTGATGGGGGTGTTTCGTTGATTGGGAGTATTCACGATAGCAAGACCACGCCAAATACCTACACCTTTGGGAGCAAGGATGATCCTTTCAAGCAGGCTTCTTGGCTACTCACAGGGGATTCTAACGTAGCAAATCTCGAGCTTTTTAATGCCAATGCCACACGCCAAGCATTGGTATTATCCCATCAAGACACTACGAGTAATCTCGGGAGTGTGATTGATTTACGGGGTAATCGCACCGCAAATCCCCATTACCGCACCTTAGAAGTAGAACATCTCTCTATGGCATATGGGGTCATCCGTATGGGCGTGGATACCAGTAGGGGGGAGGGTGATAAGCTCAACGTGGAATCTCTCAACCCAAGCGTTCTTGTTGATAAAAGCGAAGCTAGCAACGCCTTGCAGGTCTTTTTAGAAAATGGACCAGCTGAGGGGTTTGCTCCGATTGCATTGGTAAATATCGAGAATGGCGATGATTCTAGCGAGGCATTTACCCCCGCTAGCTATCAAGATGGTATCTGGATTATTAGCCCTGTTGTTGGGGTTACCAAAACAGATGAAACCACTAAAACCACCTACGAACTCCAAAGCTTTCTCGTTGCTAGCAATACAGAGAGCGTCCAAAGCATTCAAAGCGTTTTGGGGACATTTTATCGGGGATTTCGTATCGCTACAAATAATCTCAATCTCAGAATGGGAGAACTCCGAAGTATTGAAGCCAAAGAGGGGGTATGGGCGAGGGTCATCAATGGGCTTGGCTCGGACAAACAAAACAATCAAGATTTTTATACCACACTCCAAGCGGGCTATGACCACCAGTTTTCTTTAAAAAGTGGTATTACATATCTTGGGATAGATGCCGAAGCCTCATTGATAAGCTCCAAAGGTGCGGGGTATGATTCTAGCGGGAGAAATCTAGGCGTGGGGGTCTATAATACGTATTTGTTTGAAAATGGTTGGTATGTGGATACCTCACTAAAATATCTCTATCTCAATGAGCGTATCCATAGCAGTGAAAATACCCGCTCATCGCCTATTATATTCCCTGAAAATCCCATCGCCACGCACGCTATTTTATTGGGAGGGGAAGTGGGCTATCGCTATGAGCTTGATAATTTGATTACAGAAGCGTATCGTGATGTTATCATTCATCCTTATACGCAAGGCTATTATCTTGAACCCCAAGCAGAAATCATCACAGGCTATATGAGCGGGAATGATTGGCGTGCAAAGGTCAATGCCAAAGATGTGGCTCTAAATCTCAAAGCCAATTTTCCTTTGATCTGGCGTGTGGGGTTGGTGCTAGGCAAACATTTCAAGACTACCAAAGGGCTTATTGCTGATATCCGTGTAGGGTTTTCTTATATCAATGAAGCGAATACAGGAGGGGATAGCACTATCATACAAACAGAACCGATCGCTTTGGCAAAGCCTATTATGATGACTATGCCAATGAATCAAAAACTTGGTCTTTCTTTGGGGAGTAATATCAAATTCAATGAGGATTGGCGATTTTATGCAACTATTGGTAGGTCGTTTTTAGGTAATTATAATATGGATTATCATCTCAATATCGGCGGGCGCTGGAGTTTTGGCAAAAAGCCTCATCAAAAAAACCTACCAGCCAAGAGTGAGGAAAAAATAAAAAGCGAGCAAAGCAAAGAGGAAAGACAAACACAATAGAGGCGATGAAAGAGAATGCTAAGCGTTGCGAGAGAAAGGCATTTTGTGAGGGCTATTTTTTGAGGGAATGCCTTTTTTGAATTTGGGCGAGTTTGGCTGGGGGGGGGGATTTGAGGCGAGCGGGTTTTTAAGCGGGCAATCTCAAAACAAGATTAATCGAGATTGAAAACAAAGCGATAGCCGATGAAAGCCAGCATTCCCATTTGTGTTTTTGAGGGTAGTCCAAGCGTTTTGATGTCGCCGGTGCGATTGCTTAGCGTGGAGTCGCTATTTATCAGATAGGGGGCAAATTTGACACCGATTTCGATCTGATGATTTTGGGCGATGAGGGTGTGAATGCCTACATTGTAAATAAATCCATTCCCTTTGATATGATGGACTTTTCCAAACAACTCCAAAGCACCGCTATCAACAGCCTGTATAGAGACGTTGCTGTCTTCAAAAAAAGTCGCTTCATAGCCAATGCCCCCATAAACACCCAAGCCAAAATTTCGTGTAAAATCGTATTTTAAAAGTAAATCCACATTTGCATTGGCACTAAAACCCGAATATTCAGTATCGCCTTTGCTCGATATAGGTCCAAGACCGCCTTGTTGGTTATAGGTAACGGATTTTTTCATATGGATATAATTCACCCCCGCATACGCCCGCAATCCCAAAAAACCCATAAAATACTGCTGGTAGCCTATCTTTAAGCCGATAGATGGGTTGAAATCTGATTGGGTATCTAGCTTGTTGGTAGCTTTGAGAAAATTTCCATTATTGATTTGATCGCCAAAATCAATGCCTGCTATCAGGGATTTTTGAGCATTTAAGAGACTAAAGAAAAGACTGCCGATAAAAAGTGCTTGAATGATTTTTGTAAAAGCGAACATTTTTTCCCTTAATTTTGATTTGGTAAGGCGTTGATTATATCAAAAATCAGGTGCTTGCAAGATTAAGTTAAATTTTAGGCATAAAATTTTCTTGATTTTGAGAATATGCTTCAAGTTTTTTATAAAGCGGGATTTTGAGGCGATGGGGGGGGGGTGTTTGTTTTGAGCGGGTTGGATTTGCCTAGTTAATTTTTTTCAAGCAAAAATCTATCCAAACGCACCTTGTAAGCTTGCCTGATATGGGCTTGTGCGCATTCTTTGGCTTGTTGAAAATCCCTATTTTTGATGGCGTTTAAAATATCAAGATGTTCTTGGTGGGATTGGGTCTGTCTGGCAGGGTCTTTGAGTGTTGTTGTCCCCAAAAGTAACAAGGTATTTTCAAGTTCGCCAATATTTTTTAAAAGAAATTTATTATGTGCACATTGATAGAGGGCATTATGAAAAATTTTGTTGTTTTTAGCGATGGTTTCAAGGCTCTTTGCTTGGCTTTGGTCATTGAGGATATTTTCTAAGATACTGATTTCGACATCAGAAGCGTGCTGGGCAGCAAGTCTTGCTGCTGCACCTTCGAGAACTTCACGCATTTCATAAAGCTGGGCGATCATATTTTGATCCAATTCGGTGATGATAAATCCACGTTTTTGATCGTTGGTTATCAAGCCCTCATTGATAAGCAGATTGATTGCCTCCCTGATGGGCGTTCGGCTAAGCCCAATGCTAGCAACCAAATCGTTTTCTTTGATCCGATGACCAGGCAATAGCGTGCCATTTTTGATGGATTCGATGATGTGATGGTAGGCTTGCTCGCCTGAATGCATTGTTTTTTTGTCTTTGGCAGGCATTGGTTTCCTTGATTTCCTTAGAAAAATATTAGCTTATTATACAGATTAAATTTTGAAATTGCTTGGTGCGACTGCAGGGTAAAATGTGAATTTTGGTAAATTATTGGTATTTGTTTTGATTTTATTGGAATTATTTAAGTAAAAAAATATCAAAGTTTAATGATTATTTTTTAATCACATTATTACAACCAAACGTTAGGAGTATGTTATGGATAAGTCGCAAAGCAAGGCTATAAAAGACGCAAAATCTATTTTTAGGGTTTCTAGTGGGAATTTTTTGGAAATGTATGATTTTGCAGTTTATGGGTTTTATGCGAGTTTTATCGCCCAGGTATTTTTCCCCTCAAACAACCAATTTGCTTCGATTATGATGAGTTTTATGGCATTTGGTGTGGGGTTTTTGATGCGCCCAATTGGGGCTATCATTTTGGGGGCGTATATGGATAAGCACGGGCGGAGAAAGGGGCTTTTGCTAACGCTTTCTTTGATGGCAATTGGCACGCTCACGATTGCTATTTCGCCCGGTTATGAACAGATTGGCATTTTAGCGCCCATTGTCGTGGTTATTGGGAGACTTTTGCAGGGATTTTCTGCGGGTGCTGAGATCGGGGGAGCGAGCGTGTATCTTGCTGAAATCGCCCCGGCTGATAAAAAAGGATTTTATGTTTCTTGGCAGAGTGCTTCCCAGCAGGTCGCTACGATTGTAGCGGGGGTTTTTGGTGTGGTTTTGCATTATTATCTCGGCGATACTATCGTGAGTGTGTGGGGCTGGCGAATCCCCTTTATTTTTGGGTGTTTGGTCGTGCCGTTTTTGTTTATTATTCGGCGCACGCTAGAAGAGACCCCCGAGTTCCAAGCCCGCGCCCATCAAGCCCCCAAAAAACTCGGTGCGATGTTGCAAAATATGGTCCAAAATTGGCAGGTTGTGGTTTTGGGGAGTTTGTTTGTGATGATGACAACGGTTACGTTTTATTTTATCACCGCTTATACGCCCACTTTTGCCAATAAAGTGCTTCATCTTTCACGCCTTGATAGCTTTATTGTAACCGCTATTGTGGGGTTGAGTAATCTTTTTTGGTTGCCAGTTGCGGGGGCTTTGAGCGATAGGATTGGGAGAAAGCCGATTTTATTGACTATCACATTTCTCAATCTCATCACTGCCTACCCGATGATGGTTTTTTTGGTCCATCACGTGAGTTTTGCCAATCTGGTGTTGGTGGAATTGTGGTTTAGTTTTATTTTTGGTAGTTACAATGGTGCGATGGTTGTGGGGCTTTCAGAGGTAATGCCCCCACAGGTGCGGGCGCTAGGATTTTCGCTTTCTTATTCGATTGCCGTAGCGATTTTTGGGGGCTTTACCCCTGCGGTCTCGACATATTTGATCCATACAACGGGCAATAGTGCAATGCCAGGCGTTTGGCTAAGTATCGCAGCGCTGTGTAGTTTGTTTGCTAGCTGGATGTTGTTCAAAAAAGGCGGGGTTTATCACCGCCAGAAAGAAAATTTATATTAAACGTATTTTTTTGGATACAAAAGAATACATTAAGCTAAAACATATTAATCTTAATCACAAAAATTTCAAAAACGATAATGTTTTTGTGGTTAAGGAAGATGAATGGAAAGGCTTGATTGCGATGTTTTGGTGATTGGCGGGGGGAATGCAGCTCTTTGTGCGGCATTATCAGCACGCCAAAAAGGTGCTAGCGTGCTTATTTTAGAAAGTGCCCCAAAAGATTGGCGAGGGGGAAATTCCCAACACACAAGGAATTTGCGTTCAATGCATACCGCTCCTACCGATGTGCTAAGTGGGAGCTATAGCGAGGATGAATTTTATCAGGATGTTTATCGGGTGAGTGAGGGGGAGACAAACGAAGAATATGCCCGTTTTGTGATTTCCCAAACCCCTCATATCGTGGAATGGGCGAAGTCTTGTGGTGTGAGATTCCAGCCTAGCCTTGGGGGGACATTGCAACTTGGTAGGACGAATGCGTTTTTTCTAGGTGGGGGCAAGGCACTGCTAAATGCCTATTATCATCAAGCCACACGGCTTGGCATTGAGGTCGCTTATGAATGCGAGGCTTTGGATTTGTCTATCCAAGAGAATAGCTGTGCGTATGTTTTGGTGCTGGATAAAAAAACAGATGATATTAAAAAGATCAAAGCAAAATCCTATGTCATCGCTTCGGGGGGATTTGAGTCGAATTTGGCTTGGCTCAAAGAGGCGTGGGGAGAAAAAGCGGATAATTTTTTGATCCGTGGGAGCAGATTTAATCAAGGCAAAATGCTCCAAGCACTCAAAAATCAGGGCGCAAAAATACTGGGTAATCCCACGCAAGGGCATATGGTGGCTATCGATGCGCGAGCGCCCAAATACGATGGTGGGATTGTCTCAAGAGTAGATTGCGTGTCCTTGGGGGTTGTGGTAAATAAAAATGCGCAACGATTTTATGATGAGGGGGAGGATTTTTGGCCCAAACGATATGCGATTTGGGGGCGTCTTGTTGCTAATCAACCCGACCAAATCGCTTATTGCATTACTGATTCCAAAGTTTTGGACAAATATATGCCCTCGCTATTCCCTCCGGTGGTCGCTTCAAGTGTGGCAGAAATCGCTAGTGAGTTTGGATTGGATCAAAAACAATTAGAAAAAACATTGTCAGATTACAACAACAGCGTGGTTGCGGGTGATTTTGACCATACGATTTTGGATGGGTGCAGAACTAGGGGGCTAGCGATTGAAAAAACCCATTGGGCGCAAAAAATCGACACCCCGCCTTTTTATTGTTATCCCTTACGTCCCGGGATTACTTTTACGTATTTGGGGGTAAAAGTTAGCAAAGACGCCCAGGTCATCAAAGAAGATGGGAACGTGTGTAAGAATCTTTTTGCAGCAGGGGAGATTATGGCGGGTAATATCTTATCAAAAGGCTATGTGGCGGGATTTGGTATGGCGATAGGTTCGGTGTTTGGCAAGATAGCGGGAGAAAATGCGGCAAATTATTCAAAGGAAGTGCGATGAAAACAAGAAATTTGGATGAAAAAAAACTCTATGAAACAGCGAAAAATTCTTGTGTGATTTGCAATTCGTGTCGGTATTGCGAGGGTTTTTGTGCGGTTTTCCCCGCGATGGAGAAAAGGCGGGATTTTGATTGGAGCGACATTGATTATTTGGCAAATCTATGCCATCAATGCGGGGAATGTTTCTATGCTTGCCAATACGCACCCCCGCACGAATTTGGTGTGAATATCCCCGCACAATTTGGCGATATCCGCACGATGAGTTATCAAAAGTTTGCCTACCCGAGATGGGCAGGAAAACTATTTGAAAATAATGGTTTTTTTGTTTCTATGGTTTTGTTTGCGTGTATTTTTGCGGTATTTTTGCTGGCATTTTGGTCGCACCATCGCAATTTTCTTTTTGATGATTATGCGGGGAATTTTTATAAGATTGTTCCTTATAGCGTGATGGTGTGGGCATTTGGGGCTGTTGGTTTGTGGGTTGTGTTTGCTTTGGGGATGGGGTTTGTGAGATTTTTTTCTTATATCCAAAAACACGAAACACCCACTTCCGATTCGATTTTTCAAGCCTTTTTTGATGTTTTTTCATTGAAATATCTCGGCGGGCATAATAACGATGGTTGCACATATCCCAAAGATGAGCGTTCTAACATTAGAAAAGTGTTCCATCATTTTACGTTTTATGGTTTTTTATCTTGTTTTATCGCGACTTCTCTGGGGGCTTTTTATGACCATTTTCTTGGTCTCTCTGCCCCATATGCGTTTTTTAGCTTGCCAAAATTATTTGGGACATTTGGCGGGACATCGCTTTGTATGGGGACTTTGGGGCTTTTTGTTTTGAAATGGCTCGCTGATAGGCGATTGAAATCTTATCGGTCGATGGGAATGGATTATGCGTTTATTTTTAGTTTATTTATTGTGTCTTTTAGCGGTTTGGCATTGATGATTTTTAGGGAAAAAACAATAATGGCATTCTTGGTGTTGTTCCATCTAAGTGCTGTGTTGGGGCTGTTTGTAATGATGCCTTATGGGAAGTTTATCCACGGGTTTTATCGTTTGGGTGCGCTCATCAAATATCATCTGGAGGCAAAAAAATCTTGATGGTTTTTACAAAATTTTAAGCCCAGTGGGTGTAAAATTGCCCTGCCTCTTTTCAGACCTATGCAATCACAAATTAGGATAACGCTTCAGGGTGGGAACACAGCAGAGTAGCTTGGTTTGTGGTGTGCCTTAGTCATCTGGGAAGGGGTTTTTTTATTTCTGCGTGATTTTTATCTGCATTATTTTATCTTCTGGATTCATAAACTTAAATCTTATTTTTCTTTTTACTATTTATTCATTTGGAATAGAATTAAAAATGCCTTTATGAATAAAAAATAAAAGGAAAGATTCAATGGAAACTCAAAATTCGATTTTAACTAGACGAAATTTTTTTAAAACCTCCACACTAGTGGCTGGCGCACTTTTAGGGGCAGGGGGAATGCAACCTTTGGGCGCACACCCAGCCCACGCCCATCCTACCCCACAAACAAATACGCTAAAAGCCCAAAATAATGAGCCCAATCGCTCACGAGGGCGGATGTTTTTCACCCGAGATGATGATTTTAGCGTGCTTTCAGCAGCTATCGAGCGGATTTTCCCTGAGGATGATTTGGGACCGGGTGCGATAAAACTCGGTGTCGCTTTTTTCATCGATAACCAGCTTGCAGGCTCTTATGGGCATAATGCGCGCGAATATATGCAAGGACCTTTTGAAAAAGGCACACCCACACAGGGCTATCAAACCCCAATGATTCGCCAAGAAATCTTTTTGGAGGGCGTGCGGGCACTTGAGAGAGAATCGCTCAAGAGATTTCAAAAAAGCTTTTTTAATATCCCTGCTAGATCCCAAGATGTGATTTTAAAAGATTTTGAAGCCAATAAAGTTGCAATGATAGGCACATCATCGGGTTATTTCTTTTCGCTTTTGCGGGAAATGACGCTGTGTGGGGTGTATGCTGATCCCATTTATAATGGCAATATCGGGATGGCTGGCTGGAAGATGAAAGAATTTCCCGGCGCACAAATGTCGTATTTGCCCTATATCGCCGATAAAAACTTCCAAAAACTTGAACCGGTTTCTTTATCAGATATGCAAGGAGGGATGTGATGGCAAAGGTGCTAAAAAAAGTCGATGTAATAACCATTGGCGTGGGCTGGACTGGCGGTATCGTAGCGGCTGAATGTGCCAAAGCTGGGCTTAAAGTCATCGGGCTAGAGCGTGGCGGGGAGCGAGAGACAGGGGATTTTGCCGAGATACACGATGAATACCGCTATGCGATTAATTATGGCTTGATGCAAGATCTTTCCAAAGAGAGCATTACATTTAGAAACACCCCCAAGCAAAAGGCATTGCCGATGAGAAAACTTGGCTCATTTTTGCTTGGTGAGGGTTTGGGCGGTGCTGGGGTGCATTGGAATGGCTGGACGTATCGGTTTTTTCCGTATGATTTTGAAATCAAGACAATGACAGAAAAACGCTATGGAAAAAACAAGCTTTCGCCCGATTATCTCTTGCAGGATTGGGGCATTACCTATGATGAGATGGAGCCGTATTTTGATAGGTTTGAAAAAACCGCTGGCATTTCTGGGGAGGCTAAAAATCCCTTTGAGGGCAAAAGGAGTAGCGATTATCCCAACCCGCCTTTGAGTGATACGCCGATTTTACAGATGTTTGCTGGTGTTACCAAAAAGATGAATTTTCACCCTTACCGGATGCCCGCTGCGAATAGTTCGCAAACCTATACCAATCCTGATGGTGAGATACTCAATGAATGCCAGTATTGCGCATTTTGTGAGCGTTTTGGGTGTGAATATGGTGCGAAAGCCAGCCCGATTGTAACGGTCCTCCCAACAGCATTTAGAACCGGGAATTATTCGGTTAGAAATCACGCTAATGTCATTGAGATACTCAAAAAAGGCGATAAGGTAACTGGCGTAAAATACGTCGATACCAGGACGCTAGAGGAATTTATCCAGCCAGCAGATATTGTGGTTTTGAGTAGCTTTGTTCTCAATAATGCCAAATTGCTGATGGTTTCAAAAATCGGCACGCAATATGATCCCCTGAGCCGAAGAGGGACATTGGGTAAAAATTATTGCTACCAAATCAATACAGGAACGACGGCATTTTTTGATAAACAATTCAATGTTTTTATGGGTTCGGGGGCTTTAGGAACAAATATCGATGATTTTAATGGGGATAATTTCGATCATTCGCATTTGGATTTTATCCACGGGGCATTGATTTTTGCTCTCCAGAGTGGGGCAAGACCGATTGGGAGCAATGCAGTACCAAAAGGTGTGCCATCTTGGGGGAGTGCATTTAAAAAAGCTTCGATTCATTATTATACAAGGAACATTGGAATCGGTGGACAGGGCGCTTCAATGCCATATTTTCAGAATTATCTCGATCTTGATCCTATCTATAAAGACGCCTATGGGTTGCCATTATTGCGGATGACCTATAATTTTACCGATCAGGACCGGGCGTTGTTTAAATTTATCACACAAAAGACCGAAGCTATCGCAAAAGCGATGAACCCCAAATCTATCATCTCCAAACCTCAGATCCAAGACTATAGCATTATCCCCTACCAATCCACGCACAATGTCGGCGGGACGATTATGGGGAGCAATCCGGGTGATAGCGTGGTGAATCATTATTTGCAACATTGGGATATGGATAATCTCTTTGTCGTAGGTGCGGGGAATTTCGCTCACAATAGTGGCTACAATCCCACAGGGACAGCGGGTGCGCTTGCCTATCGTTGTGCGGAGGGGATTATCAAATATCACAAAACAGGGCAAAAACTCGTTTAAAGAGGGCTTTGCCCTCTTGGGTAAAATCCTGATATGTTTTTGATGTTTTAGCTGGCACACCCCCAAGATTCTCCAAATACTTCAGTATATTTCAATCACTTAATATTAATCATAATTTTTATCCTAAGATAATAAATATAATTTATAAATTACATATTTATTATTTTTACTGCAATAGAATGAAAGATATTATTAAAATAATGGAGTAAAAAAATGAAAGTTGCAGAAATGATGGTAGAAGTTTTGGCACAAGCTGGGGTGCAACGATGTTATGGGATCGTAGGGGATACGTTGAATCATTTTACCGACGCTATCTATCAGAGCAAAAAGATTCAATGGGTGCATATGAGGCACGAGGAGGCGGGCGGATTTGCTGCTGGGGTAGATGCGCTTATCACCAAAAGACCTGTGGCTTGTGCGGGGTCTTGTGGTCCTGGTAGCTTGCATTTTATCAACTCTTTGATGGATGCGGGGCGTAATCGTGCGCCTGTGGTGTTGGTAGCCTCGCAATTAGAAACCCCAAATCTTGGGACAAATTTTCCTCAAGAAGTCGATTTTAAAGCGATTTATGGGGGTTTTTGTGTTTATTGTGAGCAGATAAATTCCCCCGCTCAAGCCCAGCATATCATCACGATGGCTGTTCAAAATGCTATCAATAAAAAGGGCGTAGCGGTGGTGATTATGCCGGTGAATATGAGTGTGGCGTCTGTGGTGTATAACAAAAATATGAAAGTGCATACCCCAAAACCCGTGTTTCATCCAAACGATGATGAGATTGCCCAAATGGCAAGTATGCTAAAAAATGGAAAAAAAGTCGCTATTTATGCGGGTGCTGGGGTCGAAGATGCCCACGATGAATTGGTTGCGCTCGCCCAAAAGCTCAAAGCCCCTATCGGGCATAGTGCGCGTTCAAAGGATTTTGTCGAATATGACAATCCTTATAATATGGGGATGACCGGTTTGGCGGGTGTGAAATCGGGATTTGATATGATGAATGAATGCGATACGTTGCTGGTTTTGGGTTCGGATATGGCTTGGCGGCAATTTTACCCCACAAAAGCGACCATCATTCAAGTCGATAATGACGCGGGGCATTTGGGGCGTCGGTGTGATGTGGACTTGGGTGTTTTGGGTGATGTGAAGCCTACGTTGCAAAAATTGCTTGAAGCGGTGGCTGAAAAAACCGATCGGGCATTTTTGGATGATTGTCTCAAAATCAAGGTAGAAACGGATAAAAAACTCCTCAAAGATACCCAAATATCGGGGGATTTGATCCACCCGCAAGCTGTCAGTGCGATGATTGACAAATATACCCCTGATGATAGTCTATTCACGGCAGATGGCGGTTCTCCAATGCTTTGGGCATTGCGTTATCTCAAGGGTAAAAAAGGGCGTCGGTTTTTTACTTCGCTTTTGCACGGCACGATGGCAAATGCGATGCCAATGTCGCTGGGACTCAAAAAGGCTTTCCCACTTAGGGAGGTGATTTCTTTTTCTGGTGATGGGGGGTTGGCGATGTTGTTGGGGGATTTGCTCACAGCTATCCAGGAGGATATTGCGATTAAGGTGGTGGTTTTTAATAATTCATCTTTGAATTTTGTCGAGCTTGAGCAAAAGGTTGAGGGGCTTTTGGATAATTATACCGATCTAAAAAACCCATCATTTGCAGAGGTTGCTTCAGCTATAGGTTTTGATGCGTGGCGGGTGGAGCAATCTGGTGGGCTTGAAGCGAGTGTGAAAGCGTTTATGCAATCGAGTAAGCCCGCACTTTTGGACGTGGTGGTAAATTCCAAAGAACTCATAATGCCCCCTAAGGTTACATTTTCTGAAATGGCGCATTTTTCTTTGTATTCGGCAAAAGCCGTGCTTGCAGGGCGTGCTGGGGATGTGGAGGATATTATCAAAACCAATATCGGGCATATGCTCTAAGTTTTCGTAGAGCTAAAGAAGTATTTTTGGGCTAGATTGTAAATTTCTGGTTGGGATAACAAAGTCTTTTGTTATAATCCACACACCTCAAATCAAGGAGTTTAGAATGAATCTAGCGATGAAACAGACAGAGATGGCAAACAGGGCTCAAAGGGCGGATGAAATCGCACCAGGAATGACTTATGATGAGCTATTAGATGCCATCGATAATGGTATAGGTGTTCGAGTCAGGTTGCTTCGAGAGGGGCATAATGCGATTTATTATGATGAGGCAGTATCGAGCCAATACAATCTTTTGCTCAAACCTGATGGGAAATGTTATTTTCTTGATCCAGACAATCAATCAAGAGAGATTAAGATTTTAAGAGAATTGAACCCTCAAGAATATGCCAAAATAGATCTTATCAAAGGCAGAGATTACTAATGCCTGCTCATTTTATTATCATTACAGGCACGAATGGTGTGGGCAAATCAACGTTTGGAGCAAATCTGCAACAAAGTCATCAAATCCCTTTTATTGATTTGGATCTTTTTTACAGACAAAAATTTGGCTCTTATCGCCAATATACCCAAGAAGAAATCGTTTTGGCTTCAAGGGAGCTTGAGAGCTTAAGAGAAAACTATTTTAGAAACAATCAAAGTTTTGCGATGGAAAGGATTATCCAAACACCCCAATCAATTGAGAGGCTACTGCAAAAGGCTAAAAGCTATGGGTTTTCTACTTCATTGTTTTATATCGGGACAAGCAATACGCTTAAGAACTCTGAAGATAGGATCAAAGATAGGGTAAAGAAAGGCTTTCACTTTGTTGATTTTGAAACCATCAAAAACAATCTTGAAGATGTCAATAAAAGCTTCAAATTGGTGGTTTCTATGTTTGATAATATTACTATTTATGACAATTCCAAAGATTATGAAAATGCTAAACGGGTATTAGATGTTAGGAACAAAGAAATCCACCTTGTGAGGGAACTCCCAGCATTTGCACGGGAACTCATCAAGGACACATTTATCGAAGAGAAACTCCAAATAATTTAACAATTTTGATACTATTTTATGAATTTGTAAGCATTGTTTTTATCATACCTGCTTCATAAAGGAAAATTGAGGGTTCATAATCGATGTTTTTGATAGCATCTTTTTTGGCATAGGAAAGATAAAGATTTTCTTTTGCACGTGTGATGGCAACATAAAACAATCGGCGTTCTTCTTCGATACTCCCACCTTTGGCGATGAGTTTGCGGTTGGGGAATCGCCCATCCATCAAATCGATGATATAAACATCGCGAAACTCTAACCCCTTGCTGGCGTGAATACTCAAGAGATTTACCCCATTGCCCTCGCTTGCCTCGCTCGAACCTAATATCATCGCATTCAAAAATCGCCCAATGTCGTGATAATTTTTTGCCAGATCGCCTAGCAAGGCTATTTTGCGATCGATTTTTTCCATCGCTTCAACTCGGCGGTTTTCATCAATGTTACCCTCTTTATTTTTTGCTCTCTCTATGCCTAAAATCTCTATGATATGTTTGAAAAATTTAGAATTTGCAATGCTTTTTATCAGCTCAAGCGGGGATTTGAGGGTGTGGCATTTTTGATACAGGGCAAAAAATCTCCCCAAAAATACCGCCCCATCTTTGGTAAGTTTGGGATGAGAAAGGATGGGATGGGAGCAAAAATTTTTTGGCAAAAAATCATCAAATCGCGCACTATTTTGCAGGGTAAAAAAATCATCAAACAGCCCTGCTTGTGTGTTTTTAGCCCTCAAGGCATAGGGTTTTACACCAGCGATGGGGGAGAGCAAGCCATCTTTTGCGTTGTGATTACCCAAAAGATTTAGCGCTTCATAAATATCTTTAGCAATGGAATTGCCAATCCCGCCCCCATAGCTTAGCGTGTGGATATGTGCCATCATATCTTTGGGATTATAAAGTAGCGAGCAAATATCAAGGATAAGCGAAACTTCTTTGGTGTCAAAAAAGCTAACCCCTCCCTTGCGTCTTGATGGGATACCCATTTCACGCAAAGAAGCCTCGCACCCATCCGCACTTGCGTTGTTTCTGAAAATCACAGCGATGTCATCGAGGCTGTAATTGCTTGTCGCAATCCTTTTGGCAATGCCTTGATATTGTAAAAAAAGCTCATCATAAACCAGCAACTTCGGCGGTGCATAATCGCCCATTTTGACCACTTCGAGGCTTTTTTCATAAATACGCTCATTTTTTTGGATGACCCGATTAGCCAGATCGAGAATAGGATAAGAAGAGCGGTAATTTTTTTTGAGTGTGAAGACATTAGCTTGGGGATATTTTTGCGTGAAATTGCTGATAATGCTGATATCTGCGCCGTTGAATGCGTAGATACTTTGGTCATAATCGCCCACACAAAAAAGACTCGTTGGATTAATCGCATTGATAAGGGAATCTTGGAGCGGGTTGGTGTCTTGGTATTCATCGCAGAGGACTTCTTGATAGGGGCTTGTTTGTTTAGACATCGCATCACGATACATTATGAGCAAATCATTATAATCTGCATAGCCGTATTCTTTTTTGAGTGTGCTAAATTCATCGATAATGCCCTCATAGATGGGGACATAGAGGGCTTGTTCGGGGGATTTTTGCGTGATCCATTCCTCAAAACTTTGCTCTTTTTGGGAATTGAGATAAAGCGAATGGATATCATAGAGATATTGTGGAGAATAGGGCGGGGTGGTGCTTCTTTGTGCGTAAATCCTGCGTTCAGCAATGCTTTTGAAAAGGATTTTGAGTTCTCTGGGTTGTTTGAGGGCGATTTTGAAATGTTCTTTGAGATAGCGGTAGGCTACGGCGTGAAACGTGCCTGCTTCAATCTGTTTGGCTTCTTTTTCGCCAAAAATCCTAGAAACCCTCTCAATCATCTCCACACTCGCTTTGTTTGTAAAGGTGAGGAGCAAAATATCTTTCGGGCTCATCCCGCCCTCTAGTAAATGTGCAATCCTGCCTACGATGGTCGAAGTTTTGCCCGTGCCTGCTGAAGCGATGATGAGGTTATATCCTTTCGGTGCAGTTGCAGCTTCTTGTTGCTCGGCGTTGAGGTGGAGCTTTTTGTTTTGGTGATAGGCAGGAATGTTGCTGGGTTTTGATACCAAAGATTGCCTTTAGTCTAAAGATATGTTTTTGAGTGATTTTAGGCGGGGATTATAAACCAATATGCTTGAGTTTTTGCTGAGTGGCGACGCGGGATTGTAGTTAATATTTGTGATTTTTTGTAACTATGGGTTTTAATTTTTATAATAAATAATATCAAAATATGCTTTTTAAGACACAATAAGAAACAATCAATCTCAAAAGGAGTTAAAAATGACATATAGGATAAAAAATTTTCCCCAAATCGATGGGGATTTGGGTTGGTTTGAACTAGCTTCCAATCGTTTTGAGCCTGTGGGTAAGCGCTTGAAAGAAAGTATCAAAGCAGATATGGTTGTTGTAGGTGGGGGATTTGCTGGGGTTGCCACAGCGAATAGATTAGCCCAAAATCATCCTGATTTAAAAATCGTTCTCATTGAAGCTCTCAAAATTGGAGAGGGGACAAGTGGGCGAAATGCTGGTTTTGTGATTGACTTACCCCATAATCTTGATGGCGCTCCTGCTAATGTGGCGGTTGATAGCAAGATTTATGAGTTGAATTGTTTTGCTATCAATCATTTAAAAGAAGCCGTAGAGAGGGGAAAAATCGAATGTTTTTGGCAAAAAGCGGGCAAATATATGGCAGCCCACGAAGATACCAACATCAAAGGATTGGACGCTTTTGAAGCCCATCTCAAACCTTGCGGGTTTGAATTTTTACGGATTAAAGGTCGCGAACTTGAAAAAAAGCTCGGCACTTCTTATTACCAAGAGGCTGTTTATACGCCGGATAATATTTTGATGAATCCAGCCAGCTTGATTCGTGGCTATGCGAGGACCTTGCCTCAAAATGTAGCGATCTATGAAGAAAGCCCTATTATTTCTGTTAGCTATGGTAATCCTCATATTCTCCAATCATTAGGCGGGGCGGTGGAGTCTCCTGTAGTCGTGCTTGCATTGGATTCACATTTGGAAGAATTTGGTCTTATCAAGCATAAGCAAGCCCCTATTTTTACTTACGCATCGCTTAGTGAGGTCTTGAGCGATGAGGAGTATAAAAAGCATTTTGATGGTGTGCCCCCTTATGGGCTCACTTCTGCCCATCCTGCCGGGACAACCTTGAGACTTACTCCAGATAGAAGGATTTTTGTCCGCAATAAATTAGATTTTTTCCCCAGTTTGCAAAGCCATCACGAGGATCTCCAAAGAGCTTGGGAGTGGCATAGACAATCCTTTGAAGCGAGATTCCCTACGCTTAAACACAAGCGTTTTGAATTTACTTGGGGCGGGATGTTGTGTATGACACTCAATCACGAAGCTGTTTTTGGTGAGGTGATGAAAAATGTTTATGTGATTGGGGGGTCAAATGGTGTGGGCGTGGCTAAGGGCGTGTATTTGGGATATTACATCGCTGAACTCATATCTGGGAAACATTCAGAGAATCTTGATTTTATTTTAAAACACAATCGTGCCAGCTTTATGCCACCTGAACCGCTTAGGAGCGTGGGGGCAAGGATTCGTTTGTGGTATGAACAAAAAAATGCTGCTAAAGATATTTAGGCAAGCAAAAAATCAATATTTTAAAGAAAAATAAAAAATAAGGAAACAGAATGGGAAAAGTCTTTTTTGAAGAAATGTCTTTTAAGCCGATCCATTTGCGAGTCGGGATTGGGGGCATTGGCGGGCAATTTAATGATGGATTTATTCTTGGTATCGTAGGCATCACGATTGCTTTGGCAAGCGCTTCGCTAGGGTTGAATACCTGGTGGCTTGGGGCGATTGGGGCTGCTTCATTAGCGGGGCTTTTTTTTGGGAGTTTGCTGACTGGTCCTTTGGCTGATAAGGTGGGGCGTCGATTGATTTATCAACTCACGATGCCGATTTTTTGTTTGATTTCAATTTTGCAATTTTTTGTGAGTAGCCCCACAGAGCTTTTTATTTTACGCCTGCTTTTAGGCTTGCTTTTGGGTGCGGATTATGTTGTTGGGATTAGCTTGGTTAATGAGATCACGCCGGCGAGATTTCGTGGGAGACTGCTTTCAGGAATGATGGTAGGCTGGGTTGGAGGATATGCGATAGCTTATTTTGTGGGGTATTTGCTTGCAGGAATGGGTGAGGATTCGTGGCGGTGGATATTATTGAGTTCGGCATTCCCTAGTTTGGTTGTTTCTATCTTGCGTCTAGGGACCCCTTCAAGCCCGCTATGGCTAATGCGTCAAGGGAAAGTAGAGCAAGCTAAGGAGATTGTGAGAAAATATTTTGGTGAGGGTATAGAACTTAAACAAAATCATACGACTTTAAATGGTAGCTATTGGGAGCTTTTTAGCCCAAGATGGCGGAAAAATACGGCGGTGGGGGCTGTGTTTTATATGTGTCAGGTGATTCCTTATTTTGCTATTAGCACGTTTATTCCTATTATGCTTGAAAGTTTATCTGTCGAAAATCCCTATACTGGCGGGATGGTTTATAATTTCTTTTTGTTGATTGGTTCTATTTTGGGGCTTTGGATTATTGATAAGATTTCTAGGAGATCCTTTTTGATTGGGAGTTTTTATATTTTGGCAGTTACGCTCCTTGTTCTTGGGATTTGGGTGGGTATGCCACCATTTCTTGTTATTGTGCTTTTTTCATTTTTTTCTTTCGTGATTGCAGGGGCTGGGGTTTTGGAATTTGCTTACACCCCTGAGCTGTTCCCAACGGCTTTGCGTGCCTCAGGCGTAGGCTTTGTGGTGGCAGCTTCTCGGATGAGTGCGGCTTTGGGAACGTTTTTTCTTCCCATCATTACTGAGGAATTTTCTGCTTCAGCGGCTTTGTATGTTTGTGTGGGGGCACTTTTGTTTGGAGGGATTTTTTGCCAAATATATGCCCCTGAGACCCATTTTAAAGGAGTGAAAAAATGATTAAACGATATGACCAAAACCATTTAATGAGCCAAGTTGTATGCTATGAGGGGCGGTTTGAAACTGCAGGGCAGATCGCAAAAAACCCGCAGGCTGATATTCGCATCCAGACTGCAGAAGCGCTGGAGGCGATCGATGTTTTGCTTGAGAAAATTGGGGCAGATAAATCGCATTTGACTCGCATTCAAATGTGGATGGCTGATATTTCTGGATTTGAGGAGATGAATGCCGTGTATGAAAAATGGTTGGAGGGGCATCAAAAGCCTGTTCGTGCTTGTGTTCAAAGTGGCTTGATTGCCGGTGGGTATTTGATTGAGATTCAGGGTTTTGGTTTTTTGCCCCGATGAATCAAATAGCCTTATCAAGTTTGTTTAAAGTGATGTTGCTTTAGATAGGTTTGTTTGATTTTATTTTTTCAGATTGATGGCTTCTTTGATGAGGTCATCACCCGTGCTGAATGCTTTGGCATTCATCGAATAGCCCCGTTGCATTAAAATCAAATTCGTGAGGGCATTGCCGACATCGACATTGCTGGTTTCAAGGTATTTATACATCACTTTGCCAAATTTCAACATCCCATTTTCTTCATCCCAGCCCAAAATAGGGTTGCCACTAAGGAGCTTGTTGTTTCCATTTAGCGTGGTCGAGGTCATTTCAAAGAGATTGCCCCCTATTTTTTTTAATCCTTGATCATTCACAAACGCGGCAATCCCTACTCTCCCCATCGGCTCCATCGCCCCATTGCTAAAGGCAAGATAAATGATACCATTTTCATCGACACGGATTTCTTTGAGCGAACCCTCAGGCTTGCCATTTTGCGTTACTTGGGTGAGCTTGGAATCTTGATAGGGGAGATTGGTAGATTTGTAGTCTTTGCTACCTGTGAGGGAGTATTGGATTTTATTTTCTTTGAAATCAAGCGTGATGGGGCTAGCGACCAAATCGCTGTTTTCATCAAACTCGATAGTCTGTGAAACAGGGGCTTTGCTGACCATATTTTGACCCTTGAAATCATAAATCGCAGTTGTTACATTCCATTTTTGGGTTGTGGGCGGGTTCGTCTTATTATCGCCTGACTCGGTCATAAAATAATCGCTTTTGAGTAGGAATTTTTTGCCATCTTCATCATAAATTTCTGTAGATGTGGCATAAGCAGGGATTTTGATAGGCGTAGAATCTTGAAAATCCCCTTTTTTCAAAGGCAAATCTATAGCATTGAGGCTAAGTTTTTCAGCAATATGCCCACTTAGTGAGAGATTCATATCATCATCATTGTTTGTGATTTGCAACGACAAGGGTATTTTGGGTTTGCCATTGGCATCTTTGGCGATGTCAAGATCAAGTCCTGTTTTGTCTTTGAGGAGTTTTTGGAGATCCCCGATAGTTTTAAATTCATCAGCACTTTCCCCACCATTGCCGTATTTGAATGTAAAGTTTTGGGTTTGGTTATTTTTGGAAATGCCTACATTCAAAGCACCAAACATTGAAGCTTCCAAAGGCTCATCATCATTGTTAGCAAGGGCATTGATGTCTTGATTTTTGAATCGGTCTTCTAAGAGATTTCCCTGCGGGTCTAAGAAAAAATCTTGAGCATTTTTGAAATTGCTTTTTGGATTGAGGTTGATACTAATATCGACCTTTGATGTCAAAACGGGCTGGAATTTGAGCTCTTGGGGGATATTGAGGGGTTTGAGTTCATTGCTTGAGAGCTTTTTGAAGTCTTCATCATCTTCTTTGCTCGCAACAAATACGCCATTTTTGATTTTACCCAGATTGACACCATAGACATAATACCCCTCTGAATTTACCAAATAGCCATCTGCATCGCGCCCAAAGCTCCCATTTCGGGTGAAATAGTTGGGCTGACCTTGTTCGTAACCATCTTTTTCTATCTTGAAATCCCCATCTTTTTTGGGTCCGACGACAAACCAGCCCTTGCCTTGATATGCCATATCAAATTCACCATCGCTTTGATGGTAGTTGCCACTTTTGGTTGATATGGCATTGCCTGCACCGGTAGCACCGAAATTTCTGTCATTAGCAGTGATGGTGTTGGCATTAAGCGAGTCAAGATGTGTGGAAAATAAGCTTTTAAATTCAGGAATATTTTCTTTGTAGCCGTTGGTATTGACATTGGCTATGTTGTTTGAAATGCTATCAAGCCCAAATTGATGGGTTTTGATACCGCTGTAGGAATTTAAAATCGTATCATTCATAGGACTTTTTCCTTGTCATAAAATTCGATCGCACTCTCCAGCGGTAAAATCATCTCGCCCATCCGCAACATCGGTGTTCCTTTGTTGAAAAGCACGCTTTGGACTTCCCCTCTGCCTACACGGGTTTGGCTGTAATGGTTGGTTTTGGGGTCAAGATTATATTCGGCACGGATTTCATAGCTCCCTTGTGGGGCTTGAGCGCCTTTGTCATCAAGCCCATCCCAGCTAAAATCAACATAACCACTCTCGCCATCTTTGTCTGCTAGGGAGATGGTGCGGATGAGCTGTTTGTTGCTATCAAATATTTGAATGGTGGGATTGCCCTTAGACGCATCGATTTTAGAATCAAAATAAAGCGAAAATTGGATCTCTCCAGGTCCTTTGACATTAACACCGCTGATGTCGGTTTCTGCGATTTTGCCTATCATTGAAACCGTGTTAAGCGCTGAGACTTGCGCCATTTGCGTGTTGGAGTTCATATTGGCTTGCATCCCTTTATCTAGGCTTTCAAGCGTTTCTTTCAGCGAGGTTTGAAAGTCTTTGAGGGATTCATTGGTGTCCTTGGTGGATTTCATCGCCTCAGCGACTTCTTTCATCGTTTTTTTGTTTTCTTCTTGCATTTCTACTTGCGTGAGTTGCGCTGTTTGTGTGATGATTTTGTCCGTTTCCATCGGGGCGGTAGGGTCTTGATTTTTGAGTTGTTCTAAAAACAACTTCATAAATGCGTCTTTGTCAAGTCCGTTGGCAATTTTGGGCTGTTCGGTTTTTTTTTGAGCGGCGGCTTTTGCCCCGGTTACTTCAGCGAGATCGATCGCCATTTTTGCCTCCTATGCGTATCTTGGTAATGTGATTTCCATCGTGTCGTATGGAATCTCAGAAACATTTTTGACTTCTTGATATTGTCGCAAGCTATTTTTGTTCCTTTTTTGGTTATCTTGGTTTTGCTGTCCTTTTTGCGAGCCTTCTTGTGAGGAAAAGCTCAAATCAACACCAGAAAATCCTATCATTGCGAGGTTTTGCCTGAGTTCGGCTTGATTTTGGACAAAAAGCGCCATCGCTTGATTGTTAGAAACGACACTCACGTGGATATTTTTGCCGGTTTGTTTGATTGTAAGTTCGAGTTTGCCGAGTTTTTCAGGGTGGAGTTCTAGGGAGATTTTACTCATTGGGGGTTTGAATTTTTTTATCTCATCTTGAAAATTTTGTGCAAAATTTTTGATGGTTTCTTTTGCACTCGCACTTTTGTAGAGCAAATCATTTTTCACAGCTCCCAATCCTAAGGTCGGAGCAGAATCTTTTTCTTTGGCAACATTTTGATGGGTTTTTTCTTTAGTTTTTTCTATTTCTTGATTATTTTGCTTTTTTTTTGTCTTTTCTTGCAGGGAAAACTGCATATTATTTTCTTGAATTTTTTCTTGATTTTGAAATTGGGTGTTGAGTTCTTGCTCTTGAGCTTTGAGGGTTTGGGCTGAATGCGTTGCATTCAGGCTTGAAGTGGCGGTGGTTTTTGGTGTTTTTACGGGTTGGGCAGATTTTTTAGTTTTTTTTTGTGCGATCTCTTTTGCGTTGGGGTGTTTATCCTCGATATTTAGGGCTGTTTTGGGTTTGACTTCTTTGATGAAAGTTTGTGAGATAGCCTCTTGGAGCGGTTCTTTTTGGATAGAAACTTTTTTTGTCAATGTTTGCTCTTTTTGGATTTCTTTTTCGATTTTTGCACCCACAATGCTTTTTGGCAAGTGTGTGCCACGCTCAATAACGGCGATTTTTTCGCTTTTGCCTTCGGTTTTGTAGGTTATTTTATGTTCTTGATTGAATTTTTTTCTGGCTTGGAGTTCTTTTGTATCGACTTCATCAAGCGTTTTGAGGATGAATGATAAGGGCTTATCCTCTTGAGATTTGGCTTTTGAGGCTTGCGTTTGGGGCTTGAGCTTTTGCTCAAGGATACTTTGTGTGGGGATATTTTTGGCTGTGGGGTGGTTGTCTAGCTGGGGAGTTTGTGGGTCGGTTTTGGCACTAAGATTTTTGGGTTGCAAATTTTTCTCTGTAGCAAGAGTTTTGATGTCAGAAAGCTTTTTTTCAGATGGCAAAATGGATGCTTTTTCGTTTGTTTTTACTGCATTTTTTGGCGAATTATCTTGCGGGGCAATCTTAGATAAAGGATTTTTTGTATCTTGTAATGCTTGTGTTTGGGACATTTGGGGTGCTTGTGAGGCAAGAGTGTCTTTTTGCGATGGCGTTGGGGTGGCTGTATGCGTGTTGGTTGTTTTGGCAGGCTTGGGGGCTTGGTGGTTTGATTCTTGCGGGGCAAGCAAACCAGTGGGCGTGCTTGATAGGTTCGCTTTGGATTCAGAAAGTTTGGAGATATTTTTATCAATATCTTTGGGAACAACGTGCGAAATGGGTGCTTCGGAGATATTTTTGTGATCTTTACGATCGGGGATATTGGTTTTTTGCGCTAAAGGGGTAAAAACATCTTTTTGTGTTTTTTCTGCACTTGCTTGGGTGGGCGTATTTGTCTTGGGTGCTTCGGCTGGGTTTGTAGTGGGTTTGATGGTTGGCTTGATAGCGGGCTTGATGGCTGTTTTTTCTACCGGCGTTTTTTCAGTCTCTTTGGAGGTGGTGGGTTCGGAGATATTTTTATGATTTTTGGTATCTATTTTTTGTGCAGAGAGATTTTTTTGTAAGATACTTTTAAAATCACTCTCTTTTCCTGTGTTGGTTTTGCCGATAGTTTTTTTCTTTTCGGCACTGCTTTTTGTTTCGTGGGAGGCATTGACGTTATTGAGGATATTTTCTAACATAGAGTTTCCTTATAAGCTAAGTGTTGCCAAACAGAAAGCAAAAATGATTCCAGAGTATCGATTGAGTGAATGTGTATTATTTGAATGAGGAAGTTTAAGGCGAAAGGTTTTATACTTGCAAAAAAATTCTGAACTAAAGAGAGGAAAATGCAAAATATTCGAAATATTGCCGTTATTGCACACGTTGATCACGGAAAAACAACTCTAGTAGATGGTCTATTGACACAATCGGGGACATTTGGCGAACGTGAAAAAGTCGATGAAAGGGTGATGGATAGCAACGACTTAGAAAGGGAGCGGGGGATTACTATCCTTTCTAAAAATACCGCTATCCATTATAAAGGAACAAAAATTAATATCATCGATACTCCCGGACACGCCGATTTTGGCGGGGAAGTGGAGCGTGTGCTCAAGATGGTTGATGGGGTGCTTTTGCTTGTAGATGCCCAAGAGGGCGTGATGCCACAAACAAAATTTGTCGTAAAAAAGGCATTGGGTTTTGGTATCCGCCCGATTGTAGTGGTAAATAAGATCGATAAGCCTGCTGCAGAGCCTGATAGGGTGGTTGATGAGGTGTTTGATTTGTTTGTGGCGATGGGGGCGAGCGATGAACAGCTTGATTTTCCTGTGATTTATGCAGCTGCTAGGGATGGTTATGCTATCAAAAATCTTAGTGATGAGAAAAAAAGCCTTGAGCCACTTTTTGAAGCGATTTTGGAATATGTGCCTTTGCCTGATGGGGATAGTGCTAATGCACTACAAATGCAGGTTTTTACGCTTGATTATGATAACTATGTCGGTAAAATAGGTATTGCAAGGGTGTTTAATGGGCGTATCAAAAAGGGCGAAAATGTAATGCTTGCCAAAGGCGATGGGAGCAAAGAAAACGGCAGGATTACCAAATTGATCGGGTTTTTGGGGCTGGCAAGAACCGAGATTGATGAGGCTGAAGCGGGTGATATTATCGCCATCGCAGGCTTTAATGCGGTAGATGTCGGCGATAGTGTTGTCGATCCGAACAACCCAATGCCCCTAGATCCAATGCACCTAGAAGAACCCACGATGAGTGTGTATTTTTCGGTCAATGATTCCCCCCTTGCTGGCTTAGAGGGCAAACACGTAACAGCTAATAAGCTCAAAGATAGATTGCTCAAAGAAATGGAAACCAACATTGCGATGCGTTGTGAAGAGATGGGCGAGGGGAAATTCCGTGTTTCTGGGCGGGGCGAGCTTCAGATTACGATTTTGGCTGAAAACCTTAGGCGTGAGGGGTTTGAGTTTAGCATTTCACGACCTGAAGTCATCATCAAAGAAGAAAATGGCAAAAAACTCGAGCCTTTTGAACATCTTGTTATTGATACGCCGCAGGATTTTAGCGGGACAATCATCGAACGGCTTGGGCGTAGAAAGGCTGAAATGAAGGCGATGAATCCAATGGGTGAGGGTTATACACGCCTAGAGTTTGAGATCCCTGCACGTGGGCTTATCGGCTATCGGAGTGAATTTCTCACAGATACCAAAGGTGAAGGCGTGATGAATCACTCTTTCTTGGAATTTCGCCCCCATAGTGGCAGTGTGGAATCCCGCAAAAACGGGGCGCTTATCAGTATGGAAAATGGTGAGGCGACAGCATTTTCGTTGTTTAATATTCAAGAGCGGGGCGTGCTTTTTGTCGGTCCTCAGACAAAGGTTTATATTGGTATGATTATTGGCGAACACAGCAGGGATAATGATCTTGATGTTAATCCCATCAAATCCAAACATCTCACCAATATGCGTGCGAGCGGGAGTGATGACGCTATCAAGCTCGTCCCGCCACGTGATTTGACCCTAGAGCGTGCGTTGGAGTGGATAGAAGATGATGAGATTCTTGAGGTAACGCCATTAAGTATCCGAATCCGCAAGAAATATCTCGATCCCAACGTTAGAAAACGAATGACAAAAAAATAGCAATTTTGCATTCGTTTGTTTTTAGAAAAATTGTGATGGGATTATATTATGATAGATTCATTTTATAAGGATATAATTCATATAATATTTTAAGATATTTTATCTAAAAATATAAATTTGAATTTTATATTACAATTCTAAAAAGGTTTAAAAATGAAAGCAAATGTTTTTATTGATGCGATGAATTTTAGACACGCTTGCAAGATTTTTGATAACAATAAAAAAATTTCCCCCGATGATTTTGAAGTTATATTGGAATCAGGCAGATTATCACCCAGTTCTTTTGGGCTTGAGCCAACAAGAATGGTGGTAGTGAGGGATAGGGCTTTGAGAGAAAAGATGAAGCCACTTTGTTGGAATCAAGACCAAATCACCACGGCGAGCGAATTGGTTGTGTTTAAATCAATGATTGCCGACCTAAAAGCGCCTACAAATTATGTTAGCAGGGTCGTTTCAAGACGGATGGCACAAAAAGAAAAATACGATGCCTACCAGCAAAGAATCAGGGGATTTTTGATTGCTAATGATCTTTTGGGCGAAGAAATTATCCATTGGACTTCCAGACAAGCTTATTTGATGGCAAGCTCGATGATGAATTGTGCCGCATTTATGGGCATTGATTCTTGCCCGATTGAGGGTTTTGAGAAAAAGCCATTAGAAGAACTTTTTGGGACAGATACATTCAAAGAACGCATTACCTTGATAGTGGCATTTGGCTATCGACTCAATCCCCAGCCGGATACAAAATATCGTCTCAGTCAAGATGAGCTTATTGAGTATAAATAAAAATTAAACATTGAATTGGTGATAAGGAGACATTTGTGATAACAGTTGTGAAACGCAATGGACGGGTGGAAACCTTGGATATTTCCAAGATTCAAAAATATACCTCAAGTGCTGTAAAAGATTTGGATGGCGTGAGTCAAAGTGAGCTTGAGGTGGATGCAAAAATCCATTTCAAAGACAAAATCACCACCGAAGAAATCCAGCAAACCCTCATCAAAACCGCTGTGGATAAAATCGATGTGGATACCCCGAATTGGACATTTGTTGCTGCTAGATTGTTTTTGTATGATCTTTACCATAAAGTCAGTGGTTTCACAGGTTATAAAACGCTTCAAGATTATTTTGAGCACGGCGAGGCTGAGGGCAAAATCCTCAAAGGTTTGAAAGAAAAATATGATTTAGAATTTTTAAACTCTCATATCCGAGAAGAAAGGGATTTGCAGTTTAATTATTTGGGTATCAAAACCCTTTATGATCGCTATTTGATCAAGGATTCTCAAAACAAACCTATCGAATTGCCCCAGCATATGTTTATGGCGATTGCGATGTTTTTGGCACAAAATGAAAAGAATCCCAACGAATGGGCGGTGAAATTTTATGACATCATCAGCAAGTTTGAAGTCATTGCTGCCACGCCTACTTTGGCGAATGCAAGGACAACGCGCCACCAATTGAGTTCTTGTTATATTGGTAGCACGCCGGATAATATTGAGGGGATTTTTGATGCCTATAAAGAAATGGCGCTTCTATCGAAATACGGCGGGGGTATTGGTTGGGATTTTAGCTGTGTGCGGGGCTTGGGGAGTTTCATTGATGGGCATAAAAATGCTGCGGGGGGTGTTGTGCCATTCCTCAAGATCGCCAATGACGTAGCCATCGCTGTTGATCAGCTCGGCACACGAAAAGGTGCGATAGCGACATATCTGGAAATCTGGCATACTGATATTAATGATTTTATTGATCTGCGTAAAAATAGTGGCGAGGAGAGGCGCAGGGCGCACGATCTTTTCCCAGCGGTGTGGATTTGTGATTTGTTTATGAAGCGTGTGGAAGAAAATGGTCTTTGGACATTGTTTGATCCTTATGAATGCAAGGAGCTTACCGAGCTTTATGGCGAGGCATTTGAGCAAAAATATCTTGAATATGAAAAAAATCCCAATGTTATCAAAGAGCATATTAGCGCCAAGGAGCTTTGGAAAAAGATTTTGACAAACTATTTTGAATCAGGTTTGCCATTTTTGTGTTTCAAAGATAATGCCAATCGTGCCAACCCCAATGCGCACGCAGGGATTATCAGGAGTTCGAATCTTTGCACAGAAATATTTCAAAATACCAGTCCGAGCCATTATATTGTCGAGGTGGAATTTTGCGATGGTAGCTTAGAGATTCTTGAAGAAAAGCAAGAAGTTATCACTGATGATGGTGTCAAAAAGAAAGCAAATAAACTCACCAGTATCGACTCACTTGGTGGGAAGAAAATCTTTATCACCACCCGCAAGCAGACTGGCGGGGATACGGCAGTATGCAACCTCGCGAGTGTGAATCTAAGTAAAATCCACACCAAAGAAGACATCGAGCGGGTCATCCCGATTGCGATTCGGATGCTTGATAATGTTATTGATCTCAATTTCTATCCTAATCGCAAGGTCAAAGCTACCAATCTTTTGAATCGTGCGATTGGGCTAGGTGTAATGGGCGAAGCCCAGATGCTCGCAGATGCCAAAATCCATTGGGGTTCTGAGGATCATCTCAAAAAGATTGATGAAGTGATGGAAATGGTTAGCTACTATGCGATTTTATCAAGTTCTGAACTTGCCAAGGAAAAGGGCAAATACCCCCAATATGAGGGTTCAAACTGGAGTCAGGGGATTTTCCCGATTGATAAAGCTAACAAAGAGGCGTTGAAGCTTGTTGATCGTGGCGGGCTTTTTGGCAGTAGTTGTGATTGGGAATCTCTGCGCGAGATTGTCAAAGCCCAAGGCATTCGCAATGGGTATTTGATGGCGATTGCGCCAACAAGCTCTATTTCTATCCTCGTAGGGACAACCCAGACTATCGAGCCTGTTTATAAAAAGAAATGGTATGAAGAAAATCTCAGTGGGCTTATCCCTGTTGTCGTGCCTAATCTGAATTTGGAAAATTGGAATTATTATACTTCTGCTTATGATATTGACCAAACAAGCCTTATCAAAGCAGCCGCCATCCGCCAAAAATGGATCGATCAAGGGCAGAGCACGAATATTTTTATGCGTCTTGAAAAAGTTAGCGGGAAGCTTTTGAATGATATTTATATGTTGGCGTGGAAGTTGGGATTAAAATCGACTTATTATCTTAGGAGCGAAAGTCCAAGCGTTGATGAAAACGTAATGGATCGATCGGTTGAGTGCTACAACTGCCAATAGTTTTTTGGCGTGCGTGCCAAAACATCAAAATGCCCCAATCAAAAAATAAATTTTAAAGACGCACTGCCTGTAGCGATAAATGTTTCTTGCATTGAGCCTTTGATGGAGGCATTGATATTGATGAGAAAGTTTCTATTGAGATGAAACTCCCCGCCTGTAAGCAATGAGAAAAAATTTTCTTTAGCGGGAGCGGGAATACTCAAGGTATTATTCAAAAATATAACTTGTGTGCTTTTGAGATTGCTATGAAGTGTATATTCAATGGAGGGCTGGATAAAGAAATAGCCACCATTGGCATATTTTCGGTATTCCATCCCGGCTATCGCACCGATATAAAAATCATTCTGAAACAAGTATTCACTCCCAAGTGGTCCATTTTCTTTGAGAGGGTTGTTTTGCTCATAAAGGGCATTAAACCCGATAAAAGGCTTGATAATATCTGTGCCAAAGATGATTTTTGGACCTGATTGGATCAGGTAATCAAACGCTTGCGTGCTGTATTTTAAATCGCTCGAATCGGTATGTAAAACCAATGAAATTGTTTTGGTCGCACGGCTATAGGTATTGCTATAGCTGAGTATCATATCGGTTTCGATGAATGCGGTATTGAAGCGAGCATATGCACCCATTTGAATCGTTCGTGTTTGTATTTCAAGAGAATCAAATGCCAAATCCCCAGCGACATAACCCCCATACAAACCTAAGAATAAATTTTTGCTCAAAACCCTATCATACCCGGCATTGAAACCATAATCATAACCTGCCCCAGCGGTGTTTTTTTGGTATGCTCCCAAAATGCTTGCATAGAGTGCATTGGGTTCTAGCGCTTGCCTTGAGGGAAAAGCGATGAGTTGGGGGATAAAATCGGTTCGATTCGATTGGGTGCTATAGGGGCTGATGGTGTTGGTAGCGTATCTTGGTGAGGACTGGGGGGATGGGATTAGCGATTGGACTTTCATCATCCGATTCATTACGGAAGTTTTGGCAGCTTGAAATCCTGTTTTTATGAGAGCATTTTTATGGGTAGCAAAATCTTGGATATTTTTTTCGATACTGCTCGCTACGCCTTTGATTTGAGAAATGCTGAAATTCCTAATATCAAAATCTCCCAAAGGTTTTTGCTTATCGATCGCATCAATAATGATACGTTCATTGTTGCCAAGTCGGGTGCTTTGGGAGATGATTTCAGAAACGCCCTTACCCCCAGTTTTGTCTTGGAAAGTTAGCTTGAGTTCATTGTTTGTTTTTTCTATGAAAGCTTGATAAAACAGATTGATACTCCCATCTTGTGCGAGTGCATTTTGTATGCCTAAAATCGAATTATCATAGGTGAGTGATGTAGTGGCTTTCAAAAATGTATAGGCAGTATCGGTTTTGGCACTGCCTTTGTAAAAAATCAAATTCGCACCTGTGATGTCGATGGTGTTGGCTTGGATACTCCCATAGCCTTTTGCGCCGCCACTGAAAGTAATATGCGTATTTGCTCCGCTAGTAAAACTCCCGCCTACTTCAATACTCCCCCCATTGCCTACAAAAATATCGCTATAAATCGCATTTGTGAAGTTCTCCCCGATACAGATAGTGCCTCCATTGCTCACAGCTATTTGTGAATATATGGCTTCAGAAGCGTCATTGAGTAGTGCGCCCGCACCTTTGGAAGTAAGATTTTTTTCGATGGTGATGGTGGCATTGTCTGCAAGGATATAGCCCACACCTGAATAATAATGATGTTTGGCACTCGAGCTAGGGTCTGCGGTGTATTCAATGTCTCCGCCATTATAGACATCCCCGCCATTGATCGTGAGTGTTGCTTTCAAGGAAGCTTTGAGGATTGAGATCGCATTGGGATTTTTATCGCTAACGATTTGCCCATCAAATATTTTGAAAATATAGCCAAAGTTTCTGAATTTATCACTGGCGTTGATGGTGGTCGTGCCTGCATTCATCGTTTCAAAAACCCCATAAGAACCACTCCCAATATCAGCCCGTCCGTTATGAAACGTTTTGGTGGTTATATTAAGTATTCCCCCGTCGTTGATAATACCTTTTGAGCCAGATTTGAAGTTGTTATTGATAGAATCGCTAAAACTTAGTGCCATCTTGCCGTGATTGAGCAATGTTCCAGAATAGATGGTAAATTCTTTTCCGCTAGCCTCAAGTTCGGCATTTTTTTGTATTTGGTAGGAGGCATTTCTATCCATTATAAAATTTGTGTTTGTTAATTGCAATATCAGTTTGGAATTTTGTTTGATGGTGATGTTGGCATTATTGTAAAAAGCCTCAAGTGTTGTTTTGGGTTTGATCGTCAGCACAGAATCCCCCGAGCCACTGGTTGCATACGTAAAATTTCCAGAATTATAAAGATAGTTTTTTCCATTTGTGCCAGTTTTGCCAACGACTTCAATCGTTTTGGTTTCACCTGATTTGAGCGTTTCGCTAGAAGGCATATAACCTTCCCATTCTTGGGAAAAAAGAGGCAAAACAAGATAAAAGTTAAATATTAGTTTTTTCATAGCCCGCATTCAATTTATATTTTTTGTATAACGAAATAGCCTGATTTGCGCGATTTTGCACGATAGCATTTTATTTGATAGGGTGATTATTTTTTTGATACAGGTCAATTAAAATCGTTGTTGCATATGATTTGGCTAGCTATGAAATCCGACTGAGCGTTGAAATGAATCCGTGTTTTTGGGCTGTTAGCCATTTGGAATTTATGGTAAAATCTAAAGACTACTTACATTAATAAAAGGATTCAAAATGAACTATCGCATCGAGCACGACACAATGGGTGAGATCAATGTCGAGGATTCCAGATATTGGGGTGCGCAGACCCAAAGGAGTTTGGAAAACTTTAAAATCGGGATTGAAAAAATGCCTACCGAGCTGATTTACGCATTTGCAAAACTCAAGCGATCATTGGGCGTTGTTAATGCTAGCTTAGGCAAGCTTGATGAGGCAAAAAGCCAGGCGATTATTCAGGCTTGCGATGAGATATTGGAGGGGAAATTTGATGATATGTTCCCGCTAGCTATCTGGCAAACTGGCAGTGGCACGCAGACCAATATGAACCTCAATGAAGTCATTGCCAATCGGGCGACTGAGATTTTGGGAGGGGATTTTAGAAAAGAAAAGCTTGTCCATCCCAATGATCACGTGAATATGTCCCAAAGCTCCAATGACACATTCCCTACGGCAATGCATATTGTGGGTGTGCTTGAAATCACGCACAAATTATTGCCTGCCCTCGATAGGCTCACAGCGACACTGAAGCAAAAATCTCAAGCGTTCAAGGATATTATCAAAATCGGCAGAACCCATCTCCAAGATGCCACACCCCTGACACTCGGGCAGGAATTTAGCGGGTATGTGAGTATGCTCGAGCACTCAAAGGCACAGATTACAGATTCTTTGAAGCAACTTAGCGAGCTAGCTATCGGCGGGACAGCTGTTGGCACAGGCATCAACGCCCATCCCAAGCTTAGCGAAAAAGTAGCCCAAGAGCTTTCTAGGCTTACCGGAGAAACGTTTGTTTCTTCGCCTAATAAATTTCACGCCCTCACCAGCCACGATGCATTGGTATTTGCACACGGCGCATTCAAAGCCCTAGCGGCAAATCTGATGAAGATTGCCAATGATATCCGCTGGCTTGCCTCTGGTCCAAGATGTGGGCTTGGCGAGCTTAGTATCCCAGAAAATGAACCCGGAAGCTCGATAATGCCCGGGAAAGTCAATCCCACGCAATGTGAGGCTGTTACGATGGTGGCTGTGCAGGTGATGGGAAATGACGCAGCCATTGGTTTTGGGGCTTCTCAAGGGAATTTTGAACTCAATGTTTTTAAGCCCGTGTTGATTTATAATTTTTTGCAAAGCCTGCGTTTATTGGCTGATTGTATGGATTCTTTTGATGTCCATTGTGCTAAAGGGATCGAGCCAAATCTCGAAAAAATTGACTACAATCTGCACCATTCATTGATGTTAGTTACTGCGCTCAATCCGCATATCGGCTATGAAAATGCTGCCAAATTAGCTAAAAATGCGCACAAAAAAGGCATTAGTTTGAAAGAATCTTGCGTGGCATTAGGCTTACTTAGCGAGCAGGATTTTGATAGATTTGTCGTGCCTGCAAATATGATAACACCCAAGGAATAGGGTGATTTGCGGTATAGATGAGGCTGGTAGGGGGAGTTTGTGCGGGAGTATGTTTATCGCAGGGGTGGCTTGCGATGAGGATAGGGCAAGATGGCTACGTGCGATGGGTGTCAAAGATAGCAAAAAGCTTTCTAAACCCAAGCGATTCGAGCTTGCTAGTATGTTGGGAGGGTGTGAGGATGTGCATATCCACGTTGTTGAAAAGACTTGCGAGCAGATCGATTCGTGTGGCTTAAGTGCTTGCCTCAAAGAAGCTATGAGGGAGATTATAGAGCATTTGCTCGCTTTTAGCCGGGATTTTTATATGGATGGCAATACGCTTTTTGGGTTGCGTAGCGATTCTGCTTATCGTTTGGAGTGTTTGGTAAAAGGTGATGATAAAGTCCCGCAAATTTCAGCTGCGTCGATCATTGCAAAAACTTCCAAAGACACCCAAATGCTTGAACTCCACAGCCTTTACCCGCAATATGGCTTTGAAAATAACGCTGGTTATGGGACAAAGAGCCATTTAGAAGCTATCAATTTGTATGGTTATACGCCCTTTCATCGCAAAAGTTTTCTGATTCACCAAAGGGCAAAAGCCTCGCTTTTTGGGTGATGTATGTTTTTTCTTTTTTTGGTAGGGGCAAATATTTTTTGTATAAATGCCGTGTTTTGCTCTAAGCTTCATTGAGTGCAAAGCTAATAAAACTTTGGGCTTTCCATCTCCCATAGGGCGTTTTGCCTTCGGATTCGTAGTTGATGGTGATGATGGTAATAAAAGAAAATCTTTTCTGGATATGGGTAATTTTTTGCTCGATGATTTCTTGTGTCGGGAAAGGCAATGCGATGTAAGCACGGCTATCTTGGGTCAAAAAATCACAACCTTTATCATAAAAAAGCACATCTTCTCTGCTTAATAATTCCAAAAAAATCATATTTTCAAAAATGGCTTGAAATGACTTGAGCGACATAAACGCATAGGGCAGGGAAAAGTCGTAAAGATAGAGTTTTTTGGTTTTGTCTTCTTGGTGCGGTAGAAAATAGATCGCATTGCTTGCTTGGAATGAAGCGATACATTCATAGATTTTGTCTTTGGAAATTTTGGCGTGTTTTTTGATTTGGGTGTAGATTTGGTTGGTGGTGATTTTGTGGGCTTGATGCGGGATGAGATGGGCGAAGATATGGGCATTACTACCAAAACCCAACGTGATGATTTCTTGTTTGCGGGGTATTTTTTGGTATTCGCCCAGCTGTTGGATTTCAGGGAGATTGCCATCTTTGAGAAAATGATTGAATAGGGTGTTTATAGAAAGATTTTTTTTGTCAAAACTGATGTATTCTTCAAAGTTGAGTGGTCCGATGGGTTTGGATATGAAGCCTTGCAGGGTGTTGGTGGGTTTGGATTGTGTGATGAGGATGATATTTTCGAGATTGGGTAAGGAAAAATTTTCGTTGAAATTATCCACGATGAGTGCGTCGATCTTTTTTTCCAAATAGAGCTTGAGTAATAGGGGCTTGATGGTTTCTATATCGATTCTTGGGTCGTTGCAGTCGATGTAGGCTGGTTTTTTGAAATGTTTGGCAAAATCGAGTGCGAGCGATGTTTTGCCGGTTTTGGGGGGACCAAAAAGATGGATTTTGTTTGATTTTAGCCCAAATCGGCGTGGCAGGATGGTGAAATTTTGGGTTTTGTCGATGAAATTTTGCTCAAGGTCTGCCATAGGATTTGCCTTTTTGTTTGTAGTGTAGCATATTTCCTTATAAAAAGGAAATGATTTTGGATAGAAAATACGAAAAACAGGATAAATGCTTGACTATCGGGTTGTATTTTTCATACAATACGCTTTCCAAATTTTGGTAGTTACATCTTATTTTGATGAGTTCTTTGCAAAGGAAGTAAATATAATGGAAAAAATCAGACTTAAGCTTAAAGCCTACGATCACAGAGTTTTAGACAGATCGGTTGCATCAATCGTGGAGGCGGTAAAACGAACCGGTTCAGATATTAAGGGGCCTATCCCATTGCCGACAAAAAACCGAAGATACACCGTTTTGCGTTCTCCCCATATCAACAAGGATTCTCGTGAGCAGTTTGAAATCAGGGTGCATAGCAGGATCATTGATATTATGTCTGCGACACCTGAAACCGTCGATAGTCTTATGAAGCTTGATTTAGCCCCTGAGGTCGATGTGGAAGTAACCTCAATGGAAAACAAATAAGGCAAAGGATAGAAAATGGAATTTTTAGTAGAAAAAATTGGTATGAGTAGGACCATAGGGACTTCAAGCACGCCTGTAACGTTGCTTAGAGTGCTGAATGCCAAAGTTTGCCAAGTTTATGAGAATGGCAAGGCATTAGTGGCTTATGCTAATGGGAAGCAATGGAATAAATCCATTGAGGGCCAACAAAAAAAATACCAATTGAGTAAAGAATTTAATCATTTTGCTACGTTGTTGGTTGCTAACAAGGAAGCTGGGGATTTGGATGCCACAGCGCTTGAAAATGCCAAGAAGCTAAAAGTAACCTTTTATACAAAAGGTAGAGGATTTTCTGGTGCGATGAAACGCTGGAATTTCCAAGGTGGGCCCGCTGCGCACGGGAGTAGATTTCACAGAAGGCTTGGTTCGATTGGGAATAGAGAATGGCCAGGACGAGTCCAGCCGGGCAAAAAGATGGCAGGTCATTATGGGAATGAAAAAGTTACCGGGCAAAATGAAGTCGTTTCTTTTGACAAAGAAAGCGGGATTTTGGCTGTGAAAGGCTCTGTGGCTGGATTTTCTGGTGCTTATGGCAAAATAATGATTACGAAATAATAAGGGTAAAATAATGAGTAAGGCAGTAGTATTGGATAATCAACTCAAAAAGACAAGCGAAATTGACTTGCCTCAAAGATATAATGAGATCAACGAACATAATTTGTATCTTTATGTCAAGTCTTATTCTGCGTCTCTTCGTGCCAATAGCGCAAATGCAAAAAATCGTGGCGAAGTCAGTGGTGGGGGCAAAAAGCCTTGGAGTCAAAAAGGCGGCGGGAGAGCGAGAGCTGGGAGTATTACTTCTCCTATATTTGTAGGCGGGGGTGTTTCTCACGGGCCAAGCAATCAGCGAAATTATAATCTCAAAATCAACAAAAAACAAAAAAAACTTGCTCTTGAATATGCACTCAAGCAAAAAGCAGAAAATGCAAAACTTTATTTAATTGATAGCATTGCAGTTGCCACAGGCAAAACTAAAGATGCCAATAATATGTTCAAATCTTTGAATGAGCGCAGTGTTTTATTTGTTTGCCAAATGAGTGATGAACCCACATTTTTGGCTTTTAGAAATCTAAAAAGTTGTTATTTGGTGGATGCAAATGAACTAAATGCATACTTGGTGGCTGCTTTTAATTCCGTAGTGATGGAAAAAGCAGTTTTTGATGAGATTATTCAATCCAAATAATGAGGGAAGGTCAATATGGCAGATATAACAGATATTAAATCAATGCTTTATACGGAGAAATCTCTCTCAATGCAAGAGAGCGGGATTATGGTCGTGCAAACTTCAAGCAAGGTAACCAAAAATCAGCTCAAGCAAGTTTTCAAAGATTATTTTGGTTTTACGCCTTTGCGTATCAATTCTTTGAGACAAGAGGGAAAGGTCAAGCGTTTCAAAGGCAAGCTTGGGCAGAGAAATTCGTTTAAAAAATTTTATGTGAAAGTTCCAGAAGATGCGAAGATACCTTCGCTCTCTGTATAAGGAGTGAAAAATGGCAATCAAGACCTATAAACCCTACACCCCTAGTCGGAGGTTTATGTCTGGACTGAGTTCTAAGGACATTACTTCCAAGCCAAGCGTGAGAAAATTGCTTGTGAAATTGCCCGTAACTGCGGGAAGAAATAACAATGGCAGGATCACGAGTCGGCACAAAGAGGGTGGGGCAAAAAAACTCTATCGTGTAATTGATTTTAAGCGAAACAAATTCAATATTATCGGCAAGGTTGAAGCGATTGAATACGATCCCTATAGAAATTGTAGGATTGCTTTGGTGAATTATCCTGATGGGGATAAAAGATATATTTTACAACCCAGTGGGCTCAGTGTGGGCGATCCTGTGGTTGCCGCAGAGGCTGGACTTGATATCAAGACCGGTTTTGCAATGAAGCTAAAAAATATTCCCGTAGGGACTATCGTGCATAATATCGAAATGCATCCGGGTGCGGGTGGTCAGCTAGCCAGAAGTGCGGGTGCTAGCGCTCAGATTATGGGTAGAGAAGGGAAATATACGATTTTAAGAATGCCAAGCGGGGAAATGCGATATATCCTTGATGAGTGTATGGCGACGATTGGTGTTGTCGGAAATGAAGATTTTATCAACATTTCTATTGGCAAGGCAGGAAGAAATAGACATCGGGGTATCAGACCGCAAACCAGAGGTAGTGCGATGAACCCTGTAGATCACCCGCACGGCGGTGGTGAAGGAAAAACAGGTTCAAGTGGTCATCCAGTTTCTCCTTGGGGCATTCCAGCTAAAGGCTATAAAACAAGACGCAAAAAAGCTAGCGATAGATTGATTATTTCTAGAAAGAAAAAATAAGGATATAAAAATGGCACGATCAATTAAAAAAGGTCCTTTTATTGATGATTGTTTGATGAAAAAAACATTGAAAGCCAAAGAAGGAAAAGATAATAAGCCTATCAAAACTTGGTCAAGAAGAAGCACCATATTGCCTGAAATGATAGGTTTTACTTATAACGTTCATAATGGCAGGGTGTTTATTCCGGTTTATGTTACAGAAAATCACGTTGGATACAAATTAGGCGAGTTTGCACCCACACGGACTTTCAAGGGACATAAGGGCAGTGTCCAAAAAAAGATTGGCAAGTAAGGAGAGTTGATGAGTAAAGCATTATTAAGATATATTAGGCTTTCCCCAACGAAAGCTAGATTGATCGCTAGAGAGATTCAAGGGATGAATGCGGAGTTAGCGATTGCTAGTTTGGAATTTACCCCTAATAAAGCCGCTCGAGTCATTTCGAAAGTCGTTGCTTCTGCAGTGGCTAATGGAGGATTTGACGCCCAGAGTGCTTATATCACTTCTTGTCGTGTTGATGCGGGTCCGGTTTTGAGGAGGTTTATGCCTCGTGCCAAGGGTAGGGCGACACCGATTCGCAAACCGACTTCTCATATTTTAGTCGAGGTGGGCGATAAACCAGTTCAAAAAAATCGCACAAAAAGCACTGCCAGCAAAGAGGACGCTCTTGTAAAAAAATCAACAAAAACAAGTAAAAAAACTAAAGGTGAGGATAAGTAATTATGGGACAAAAAGTCAATCCAATAGGTTTAAGATTAGGGATTAACAGAAACTGGATTTCAAGATGGTTTCCAAATACTCAAACCACGCCTTTGAATATTGCTGAAGATTATAAGATAAGAAAATTCTTGAAAAAAGAGCTTTATTATGCTGGGGTGAGTGAGATCATTATTGAAAGAGCGGCAAAAAAACTTCGTGTAACGGTTGTGGCTGCAAGACCTGGTTTGATTATTGGAAAAAAAGGCGCAGATATTGAAAAGGTTAAACAATCTTTGAAAATGCTCGTTCAAAAAGATATTTCTATTAATATCAAAGAAGTCAAACGCCCCCAATCCAATGCGCAATTGGCAGCTGAAAATGTTGCGACACAGCTTGAAAAGCGGGTAGCCTTTAGAAGGGCGATGAAAAAAGTAATGCAAACTGCGATCAAATCGGGTGCAAGGGGAATAAAAATCAAAGTATCCGGTAGGCTTGCTGGAGCGGAGATGGCAAGAACTGAGTGGTATATGGAAGGTAGAGTGCCTCTCCATACACTCCGAGCCAAGATTGATTACGGGTTTGCTGAGGCAATGACGACGTATGGCATTATTGGTGTGAAAGTCTGGATTTTCAAGGGTGAGGTTTTGCAAAAAGGAATCCAGCCTGAAAGAAAAGAAGATGAAAGAGATAGCAGGGATGCTAGGACAAAAACCAGAAGAGGGAGACAATAACGATGTTGATGCCGAAAAAAACAAAATATAGAAAGCAGATGAAAGGCAGAAATAGAGGCAAATCTTTCAGAGGTTCTTCTTTGGCTTTTGGGGATATTGCTATCAAGGCACTCGAACACGGACGCATTGATTCTCGCCAGATTGAGTCCGCACGTATTGCGATGACAAGACATATCAAGAGAGCTGGAAAGGTTTGGATTCGTGTATTTCCTGACAAGCCTTTGACTGCCAAGCCCCTGGAAACAAGAATGGGAAAAGGTAAAGGGTCTGTAGAAAAATGGGTAATGAATATCAAGCCCGGGAGAATCATTTATGAAATGACAGGCATTGATGAAGCTACTGCTAGAGAAGCTTTGGCTTTGGCACAAAGCAAATTGCCATTCAAGACAAAAATCATAACTAGCGAGAGTGAAAATGAAATTTATTGAATTAAAAGACAAAGAAATAGAAGAACTAAAAAAAATGTTGGTTGAAAAAAAGTCCGAGCTTTTTGAATTGAAATTGAAGCTTAAAACAATGCAATTGAATAACCCGGGTCAAATTGCAGCAGTCAGAAAAGATATTGCCAGAATCAATACAGCAATATCTGCCAAAAAAGATTGAATATGGGTGAAGGATTGAATATGAGTGAGAAACAACCACATAAAAGAATAATTCAAGGTAAAGTTGTCAGTAAAGCTGGCGATCAGAGTGCTGTTATTTTGGTTGAAAGAAAAGTTGTCCATCCCAAATACAGAAAAATCGTTAAAAGGTTCAAAAAATACACCATTCACGATCAGGATAATGCGGTTAAGGTCGGCGATGTTGTGACTGCAATTGAATGCAAGCCTATTTCTAAGACCAAAGCTTTCAATCTAAAAGAAATTGTTTTGGTAGGGGTATGAGATGATACAAAGTTTTACAAGATTAGCCGTAGCTGATAATAGCGGCGCAAAAGAGATTATGTGTATTAAGGTATTGGGTGGTAGTCATCGCAGATATGCCAAAGTTGGCGATGTGATCGTGGCATCTGTGAAAAAAGCCATCCCTAATGGAAAGGTCAAAAAAGGGCAAGTCATCAAGGCTGTTATTGTCAGGACAAAAAAAGAGATTCAAAGGGATAATGGCTCGCTGGTTCGTTTTGATGACAATGCTGCTGTTATTTTGGATGCCAAAAAAGAACCCATTGGCACAAGGATATTTGGTCCTGTCAGTAGAGAAGTGCGATATGCGAATTTTATGAAAATAGTATCGTTAGCTCCGGAGGTATTATAGTGACAAAGTTTAAGATAAAAAAAGGCGATATGGTAAAAGTGATTGCTGGTGATGATAAGGGCAAGATGGGAAAAGTTCTTGCTGTGTTGCCAAAAACCGCACAAGTAATCGTAGAGGGTTGTAAGATTGCAAAAAAAGCCATCAAGCCAACAGATGATAATCCTAAAGGCGGATTTACAAGCAAGGAAATGCCGATGAGTATTTCGAATGTCAAGAAAGCTGAGGAGAAATAATTATGTTTGGTTTGAAAAAAATCTATCAGGAAGAAGTGAAGCCAAAAATGGCTACTGAGCTGGGTATTAAAAACCCTATGCTTTTGCCAAAGCTTGAGAAAATCATTATCAGTGTGGGTGCGGGCGATCACGCCAAAGATGCCAAGATTATGCAAAATATTGCCGATACCATTTCACTCATCGCAGGACAAAAGGCTGTCATCACGCTGGCAAAAAAATCAGTCGCTGGTTTCAAAATGCGAGAAGGGATGCCAATGGGCGTGAAGGTTACTCTTCGAGGCAATCAAATGTATAACTTTTTGGAAAAACTCATCGTTATATCTTTGCCTAGAGTCAAGGATTTTAGAGGGGTATCCCGAAATGGGTTTGATGGTAGGGGGAATTATAGCTTTGGGCTTAATGAGCAGTTGATGTTCCCAGAAGTGGTTTATGATGATATTATGGTAACTCACGGGATGAATATCACCATAGTTACTTCCACAGATAACGATAAAGAGGCATTCAAGTTACTCGAACTTCTTGGTATGCCATTTGCAAAAGGAAAATAAAATGGCAAAAAAATCAATGATTGCTAAAACAAAAAGAAAAGCAAAATTTAGTGCAAGAAAATACAGCAGGTGTCAAGTATGTGGGAGACCCCATTCTGTTTATAGGGATTTTGGACTTTGCAGGGTATGTTTGAGAAAAATGGGTAATGAAGGGTTGATTCCCGGACTTCGCAAAGCTAGTTGGTAAGGAATAAAAATGGTAAATGATATAATCGCAGATTCATTAACTCGACTTAGAAACGCATCAATGAGGAGATTGGAGGTTACCAATCTTTATTATGCTAAGATTGTTGTTTCTATTCTTGAAGTTTTCAAAACAAAAGGTTTTGTAAAAGATTATAATGTTAATGACAAAGATGGCAAGCAATCTATCTCTGTTCAGCTCGCATATGATGAAAGGGGCTACCCGCTTATCAATGAAATCAAGAGGATTAGTAAGCCCGGCAGAAGGGTTTATAAGGGACGAAGTGAATTGAAAAAATTCAAAAATGGTTATGGCACGATTGTAGTTAGCACCAGCAAAGGTGTGATTGCCAATGAAGATGCCTACAGGCAGAATGTCGGCGGTGAAGCGCTTTGTAGTATATGGTAGGAGAAAGATATGTCAAGAGTTGGAAAAAGACCTATTAGCATTCCAAATACGATTCAAGCAATCGTTGAAGGGAGCAAAATTGTGTTTAAAGGTGGCAAAATTACCAAAGAACTTGAAACCTATGGCAGGGTTCAGATTGCTTTGAATGAAAATGAGCTAAGTTTCACTTCTGTGGATAATGAGCCACAATCCAGAGCTTATTGGGGGACTTATAGAGCTTTGGCAAATAATATTGTTGTGGGAATGACTTCAGGATTTAGTAAAGTTCTTGAAATCAATGGCGTTGGTTACAAGGCAGCGGTTGTGGGAAAAACCCTTGAGCTTGCTTTGGGATTTAGCCATCCTGTTAAATACCCCATTCCTGAGGGCGTTGAGATGAGCGTTGATAAAAATACCATCACCATCAAGGGAAGTGATAAGCAACAGATCGGACAAATCGCAGCTGAGATTAGGGAATTTAGACCTCCAGAGCCCTATAAAGGCAAGGGAATCAAATATAGCGATGAGACAATCATACGCAAAGCCGGTAAAACTGCTAAGAAATAATTCAGGGGTATCACGATGACAACAAAGACATTAGAAAGAAAAAAGAAACTCAGAGAAAAAAGAAAATTGCGGGTCAGGGGTAAATTATTTGGAACAAATTTGAAGCCTAGAATCAGTATTTTTAGATCTAATAAATATTTGTATGCCCAAGCGATTGATGATGTAGGGCATAGGACACTTGTATGTGTAGATGGAAAAAAAATGGGCTTAGGCAACAATAAAGAAGATGCCAAAAACATCGCACAAGCATTTGCGCAAAGCTTGAAACAAGCAGGGATTACTGAAGCGATTTATGACAGAAATGGTTATTTGTATCACGGTGTCATTGCGACTTTTGCAGAGTCTCTACGAGAAAATGGCATAGCTCTTTAAAGGAAAAGTATGGAAATCAACAGAGAAGAATTTAGTGAAGTTGTTGTGAATATTGGAAGGGTCACCAAGGTTGTTAAAGGCGGGAGAAGATTCCGATTCAATGCCCTTGTGGTTATCGGAAATAAAAATGGTCTTGTCGGATTTGGTTTGGGTAAGGCAAAAGAAGTTCCTGATGCTATCAAAAAGGCGGTTGATGATGCGTTTAAGAATATCATTCAGGTCAATATCAAGGGCACGACGATTCCTCACGATATTGAGCATAAATACAACGCAAGCAAAATCCTTTTGAAACCTGCAAGCGAGGGAACTGGGGTTATTGCAGGCGGTTCTGCAAGACCTGTGATTGAATTGGCTGGAATTAAGGATATTTTGACAAAATCTTTGGGTTCAAATAATCCTTATAATGTTGTGCGGGCAACCGTTGATGCGCTTGCCAGAATCAAGGCATAAGGAGCTTTTATGGCGTTAGAAGATTTGAAACCAGCTTTTGGAAGTGTTCGCGATATCAAGCGAGTGGGCAGAGGTCAGGGTAGCGGTATGGGAAAAACCTCCACTAGAGGAGGCAAAGGACAGACTGCTAGGAGTGGTTATAAGGCAAAACGGGGTTTTGAGGGTGGCCAACAGCCTCTTCAAAGAAGATTGCCAAAAATTGGCTTTCGGACAAAGATTCAAAAGCCTTATGTTATCAATATAGAAAAATTTAAGAATATTGCTAAACTCCCTGAAATTACTTTTGAAAGTATCAGGAGCGTGCATAAGTTTCCATCTTATATAGAAAAAATCAAGATTATCGGAGCGAGCACTCAGGGTCTATCGGCAAAAATCAAAGACGAACGCATCCGGACTAGCGGACAAAAATAATGAATAAAGCAATCATTGGTAAAATACTCATCACTCTAGGGTTTTTGTTTTTATACAGAATCTTGGCGTATGTGCCTATTCCCGGAGTTGATTTGGCTGCAATCAAAGCTTTTTTTGACAACAATTCTGGAAATGCACTCGGCTTGTTTAATATGTTTAGTGGTGATGCCGTTTCTCGTTTGAGTATCATTTCGCTAGGTGTGATGCCCTATATCACGGCTTCTATCGTGATGGAGCTTTTGGCAGCTACATTTCCAAATTTGGCAAAAATGAAAAAAGAGCGTGATGGTATGCAAAAATATATGCAGATCGTTCGTTATGCCACAATTTTTATTACCCTAATTCAGGCTGTGAGCGTTTCATTTGGTCTCAAAAGCATTGGAAATGGGCCTAATGGTGCGATTATGATTGATATGCAGACTTTTTTGGTTATCTCTGCTTTTTCAATGCTGACTGGCACAATGCTTTTGATGTGGATTGGTGAGCAGATTACGCAACGAGGCGTGGGTAATGGTATCAGTTTGATTATCTTTGCGGGTATTGTTTCAGGCATACCTTCTGCGATTGCTGGGACATTTAATCTTGCCAATACGGGAGTGATTAATTTCTTGGTGCTGATTGGCATATTTGTGATTATCTTAGCCACGGTTTTTGTCATCATTTATGTCGAGCTTGCTGAAAGAAGGATTCCTGTATCTTATGCAAGAAAAGTGATTATGCAGAATCAAAACAAGCGCATTATGAACTATATCCCCATCAAGCTGAATTTAAGTGGCGTGATCCCGCCTATTTTTGCTTCTGCTTTATTGGTATTTCCATCGACAATTTTGCAAGCTTCTTCCAATAAGACAGTCCAAGCAATAGCTGATTTTTTGAGCCCGCACGGCTATGCCTATAATGTTTTGATGTTTTTGTTGGTGATATTTTTTGCCTATTTTTATTCTTCTATTGTTTTCAATTCAAAAGATATTGCTGATAATCTCAAGCGTCAGGGTGGCTATATACCTGGAATGAGACCCGGCGAGGGTACTTCTTCGTTTTTAAATTCAGTTGCTAGCAATCTGACTTTTTGGGGTTCTTTGTATTTGGCTTTGATCTCAACATTGCCTTGGATACTTGTCAAAGGGATGGGCGTGCCATTTTATTTTGGAGGCACAGCCGTTTTGATTGTTGTTCAGGTTGCTATTGATACAATGAGAAAAATAGAGGCACAGATTTATATGAATAAATACAAAACCTTGAGTGCGGTAGGTTTTTAGTGTCTATTAATATTAGAAATCCAAAAGAAATTGATTGCCTACGCAAACCCAATCGTATCGTTGGGGAGACATTGAATCTTTTAGAAACACGCACAAAAGAGGGGATGACACTTTTGGAGCTTGATAAGATAGCGGAGGATTTTATCAGAAAAAATGGTGCTAGACCTGCCTTTAAAGGCTTGTATGGCTTTCCAAATGCGGTGTGTATTTCTGTTAATTCAGTTATTATTCACGGCATTCCTAATGACTATCGCTTAAAGTCAGGGGATATTGTTGGATTTGATATTGGTGTTGAAATTGATGGATGGTATGGGGATGCTGCTATCACTATGGGGGTAGGCGATATTTCAGAAAAAGACCGCCAATTGATTGCTTGCGCTAAAGATACCTTGTATGAGGCTATTGATCAGATAAAAATAGGTCTTCGATTTAAAGAATTAAGCAAAATTATTGAGGATGCTATCCTAAAAAAAGGCTTCGTCCCTCTCAAAGGGTTTTGTGGTCACGGCATTGGCAGGAAGCCTCACGAGGAACCTGAAATACCCAACTACTTGGATGGCAGAGGTGCAACCTCTGGTCCCAAGATCAAAGAGGGGATGGTTTTTTGTCTCGAGCCTATGATTTGCCAGCTTGATGGAGAACCAAAAATCCTTTCTGATAAATGGAGTGTTACATCAAGCGATGGGCTCAATGGAAGCCATTATGAACACACCATTGCGATTGTAAATGGCAAACCTGAAATACTTACGGAGATATAACGATGGCAAAAGATGATGTGATTGAGGTAGATGGGAAGGTCTTGGAAGCTTTGCCCAACGCTACTTTTAAGGTGGAATTGGACAATAAGCATATTGTATTGTGTCATATTGCTGGCAAAATGCGAATGCACTATATCAAGATTTTGCCTGGCGATAAGGTAAAGATTGAACTCACTCCTTATAGTCTGGATAAGGGTAGGATTACGTTTAGATACAAATAGACTAAGAAACTTTTAAACTTAAATTCGTTATAATCATAGCTTTTTAGTCTATAAATTTGGGCTTTAAAAAACGTTATGCTTTTGCATAAATTTAGGAGAAACAAAATGAAAGTTCGACCTTCGGTTAAAAAAATGTGTGATAAATGCAAAGTTATCAGAAGAAAAGGCGTGGTTCGAGTGATTTGCTCCACTCCAAAACATAAACAAAGACAAGGATAAAATATGGCTAGAATTGCTGGTGTAGATTTGCCAAAAAAGAAAAGAGTTGAATACGCTCTTACTTATATTTACGGGATAGGGCTAAAAAGTTCTCAAGACATTTTAAATGCCGTAAATATATCTTTTGATAAGCGAGTTAATGATCTCAGCGAAGATGAAGTCTCTGCAATTGCTAAAAAAATTCAAGAAGGCTACATAGTCGAGGGTGATTTAAGAAAAAAAGTTCAAATGAATATCAAATCATTGATGGATCTTGGGAACTATCGTGGTCTTCGTCATAGAAAAGGTTTGCCAGTGCGGGGTCAAACGACCAAAAACAATGCACGCACCCGAAAAGGCAAGAAAAAAACAGTTGGTAGTAAATAAAGGAGGCTGATAGATGGCTAAAAGAAATACAGCGACTAAAAAAAGAATAGTCAGAAAAAATATAGCTAAAGGGATTGTTTGTATATCGGCTTCATTTAATAACACCAATGTAACCGTTACCGATGAAATGGGGAATGTGATTTGTTGGACGACAGCAGGCGGGCTTGGTTTCAAAGGGTCGAAAAAATCAACGCCTTATGCAGCCCAGCAGGCTGTTGAAAGTGCGATGGCTAAGGCAAAAGAGCACGGAATCAAAGAAGTTGGTATCAAGGTTCAAGGACCGGGTAGTGGCAGAGAAACAGCTGTGAAAAGTGTCGGAACAATTGAGGGAATTAAAGTTCTTTGGATAAAGGATGTTACACCATTACCCCATAATGGTTGCAGACCTCCTAAAAGAAGAAGAGTGTAAGGGAGTATAGAATGGCAAGATATAGAGGACCCGTTGAAAAATTAGAAAGACGATTTGGCGTATCACTAGCTTTAAAGGGCGAAAGAAGATTGGCAGGAAAGAGTGCTTTAGACAAGCGACCTTATGGTCCCGGACAGCACGGACAAAAAAGAGGCAAGATTTCTGAGTATGGTTTGCAACTTCGAGAAAAACAAAAAGCCAAAGCGATGTATGGGATTTCTGAAAAACAATTCCGAGCGATTTTTGTTGAGGCAAACCGACTGGATGGCAATACGGGGGAAAATCTCATTCGCCTGATTGAAAGAAGACTTGATAATGTCGTTTATAGAATGGGATTTGCAACAACAAGAAGATTTGCACGCCAGTTGGTTACTCACGGGCATATTCTTATTGATGGCAAAAGGGTGGATATTCCTTCATACTTTGTTCGCACAGGTCAAAAGATTGAGGTTGCAGAAAAATCAAAAAATAATAATCAAATCATTCGCGCTGTCGAATTGACTTCCCAAACTGGCATTGTTCCTTGGGTTGATGTGGAAAAAGATAAAAAATATGGTATTTTTACCCGCTATCCTGAAAGGGAAGAAGTTGTGATTCCGATAGAGGAAAGGCTCATTGTTGAGTTGTATTCTAAATAATTAGGTGGTGAAAGAATGAAAACGATTAAAATAGCTCCCTATATTCCTACGGATATCAATATAGAAGAGATAAATAAAAATAGAATTAAAATAGCAGCCTATCCGTTTGAGTCTGGATATGCCATTACTTTGGCACACCCTATCAGGAGGTTATTGCTTTCAAGTTCGGTGGGGTATGCCCCAATCGGACTTAAGATTGAAGGTGTTGCTCACGAGTTTGATTCTGTTCGTGGTATATCAGAAGATGTTTCGCCATTTATTGTGAATTTAAAAAATATTCGTTTTATCAACAAGGCTTCAGGAGAACAAGGCCAACAAGTCGTAATCAATTATTCGTTCAAAGGTCCTATGGGACTTACTGGAGCGGATTTGGTAAATGATGTTTTGGATGTTGTGAATAAAGATGCTTATTTGGCTACTATCAACGAAGATGCCGTTCTTGATTTTTCTATCATTGTTCAAAAGGGTATGGGCTATGTTCCAAGCGAGGATATTAGAGGGATGATTCCTGAAGATTATATCCCCCTTGATGCTTATTTTACCCCTGTAAAAAAAGCAGTTTATGAGATAGAAAATGTTTTGGTAGAAGACAATCCTAGTTATGAAAAAATAGTTTTTGATATTGAGACCGATGGTCAGGTTGAGCCTTATAAGGCTTTTCAAGAGGCTATTGCGACAATGCATTTACAAATGAGCATTTTTGGTGCTGATGTTACCGCTGTTCCTGCGATTTCTAAGGGGTCTTCAGATGACATCACAGAATTGAAAGATTTGATGGTCAAAATTGACGCGCTCAATTTAAGCGCACGATGTTTTAATTGCCTCGATAGGACCGGGATTCGCTATGTGGGTGAGTTGGTTTTGATGACTGAAAATGATTTGAAAAACATAAAAAATATGGGTAAAAAATCTTATGATGAAATTGCAGAGAAACTTCAGGAATTAGGCTATCCTGTAGATTCTGAGCTGCCTGAAGAATTAAAATTGTCTTTGAATAAAAAAATTACAAAGATGAAGAGTTAAGGAGACAAAATGAGACATAATCACGGATACAGAAAGCTTGGCAGGACTTCTTCACACAGAAAAGCATTATTAAAAAACCTAGCCATTGCGTTGATCGAGCATCAAAAAATAGAAACAGGCGTGTTTAAAGCCAAAGAATTGCAGTCGTATATTGAAAAGCTTGTGAGCGTTGCAAGGACGCCGGATTTAAACTCCCATCGTTTCGTGTTTGCTTCATTGCAGAGCAAATCAGCTACAAAAAAATTGATCACAGAAATCGCTCCCAAATATATCGACAGAAAGGGCGGTTATACAAGGATCCAGCGAACCCGCCTCCGAAGAGGCGATGCTTCTTCAATGGCTATCATTGAATTTGTTTAAAAAATGAATTTGTCTCCAATCGGATTCTTTCCGATTTGACAAATTTATCTTCTTTTTTCTTTCACACTTTTTGCGATATATTTATTTTTACTTTTGTGGTATATTTTTTCATCATAGAGATATAGATACAGATAGATAAAAACTTTAAGGAATTCAAAATGCCAACACTTACCCCACAAGAATATGCCGTCATCGTAGAAAAAGCTACCGAAGCCCCATTCAGCGGGGAATATAATGATTTTTACAAAGAGGGCATTTATGTATGCAAGCAATGTGGTAACGAGCTTTATACCTCTGAAGCCAAGTTTAAATCTGGTTGCGGGTGGCCTAGTTTTGATGATGAGATTGCTGGGGCTATCAAACATCAAGTCGATGCTGATGGCAGACGCACAGAGATAATTTGTGCGAATTGTGGCGGGCATTTGGGGCATATATTTATCGGCGAGGGCTACACCGACAAAAACACGCGCCATTGTGTAAATTCCGTATCAATCAAGTTCATCCCGAAAAGCAAATGAGGGATTTTCCATATGCAAAATGTCTATCCTAGTTTGGAAATCTTAGATAAACGAGCGATTGAAAAATATGGCTTGAGTGAAGATATTTTGATGGAAAATGCTGCTAGCTCCCTGCACCAGCTCATTTCAAAAATCACCCATCATCATAGCGTGATTACCATTGTTTGTGGCGGTGGGAATAACGGGGGTGATGGCTATGCCTTAGCGAGGCGATTGGCAGGCGATTATTACGTTCGGCTCTTTATCGCCAAAGAACCCAAAACCAAGATGTGCCAGATACAGCACCAAAGGGCAATGGAAGCACAGATTGAAGTCATCAAAAAATTGCTCCCTTGCGATGTTGTGATAGATTGCTTGTTTGGGAGTGGCTTTGTTGGTGAGCTTTTGCCTGATATGAAAAAACTTATTTCTGCGATGAATCAGGTCGCTAGAATCAAAATAGCCTGCGATATTCCCAGCGGTATCGACAAAGACGGGAATGTTTCTGATGTGGCGTTCCAGGCAGATTGGACGATCAGTATGGGGGCGCTCAAAACTGCCTTGTTTAGCGATGGGGCTAAAGACTATGTTGGCGAGATTGTTGTAGGGGATTTGGGCGTTAGTAGAAGTCTTTATGAGATCAGTTCGAATACTTGCCTGCTCGAAAAAAAGGATATGCGTCTGCCTAAGAGGCACCACAAAAATGTCCATAAGGGTAATTTCGGTCATTTGTGTGTTTATGTTGGGGAAAAAAGCGGTGCGGCGCTATTGGGTGCATTAGCAGGGCTGGCTTTTGGGGCAGGGCTTGTAAGCGTGATAGGCAAAGAGTTTGCCTGTCCCATTGAGCTTATGCACCCCGATGAGATCCCGCAAAATACGACGGCATTTGTTGTTGGTATGGGGATGGGCGCTGTGCCTGATAATTTTGATAAAATGCCCGCCAAAGCCCCATGCGTCCTCGATGCGGATTTGCTTCATTGGGAGGGGTTGGGGGAATTGTTAGAGGTTTGTGAAAATCTCGTTTTAACCCCCCATCCCAAAGAATTTCTTTCGATGTTGCGCCTAGCGGGTTTTGCCCCCATAGATATGGAGACGCTTTTGAGAAACAAAATACAGATTTTGCGTGAATTTAGTATCAAATACCCCAAAATCATTACATTGTTAAAAGGTGCTAATACCCTCATCGCCCAAAACGATCGTATCTATATCAACACATTTGGCACGCCCAATCTCGCTAAAGGCGGGAGTGGCGATGTCCTTGCGGGTCTCATCGGGGCTTTGCTCGCACAAGGTTATAGCTTATTAGATGCGAGTATCAGTGCTTCTTTGGCGCATTCTTTTGGGGCGAGAATGGAGAAGTCAAGCTATGGGCTCACGCCTCTAAAACTTATCGAAAATATTAAAAATCTAGCATAATATTAATAAAATTTTATTCTATAGGGATATAATCAAATCAATTTTTTAACACCCAAACAGGAGGCGTTTATGCAAACAGAAAGTCTCGCTCCAGAAAGTCCTATTCTACAAAATCCTGCTTCAAAAAGTCCCATTCCAAAAAACTCTGCTCCCACAAAGTTTGATAACAAACTCAAAAAAATCGTCCATAATCCATTGTTTAAAATCGCTTTATTTTCGACCACTTCGATGACGGTTTTGGGGAGTGTGGTTATCGCCCCCTCGTTGCCCTCGCTTCAAAACCATTTTCACAACGTCGCTGGGATTGATTTTTTATCCAAGCTTGTTTTGACGCTCCCCGCACTTTTTGTGATGTTTTTCTCCCCATTGAGCGGTTATTTGCTTGATCGTTACGGCAGGATAAAGTTTTTGTTTCCTGCGATGGTGCTGTGGAGTTTGGCGGGATTTTCGGGATTTTTTTTGGATGATATTTATTTGATTTTGATTTCTCGGGCGATTTTTGGTATCACGACTGCGTTTGTGATGACGGGTGCTACGGCTTTGGTGGGGGATTATTATTTGGGAGAAGATAGGCAAAAAGCCCTTGGATTGCAGGGATTTTTTACCGCAGCAGGCAGTGCGGTTTTTATTAGTCTAGGGGGTTATCTTTCAAGCATTGATTGGCGCTACCCATTTTTGGCTTATCTTTTGGGTATTGTTGTGGCTATTTTTGCTTCTACCAAGCTTTTTGAACCCCACCGGCATCGTTTTGATAAAAAAACCCAAAACGCCCAAGCTCCTCAAAACGGATTTCGATTTTTCAATTTCTTCCCCATTTATCTGTTGGTTTTCTTTTGTATGGTGGTTTATTATATTTCGCCTACACAAATCCCGTTTTTTATCGTGCATAATCTCGGCAAAGATAGCGATATAGTCGGGGTTTCGATGTCCGTTTCTGCGATTGCTTATGGGGCGTTTGCGTTGTTTTATAGCCGTTTGAGGAATATGTGGAGTATTGCTGGGGTTTATGCGTTTGGATTTTGTTTGATGGGGACGGCTTTTTTGCTTTTATACGTGTTTCATAATTATTTGATCGTGATGGTGTCTTTGGCTTTTTTGGGTGCTGGGGGAGGGCTGATGATTGTCAATAGTAGTTCTTATCTTTTATCCATCGCCCCAGAACACCAACGTGCCAAAGCCTTAGGCTTTATGGCGAGTTCGATTTTTTTCGGGCAGTTTGCCTCACCGCTTATCACGCAATCGATTGTCAATAATATCAGCCTGCTTGGTTTGTTTTTGCTATTTGCTTGTGTGCTTTATGTGCTGGGTTTGTTGTTTGTTTTGAGGAGCAAAAAACCATTCGGGCATAGCTTGGCTACCTAGTTTGAATGTCTTCAAAGTCCTTATTTGCGAGATGTTGGGCGTGAAGTTTTTTATATTCCAAAGGGGTCTTGCCCGTGATTTTTTTGAAGCTTTCACAAAATTTTGAGATATTGGTGTAGCCAACTTCTGTGGCGATTTCTGTGATTTTGCGATTATCTTGGGTGAGTAGGGAAACCGCTTTTTGGATTTTTTGGTGTTTGATGTATTGGTAAATCGAAGAATCATATGTCTTGCAAAAGTCTTTTTGGAGCTTGCTAAGCGATATCCGAAAGGTTTGTGCGAGGTGGCTTAGCGGGTAGTTTTCTTCGCAATGGTTTTGGATGTAGGCACAGATTTCTTTCATCAAATCGCTTTCTTTTATTGCGTGGCTTTGGGGTTTTGAAGCCAGATAGATGAGTAGTTCAAGGAATTTTACCCGCATATAATCGATGCCTAAGTATTTTTGAGTGTGCATTTGGTGAAAGATATTCATAAAAACCTTGTCTTTTGGGAGAATCAAGAAGTTTTCATAGAATTTTTCATTGATGGTTTTTAGACAAATATTTTTTAAAATCTTAGTAATTTCTTTGCTGGCAATATCAAGATAGATCAAAAAACTGATGCTTTTGTTGAATCCCAGGGGCATTCTTGAATCGAGAAGTTCGATATTGAGATTGAGCGCACAAAAAGAATCTTTTTGAAGTATCCTGCGCTCATAGCCCTCTAGCAATGCTTCATAATCACCCTCCAGACAAAATGTCATATACAAAATATCGGGTCTTTTATAGAGTTGTGACTCATACAAGGTCTCGCCGTGATATTCCCCATAAATCAACTCCACCCCATCAAAAATCGTCCAAACCTCCATTTTGCCACTGGCTACGCCACTTTTTAGTTCATAAATAGCACTGGTATCGAGATTTTGGAGTTTTGTGATATGGGAAGGATAAATATTTTTATAAAAATCCAAAAATTCCATTGATTTCTCCGCTATTTTTTTCCATTATTTTCCCGATCGGGTAAGTAATTATAAAAAATATAATAATCATTATTATAACTTAAAAATAATATTTTTTACCCTACCAGTGCGTTTTTGTTTTTTGGGATTTCAAAATTGACAATACGAGGTGCTTATGTTTTATATTGCTTCAGGCTCTAAGCGTTCCTTTTTGCTAAAAATCTGTGTATTTTAAAAAAATATAGATTGTAGGGCATTGTTTTTGCGATGGTTTTGCACTCAGGGCATAAGAAATTTTACAAGAGAGAAAACTGAGCCGATGATTGTCCCCATAATCGCAACAAACCCAACTCCCATCCACGCAAGAATAGAATATTTGAAAGACCTGATTTTATCATCAAAACCTTGAGATAGCCCATCGACCTTGCTTGTGAGAGTGGCAATATCTGCACGCACAAGACCAAATTGTCTTTCTGTGTAGAGCTTGTATTCTTCCAAGTCAGTTCTTACGCTATCAATCTTGGTTTCCAAATCTTCTCTGAAACCATCAATCTTGGTTTCCAAATCTTCTCTGAAACCATCAATCTTGGTTTCCAAATCTTCTCTGAAACCATCAATCTTGGTTTCCAAATCTTCTCTGAAACCATCAATCTTGGTTTCCAAATCTTCTTTAATATTTCCGATCTGTTTGAGGATTTTGAGTTCTAGTTTGGCTAAACCAGCCTCTAGATCTGATTTTGTTGCAAACTCCTTGACAAGCTCGGTTCTCACACGAAAAACAATTTCATCAATCTTTTCATTGACGCTTTCTCGCACGACTTCTTTTTGCTCGCCCAGCACTTTTTGAAAAGCAAGCACAAGCACATCGGCTTGATTCTTATCTGGAAAATTTTCATAAATCGCATCATAAACTCGCTGATTGAGCTTATAAGTCGCTGTTTTTACTCCGCGCATCAAGTCTCCTGAGTTTTAAATCCTTTTTCGGGCTAAATCTTCACATTTTATCATATTTTTTAACAATTAAAACACAGCGGATACATCTCCCTAGCATTGAAAGTCTTATTTTTGAGTCAATCTTGCGCATTATTTTTTAGATTTTCCCTAGATTTCAGAGCAAAAAATCCCTTAAGATGTGCTGAGGATAATTTTTATTAATTTTTAATTGATACAATATCTACTTAAATATCTTGATGGAATTTAACTATTTAAGATTTCAAATGATTCTAGCTAGAGGCACACAAGTAATCAAAAGCTGATAAACACACCCAAAGGGCAAAAGGAGGCTGGTTTGTTGCAGTTTGTATTTTTTCATCGCACCCCAAACGATAACCCCTGCCACTACCCACACCGATGGGTGATACAAACCCACAAACCCTATTTCTCCGACAAAGATACAAAAATCCAGCCTTTAGCATATTTTTTCACCAAATATCTTTCTTTTTTGTGCTTTTGGTTTGTCTCTGCACGCGTTTGCGGGGGGGGGGGGGCAAATCAAAAGGCATTTTATGCTTTGGTTAAAAAGCTTTCTCTTGGTTAAATTATTTTTCACCAAAGGCACACATCACAAGCCTCGCACCCACGCACGCACCTCACGCATTCGCACGCCTTATCTTGGCAAGCTTGGCTTGGGTGTGCTAGCGCTTGTTTTTTTGGATATTACGACAGCGTGGGGAAAGGATTATAACAATCAAGATGTTACGGGCGGTCTCAGTGGAAACAATACATTTACCAATTCTTCATTTACCGGAAATATAACAAATAACGGAGTTTATATTTTTAATGGCAATTCGACTGGCAAAAAATATGCATTCAAAGGAGATATTGCTAGTCCTGCTTATGGATTAAATATAAATGTTACTTTCAATCAGGGCGCAATCGCAAATGTTGGAAAAATGGAAATTGGCTACAGCGGGTATTCCGGTGGTGCTGGCAGACATATCACTATTAATATTGCAGGAGGCTCTAAAGTAACAGCCAATAGTATTAAAGTAGGCGATTGGGGAGATAATGAAGAGCTGGAAGATATAACTTTTTTACTTACTGATTCTAGCTTGACTGGGAATGCTACTAATAGAAATCAGGGTTCAGGAAAAAAAGCAACTAAACTTAATTTCAACCTTAATAATTCTACTTATTCTGGGACAATTACAAACAAAAATCAATTGGATTTTGTTGCCACTAATCGTTCCATAATCGGGAATATCACAGGTCAAAATAATCCTAAAACTTACTCCAACATCACCCTTAATAACATCGCCTCTTCGGGCAATATTGATGTCGCTAGCAATAGCGGTTTTGTCAAGCTTACCAATATCAAAGACGCTACCATTGGGAATATCAATAGTAATGCTTTGGTCCTCACAGGCGATTTTTCATCATCAAATGTCGGCAATCTCACTAGCACAAACGCAGATTCGATTGTTTCATTCGATCAAATGCAGGGCAAAACCATCGGGAGTATCAATCTTGTTAATGGCAAGGTTACTGGCACATTGGATTTCACACCCAAAGATAGCAAAACGCTTAATATTGGTAGCAATATCATTGCCAATGAGGTTGATTTGAATTTTGTCTTTGGCGGACCGGGAGATTCAGTAAATAAGGCACTTTCAAACAAAAATAAAAATAGCGTGGGTATATTAAAAACAACTGCAACAAATGTTACCCAAACCACTGGGCATATCAATCTTGATGGATTAGGGACGTTTGATTTTGATAATACTATTAGCAATACTTTTGAAACCATTTTATCTAATAAAACCAATCTCAATCTCAATCGCTTTGAGGGGACATTGGGCTTGGTGCGGACAAATATTGTCTTGAATCAGAAAGGACAAACCCATTCGATATTTGGACAAACATTAGGCAAGGATTTGGGAATCATCGATAAAAGCACTCACCACGCCAAAGGTTTTAGTAATGCGGTATTTGGGAATGCGATGTTGGTGTATGATGAAAATGGCAAGCAGGTATATAACGCCGATGGCACGCCCAAGATAATGCCAAATGTGCCAGAAACGCCTAGCGGTGGCACGCCATTTTATACCATCACGCAAAAGGGCGCACCTACAGATGATGGCTTTGTCAGTGGCAAATCATCTAATGGTAGCATTGGTGTGGAGGGCGATGAACTCAAAAAACATATTTCTTTTGTATTTACCGAAAATACATTCAATAACACCACAGAAAAAGGCTTCACAGGCACGATTGATGGTGGCACCGATGATTCGTTGTATGAATTTTACAACGCCGGGCAGATGAATGCGGGGAGCGTTGCTAATGCCAAAGGCGTGGTAAATCTTTTTAACACCACCATTACGGGCATTTTAGGGCAAACCATCGCAGCACACACAAGCGCCACGGGGGCTACGATCCCAGAACAGCACCCCAATGTAACGACTTATTTTGATTATTCCAAAAATGGGAGTGTTGCACCTAATGCCTATGGTTTGGCAGTTATCGGGCAGGGCGAACATCATTTTGAATTTGACTTTACTGATAATGACGCTTCTATCAAATTTGCTGGCTCACTGCTAGGTGGGAGCGCGGCAGGGACAAATACGATTACGTTTTATAATCTTGATGGTTTGAATAACGCCACCCAAAGTAAAAATCCCCAAGCAGGTGCAAGCACCCAGCCTCACGGCATTCTCAATGCCCTCAATAATGCGGGCTTCACAGCTATCAATAATCAAACCCCAGCGATTAATGAAAGCACGCCAGGCACAGCTACCGAAAATATTTTTAAGGATTTTGAAAGCAAGGGTGGGACAATCGATAAGAGCGATCTTAAAGATATCCCCACCAACACCCAGATGAATTTCTATGGCTCGACATTCAAAGGGGATTTGGTAGAAAACAACTACGCATTTAATCTAAACTTTTATGGTAATCAAAATGCCATCAATGCGTTTATCAAAGCCCTCAATGACGAGTATGACAAAGAAGTCGAAGACGCCAAGAAAAACGGCACGCCTATGCCTACACAGCCATTGCCCGGTCTCAAACATACCCTAAAAACCGCCTCTTTTGATGGGGATACGCTCGATTTATCTGGCAACAGCAATGACGCTACTATCAACTTCATCGGCTCTGGGAGTATCAAGCCCGGTGTTACTAACCCCGCTGATAAGGCTATCAAGGTGGCTTTGGGTAGTGGAAATAATATCTTAAATATCCAAGCTGTTGATGGGGTAGTCGCCCTACAAACCAAAGAAACAAGCCACACCGCTTCTGCAACCGGAAAGCTTGATGGGAATAAATCTGTGTTCGTGCAAGTTGATAGCGCAGGAAATCAAAAATCATTTGATGTATCTAAAACCACGCTCAATATCAGCCAATCTTCTTTGATAGGCGATTGGAGTCAGGGCAAGGCTTTGGAGCTAAGTTTTGGCGAAGATGTCGCCGTTATGAACACAGATGGCACGCCAAAGCTAGATGGTAGCACACCTGTGGTCAATCACACGAAATTTTATGGGGTGCTTTCTACCGATGGCAATCAAAAAATGAAAATCACATTGGGTCAAAACTCGCTATATGATCCCAATCACAACGCTAGCGATAGGGAATTGCTAAAAAAATATTACAACGGCAGTCTCAAAACAAACACAACAGACTATGATAAAGACCCCGATGGATTCCATTTTGGTGCTGTAACGATTCGACTAGGGAATGCCAGCTCTGCTAATAATACCCTTATCATCAATAATCCCGGTGGCGAACTCCATATCGATGGGCTTGATAGCACGCATTTATTGAGCGGTGATTCTTCTTTGATGGCAAATAACACGACAATTGTTGGGAATATTTATGGGGCAATAACAACTTCTGGCGCTTCAAAAGTCTCAAACATCCCTGTAAATTTGAGTTTTAACAACACGGGTGTGGCGTTTAATACGAGTGGTAATTTATTTGATTTTTCCAAACCCAGTGCGATAACGACGCCAAACCCTATCCCAACGTATTATCAAGGCGATGTGATTAGCGGGATCAAAGATGGCTCGAGCTTGAGTTTTATTGGGAAAGGTTCATTACGCCCTTTGACTAACCAGACTTTAGGGACATCGGGTCTCTTAGGGACAATCCCCACCGGCACGACGATTGAGTTTGGCCAACAAGACCAAGTCCTCAATCTGCTTGCTTATAACACCGGAGGCACACTGAGTTTCGAGCATTTTAAGGGCAACATCCAAACCCCTACAGGGAATTACCATATCAAAGGCACAAATCTAGTCGTCAAAGATAATTTTCAGACCACAGGGGCAAGCACTGCTGATAAAAAAACCAGTGTCCGCCTAGCCTTTGCCAAAGCTTCTAATGATGATTTGCTAACCACTAAAGATGGGAGCTTGCTTACAAGCGACACAGATAGTAATGGCAACCAAAAAGATATCCGTGATTATATCCTGCCATCTAGCCTTACGCTTAATGGTGGGATTTTGATCCGATTAGGTGAATTTAATGCGACATTTATTGGCGATGAATCCATTCTCCCGTTAAGATCTAACAATGTCCTTTCGATCGGACACGGCAATAATGCTATCACTGCTTATGTCAATGCTATCAATATGGGCGATGCCTTGAAATCGAGTAATGCGGCGACTTTTTTTGGCTCAGCACTTAGCGCTGCTAATGCAACCGGAGCGAGCTGGGTTTATAATGTCAGAGGTTCAAATATCGGCACTATTAGCGTGGGTAATGGTGCAAATGCTTCTAAAGCCAAGAGTATTGTATTTAATGCGAGCTTTGATAATCGGGATTTTCTCAATCGTGATGAAGCTGATAGATACTGGACTAATGAAAATACAATGGGGAACACAGAGCTTGTAATTGTCAAATCTTCGTTGAGCGGGACACTCACTTTGGCAAACAATGTGGAAGCCCATCTTGAATTTTTTGGCGATGCATTGGGTGGGAGCGGTAGTGTTACTGGCGGGAAAAACACATCGAGTATGCTTATTGATGGGGCGGAGAGAACAAAAGAGACAAATAGTAGTGTTAAATTCAGCGCATTGAGCCAATTTGGTGGCAAAATCAATGTGATGAATACCGAGCTAAGCGATGGATTTACTGGTAATAATGGGAAATTTTCTAAGTTCCAGATGACATTTAATGCAAAGATGGATGAAAAAACGTTGAGCGCACAGGCAAAAGAATGGATTGAGAAAAATGTCAATCAAACCGATTCTTTAGGTGTAACACATAGCGTTGATTTCAGCCACGCCCACGTTTTGGGTAAAGAAGTTCAAGGCACGGGAAATCATATTGATTTAGTTTTTATCGGTCAGGGGGCGTTTATCCCCGGAACTATCAAACAACCAGATGGTAGCTACAAAAATAAAACTGGCAGTATCAAAGATGGGTTTTTTATCAATAATGGTGTTGCCAGCGCCAATAATACCTATACATTTGTCGATGCGGGTGTTATCAATCTCAGAGAATTTACCGACGCCTCTGATAATACCGCTAGTCTTGACACTACCGACCCTAATGCAATCTTGCAGAGCTTTAAAAATCAAAGACCTTTTAGTGGCAAAGGGGTGATCAATTGGGTAGGTAGGAGCTACCAAGAAGGCAAAATCACCAATGCCATCAATACCGAAGATAGCCCAGCGATACTGCGTTTTAGTGATTTTGTAATCCCAACCACTCCCCCTGCTTCCAGTGCTACTTCTGGGACTGACTGGAGCGACCCAATGCCTGCCTATGTCTTTTGGAATATCTACCAAGCAGGGGGCAATGACCCAACTACAGGGGGTGCTAGCACAGGAGGCGGGCAACATCTTGAGTTTGACTTTGGGGGTAATGCCGCATTTAGTGCCAACCCAGATGCTACCAATCCGCAAGATTATAAATTTCAAGGCTATATCACACAAGGGAGTGCAACGGAAAAATCTTCTTATACGTTTAGCAATCTTGGCACGATTGACACGGCTAACAATGATGATTTTATCGATGTGCTTAATCGCACCATCAATCCTGCCAATACCACAAGCCCCAACACGACCCAATCCATCTTGCAAACCAATAATCCTATCCAGATCATCAGCGGGACAATTGGGCTAAAAGATACCAGTGTGAATGGGGATATTGCTTTTAGCAAAAATCCAAACTGGGCAACAACAGGACTCACGCCCCCACCAACAGGACTTACCCTAGCACTAAGCTTTGATAATAACCACCCGTATTATGGGGAAAATATTCGGGGTGATGGCAATAAGGTTGTGAATTTTCAAGGGGCGCAGAGTTTCCAAAAAGCCACGATGAAAATTCACGATGGGAGCGATGATTCTATCTATAATTTCAATGATGTGGGCGTTTTGGATCAAAATTCTATTGATAATATTTTAAACAAGCTCCAAACGCAAGGGAACTTTAGCTTTCAGGGAGAAACCAAAATCAATGCCAATATCTTCACCGATGTGAATCCGAGTTTGGTAAAAACCCACTCGCTTACGCTTGGCGACAAAGACCATCCTATCTCTGTGAGGGGTAATGCTGAACAACAAGGCTTGCAAAAACTCTCTGAAATTTCGACCATCGTGCAAATTCACGCATTTTTTGGTGATGGTTCTCGGGTGGATATTCAAAATCAAAATGCGGGTTCTAGCTATGATTTTAGCAATTTTGCAGGTAGAGCGCCCGTGATAGCTACGATCAATCTCAATACCCAAAAAACAGACAAAACCGACACCACACAAACCGATGATGGGATTAAAAAAGCCACCATTACAGGATTTGATGGGAATGTTTCGCTCATAGGCAGTATCCAAGATACCGACCAAACCATCACTGAAGCAGGAGGCACAACAGATAATAGAAAGGCTAATACCTATGTGTTTGGTTCAGCCACACCAGTGGCTTCGGGCACTCCAGGCACATCGGGTGCGGGTGTCAAAAATGCTAGCTGGGTGGTAACGGCAGATTCTAACGTGCAAACCCTCCAAGCAGGCAATGCTGATGAGGCGCAGCAAAAACTCGCCCTCAATGATAACCGCAGTATCGGTAATGTGGGCTCTATCATTGATTTGCGTGGCTTGCGAGATAATTCTTTGCCCTCAGAAAATAGCCTGGCGGGTGCGGTAACGATTTCCCCTAAAACGGCTAAGACAAAAATCCAGCAAAATCCAGCGTTTCATTTGTTGGGCGTGGGGGATTTGACTATGAATTATGGGGTTGTGCGTTTGGGTGTGAATGCCAATACAGGCAATAGCGACCTTTTGGAAGCTCAAAAGGTTAGTGGGGGAGACAATCTTTTGCAAATCGCCCTTGAAGCGGGCAAACCCCAAGATGCCAAAGCCGTATTGGCAATCATCCATCAAAATGATGTTGATGATTATTTTTCAGGTGTTGATTACACGCAAGGGGTTTATACCCTAACGCCCAATATCAGGGTGCAAAATAGTGGGGCTTCTGGTCCGCTCACTATTTTTTATCTTGATGGGTTTGCCGTTGCTGCCAATCTTGCGACAACTAACGCCTTTCAAAATGCTTTGGGCGTGTTTTATCGGGATTTTCGTATCGCTACTGATAATCTCAATCTCCGAATGGGCGAACTACGCGGGCAAAATCTCACGCAAGGGGCTTGGGCGAAGTTTAGCAATGGTTTGGGATCAGATAACGCGCGCAATCGAGATTTTCAAACGACCTTACAAGCTGGCTATGACCATCAATTTAGCTTTTTGAATGGGACGCATTATCTAGGCGTGAGTGCTGAGGGGAGTTTTATTGCTTCCAAAGGGGCGCTCTACCATACAACTGGGAAGAATATTGGCTTGGGGCTTTATGATGCGTTGTTTCTTGAGAATGGATTTTATATCGATAGCACGCTCAAATACCTCTATACCAACAATCGCTTTTCTTTTGATGGGGATTCAGACATTGTTATCGAGGACTCCAAGAGTTCATTGGGTAGTCAAAATATCATTGCAGGCGTGGAATTGGGCTATCGCTATGAACTTGATAGATTATTTGGCAAAGGCAAGGAAAAGAATGCTTTTATACAGGGTTATTTTCTTGAGCCACAAGCACAGGTGATTTATGGTTATAACACAGGGACTCGGCTAGAAGCGATGGTAGCAGGCGAGCGGGTGCAAGCGAGCTTGCAGGCTAATAATGCTTTGATCTCACGTGTTGGGGCGGTTTTTGGCAAGCATTTCAAGACCAAAAAGGGAATGGTTACTGATGTGCGTTTGGGATTGTCCTATATCAATGAACTCAACACCGGTGGAAATACCAATATCAGGCAGTTTGGGGCAGCTATTTTGCCTGATATTGTCTATCAAACCCCAATGAATAACAAACTCAATCTTTCTTTGGGAGCGAATTTTATTATCGATGATAGTTGGCGGGCATATGCAGAAGTCAGCCGAACGTTTTTGGGCGTGTATCAGACTGATTATAATCTCTCTCTTGGAGCGCGCTTTAGCTTTGGCAAAAAGGTAAGTGCATTGGAGAGAACTCGCCGATGGCAACAACAAAAACAGCACAAAATAGAACACAATCACATCGAAAGCAAAGTTATCCCGCTCCCACCCAAGCAAAATTGTCAGGGTTGCCCGGCTGAAGATGGGTATTATTTACAAGTGGCTGCTCTTGCCAAAGAACCTAAGGATTTGTTGCCTTTGCTCAAAACTCAGAGCTACCGCACCCAAGAAATCAAGCTTATCCGAAAAAACAAAAAAGGCAAGACAGAGACCATCACAGCCCATCGCTATTTGATTGGCCCGTTTAAGACTGCCAAAGAAGCCCGTGAATACAAGCAAAAAGCCGATGAGATTGTTAAGAAATTTGAAAATAATCCTAATGGATTCTCACTATCTCGCCATACCAAGAAAGGCGAGGGTGTGCCGGTGGTGCGAGTAATGCAAAAAGAGATCAAAAAGACACCCAAGCAAACCACCCCACCAGAAGCTAAAAGCAATCCTAAGGTCAAGGATTTGTTCTTGCGTGTCGCACCAGATAAAGAGGCTAAGCCCCATCGTGAGGACAAAAAAACCACACCAGAAGCGCCCAAGCAAGAAAAGACAATTGATGATAAAACGATGGTTTTATTTGCAAAGAATGGTAGCCAAACGCATTGTCAAGGCTGTGCGCCTGAGGTGGGGTATTATCTACAGGTAGCAGTGCTCACCCAAGAAGATAAGGAAGCTTTGGCATTGATTGGGCAATATTCTTATCGGGTGGAGGATTTTGCTCTTTATCAAAACGGCAAATCCAAGCTGGCACATCGTTATTTGATTGGTCCGTTTAAGACTGCCAAAGAAGCCCACGCTCATAAAAAAGAAGCCCGAAAATTGGTATTTAAAATCCATCACGACCCTAAAATGCCTGCGATAATGTATGAAGTAAAAAATGATGATGGGTTGATTAGCCTGTGGGGAAGCGGGGTAATATTTTATGTGGCGACTTTGGCGTTGATGAAGCGATTTGTCAAAGATGAGCCATTGCTAGAGAGTGGGTATATTTCATAGGTGTTGCGTGGCTATGGTAATATGTGATTTTTAGGAACATAACCGGACACCCATATTAGGACGAGAAGCGTTAAGTCAAAGCCAACTGCTTGGCTTGAACAAGCTCCGCACGGCGATTGTTTTATGCGACAAAAGGAGCATAACAATACGCCTAAAGCGGGGCTTTGCTCGCCAAAGTGGTCTTGCGATTCAATTTATCGAATCGATACCGATAAAACTTATTTCCAACGCACAAGCTCCGCTTGGGCGTGAAATGATAACTTTAGGAGCGTTTGGGGGCTTTGCCTCCAAAAAGCGGTCTTCAGATTTGGGTGAAGCCCAAACCAACACCTTTAAAATTTATCTCGAACGCACAGCCTCTGGCTGGGTGTGAGATGGTAGCTTTAGGAATGAAGCAAGATTTCACATCTTGCGGAATGGTCTTCAGGTTTAATTTTTTCTCTGAAAAATTAAACCTGAGTAAAACACAGATGAGTGGTCTTCAGATTCAGTTTTTTAAAACTGAATCGAGTAAGGATAATAGAAATAGAAAAAATAATCCTCTACCCCCCCCCCTAGCTCAAAATCCCCAAAACAAAACTCACCAACAATCCCAAAATGAACGCAAGACTCAGGGTTTTCGCGTGTTTGGAAAATTTTATCATCAACAACCCGCTCACATAAAACAATAGCAAACACGCACTAAAAAGTATCGCGAAATAATTAAAAATATCAGACCCATCGCCGGTGTGGAGTGCCATCAGATACGCCAAAAATCCCTTTTGGCGAATATCAAAAACATTGATATGTCCTGGACCAAAGAAAAACCCTATTGTGTGGGCGATATTCCCATAAGCGAGCCCCTTATTTTCATCGAGAACCCGAAATTTGATGACCTCATCTTGCACGCCATTTTTTCGCAGATAAATGATGGCTTGCTCCCGGAGTTCATCGATGTTGGTTGCCATTGCATCGATGGCTAGGGGTTTGACTTCACGATCGCCGTGAATCTCAAAGAGGGCTAGCACCCCGCTAAGGGTGTATAAAATCGCCAATGGCAAAAAGAAAACGCTCACATACATATGAAAATACCGATAAAATTTTTTCATTTCTTTCCTTTACACTATGTTTTACTCGGTTTAATTTTTTCAGAGAAAAAATTAAACCTGAAGACCATTTCAAGAGGCAAAGCCTCTTTCCATTCCTAAAGCTACCATCTCGTCAGCCAAGCCTAAGGCTTGTGCGTTCGAGATAAATTTCTAAGGTGTTGGTTTGGGCTTCACCCAAACCTGAAGACCACTCCAACGGGCAAAGCCCGTTTTCGCTCCTAAGGTTTGGGCGTCTGCTATGCTCCTAAAGGTCGCATAAACGCATCGCCGTGCGAGGCTAGTGAAGCCAAGCAGTTGGATCTGGCTTTACGCCTCTACTCCTCAAAAATTATAATTCAAAGAAGCCCCTATATTGCGGAGTTGCCCGATAAAACTCCCTTGTATGCTAGCAGTAGGAGGAATAGGAAAATTTTGAATCCACGTTTTGTATTTTTGGTTAAAAAGATTTTGGGCATAGACATTGATACTCAAGCCATTTTTTGCCTGCAGGCGCAAGGACAAATCAAAAATGCCATAAGGGTCTTGAAAAAGTTTATTTTCATCATCAAAATAAGTCTTAGAATAAAATCTGCCATTGAGATTGGCAAAAAATTTCGCCCCATTAATTGTGGCAAAATTCCAGTCGATATTGGCATTCAAGCTTACATCTGGGGCTAAGAGAAGCGTTTTGTTTTTGCGGGTATCTTTGCCTTTTATCGCCCCTTTGACATACCTAGAATGCCCAAAATTCCCACCAAAAGAAACCACCAAGCTTTCGATCGGGCGAGAATGCAAAGCAAGCTCCAAGCCTAGCGAATCAATCGTGCCGGCATTTTGTATAGAAAATCCCGCAGGGCTTGGGAGTGAGACTTGTTTATCGGTGATATAAATATAATAAAGTGCAGCATTGAGACTAAGTTTGCTACTAAAAAGCTCACTATGGACGCCTAGTTCGGCGTTTTGGGTGTATTCGGGTTTGATTTTATCAGCAGTGATGAAGTCAAAACCGCCCGCACGATAGCCGTTTTGATAGAGGGCATAGAGCCTAACATCTTCGCCTAGATTGTAGCCAATGGCGATTTTGGGGGTGAAGATATGTGAAGAGTTATTGTCTTTGAATGCGGGTTTTAAAATCATATTGTTTTTTTCCATCCCTAAGGAATGGGCTTTGGAAATATCCAAGCTATATCTCGCTCCCAAAGTCATATCAAAGCCCCAAAATTCCGGGCTTTTGCCCTCACCATAGATGGCAAAAGTATCTTTATCGATAGTTTTGACCAAAGAGGTTTTGTCGGGGAAATCGTGGGCGATATGCTGGAAATACGCCCCAAAAATGCTATAAGCCCCGTTTTGATAGCGACTTACCAATCGCAATTCATCGGTGGTAGTCTCTCTAGCTTCTTTGACACTGCCGATTAATTGATCGAGTCGGTTACTTCTGTCTTGATAAGAAAAGACATTGCTAAGATTAGAAATCCCAAAATTATAGCCTAGCTTGAGGGCGTAGGTTTGGGCGTTGCGTTTAAAATAGGGGCGAAAAAAGTTGGGATTATAAAACCCCTTACTTCGCCCTAATGTTTTGATTTCTTCATCGGTGAGATAAAAGCCATTATGATGGTCGTTCAAATCGCTTAGCGAGTATTTAAACAACGCTTCAAAGCCTGAATTTTTCGGAGCAAAGGCAAGGCTGACATTGCCGAGCAAAGAATCGGATGTATCGAGCTTTTCACCCGTGCTTTTTTGCGTGATTTGCCCGCTTTGGTGATAATAACCCAAATCCGCTCCGATATACAGCCAGTCTTTGAGTAGCGGGGTGGCGGTAGAGAGCATCGTATTTGTAGAGAGTGTGCCAATGCTTGTGCTAGCATTGGCACGTGGGGTGTTGCTTGTGATCGGATTGGTGATGATATTGAGCACGCCAGATTGGGCGTTTTGCCCCCAAATAGTCCCTTGCGGACCACGCAATAGCTCGACACGCTTGACATTAAGGAGCTCTTGAGAGAGAAATTCAGGGTCTTGAGGAATCCCATCGATATAGACTACAAGGGCAGGGTTGAAATAATCCGTATTTGAAATGCCTCGCACGCTCGTGTATAACGCCCCTGCGGAGGAGTAATTTTCCAAAATCAGCCCCGGGATGGCTTTGGTGAGTTCGGCAATGCTATGTATCTGGAGTTCTTGGAGTTTCTTCCCGCTCACCACTGCGACCGAACCATCGACTTCGCGCAAATTTTGGTCGAACTTATTGGCTGAAACCATTTGGGTTTGGAGTTTGTAGCTTTTAATAGGGCTTTGGGTTTCTCCTGCCCCCCCCCCATTGGCTTGCTTGCTATAGGCATTTATGCCAAAAAATAGGGAAAAAATAAGCCCGCCAGATAAAAATTTTTTTTTCATAATGTTCCTTTTTACACTCATTTTTTAAAAATAAAAACCATTCCTACTATACTAAAATTTTTTATTTTTCACCTTAAAATTTTGATTTTTATTGAAAAATTGGCAAAATGATGGGATTTTTCAAAAAAAGGTTTTTCAATGTTGCACCATTATTTTATGCCAACGCCTGCGGGTTTTGTGATCCCATATATCCATATTATCGCCAGTGAAACGGGGATAAAAAGCGTGTTATTGGCTCATCAAAAGCACCTTGAAGAAAATCCTAATGATTTAACAATGGCTTGCGCAGAGGCATTGGGAGGATATTTTGCGGGGCAGGTGTTTTCTTTTGATTTGCCCTTAGAGGACGAGGGCACGCCGTTTCAAAAGCAGGTTTGGGGAACACTTCGCAAAATAGGTTTTGGGGAGACCTGGAGTTATCAAGACACAGCAAGGGCGATGGGCTTACCAAAGCATTCCCGAGCTGTTGGGGGTGCGAACAATAAGAATCCGATTTTGATTATCACGCCTTGCCATCGGGTGATTGGCAGTGATGGGAGATTGGTAGGGTATGGCGGGGGTATTGAGGTTAAAAAATGGCTTTTGGAACACGAAAAAAAGATTTTGGGCTTGAGAAGATGAAGCGGGTGAAGCCGTGATGAATCTTTAATGTTTGTTTGAGGCTTGCACCCATTGAAATTCGCCCATTAAAAACGAGTTGATATTCCCGTGTTAGTAGGGTATAACTCGGGTGGGTGGGTTAGAATCTTTTACGAACAAACGGATTTTGCCCGTGTGAATGGTCTTCAGATTTGGCAAGCCGAATCGATTAGGGAATAATGTTTTTCCATAGCGATGTTTTCTAATAAATGTTTCTCATACTAGCTAGTAAGGGAGGGGCTAGCCATCTGCTATGCTCGCAATGGCATAGCGGACAGCTAGCCCCTTGTCCCCCTCAAGGGAAAACAAAACTAGGGATTTTTTAATTCACCCTTTAGATTTATCATAGAAATAAAAATACATTTAAAAAAATCAGACACGCTATTGCAAAAAAGTGAAACCAAAAATCATAGAGCGTTTGCCAAAAGGGGCTTAGTTGTTTTCTTCCCAGCTCTCTAGGGCTTCTTTGACCGTTTCGATGACACAATCCATCCCGCCTGCAAGGCTAAAAAGCCAGTATTTATGGGCATAGATCCATTCGAGTTGTTTGGCTTGTTTGTCAATCTCATTTTTTGTGTATTTTACAACGAGTTTGGCGATGTCAAGCTCTTGATGGAAGATATACGACTGGATCGCATCGACAAAATAGTTATTGAATTTTTTATCTTCAAAGAGTTTTTTTATCGTATCGATTGCATCGCTCAAGGAGCTTAATTCCTCAAAATCAATTTCATCGAGCTTGTTTTCATTATTGAGTTTTTCGAGCTTTTCGGTATAGGCAGCGATTTTTAAAAACAATTCTTCCACAAGCAATTTTTTTTCTGTGCCATAAGCGATGATGTCGAGGCATTTTTCTTTGGCGATCCGGATGTTTTTTTTGCTTTCTGATTTTTTGGGGTAGGTCAGTTTGATGGGGGTTTTTGGTTTGCTCGTATCGATGAGTTTGATGGCTTCTTGGAAGCTCATTTCTTTGGTGCCTCCTATCCTCGCCCCGCCTTCTGTGGCGTTGATAACTTCGAGTTTGTAGGGGGTTTGGGCAATGTCTTTTTCAAAAAATTCTAAGAACAATTTCCAAACCCTTGTCGTTTCTACCTCGCCCCCACCGCCGTATTTTGAGACAAAAAGCTTTTCTTCGCTGTTTTTTGGTTTGATCTCATCAGACCCATAAAGTGCCTCTTTGGCGTGGCTTGTGCCATCATCGCCAAAGGCGAGATCTTGACCGATGAGGATACAGCGCTTGAAACGTGAATGCACGACAAGCTCATATGCCATATTTGCCGCACTCATCCCGATCCCAAGATAGCCGTATTGATGGAATCCAAAGAGATTGGTATAGCCAAAGGGGCGGAAGCTAAATTGTTTGATCCCCCGCTTGATGGAGTCTTTGAGGCGTTTATGCACGATTGAGGTGATGGCAAATACCACGCCATCTTGGGCTTCTTCTGGGGTGTCATAATAAAATCTCGCCGTTGCCTCCACACGCTCAAGTGAAAAGACAATATCAGGCTTTATGCCGTGTTTATGCAGGATCGGGAAAGACGCATCGATACAAAATAACGTCGCATATGGGGCGATAGATTTGAGGAGATCGAGCTGTTTGGTGAGGCTAGGGCCTGTGGAGACGATGATAGCGGTGTCTTTGTTTTTGAGATTTTCAAGCAAATTTAGCAATGTGGGCGAAGATAGGGCGTCTGGGAGGTTTTGAATATGTTGTCTGATACCGATGATGGCATCTCGTGTGTCATTACCCACGCTGATGACGCTATGTTCGATGGCTTTGATAAAATATTGATTGAGTTTGAGGATTTCGCTATGGTAGCGTTCATAATAGGGATTAAAAATATGTAGATCATAGACTTTTGAGTAGATTCTCGATGTTTTATCCATCTCAAAAAGCGAGTGTATCATATGGTAGGTGCAAAATTTGGCATATAAAAAAATGATTTTATCAGAAAGGATTTCGCTAGAAAAATCCAAAAGATTCAAAACGATAAACAAAATTTCAAGTTCAGGTTCGATAACGACAATCCTTTGATGTTGCGAGTTGCCTAAAAGCAAGCGATAAAACACCCCATTACCCGCCCCATAAAAATAAAGATAAGGGTAGTAAGCATACGGGCTAAAATCATTGATTTTTTGCATACTTTCTTCTAGTGGTTTGCCCATAAATAACGGCGTATTGCTCTCTTTGTCGATGATATTAAAATTTGCAACATCGTTATCCATAAAAACATCAAATTTCTGATTTGGCTTGCAGTTGAGCAATGCGAGTGCTAAAAGTGGATCTTTGGTTTTTAAGACAGCGAGGTTTTTCTCATAGATAGTTTGCATAAAAATCCTTCGATATTGGCAGGCTTAGGGATAGAAACTCCGAGGGGAGTTTTCTATTCTTAAGCGATTTGCTTGGGCGATTTGTAAGGCGAGGTGATTATTGGAGTAGTCTGAGGACGTTTTGTTGCACGGCATTCGCTTGTGCCATCGCAAAACTCCCGCTTTGTGCAAGGATATTGTATTTTGAGAAGCTCGCAGATTCCGCAGCAAAATCCACGTCTCTGATTTGAGATTCTGCAGCTTTGACATTGACTTGGGTTACCGAAACGTTGTTGATCGTTGTTACTAGCTGGAGTTGGACTGAACCAATATCGGCACGGATTTTGTCTAGCTGGGTTCGGGCAGAATCTGCCATATCCATTACGACCATTGCGCCTTTGAGGCTGGTAACCCCCGCACCAATGCCTTGCCAGTTCAGATCGGCTTGGGCGACATTGGCATTCGCACCGGAGGCTGAAGCGATATTGGCATCAAAAATGCCTCGGATTGCTCGGAGATTAACGGTGTATTCAGACACGCCTTGGGCGGAGTGCAAGCCGATATGGCTGAAATTCGCCCCACTGACAATAATATCTCTCGCATCGGTGCGTATCAAGGTCAATCTGCCGACAATAGCGTGATTAAAGCCTGAAATCCCGGCAAAATTCCCGCCCCCAAAGACTTGCCCAGAGGCGCTATTAGCGTGGATAGAAATCGCTCTCCCATCGTTAGATTTGAGATTGATCCTACCGGTAATGTCTAAAAACCCCTCCACGCCGGTTTGATCTTTGACAGAGTTTATCGCATTGAGGAGACGCCCATCGGAGTCATTTTTGCGCACGTCATTGATGGTCCCGATACTCACACCATTGATGACAAGCCCACGGATCGTTCCTGATTGCACAGGCGTGCCACCGGTTGCCATAACATTATAAGAAGCCCGCACGCCTAGCGTATTGGAAAATCGATTGATGATTTCGCTAAGCGCACCAATCCCCGTTCCTGCAGAAGTTGATATTTTGGCTGTTTCGAGTTCGTAGTCATTGACCCCATCGACTTGTTTGAAATTTAACGATACTTCTGTGAGGTTTGAACCCGCTGCAGAAGCGAGCATTCCTTCGCCCTCAAACGAGGCGGTTTCCATTCGGATATGCCCGATTTTGTCCGAGCTTGTCGGACCGATAGAGGCTTTGACCGTGGTGTTGGAGTAAGCCCCGATTTGAAATTCTTTGTTTGAAAAGCTCCCTGAAAGCATTTGTTGGCCGTTGAAACTGGTGGTATTAGCGATATTATCGAGTTCTTCAAGTAATCGCTGGATGTCGCTTTGGAGGGCTTTTCTTGATTCGAGGGTTTGCCCATCTTGGGCGGCTTGGATGGCTTTGGTTTTGATGGTATCTAAAATCTTGATTTGCTCATCCATCGCCTTATCGGCTACTTGGATCATACCGATGGCATCATTGGCATTTTTGACCGCTTGCCCCAAGCTCTCACTTTGGCTTCTAAGACTATCAGCGATTGCCATTCCGGAGGCGTCGTCTGCGGCTTTGTTGATACGAAGTCCCGAGCTTAGCTTTTCAAGAGAACCCGCTAAGTTTCTGTTATTTTGTATCCCTACAGCGTGTGCGGTGAGCGCCGCTATGTTTGTGTTAATCCTAAAACTCATAATCGCATCCTTTGCTAAAAATTTTGGTTTCAAAGGCATAAGCAACAGCTGTTCCAAAAAACTTTTTTTCAAAAAAATAAAAATGTGTTAGAATTCCCAAAACATTCAAAATTTAAAGAGAAATTAATGAAAGATCTGATTATTGTCGAGTCTCCAGCGAAAGCCAAAACCATCAAAAACTTTCTGGGTAGCAAGTTTGAAGTCATCGCTTCGAAAGGGCATATCCGGGATTTACCCAAATCCCGATTTGGTATCAAAATTGATGGGGGGGTGTTTATTCCTGATTATAAGGTGGATAAAGACCATAAAGAGATTGTTGAAAAAATCACATCCTTAGCAAAAAAAGCCAAAACAACCTATATCGCCACCGATGAGGACAGGGAGGGGGAAGCCATCGGGTTTCATATCACCCAAGCCATTGGCAAAGACGCTCAGAGTTTCCCTAGAATCGTATTTCACGAGATCACAAAGACCGCTATTGAAAACGCTCTCAAATCGCCTCGAAACATCGATATGGATAAAGTCAATGCCCAGCAAGCCCGACGTTTGCTCGATCGTATCGTGGGTTTTAAGCTTAGCGAACTCATTTCAAGCAAGATCAATCGGGGACTAAGTGCGGGTAGGGTGCAAAGTGCAGCACTTAAAATCATCGTGGATAGAGAGCGTGAGATCAAGGCATTTGTGCCGGTGGATTATTATACGATTGATGCGGTGTTTGCAGGCGGTATTCAAGCGGAATTGAGTAGCTATGAGGGCAAAAAGATCAAAAAACAAGGCATTACCGATGAAAACCTCGCCAATGCTATGCTAAAAGCCCTGCAAAATCGCCCCTATATGGTCGGTGAGATACTCAAAAAACCCAAAAAATCTCCCACCCCGCCGCCGTTTATGACCTCGACATTGCAACAAAGTGCTTCAAGCGTTTTGGGGTATTCGCCCTCACGGACGATGGGTATTGCCCAAAGGCTTTATGAGGGTGTCGAGACAAACAACGGCACAATGGGTATCATCACCTATATGCGAACCGATAGCCTCCATATCGCCAAAGAAGCCCAAGAGAGTGCGAGAGAAAAAATCCGCAATGATTTTGGTGAAAAATACCTGCCCGCTAAGCCAAAAAATTACGCCACCAAAAACAAGGGCGCTCAAGAGGCACACGAGGCAATCCGCCCTACAAACATCGCCTTTACCCCCCAAATGGCTAAATCCTATCTTAAGCCTGATGAGCATAAGCTTTATACGCTGATTTATCATCGGTTTTTGGCTTCCCAGATGGAAGATGCGGTTTTTGAAAGCCAGAGCATTATGTTTGTTTGCGATAAAGGCGAATTTAAAGCCAATGGGCGTAGGCTCGTATTTGATGGGTATTACAAGATTTTAGGCGATAATGATAAAGACAAGCTTTTGCCTGATCTTTCGCCTAATACGCCTATCAAGTTAGAGAATATCCAGAATAATAAGCACACCACAGAACCCCCTGCGAGGTATTCTGAAGCCTCGTTGATTAAAATGCTTGAAAGTTTGGGGATCGGCAGACCTAGCACCTATGCCCCAACGATTTCTTTGTTGCAAAATCGTGAATACATCGTGGTAGAAAAAAAGCAGATTTTGCCCCAAGAGAGTGCGTTTAAAGTGATCGAAATGCTTGAGGCGCATTTTAATGAAATCGTTGATTCAGCTTTTAGTGCGAGTATGGAAGATAAGCTTGATGGTATCGCACAGAATAAAGAGGATTGGCAAAAGGTTTTGCGGGATTTTTATGAGCCATTTATGGAAAAAATCTCTGATGGTAAGCTCCATATCGCCTCCCAAAAAGTCATCATTCCCACAGGGGAAGCCTGCCCGCAATGTGGCAAAGAGCTTGTGATTAGAAATGGGCGATACGGCGAGTTTGTTGCTTGTAGTGGCTATCCCAAATGCAAATATGTCAAGCCCCAAGAGGCCCAAGCTAGTGATGAAGAAAGTCTTGAGGCTTGTGAAAAATGTGGCAAACCGATGGTAAAAAAACGCGGGAGAAATGGCGAATTTATCGCTTGTAGCGGGTATCCAGAATGTAAAAACACTAAGTCATTAAAAAACAATCCTGCGAATAAATCTCAAGCCTTAAGCGAAGTCAAATGCCCAGAATGTGGTGGGGAAATATTGCTTAGAAGAAGCAGGCGCGGGAGCTTTTATGGTTGCGGGAATTATCCGAAATGCAACTTTATTTCCAATCACGAACCCATCAATGAAAAATGCCCGGAATGTGGCTATATGATGAGCGATCGGACCTATCGGGGCAAGCATATCCACGAATGTATCAAATGCAAGCATCGGGTGGAAGTTTAAAAACACAGAAGTTAAAAACGTGATGAAAAACATCGTATTTGGACCGGTTATCTCTCGGCGATTTGGCATATCTTTGGGCGTGGATCTCTCACCAACTCTCAAGCAATGCAATTTTGATTGCCTTTATTGTGAGCTAGAGGGCAAAAAGGCTCAAGGGCAGATGGCAGAGGTTTTGGATATTGATGTGCTTATCCAAAGCGTTTTAGAAGCTCTGCTTAAACACCCCAAGATCGATGTATTGACCATCACAGCTAATGGCGAACCCACGCTTTACCCATATCTTTATGAACTCATATCTGCTATCAAACCCCATATCCCCAAAGGCGTTTCTACGCTGATTTTGAGTAATGGCTCACGCTTTGGTGAGATGAGTGTTCAAAAGGCATTACACCTTTTTGATATTGTGAAATTTTCGCTTGATGGGGCGATTAGCAAGAGTTTTTTGCGTGTGGATCGACCGCATAAAAATATCTCTTTAGAAGCCCTTTTAGAGGGTATTAAAAGCTTTGGGAGTGTTTATAGTGGCAAGCTTGTCGCAGAAATTTTGCTTGTTAAAGGCGTGAATGATTCGCTAGAAAATATCAATGCCATCGCTACATTTTTGCGCCAAATCAATGTTGCAAGAGTGGATTTAGGCACGATAGACAGACCCCCAGCTTACAAAGCCAGCGCACTTTCAAATAGCGAGCTTCACGAGATAGCAAAGCGTTTTGATGGCTTGTATGTGAGTTTGCCATTTCGCAAAAATGACCCAAATATCACAGCAAAAAGCTATGAAATGCCCGAGCTTTTAGATCTCATTGCCCGCCGCCCGATGAGCGTGAGCGAAGCCCCGATTTTGCTCGATACCAAAACGCTCCAATTGGCAGAAAAACTTGTCGGTGAAAAAAAGCTTTTTATCAAAAATGTCGCTAATTTGGCATTTTATACAACCAAAAGCGAGTGATAAAAACCACAGCGATTGAATTTCAAAACCAAAATGCCCCTCAATGCTGGAATACAAAGGGTATCAAGCTGATAGCAAATAAAATCATCACGCCCAAATTGAGGCGTTGCCACTCTCTTTTGAATGCACACATCAAAACATACACGATAAATCCGCTTGCAAGTCCGGTGGTAATCGATGAGCTTAGGGGCATTAAGATAATGGTAAAAAAGCTCGCCGTAGCAGTGGGGATATCTGTGAAATCGATATGCCTGACTTCTGCAAACATCAATGCACCCACCACGATGAGCGTCGGATAAATCGCATATTCAGGGATGGCATTAAAAATGGGGAGAAAAAACAATGTCAGAGCGAAGAAAAGCGCACAAAAAACAGCCGTGAGTCCGGTCCGTCCCCCAGAAGCCACGCCGGCAGAGCTTTCTAAAAATGCCGTTGTGGTTGAAAGCCCAAACATCGCCCCACCTGTGGTGGCAAGGGCGTCGATTTGGAGGGTTTTTTCAAGTTTTTTGTCTCGCCCGCTGGTGTCTTGAAACATCTTGGCTTTTGCACCTACGCCTGCGAGCGTGCCCAAAGAATCAAACAAATCGGTTATCAAAAGGGCAACAATAGCGGGGATAATGGCGATGTTAAAAATACCTATAAGGTCAAATTGGAATGCGATCCCTGATATGGAGGCGGGTAGGGAGATGATTTGTGTAGGCATTACAGCAAGCCCGATGATCCACGAGATAGCACTGCAAGCCAAAATCCCGATGATAAAAGCCCCCTGCACGCCAAATGTATGGAGCAAAAGCATTAAAAGCACGCCAAATATGCCGATGAGGACTTGCGGGGAGGTGAGATTGCCTAAGGTCATTAGTCCTGATGGGGTGATGGTGATAAAGCCCAAGGATTTGAAGCCAATCGTGGCGATAAATGCCCCCAATCCCGCACATAAGGCAAATCTCAAATCTTTGGGGATACTTTGCATAATCCAAACCCGAAGTCTTGTCAAAGAGATAATCAAAAAAATCACACCCGATAAAAAGACTGCTCCCAAAGCCTGTTGCCAAGATAGTCCCATCCCGCCGACTAGTCCATAGGTAAAATACGCATTGAGTCCCATTCCCACGCTCATTGCCACAGGGGTATTTGCCCAAATGCCCGTAAGCAAGGTGGCTAATGCGGTTACCAAAGAAATCGCTGTGATGAGTTCGTTTTTTGGCATACCGGCTGCTGAGAGGATTTGTGAGCCTACAGGGATGATATAGAGCATTGTCAAAAATATCGTAAAGCCCGCTAATGCTTCGGTTTTGAAGTTGGTGTGATTTTCTTTGAGTTTGAAGAAGCGATCAAGAAGCCCCATTTTTTACCCTCCATTTTTTGCATTTTGCTGTTTTCTCGTATTTTGCAATTTTCTTGTCTTTTTTGCGTAACGTATCAAAAAAACACTTTTATTTTGCTAAGTTTTGATTAGTTTTTGCTTCTTTTGATTCAGATTTGCTGGCATTTATGGTTGTGATAATGTGGCTAAATAAGGGTATTGAATTTAAGTTTTGATTGGGTAGAATGCTGGGTTTTTATGCGAGAATGCAAACAAATCAAAATGGAGCTGGTTTTGGAGATAAAAAGTATTTTTCATTTGATGCGATTTTATCAATACATCAAGAATTTTTTTATTTTTCTGCCAGCATTTTTTAGTTTCAAGCTTTTTGAGTTGCCTATTTTTTTCGATAGTTTGCTAGCGTTTGTTTGCTTTTGTCTGTGTGCGAGTGCGGTGTATATCTTTAATGACATAATGGATGTCAAAAAAGACAAAATCCATCCGGTAAAACGCCATCGCCCCATCGCTTCTGGAAAAATCACCCCAACATTTGCCGGTTTTATCGCTTCTGTCCTCTTGATTTGCGGGGGGGGGGGGGGTCAATATTTCTAGGTTTTGATGTATTTTTGTGTATTCTTATCTACGTTATTTTAAATCTCCTTTATAGCCTAAAACTCAAACATATCCCGATATTAGACATTTTTATTATTGCGAGTGGCTTTGTGATCCGCTTGTTTGTGGGTGCGAGTGCGACAGACACGGGCTTATCAGAGTGGATTATCGTGATGACATTTTTGCTAGCACTCTTTTTGGCTTTGGCAAAACGGCGTGATGATGTGATCTTATCGGAGGCTGGTGGTCAAAAAATGCGTGAAGTGATGGATGGCTATAATCGCGTATTTTTGGATATTGCGATGTCTGTGAGTGCCTCGATCGTGATGATTGCTTATATTTTGTGGAGTATCTCACCAGAGGTAAAAGAAAGATTGCATAGTGATTATTTGTATTTGAGTGCGGTGTTTGTGCTTGCGGGGATATTCCGTTATATGCAGATTACTTTTGTGGAAAACAAAAGCGGGAGTCCGAGCAAGATTGTTTTGAAAGATCGGTTTTTGCAGGCGGTGATTGTCTCGTGGCTGGGTTTTTTGGTGATTTTGATGTATGGATAAGGAGAAAGAATGATTTGGAAAGATAAGGCGATTTATTTGGTGATGTTTTTTGCCCTGTGTGTGTTTGCTTATATGGATTATCGGTATTTAGATATTCAGTTTTTAGGCGTTACGGGTGGGGATGAGTTGCCGGAGTTTCATCAGTGGCTCACTATGTATGAGGGCTTTAGGGAATTAAATATCGAAAAGATTTTTCGCTTTGGATTTTACAATTATGGCTTTGGCTGGTATCTGCTCAATCTTCTTGTAACAGCGCCGTTTCATCTATTGCACAACACAGAAATGGCAATCTATGCACCCCGAGTGCTTAATGGTGTCTTTAGTGTGGCGTGCTTGTGGATGATTTATAAGATTTGTAGGCTTTATTTGCCTGCCTTGCAAGCCTATGGGATTGTGTTTTTGGTGGTTTTGATGCCGGGATTTTGGAGTAATGGCTATCTTGTCAAGCCCGATGTGTTTCAAGCGTTTTTTATTTTGTGGGGTGTTTATTTGCTCGCTAGGGACAATTTTGGTTTTGGCAAGGCGTATCTTGGCAGTGTTTTTGTATTTGGTCTTGCTGTTGGGGTGGCGAAATTTCAAGCGGTGATGTTTTTTCCACTGCTTTATGCCTATGTGCTTGTTCCTTATTTGCGGGGTATTTTTGATTTTAAAAAATTTTTCATTCACTGCGTGGGGATCACAGCGAGCGTGATGGCATTGTGGGTGATTACTAACCCGTATTTATTGCACCCTAGGGGAATGGGCGCTTGGTGGGGTATGTTTGTTTTCAATATGGAGAGCAACGCAACCAATCACGGGGCTTATACCCACGTGAGTTTGGCTGAAAAAATCTTTGGTGTGATTGATTTTTATTATTTTGAAATCATTGTTTTTATTGTTTTGCTTTGTGTTTGTTTGGCGCTGTTGTGGGGGTTTATCTCAAAAATCTCTCGCCAAAAAGAGGCGAAATTTTGCCAATCTGATTTGTTTGTGGTGGTGGGTATTGGCTTTTTGGTGAGTTTGGTGTATTTGCTCTTTGGAGTGAATAAGGTTTGGGGAAATTATTATGTAAGCACGATTTATTTGGGGGTGTTGCTGTTTATCCCAATGGTGCAATATCCAAAAATCCCTCGATTTGTTTTGCCTGTGTTGTTGGTGCTTCAAATTATAGGCGGGGGGGGGTCAAATCACGGCTATGAGCAGGTATTTAAAAAATATGATAAAGATTTATCGGATGTATATGCCAAAAGCACGGGATTGGTCGAAATGCTAGAACCCATCGTGCAATATTTGCGTTCAGACAATCAAACTATCGAGATCCTCACAGATTTTGCTTCTTTTGAATACCAAAAGCTAGGTCTCAAAAGTGTGAATATCCATCAGATGTTTGGGAGTATCACGCCTGATAGGATTTCACAAGAGGCATTTTTGAAGCAATCTAATTCCAAAAATCTGGCATTTTTTGTGCCGATTGATGTGATCGTATTTTCAAAAGATAATGTTTTTTTTAGCCAAGAAATCCCTGAAGAGAAACGAGAGGAAACAAAAGATTCTCTTGATACCATCGAAGCGCTCAATAAAGGGGCATACGGCTTCAAAAAGACTGCAGAATCAAAGGATTTTATTATCTATAGCAAGGATTCTGAAATGCCATCGGAGTGATGGCATTGGGTTTTATTATTTTTTAGGAGCAAAGTAGGAGAAAAAATGTTTTTACAAAATTTATTTTCGAAGTCATTTTGGATAGAAAAGTTTGTGTATAAAGCCAACAGCGAGGCGGTTTTCTGCATATCTCGGCGACTTTCTTATGGATTGATGGCATTTATTGGGGCGTTGTTTTTACTTAGCTCGCTGGGATTTTTGTTTGGGGCAAGTATTCACGTAGCGTATTTTTATGTGGCGTTTTTTATCGCATTAGCTTGTTTGGTTTATCGCAATCCTTTTTATCTAGTTTGTGTGATTTTGTTTGTTTGCATTTTGGGGTTATCGGTTTTGTTGGCATTGTATCTGTGGGATAGCTCTTGGGATGGGCGGGCGTATCATCAGATTGGGATTGAGTATTTAAGCAATGGCTGGAATCCTCTCTATCAAAAAATGCAAGATTTAGAGGCTTTAAAGCCGTTTTTGAGCCACCAGATTTGGGTTGAAAACTATGTGAAATTTAGCGAGATTGTTGCGAGTAATTTTGTGCTTAGTTTTGGCGATATAGAAGCGGGCAAGGCGTTAAATTATCTCTTTTGTGCAGCAAGTTTTTTTTATGGCGTAGGCGTGCTTGGGTCTTTGAAGTTTGGTGTCTATAAAGCCGTATTTTTGATGATTTTGGCAGTTTTTAGCCCCGTGTTATTTTCTCAAATCCATACCTATTATGTCGATGGGTTGCTCGGCTGTGCATTGGTGATTTTGTTTTTGAATATCATTGATTTAGAGAATAAGCCAAACAAAGCCAAATACGCGATTTTTGTTTTTGTGCTTGTGGTGGCGAGTAATATCAAACTCACAGGGCTGGCTTATGTCGGCGTGGTGGGGATTTTGTATTTTCTCTATCGTTGTTTTGCAAACAAACTTGCATTTGGCTCATCAAATGGGCTATCTTGTAATAATGGCGGGGGGGGGGGGTTTAAAAAATGGTTTCCCAAAGAAATCTTTATCTCTGGTTGTATAGGCGTGGTGCTGATCGTGCTTAGTGGTGCTAATCCCTACTTTACCAATATCTCTGAAAAACGCAGTCCCTTTTATCCCCTGCTTGGCAAGAATAAAATCGATATTATCACCGGCAATGCCCCCAAGATTTTTGAACAGCTCAACACCCCAGAAAAGCTGTTTGTGTCACTTTTTTCAAAAACGCAAAATATTTCCTACACTAGCCCTAATGGGCCTATGTGGAAAATGCCATTTTTTCGCACCAAAAACGAATCGGGTTTTGGCGATCCGGATGTGAGGATTGGGGGCTTTGGGTATTATTTTGGTGGTGTGGTGATTTTGAGCGTGATTTTTTTATACCGCATTCGCAGGGAGTTTGCCACACCTGCGGGCAAAAAATTTGGTCTGTTATTCTTGCTTATCGGTGCGACTATTGCTATCAATCCTGAATCCTGGTGGGCGCGCTATGCCCCACAGATCTGGCTTTTGCCTGTGGTTATCATTGGGTTTAGTTATTTTTTACGCTTAGAAAAGTCGTTGATTTATTTGCGCTGGGCGATGATTTTGTTTTTGGTGTTAAATATGTATCCCGCCTTTAAAGATGGGCTAAAAATAACACAACGCCACTACACCAAAGACACAAAAGCTGTCTTAAAAGATATGAAAAAAACTTGTGATGGAAAATGGGAAATTTATTTTGAGCCTGATTGGGAACTTTCATTTTTGAAAAAGCTCCAAAAATACGCCATCCCGTATGTCAGGGTCGATAAAAACCAATACGACACAGGCGGGTTTGCAAGGATTCCCGGTAGGCTTGGTGATGGAATTTATGCAAAATGTAGCACGGGCTTGAAACAAAATCAGCCTTTGCCTCTTTGGCTCAAAGAATCTCAAAAAAAGGAAAAACAATGATTAAATTTATCCCGCTGATATTATTTTCAGTAGCGCTCAATGCCTTTGCCCAGCTATTTATCAAAAAAGGAATGGTTACGCTTGGGGAGTTGCATTTGAGTTTGGCATTTATCTATAGGGGAGTGCTAAACCCGTATTTGTGGGGTGGGTTTGTTTGCTATGCCCTGAGTATATTAACGTGGATGGTGGTGTTATCAAAGGTCAATGTCAGTATCGCCTACCCGTTTTTGAGCGTGGGGTTTATTTTGACGGCGTTTTTGGCTTATTTTATGTTTGGTGAGCCTCTGGATACGAATAAGATGATTGGGATTGTGCTGATTTGTATCGGGCTTGTGTTTTTGAGTGTGGCAAAGGGGTAGGGAATGCGTTGCGTGGTGATTGGCGGGAGTGGATTTTTGGGTGGTTATGTGATTGACTTGCTTTTGGGCTGTGGCTATGAGGTCATCAATCTCGATATTACCCCACCTAATGAGTCCAAGGCGACGTTTTTTCGAATCGATTTGACCCAAGCTATTGATTTTGCATTCTTTCCTAGCGATGTAGTTATCCATCTAGCAGCACGCCAATACCACCTCAAGCCCCCAAGAAAAGACAGAGAAAAATATTTTTATGAACTCAACACGCTCGGGACGCATAGATTATTGCAAGCGATGGAAAAATATGATTGCTACCAGTTGATTTATTTTAGCACCGATATGGTTTATGGCAAGCCCCAATATTTGCCGATTGACTTATCCCATCCCAAAAATCCTTTTGGGTATTATGGGAAAAGCAAGCTTGAGAGTGAAAAAATCTGTGAAGCTTACCGGGAGCGTGGATTTTCTATCAGTATCTTTAGACCTCGAATGATTGTAGGGCGTGGGAGATTTGGGATTTTGAACAAACTTTTTGCTCTGATGGAGAAAAATCTGCCCGTGCCTTTGATTGGCAAGGGGGAAAATTGCTACCAAATGGTGAGCGTGCAAGATTGTGCGCGTGCGATTTTGCTTTGTATCCAAAAAGGGCTACCCAATGGTGCGTTTAATCTCGGCAGTGATGCCCCCCCCCCATTCGCACCTTACTTGCTGAAATTATCACTGAAGTGGGTTCAAAATCTAGGCTTATCCCGACAAATGCTTTTGCCATCAAAACGACTTTGGCAATGCTGGGGAAGATTGGCATTGAAATAATGTATGATGAACAATACAAAATTGCTGATGAGGAATACGTCCTTGATATTTCCCATACCCAAAAAATCCTTGACTGGTCGCCACTTTATAAAGATAAAGATATGTTGATTGAAGCTTACAAGGCTTACAGAGAGGCAAAGATACCCCAATGAACCACAAAAATATCGCATTTTTTGACTTTGATGGGACAATTACCAACCAAGACAGCTTGATAGCGTTTGTCAAATTTTTGGTCGGCAAAAAGGCGTTTTATATAGGGATTTTAAAACATTGGCATATCTTAGTCGGCTTTAAAATCGGGATTTTTAGCAATTCCTTTGCCAAAGAGGCGTTGAGTAGGTATTTTTTTGCTGGTTATCCTGAAGAAGCATTCCAGAAAAAATGCGCTATGTTTTTGCCCTTATTAAAAGCTATGTTGAAAGATTCCGCCTTAAAGCGATTATGCTGGCACAAAGAGCGTGGCGATGAGGTCGTGCTGGTGAGTGCGAGCTTTGAATCTTACCTCAAACCGCTATGCGATGAGCTGGGGATTATCTGTATCGGGAGTGTTTTGGAGGTCATTGATGGCAGGCTGACCGGGAGATTTCTGGGGGCAAACTGCTATGGGGAGCAAAAAGTCAAAAGGATCACGGAGCGATTTGATTTGCGTGCTTATGAGGACATCACTGCCTATGGCGATAGTCGCGGGGATAGAGAAATGCTCGCATTGGCTTTGAAAAAAAATAGATTTTATCGGTATTTCAAATAATGTATAATCACGGCATTAAAATTTGCAAAAAGGGCAAAAATGAAAAAATATGTTGTGGCAGTTGTGGGTGCTAGCGGTGCGGTGGGCGAGGAGATTTTCAAGGTTTTAGAAGAGCAGGATTTCCCCATCAAAAAAATCGTCCCCCTGGCAAGCTCACGGAGTGCGGGCAATGAGATCGAAGCATTTGGCAAAACGCACAAGATTTTAGAGACCACGCACGAGGTATTCGCACAAGAGGGTGTTGAGATAGCGTTTTTTTCAGCTGGGGGGCGTGTGAGTGCGGAATTTGCCCCCAGTGCGGCAAAAGCTGGGGCGGTGGTCATCGATAATACAAGCCATTTTCGTATGGATAATGATGTCCCTTTGGTCGTCCCTGAAGTCAATGCTAGCGACATCGCCCTTTGGAAGCAAAAAGGCATAATTGCCAATCCCAATTGCTCTACTATCCAGATGGTCCAAGTCCTTGCCCCTTTGCACCGCGCTTTTGAGATTCAAAGGGTCGATGTCAGCACCTATCAAGCTGTGAGCGGGGCGGGCAAAAAGGGTATGGAAGAATTAGTGGTGCAAATGCAAAAATTCTTTGCATTTGAGCTTGAAGAATGCGAGCCTGAAGCGTTTGCCCATCGTATCGCGCTTAATCTCATCCCGCATATCGATGTTTTTATGCCTAATGATTACACCAAAGAAGAAATCAAGATGATACAAGAGAGCAATAAAATCCTCCATAGCGATTTTGCATTGAGCGCGACTTGCGTGCGTGTGCCTGTTTTGCGAAGCCATAGTGAGGCTATCACGATTCATTTTGCCAAAGAAGTTATGGCAAGCGAGGCAGCCGCTATCCTCGCACAAGCCCCCAATGTCATCGTGGTAGATAAGCCCGAAGAAAATCTCTACCCAATGCCGATTTTAGCTAGCGATACCGATGAAACCTATGTGGGTAGGATTCGCAATGATTTGTATGACAAAAAAATCTTGCATTTGTGGTGTGTGGCTGACCAAATCCGTGTGGGTGCAGCAACCAATGCCGTAAGGATTGCCCAAAAATGGATCGCACTTAAGGATTAACTTTGGTTAGCTCTAATTTAACTTTATTTTTTTGCGGGGGGGGGGGTTAATTTGAGAAATACTCTCTAGGACTTGATGGAAATTAGGTTCTTTGAGCTTTTTTGCTTCTAGGTATTTATCCAATGTGTCTTTATCAATACGTTTCCACAAAAAACTTTTTCCGATAATCCCATCTTTGTAAAGACTGGAATAAAATTCCAAATCGCCATTTGGCTTTTGAGAGATCTTGACATAATATGTCCTACCATCATAGAAATTGTAAGCTTTACCATCTCTGTAATTATCCGGAGAAGTTTGGGTGAGATCATAGAGAAATACCACGCCTTTATCGCTTCTATCTCTAAGGGCAGGGTTGGGATTGTGTTTGTCTTTTTGCGCCGATGAGCCATCGGTGTTCGCGATTGCGTAGGCATAGTATTTGCCATCGTGTTTGAAAAACTCCACAAAAGCACTTTTCATATACAAAAAAGACTCGGTTTCATAGATACCCTCTAAGCTTTGGGCGTTTAATATTGCAAAAATGGGGGCAACGAGGGAAACAATGATGGAGGTAAAGAAAGTCGAAGCAATGGATTTCATAAATTTTTCTCTTATAGTTTGTGCTTAATGAGGCTTTTGGGGACTTTTACGACACTTTTGGAGACGATTTTGGGGGTGGCTTGATGAGGGGGCTGGCGGGGCTGGGGATATTCGAAATCTGGCATATCTAGCCCGCCAGCGTGGATGTCAGTTTCAAAAAATATCGCTAACGTGCCACTATCAAGCCTGATTATGGAGGTTTGTAGGCTTTTTTCATAGACAATCAAATCTTTTTTGGGGTCATAGGGGGACTTGATGGCAAAATCAGCAGGATCACCGATAGCAAAAAACTCCACGCCAGAGACCATCAATTGAAAATCAATATATTCTTGATGGCTTTCATAAAAGGCGTCATTGGGATCTTTGAGTGCGTAGGTTTGCTCGATACAAAACATCCCCCCGCCAAGATCGAATTTGTTTTCCGCACCAAGCGGGGTGCTACAGATCCGCTCATAGATGGCGTGCGCTGGCGTGATGGCATTATCAAGATAGGTGTATAGGGCTTGCAAATCTTGGGTTTTTCCAAAGAGTGAGCCGAGCGAATGGAGTTTGCCTATAATTGCCATAAATATTTTCCTATTGTGTTTGGATTTGATTGTTCCGTGCTTGGGATTCTAGCAGGCTATGTTAAATGATTGTATATGCAATTATTTATGCTTTTGATATAAAATACAAACTTTTTAAACAACCAGTTAAATAACCAGGAAAGATATAGGAAGTATTAATGAGGAGCCATTGTGTTATTTAGATTTTTGCTTATTATTTGTGTGGCTACAAGTTTATTTTCCACACAGCTAGAAGACGCGCTCAAGCATCGTGATTTTAGTGGCTGGCATTTTCCCTCTCAAAAAGACCAATTAGGCAATCCTTACTACTATGTCCCCGATAGCAAGGGCAAATATTTAGGGACAAGTGCGGGGCTTTTGGGGATGGGTCTTTTGGTAGGTATCACGGGGCTTTATCTAATGCCAGAGAGTGTAACGAATTGGGATAGAGAAAGATTTGGCTTTCGCAGTTGGCTTCAAGATGTCAAGATCGCCCCAGCAGTCGATGATGATAATTTTTGGCTCAATGGTGTGGCTCACCCGTATTTTGGTGCGGTGTATTATATGCAACCCCGAATGGCAGGGTATAGCTGGGCAGAATCGGTGCTTTTTTCGTTTGTAACCTCAGCATTCTTTTGGGAATACGGGATCGAGGCGTTTGTTGAGATCCCTAGCTGGCAGGATTTGATCTATACCCCTGCGATGGGATCGATATTTGGAGAAATTTTTTACCAGCTCACCCGATATATCCAGTCCAATCACGGGCAGTTGTTTGGCTCAAGGTTTTTGGGATATACGCTTATTGCTTTGATGGATCCCATTGGCTTTGTTATTAGGGATTTGGGATTGGGGAAATTATTTGGGGTGAAAAATAAAAACGATTTCCAAGCGTCCGCCTCGCCTTTGGGGGTAAGTTTTAGTTATAGATTTTAAAATTTTCTCGACTAGGTATTTTTTGTTGTTATAATTTGAAATAAAATTTAAAAGGATATTTTTGAAAAATTTTGAAGTATCAAATCGGGCGAAACTCCCCACACGTTTTGGGGATTTTTTTATCCAGTGTTTTCGGGAATTGCGTCCTGAAAATGGTTGCCAATGCCCTGTGGAACATTTGGTCGTTTGGAGCGATCCTTTAGCAGAAATCCCGCTCGTGCGGGTGCATTCAGAATGCCTCACAGGCGATGTTTTTGGCTCACAAAAATGCGATTGTGGCGGGGAACTCGCTTTGGCGATGGAAAAAATCGCCCAAAGTGCCAAAGAGGGGCAAGGCGGGATGTTGATCTATTTGCGTCAGGAGGGCAGAGGGATAGGATTGTTTAACAAAGTCAATGCCTATGCCCTGCAGGATAAGGGCTATGACACCGTCGAAGCCAATGAAGCACTGGGTTTTAAAAGTGATAATCGGGATTATGCGATTGTGGGAGATATTTTGGAATATTATGGTATCAAAAAAATTCGCCTACTCACCAATAATCCCCGCAAGATAACTGCAATGGGGCAATACGCAGAAGTCATCAGGGATAGTATCATCGTGCCAAGCAATTGTTATAATGAAAAATATTTGGCGACCAAAAAATCCAAACTCGGGCATTTGCTTTGATACAAAAAAACATCAGTTTTAAGGACGCTATTAGGATCCTTCAAGAGAGTGCCATCGCGCCCATTGGCAAAGAAAAGATTATTTTTAGCGACGCATTAGGGAGGGTGTTAGCCGAGGATATTATCGCAAAAGATGATATGCCACGATTTGCTACCTCTGGGATGGATGGCTATGCTTTTAGGCACGAAGATATCGGCGTGCTGGCAAAAGAGGGCTTGATTTTGCAGGGAGATAATCCCGCCGGGCAAGAGGGTGAAATTGCTTTGGAATCTCAAGCAGCCATCAAGACATTTACCGGCTCGAAAATGCCACAAAATAGCGATACGCTCGTGCTTGTTGAATCTGTGATTTGCCAAGATGGCAGGGTGGTTTTGAACCCCAAAGCCCCCTTACCCAAAAAGGGTGATTGGGTCAGGCAGGCGGGTGAAAACTACGCTAAAGGCGATATTCTTTTGCAAAAAGGCACTAATATCGGTCCTTATGAAATCGGGCTTTTAGCAGATTTGAATCAGGTTTTTGTAAAGGTTTTTAGAAAGCCACGAGTGGGTATTTTGAGCGGGGGTGCTGAGATAATCGAAGTGGGCGAGGAAACAAGCGCTAAAAATTGCGTGCGGAGTGTGAATAATCACCTCTTAAAAGCGATGGTAACCTCACTCGGCGGGGAGGCAATACTCTATCCCATAATGCCTGATGATAAGCAAAAAATTATAGAGATGATGCGTGAAGCATTTTTGGATTGCGATATATTGCTTACCACTGGCGGGATGAGTATGGGGGATTATGATTTTACTCAAGAAGCGATTTTTGAAATCTGTGATGTCGCATTCAAAGGCGTGAGAATGAAGCCCGGAAAGCCCGTTGCCTATGGGAGTTATGATGGTGGGAATCAAAAAAAACATTTGCTTGCCTTGCCGGGATTTCCCAATTCAGCCGCTTTGACGTTTTATCTTTTTGGTAGGTTGATTTTTGCCAAAATGTTTGGCAAACGCTTCGAGCATAGATTTTTGAAAGCCATCTTGAAAGAAGACATTGCACGCACAGATTCCCGAATGGAATTTCGTGTGTGTGATTTGGCAGTGAGCGATGGGCATTATGAGGTTTCTTTTTCTTCCAAGCGGGTTTTGCAAAGCTCGGTTGTGAATAATCTGTGCGGGGAGAGTGCATTGGTTATTTTGCAGGAGAATGGGATGGATTTGAAAAAAGGCAGTGAAGTGGATATTTTGCTTTTTAAATATTTTTTATAAGGAGTGGATATGGTAAGTGTGGAGTTTCTCGGACCTATTGGCGAGCAAGAGATGGTATTTGATGTGAGCAATCTTTCTGAACTCAAAATCAAGCTCCAAGAAATCCCGAGTGTTGCCAAGTGGCTACCGATGAGTGCGATAGCCATCAATGATGTGCTGATCGAAGATGTGGATACACCGCTAAATGATGGGGATAAAATTGTTGTGCTACCTCCTGTTTGTGGCGGGTGAATATGCTTGAGATTTATACGGGGGCATTGCCTACTGCAACAATTTATCTTGCTTGGGAAAAGGAAGCTAGAGAAAAAAATTTTGGTGCATTCTGCTTGTTTGTCGGTGTTGTGCGGGATGAAAATAATATGGATGGCTTGAGTTTTGATATTTATGAACCACTTTTTCAAAACTGGTTTCAGGCTTGGCAAAAGCGTGCAAACACACAAGGGGTGTTTTTGAAAATGGCGCATTCACGGGGCGATGTAAGCAATGGCGAGAGTTCGTATATGGCAGCGGTGATGTCTTCGCAGCGAAAGCCTGCTTTGGCGTTGTATGATACATTTATCGAGGATTTTAAGCACAAAGCCCCGATTTGGAAATATGACATCAAAGGTTCTCAAAGATTTTATGCTAAAGAGAGAAGCCACGCACTACCTGGGAGCGGGATTTTATGCCAAAAATAGTCGCATTCACAGGAGTGAGCAATAGCGGGAAAACAACGCTGATAGAAAAGCTTGTCAGGCTTCTTGTTCCCGCCTATGAAGTCGCTGTTTTTAAGCACGATCCCAAAGATAAAGCCGTATTTGATAGCGAGGGCAAGGATAGCCACCGGTTTTTTCAAAGTGGTGCCGATGTCAGTGTCTTTTCGCCATCAAAAACGACAATGATGTTCCATCAAACCAAGAGTATGGCGTGGCTATGCGAGGTATTTTGTGATAAAGATTATATTTTCATTGAGGGGCTAAAAGAGTTGCCTTTTCCTAGAATCTGTGTGGCTAGGGGGGCGATTGATGAGGCATATATCCCTTTTAGCGATGCGTTTGCTTTGGATAAAAGCGTTTGGAATGCGAGCGTGCTCTCTAGTCATATCGCTGTATTGGATCTCAATGACCCGCAAAATGTGCTTGCGTGGATTGATAAATTTGGAAAGGAAATTTGAGTGGATAAAATCAAAATAGGCATTGTAGTGGCGAGTGATAGAGCGTTTGAGGGGATTTATGAGGATTTGAGCGGGGAGGCTATCAAAGAAGTTATCAGCGAGTATATTAACAATCCGTGTGAATATGTCTATCGTTTGATCCAAGACGAGCAAAAACAGATCGAAGACACGCTCAGAGAGCTTTGCGATATGCAAAACTGCGATCTTGTGGTTACAACCGGGGGGACAGGTCCGGCTTTGCGGGATGTTACCCCGGAGGCGACTTGTGCGGTATGTGAAAAGATATTACCCGGTTTTGGGGAGCTAATGCGCCAAGTGAGCCTCAAATATGTCCCTACAGCGATACTTTCCAGGCAGACGGCAGGTATTAGGGGAAAAAGCCTGATAGTAAATCTCCCCGGCAAGCCAAAAAGTATTCGAGAATGCCTAGAGGCGGTTTTCCCTGCGATCCCTTATTGTATTGATCTCATCGGTGGGGGTTATATTGAGGGCAATGAAAACCATATCAAGATCTTTCGCCCGAAGGCTTAAGTCGGGCTTGTTTTAGCTCTCTTTGCCTATCTCTATCGCACATTCCTGTTTTGTAATAAACCCGAACCAGATTTTTTACGCCAAAAACTTTTCTCAAGAATTTATTTTGCATTATCTTGGAATATTTAGAGATTTTACACCAGTGATTAAATTCGAGAATATAGCAATATTTCGCAAAATCAGATATTTCGTTCGAATCAAGCGCGGGGATAGAGTCAAAAAATCTTTTGCCATATTTATTGATATCCATACTCTTGAGAAAATACCCACCTTTTTTGTTGATGAGGCAATAATTGGCGTAAGTTTCAAACTCTGAAAAACTAAAAGTTTTAGGGTCTCTCCCCATTACAGCTAATATATTTTCAAAATAGCTTTGATGGTTTTGTGCCATCAGGGCAATCAGCTCTTTGACGATCTCTGTTTGGAAAATCATAAATTCACTGACAAATTCCATACGATAGAAATTACTCATCCCCAAAATAGCCTGATTTGTGGCGATATAAGCATTGTGCCTAGATACCTTGCCACGAAGGACATTAAAAAACACACGATCAATGACAAGATCTCGTATCAGCAAGGAATCGACATCAAAAGTCATATAAATCCCCTTGGGACAAATCTCGCAAAAACTGAGCTTGAGAAATTGCTGGAAAAACCAGCCGGTTGATTTGGGGTTTAAATGGAATTTTTGCATTAGGTTGTAAATCACATCATAGTTTAAATCAGGAAAATCCTTGTTTTCATCGATGAAATGGATTTCTTTGCTGATAGCTTCGATTTCGCTTTTGCAATCGTGATGGGCGATGATATAAATATCGCTATATTGGAGTTTTCTGGAGTTTGAAGTATCAGCCTTTTGGGGGTAGCGAGCCATTTTACGGAGATTTTTGAGGACTTTTGGGTCCATCACATATTGATTGCGTGCGGGGTCAAATGTAAAGGAATATTGGGGGGGGGGGGCAATTATTCAATGATAAATCTTTATCAATATAAAGATGAGCCATCAAAGATTCGATACAACGCCCAAGTATTGCTATATCTTTTTTGGCTACGGGAATGGCTAGGCAGAAATCTGACATATTGGAAGCTCCTTTTTGTGAATTGTGCTGGCATTTTAACACAGGTAGCGGGGATTTCAAAGATATTGGGAAATATACTCAAATGCTATGCCAAGCGGGATTTGGAATTTTGGTATAAAAAATGTTACCTATTGTAACCAAAAAGCTTTTTTGTGAGAATATTTATAAATTAATATTCTTAAATAAATATTATTAGATAGAATAAATTATCTGATATGACCAAATGTATCAGATGGAACAAAAGATAATTTTGTTCCTGCCACTCCTAAGAATTTTTGTAGAACTTTCTTTATAGATGCCTTTTAAAGGCATCTATTCTTCCTAAACTAAGAAGCCGATAAAATATTTTTTGATATGCTAAGCAAAAAGGATTTACCAAATGAAGCTCACCCATATCAATGAAAACAACCACCCTACAATGGTCGATGTCAGCTCCAAAGATGAGACAAAAAGGGTCGCTATCGCCACCGGCAAAATCACGATGAGCGCCCAAGCCTATGAAGCTGTCATCACAAACACTGCGCACAAAGGTCCTGTTCTTCAAACCGCCATCATCGCTGCGATTATGGGAGCAAAAAAAACAAGCGAACTTATCCCGATGTGCCACCCGTTATTTTTGAGCGGTGTGGATATTGAGGTGGAGCAAGATAGCCAAAACTATGCCTTTGTGCTGAAATCAAAGGTTAGGACACAAGGCAAAACCGGCGTAGAAATGGAGGCATTGATGAGCGTGAGTATCGGGCTTTTGACGATTTATGATATGCTAAAGGCTATCGATAAAGCAATGGTGATTAGTGAGGTGAGATTGGAGGAAAAAAGCGGGGGAAAAAGCGGGGATTATCGTTTTAAAGCTTTAGGTGTTTTGTGATAAAATAGCTTGCATAATCGCTTAGCAAGCAGAAATCATCGGGGCAAATATTGAAAAAAATACAATTAAAAAAAATAAATTTAGTGATTCTTTTTAGTGGCAATGGAAGCAATATGCAAAACATTATCCAAACTCTGCATAATAAGGAATTTTTGCAGTCTCAAGAATGGGGGCAAAAATCTCGGGAACATACGCAAGAGCGGGAGGCAGGGCAAAACAACACCGAATCCCAAAAAGAGGTTGCCCAAAACCAATCCCAAAACCACCCTCAAAATGAGCTCCAAAAAGAAAAGATTATCATCAACATTCCAGCTTGTATCACCAATAATCCCAACGCCTATGGTATCAAACGTTGCAAGGATTTAGGCATTGCTTGTGAGATTTTGTCCCATAAGGAATTTGCTACCAAAGAAGCGTTTGAAAGCGCCCTGGTTGCGTGTATCCAAAAATACCATCCTGATTTGACGATATTAGCAGGCTTTATGCGGATTTTATCACCTATTTTTACAGACACCATCCCATCTATTAATATCCACCCCTCGCTATTGCCCAAGCACAAGGGGGCAAATGCTATCAAGGATACTTACCTTTCAGATGACAAAGAAGCTGGCGTGAGCGTGCATTGGGTCAATGAAATCCTTGATGGGGGGGAAATCATCACCCAACGTGCTATCCCAAAAATCGCCGGAGAAAGTTTGCAGGATTTTGAAAACAGAATCCACCAGCTCGAATATACCCTCTATCCCCAAGCGATTTTAGAGGCTCTAAACCTTAGTTCGGCGGTGTAAAATGGCTAGTTTATTTACCTTTGCCATCATTGCGATTTTGATTTTGATCGCCCCATATGTGAGCAAAATCACCAAAATCCCTGTCGTTGTTGTCGAGATAATCCTTGGGGCTTTGGGCTATTATTTTGGGATTTTCAAACATTCTGAGGGTTTTGATGTTGTCGCTGAAGTGGGCTTTTTGTTCTTGATGTTTTTGTGCGGTATGGAAGTGGATTTGCGGGGATTCCGCCAGCTTGGCAAGGATTTTTTGAAAAAAGCCGGCGTGTATTTTGTTGTGTTGTATGTGGTGGCAACCTCAGCGGTGCTGATTTTGAAGCTTCCCCCTATCTATATTGCAGCGTTTCCGGTGATGAGTCTTGGGATGATTATGGCGTTGATCAAAGATTATGGCAAGAATATGCCTTGGCTAGATCTTGCGCTAAAAATCGGGATCATCGGGGAGCTGGTGAGTATTGCGGTTTTGGTTATTATCAATGGGTCTTATTCCTATGGGCTGACATTTGAGCTTTATAAGACATTAGCGGTTTTGCTGGCGTTTTTGCTCGTGATTATTGGGATGTTCCAGATAGGCAAGATTTTGTTTTGGTGGTTCCCTAATCTCAAGCTCTTTATTATGCCTTATAATGACGAAAACAACCAAGATATTCGCTTCAGTATGATGTTGTTTTTTGGCTTGATTGTCATCGTGATGTGGTTGCACCTCGAGATTGTTTTGGGGGCGTTTTTGGCTGGGATGATTGTAGCGACATTTTTCCCATATAAGCACGAGCTGGTGCATAAACTCAATGATATTGGGTTTGGCTTTTTTGTGCCATTGTTTTTCATTCACGTGGGTTCTACGCTGGATTTATCGCTGGTTTTTCATACGCCAAGCTTGTTTTTTCACGGGGCGATGATCGTAGTTGGGATGATTTTATTGCGTTTGTTTTCGGCTACGATTGCGTTTAGGAGCTATTTCAAAAGTGCGAAAAACACCGTTTTGTTTGCCTTGAGTGATTCAATGCCTTTGACATTTTTGGTCGCAACGGCAGCTTTAGGCTTGCAACTCGGTGCGATGGATCAAAATACCTATTATGCGTTTTTGCTCGCAGCGATTTTTGAGGGGGTTATATTTACTATCTTGATAAAAGTCGTTTATTATTTTTGGAAAGTGCGAATCTAAGCCAAATTAATGGCTTATTTTTTTTCGATATTGATATGGAAATAATGGACTTCATCGCCCAAAATCACTTTCAAGACCATTGTGCCGGCTTTGATGTTTTTGGGACTGATGGCTACAAATCCGCCTTTAGCTTTGCCATCGACACTAAGGGTCGTTTTTCTTAGATAATTCGCTGCCATTATCTTGCGGGCTTGTCTTTGTTCTTGCATCATTTGTTGGGAGCTAAAATCACTGATGATAAAGGGTGAAAACATCATATTGTATGCCAAAAATCCCCCACGCCCATAATAAAACAATGGCGTGATGATATTGGTGTTGCTGATGGGCGCTGGCGGTGTGGGGATACCAAAATCTTGCAAAACATCACTGAAATCTTCATTAGATTCCAAGATTTGGGGGTAGGTGAGGATGTCGAGATTTTTGCCATTTTGGGAAGCTGATAAGTTGCTCGTATCAAGCAAAATATCAGGACCTTTTAGGATTTGCGCCCCCAGATAAAACACAAATGGGGGATTGCTAAGCCCGCCGAGCTTGTTTTGGGAGATTTCTAGTTGGACTTTTGAGTTTGGCTGTGCGGAATCGAGGATTTCAATGCCCTTATCATAGCGGGCGATGTTTTGTGGGACGACATTATACGTCGCACAGCCAGCGAGAAAAAACGCAATTAACAATGCAAAAAAGAGGGTGTTTTTCATTTATTTTTCCTATGTTTTTTGCAAATTGTATTATAAGGATTTAAATGCCCAGAATCGATTCAGACAATACCCCCCGATAACATAAAAAATCCCAGCAAGCACTTGTGCGACATAGGCATTGATACCAAAAAATCGATACGACAGCGATAAAATCGCTAGATTAATGCTATAAGCGATCCCCATCGCGATAAGAAATCGTGTGAGGTCTTTTGCGTGGGTGTTTTTGGATTTGAACGTAAAGGTTTTGTTTAAGAGATACGAACATACCAAACCGCACGCATAGCCGAGTAGATTGGATAGCTCGATATTCACACCCATTGCCATCAAGATAAAAATAATCCCAAAGCCAACAATCGTGTTGATCGCCCCGACCAAAAGGTAGAGGACAAAGGAATTAGTGCACTTCATAGACATAAAAATAAAGTGGCAGTCCAAAATTGTTTTTGTTGGTTCGTAAAGAATCTTGCGGGTTGATTTGATAGGCAAATTTGGTTTTAGATTGCATTGGATTCCTTTGAAGTGTTTTTGAGATTTTTTGTTGTGTTTTCACGCCCTAAATGCCTGTTAGATTGATGTGTTGGGCTTGATTTTAGGGGCGAATCATTTTGTGTGATTGATTCGATGAGATAACGGGGGCGGTGCTTGGTTTCAGCATAGATCTTGCCGATATATTCGCCAATCACGCCTAGTGCTAAGAGTTGCACCCCGCCCAAAAAATACAACGGCAAGGCAATCGAAGCCCAGCCGGGGATGCTTTTTTGCAACACAAGCGTGGTATAGAGGCTATAGATTCCGAGCAAAAAACTCATCAAAAAAACAACCATCCCAATGAGGCTGATAAGATGCAGCGGTCGGGTGCTAAAGCTTGTGATCCCATCGATTGCCAAGCTTAACATCTTGCTAAGAGAGTATTTTGAGGCCCCAATCGTGCGGGGTTTGACATCAAAATACACATAATCGATTTTGAATCCAAGCTCAAAAATCAAACCCCGCAAAAAGATATTGCTTTCTTGAAATGCTGCGAGTTTTTCGAGAGCCTTTGAGCCCAAGAGTCTGTATTCGGAGTGATTGGGTATCGCAGGCGTGCCAAGCATTTGCATTAGGCGGTAAAACCCTAGCGAGGAGGCTTTTTTGAAAAACGTATCGGTTTTTCTATCATTGCGAATGCCAAGAACAATTTGTGCGCCTTCGTTATATTTTTTGATAAATTCGGGAAATTTTTCAATATCTTGCTGGAGATCGGCATCAATGCTGATACAACAATCGCACCGCCCTTTGGCGTATTGTAGTCCTGCAAGCAGGGCTTTTTGCCCGCCATAGTTTTTGGTGAGCTTGATGATGGTGCAATAGGGCGTCTGGCTGGTGTAATCTTGCAGGAGAGAAAAACTATTGTCTTCACTCCCATCATCAATGCAGATAATAAAGCTTTCTTGGGCGATGATTTGGGAGTTTTTGAGGGTGGCGAGCTTGTCTTGGAGGGTTTGGAGGCTTTGGATAATGCCATCTTCTTCGTTATAACAAGGCACAATCAGTGCCAACAACGGGCGTTTATGCCCCCCCCCCCATTAGGATTTGTTGTGTTGCTTTTTGCATTGCCTGCATTATAGATTCCTTGATAAATTTAAGGTTCAAAGCCCTGATTATAACGTGTTTTTTATAAAAAAATCGCATAAATCCCTAGCCTGCGTTATTCAAACCAGCCCCGCATTCTCCTGCATTGTAGCCTGCCATTTAGCTAACGCTTTTTGAACTAACGCCTGCCTGAAAAATGCCTTACTGAAACAAAAAGCTTTTTTTGATTTTGAGTTGCTCGATGAGGGCGATCATTTCTTTTTGCCCATAAGGTAGCTCATCATCAATCGTATCGATTTCTTCAAGATAGGCATCGATGGCTGTTGGGATATTTTCATCTTTCACGCCGGCAAAATGCAAGGCAACGCCGAGCATATCGATGATTTCTAAGGCGAGTTCTTCAAGTTCAATGGGGTCAATTTTTTGTTTCACGTGTTTATCCTTTTGAATGGTTTTGCCTTTGGAATGGGCTTTATTTTTGGGTTGGGTTTTGAAAAATCTGCTCGACTTGGTGCTTGATGTCCTCATACAAAAAGCTTTCTTTGAAGCCCTCGATTTTGCCTCCTGAGGCATTTTTGTGTCCCCCGCCGTTAAAAAATTCCTTACTCATCGCACTCACATCGCATTTGCCATTCGCCCGTAGGCTTACATTGCCCCTTGGATTGACATCCATATAAAAATCAAATTCGGGATTTTTGCTCAAAAATAAATTCGCTAGCACGCTAATCCCGCCCATCGAATAGCTCAAAAATCCTTTTTTATCCCCGCAAATTAGGCTACATTGTTCTTTTTTGTTTGATAGGAGATTGACTTGGGCATTTGAGGCGATATTATCCATCGTAGCAAGGTCGGGATCGCCCCCTAGGGCGATTTTTTTGAGCCTAAAGACATCATTGTCAAATAAAATCTCGCCTTTTTCTTTGGAAAGATAGTCTTTTGCCCGTTTGAGGAGATCGAGCTTATAGTCCCTATGCTCGACATCAAACATAAAGCGATTGAGTTCATTAGAAGTTGCAATCATACTCATTGCGACTTTTCCAAACTCAAAACCAAAGCCATTTTCTTTCCAAATATCGACAGAATTTATCATCTCCACCATCGGGGAAAGCCAGTCTTTGTCGGCTTGAGAAATCAGCGGGTAAATTTCGAGCAGGGTTTCATAGGTGATTTTTGTCCCGCAACGATGGATATCGAGATAATACCAATGAAAGAGTTTGGCAGATTCCTCCCCACTGATATGGTGGTCTAGTAGGCTGATTTGGATATCTTTGCCACCTAGGCGCATTGTATCGACCCTTTCTTGGAGATAGCGTGATTCTGCGGGTGAGAGATTCAAATCGGTGATGAGGATAAGATATTTTTCTGGCGTTTTGCAATGAAATTTGCTCTCAAGCCGAGCCTCTGGGGAATGCTCGATGGCATTGAGGATAGCATTGAGCCGTGCAAGCACTTCTTTGCCGTAGTTGGCATTATAAAATCGGATATTTTTAAAAAAGTGCTTGGAGACCAGCTGGCAACCATAGCCATCAAGATCGATATGGGAGAGATGATGGACTTGCATTTTATTCCTTAAAATTAATATTGATACTGCCTAGCACTTCGTATTTGGCGTTAGTGTCAAGTTCGGCGTGGCTGAGGATGACCAAATCAAGCTTGAATTGCTCCATTTTGTTTGCTAGCGGGCGTCTAAGCTCAGGATCTACGATGAGAATCACGGGTGCAATGCCTTTTTGGAGGACTTTCATCGATTCTTCGCTGATGGTTTCAATGAGTTTTTGCATTTCATTAGCATTAAGCAGGAGCGTCCTGCCACCGGGCTGTTCTTTGAGCTTGCTAAGGAGATATTGTTCGGCACTCGTTGCGAGGGTTAGGAGTTTGAGATTACCATCTTCGGATTTAAAAATATTCGTGATAACCCGTGAGAGCTTAGCACGCACTTGTTCGGTGATGATAGCGACATCATTTTGCACCAGCGGGGCAATATCAGTGATAGTCTCAAGGATAGTCAGCATATCACGGATGGGGATTTTCTCGTGTAGAAGCTCTTGAAGCACGGAGCGTATCACACCTGTGGGGACTTTTTTGGCTTCATCGATGATGGCAGGATAGTCTTGTGCGAGCCGATCCATCAGCGATTTTACTTCATCTTTGGTGATAAATTCTTCTGCATAGCTTTTTACCAGCTCGCTCATATGCGTAGCGATAACGGTCGAGGGATCAATGATCGTGTAGCCTTGAATGATGGCTTCTTCTTTGTCTTTGGGTTCAATCCAGAGGGCGTCCATCCCAAATGCGGGTTCTTTGGTAGGGATACCCTCGATTTCTTTGCCGACAAAACCGGTATTCATCGCCAAGAATTTATCCGGCAGGACGCTTCCCTCGCCGATGACAATGCCTTTGAGCTTGATTTCATAATGCGTGGGGGGAAGCTGGAGATTGTCCCTTATGCGGATTTGAGGCATCAAAAACCCATAATCGCTAGCGATCTTTTTGCGAATGCCCCGCACCCTCTCAAGCAGATCGCCCCCTTGCTTGATGTCTGCAAGCCCGATGAGCTGGTAGCCAAGTGCGAGTTCGAGGAGTTCGATTTTGAGGACTTCATCGATGGCTTTTTCTTCTTCTTTTTTGATTTCTTCAGGGCTTTTTTGTGGCTTGATTGCGGGGGTATGCGAGCTTGAAGCACCCTCTTGAGCGGATTTTTCGGCGTTTGCGGATAGATCGATGTCTATTTTTTGCCCGAGCCATTTTTCAAATATCGAAAAAAGATTTGCCTTATCTTGGCGGGATATGAGCCAAGCGATGAATAAAAACAAACAGCCCACAAAGCCAAGCGAAAATGTCGGCAACCCCGGCACTGTGGCAAATAACAGCAAGATTGCCCCCACGATGATGAGCGTTTTGCTTTTGTTGGTGAGCTGGGTGATGAGCTTGGAAGCGAAATTTTCCTCTTCACCTTGCGTGGTTCGTGTCGCGACAATGCCTGTGGCTGTGGCGATGATGAGAGCGGGGATTTGCCCGACAAGCCCATCACCGATGGTGAGTATGGTAAATGTCGAAGCGCTATAAGCCATTGACATATCCCTCTGGAATACGCCTACTAAAAATCCCCCGATGATATTGATAAGCGTGATGATAATCGAAGCGATGGCATCGCCTTTGACGAATTTGCTCGCCCCATCCATCGCACCATAAAAATCGGCTTCTTGGGTGAGGGCAGCACGGCGATTTTTGGCTTCTTCATTGTCGATGAGACCGGAATTGAGATCGGCATCGATTGCCATTTGTTTGCCCGGCATCGCATCAAGGGCAAAACGTGCGCGCACTTCGGTAACACGGGTAGAGCCATTGGTAACGACGAGGAGATTTACCAGCACCAAAATCGTAAAAATAATACTCCCGATGACATAATTGCCCCCAACGGTAAATTCCCCAAATGCTGCAATGATGTCGCTCACAGCTTCCGGGCCTTTGTAGCCCTCCGTGAGTATCATACGAGTGGTGGCGACATTGAGAGCGAGGCGGTAGAGGGTAACGATGAGAAGCAAAGTCGGGAAAGCCGAAAAATCCGTCGGTTTGGTGATATAAAGCCCGATAAGGATAATCAAAACCGATAAGGCGATCGAAATCGTGAGTAAAAAATCAAGCAAAAACGGCGGGAGCGGGACAATGATAATCGCAAGGATAGCAATGACAAAAGCGACAACCGTGAGATCTTTTGATTCAGTAAGTTGCCTAAAAAACGGGATAACTTTTTTGATGGCGTTTTTTTGTCTTTGTGAAGCCACGGGTGCGTATGCCTTTTTGGATAAAATTCTTTTGCGATTCTACAATATAATCTCTTGCTTTAATGTAAAATTTTGTTTTTTTGCTGTATGATACCCGCTTTAAATTTTAAATACCATTCAGGAGGTCACTATGGCTTTGGATACGGCGAAAAAACAAGAGTTGATTGCAAAATTTGCACGAAATGAAAAAGATACGGGGTCTTCAGAGGTTCAGATTGCGATTTTAAGCACAAGGATCGCCGAGCTTACAGCGCACCTGAAAGCAAATCCCAAAGATCACTCCAGCAGGCTAGGGCTTTTGAAACTCGTAGGGCAAAGGAAACAACTCCTCAAATACCTCAAAAAAACCCAATACCAAAGGTATATCAAATTAATCGGCGAACTCGGCATCAAAGACAGATAAGGAAATTGATTGCGATTTGAGTTCAACAAGGAGAGGCTAGAAAAAATTATTACATTTCTAGCCTGCGGGGTTTTTTTACTTTCTTCGGTTACATCATTTAATCAGATTTTTATGGTTTTGATGTTCGCTTTATTACTCACTTATTGGGCTTTTGCCCATCAGATGGGTAGCATTCCCAAACAAATCAAATTTATCATTTATGCGTTTTTTGCTTTTTTCTTGACCACGATCCCGAATATGTTGCTTAATGATAGTCTAAGCTATGGATTAAAAATCTTTAATCAGCCATTAGGCTATGTCCTTGCTGCGATTGTTTTGCTTTTGATGGTAGGGCTTCGGGTGCATTTGAACCAAAAAATGATTTTTTATGCTATCGGCGTGGCTTGCTTTGTCGATGGGGTCATTGCGATTTATCAAGGCATTGTTTTGGGTATGGATAGGGTTGATGGTTTTATCGGCATTTCGGAATTTGGAAATGTCGGGGCGGTTTTGGCGCTTTGTGCGTTCGCCTATTTTTGCATTTCCCTATCGTGGAAAGAAAAGATTTTTTTTGCAGTGGCGACTATTTTTGCTTGTTTTGTGATGATTTTTAGCGGGACTAGAGGCGTGATGATAGGATTTGGCGCAGGTTTTGCGCTCATTGTAGGGCTTTTTGTTTATTTTGAGAAACAAAGGCGAATGCGTGTTTTAAGGCATTCAATGTATTTTTTGCTTGCTTTGTGTATTACCATAATGTCCATCCCTCAAGCCAAAGATTCTATTGTCAATCGCTTCAAGTTTGCCATCACTGACATCAATCAATACGAAAAAAAGGATTATAACGCAATTGAAGATCTAAGCTTGGGACAGCGATTTGAGATGTGGAAAGAAGCGATTGTGATTATCAAGCTTTCACCGATTATCGGGCTAAGCCCCAAAAGCATTTGTGATAGAAAATACGAAATCAATGCCTTAGCAAAATCTTTGCGCAACCCCGATGAACTCAACTGCTATGGTAGGTATCATAGTGAAATCCTCAATACACTCGCTAGAAAAGGTTTCTTGGGTTTATTGGCTTTGCTTGCGGTTTGGGCGAGCCTTGCTAGTTTCTTTTGGCGGGGGATTTTGCAGTGTGGGGTTGTGAGCCTTTCTATGCTGGGGATTTTGCTTTATTATATCGTGGGTGGGGCTACGGGTGAGCCGATGAGTGCGTTTTCAGAAGGGAATTATTTTTTGATGGTAGTGATTATTTTTGCTTCGTTGGTTTTTAGCAAAAAGGAGACTTCTGGAGTATGAGAATATTTATCATTTCGCTCAAAAATGCTTTAGCGAGGCGTGAAAATATATTGAATCAAATCGCTTCGCTTGGGGAGAATCCAGCATTTGAATTTCATATTTTTGATGCGATCGATGGGAGAGAGGAAGACAGAGAGGGTGGCAGAGAGTTTGAGAAAAACCCAATGCCTAGCGAATATTGCCCCCCCCCCTCGCAAAAAACCATCATTTCAAAGTATTATTGTGCATTTTTGGCAAAGCTTTATCGAGGAAGAGAATTGTCTCCTTGCGAATTAGGTTGCTTTGCCTCACATTTTCTGCTATGGGAAAAATGCGTGCAGATAAATGAATCCATTATCGTGCTTGAAGATGATATAGAGATTTTGCCAAATTTTTTTGACGCCCTCACGCACATCGCAAAAAATCGCTTTGAATATGTGCGATTAATGCAATTAAGCACGGCGAAATCGTGCCAGCTTGATGAGCATTTTGGTTTTCTAAAACATTATGCCTTTGGCACGCAGGGGTATTATCTCACCCCAAAGGGGGCGCAAAAGTTTTTGCGTTATGCCAAAAAATGGGTCGAGCCTGTAGATGACTATGTCGATAGATATTGGAAACATCATAACTATAATGTTATTTATTTCCCTCATCCTATCAGACAAAATTTCCACGCTTTAGAAAGCACAATTGGCGATCGGGATTCTACGCTCAATAAAAATTTGCTTCTTAAAACTTCTCGGGGGATTCGCAAGCGCTATCAAAAACTAGTTAAATATTTTTATGATAGCTTTGTTCTCAGCTGGCGTTTTTAATACTAGAGGCTTTAAGCAAAAGGAGGTTTTGTAACGATGAAAATATTTATTATTTCGCTCAAAAATGCTTTGGTGAGGCGTGAAAATATATTGAATCAAATCGCTTCGCTTGGGGAGAATCCAGCATTTGAATTTCATATTTTTGATGCGATCGATGGGAGAGAGGGTGGCAGAGAGTTTGAGAAAAACCCAATGCCTAGCCAATCTTGCCCCCCCCCCCGTTCAAAATCTATCATTTCAAAGCATTATTGCGGTTTGCAAACAAAATTTTATCGTGGCAAAGGTCTTTCTAATGGCGAGCTGGGTTGCTTTGCTTCGCATTTTCTGCTATGGGAAAAATGCGTGCAGATAAATGAATCCATCGTGGTGCTTGAAGATGATATAGAGATATTGCCAAATTTTTTTGACGCCCTTACTGCCATCGCAAAAAATCGCTTTGAATACGTGCGATTAATGCAACTCAATGCCGGTAAGGTTTTGAAGATCGATGAGCATTTTGGGATTTTAAAGCATTCAGCGTGTGGAACACAGGGGTATTATCTCGCTCCAAAGGGGGCAAAGAAGTTTTTAGCTTATGCTAAAAAGTGGGTCGAGCCTGTGGATGATTATATGGATAGGTATTATAAACACGGCGTTTTGAATGTCATTTATACGCCTTATCCTATCAAAAACCCCACCGAAGAAGCCCAGAGCACCATTACCGATCGGGGGTCTATGAAGCGTGCTTTGATTTTTAAGATCACCCGTGGTATCCGCAAGCGTTATCAAAAGTTAGTTAAATATTTTTATGACAACTTTGTCCTCAATCGGCATACCAGAGTTTCTGAATAAAAGGAGGTTTTGTAACGATGAAAATATTTATCATTTCGCTCAAAAATGCTTTAACGAGGCGTGAAAATATATTGAATCAAATCGCTTCGCTTGGGGAGAATCCAGCATTTGAATTTCATATTTTTGATGCGGTCGATGGCAGAGAGGGTGAGCGAGAGGAAAGCAGAGAGAATGCCAGGGGGTTTGGCAAAAACCAAAATAGCCAATCTTGCCCCCCCCCCCCTCGCAAAAATCCATCATTCAAAAGCATTATTGGGCATTTTTAGCAAAGCTTTATTGCACTAGAGGATTGATTCCGGGTGAGCTGGGTTGCTTTGCCTCACACTATTTGCTATGGGAAAAATGCGTGCAGATAAATGAATCCATTATCGTGCTTGAAGATGATATAGAGATTTTGCCAAATTTTTTTGACGCCCTCACGCACATCGCAAAAAATCGCTTTGAATATGTGCGATTAATGCAATTAAGCACGGCGAAATCGTGCCAGCTTGATGAGCATTTTGGTTTTCTAAAACATTATGCCTTTGGCACGCAGGGGTATTATCTCACCCCAAAGGGGGCGCAAAAGTTTTTGCGTTATGCCAAAAAATGGGTCGAGCCGGTGGATCTTTATATGGACAGATATTGGAAACACGGCGTTTTGAATGTTATTTACACTCCTTGCCCCATCAGGCAAAATACCCACGCTTTAGAAAGCACGATTGGCAATCGGGGTTCTTCTTTGTATATTAAAATCTCTATGAAAAATTGGCTTTTTTTCAAATGTGCGGGTATGATTTATCGCTATGAAAGATTAACCAGATATTTTTATGATAAATTTATCTTGAATCGGCATTTTTGATATGAGAGGCTTTAGATAAAAGGAGGTTTTACAACGATGAAAATATTTATCATTTCGCTCAAAAATGCCTTAGTGAGGCGTGAAAATATATTAAATCAGATCGCCTCGCTGGGGGAGAATCGAGCATTTGAATTCCGCATTTTCGATGCGGTTGATGGGAGAGAGGAAGACAGAGAGGGTGGCAGAGAGAATGCCAGAGGGTTTGAGAAAAACCAAAATAGCCAATCCTGCCCCCCCCCCCCCTCAAAAATCCATCATTCAAAAGCATTATTGCAAATGGCGAACAAAAATTTATCACGGCAAAGCGCTTTCTGGTGGCGAGCTGGGTTGTTTCGCTTCGCATTTTCTGCTGTGGGAAAAATGCGTGCAACTCAATGAACCTATCATCGTGCTAGAAGATGATATTGAGATTTTGCCAAATTTTTTTGACGCCCTCGAAAACATCGCAAAAAATCGCTTTGAATACGTGCGATTAATGCAACTCAATACTGGCGATGTTTGTCAAATCGATGAAAATTTTGGGGTCATCAAACATTGGGCGTGCGGGACACAGGGGTATTATCTCACCCCAAAGGGGGCGCAAAAATTTTTGCGTTATGCCAAAAGTTGGGTCGAGCCAGTCGATGGTCATATGGATAGCTACTGGAAACATCATATCCCTAATGTTGTTTATTTCCCCCATCCTATCAGAGAAAATTCCCACGCCTTAGAGAGTATGATTGCCGATCGGGAGGCGATAGAAAGTGCGTTGATTTTCAAAATCAGCCGTCGTGTCTCCAAAGGTTGCGAAAGGCTGGTTAAATATTTTTATGATTGTTTTATTCTTAAGGGGCATTTCTCTTCAAAAATGCGTTAAATTTATTTTTTATCCGCCAGAGATTTCTTTTGATTTTGTCTTTGAAGCTCCTTCTAAAACGCTTGATAGTGAGCGTTTGGAGCGGTTGAGCGCCATTTTTTTGAAAATCCTTGATAATGATTTCACCCATAGAATGGATAAAATTATATTTCACCAAACAAAGCTCACGGGCTTTTTTGATATTAGCAAGATTTTTTTCCCATTGATTATTTGCGATGGTTTCTTGAATGATTTTTAGCGCTTCCAAGGGTTTATTAATATCGATACATACATACGAACCATCGGGGAAATACTCCCCAATATTGGGCGCTCCGCAGTAGATTGGCATTGTGTATGCCAAAAAACAATCGATAATTTTTTCGGTGAAATAATGGGACGTCCTAGAGTTTTCGATCGCAATAGAATATTTATACGGCGCAAGCCCATCGACTTTGTTGGTTAGTTCATTGGGCGTGCCTGCCCCATAAAAATCAATCCCCTTACCGATGGGCTGGGATTTCAGCCACAGCACAAATTCCCTGCGATCGCGATGTCCGGGAAACATCGCTTTGTGCTGGGAGGCGATACAAGAAATAATGCGATTTTTTGTAGGGCAAGCAAGATGAAAAATCTCATCATAATGGGGTTTGTTTTTGGAATAAAGCATCCAATACATCATCGGGTGATGGGGGATATAACGCTCTTTTTTCGGGTCTTTTTGGAGCAATTCTGGCACAAAGGCAAAGACCTTGCGACAATGTTTATAAGTCCTTTCCAGAATGGCAAATTCATTTTTAAACGGGATATGGTATTTGGGCGAACTCGGGATATAGGGCTCTTGTTGCAGGGCAAAAATATTGTCCTTGCCAACACAAATGGTTTTGTTTTGATCGAGGCGATTGAGCATTACGCAATAGTCTGCTTGCTCAAATTGTGTGCTAAAAATGACTTTAAAATCCCCTGAAATATAGCTTTTGTCTTTGTGGGGGGATTGCTTTTCTAGCCAATCTTCTAGCCACATATCATCAAAAATCTTATCGGTATTTTGGATCATCAAAACGTTTATTTCTTGCATTCAAATATTTCCTTTTCTATCAGGCTAACTTCAATTTGCCCGGTGAGATAAAAATATTTTCTCAAAACAAGAATATTTAAGAGCTCCTCTGTGTTTTGATCCAAAAATGGTTGGACATAGGCATTGGCGTGAAAAATAATCTCTTTTGCCTCTTTGGGGTGGGTGATAAAATACTCTAGTCTCTCGGGAACATCGCTATAATCGGGCTTGATCTCGATATAGTGATGATTGCCTATGAGCTTGCCCTCCATAAACCACGTTTCAAATTTTGGCTTAGGCATCACCGCGATTGAATTGGAACTCATCACCCATTTGAGGTTGCTAGCGACATCATTGCCCTCAAGGGAGAGGATAAATTTATGTTGGAGATGTTTTTCGATACTGATTTTTTCCTTTTGCCACGCGAGGAGTTCTGGTTTGTTTGCCCCCACGTGCCCGAGGTCGCACAGCGGGTGATTAAAATATTTTTGCATAAAATCTTGCCTATGGGCTTGGTAACACGCCCCCCGAAAGATAAGCGTATCTTTTTTGTCCTCATAGGCGATTTTTAGCTCACTAGGTTTGAAAAATCGAAAATGCCTGAATTTATCGAGCTTCAAGAGGGCATTATTGCTTGGGGCGTTGGTAATAGGGCGAGATTTGCATAATGCGGGGATGGGGACTTGATAATTCACATCGCCATACTCCAAAATATATGCCAAATCTTTGGGGAAAAATCGGGCGTATTCATAGGTATCAAAAAAATATCTCGAGCCTTTTTTGAGCATTGATAAAAGCGATGGATTTGGCGGGATAGGGGTCGCAGTAGGCGCAAAAGAACAATAATAATTTACCCTTTTTGCGATAGCTTGGCGGGTGATCTCATCGAGAATTTGGAGTTTTTTTAGCTTTTTATCTAATGCGTATTTGCCTAAACATCGTGGGGACAGCAGATAGCTAATGCCTTTGAGATTGTATAAAAACTGATTTTGTTTCAATCGTTGCCTTTTTTACTTTTTTGTGTTTGCTTAGGTGGTGCGAATTTCAAAATTTTAACCAAAAAAATCGTATTTAATCGCATTTATTAATATATAATTTCTCAAAAGTTAAGAATGCGAAAGTAGGGAAAAAAATGATGGCAGAGATGGAAAATCTTTCCAAAATTTCTGTAACAATATTGGCGAAAAACGCGCAGGCGCATTTGGGCGAATGTTTGGAAGCATTGCGTGATTTTGATGAAGTCATTTTGCTTGATAATCAAAGCACCGATTCCACCCGAGCGATTGCTGGAAGTTTCCCTAATGTAAAAATTTTTGAAAACGAGTTTATTGGATTTGGTCCTTTGAAAAATCTCGCATTAGATTATGCAAAAAATAATTGGATTTTAAGTATCGATGCCGATGAAGTTTTAGAAAAAAATGCCCGTGAAGCCATAGCCACGCTCCTGCTAGATCCCAAATGTATCTACGCATTTAGCCGTAAGAATCTCTACAAAGGCGAATGGATCAGGGCGTGCGGGTGGAATCCTGACTATGTAAAGCGTCTGTTTCATAGGGGTGCAACAAGATTCAATCAAAACCAAGTGCACGAAAGCGTGATCGTCCCTGATGGTTGCTGTGTAGAAAAGCTCAACGCCCATATCAGGCATTATGCCTTTGAAAGTATCGATATGTTGTTGGGGAAATTGCACCGCTATAGCAGTATGTGGGCAGATGAAAAAAGCCGTATCGGCAAGAAAGCGAGCGTTTTTGGGGCGTTGGGGCGATTTGTGTGGGTGTTTGTGAAAGATTATTTTTTCAGGAAAGGCTTTTTGTATGGCTACAAGGGCTTTATCATCGCTTATTGCAATGCTGATGGGGCGTTTTTCAAATATATGAAGCTTTATGAGAGGAATAAGGGGTCTCAATCTTGACAATGACCGCTGGCGTTATGTTTTATTATTTTCTACTCGGTTTGTTTTAAAAAAACAAACCTGAAGACCATTCCAAGAGGCAAAGCCTCTTTCCATTCCTAAAGAATGGGGTTATAACGGCACTTCGTTTCGTTATCAACCCAGTTTCTAAGGTTTGCAATTCTTATCCATCTTCAACCCCAGCCTGCTACCCTTTTTCATCTTATCTGCTAAGGGGGCGTGCAGTGGGTTTTTTACCCGCCCACCCAAAGAGGTTTTAGGAAGGGGGGAGAGGCGTAAAGGCAAAGCCAACTGCTTGGCTTTGCTAGCCTCGCACGCCGATTGCCTTATGCTTCGTAAGAAGTATGGCAATACGGCTAAGACGCTTTGCAAGTAGAACCCGCCCCCTCCTAATAGGCGAAAGCCTCAAAAAATTATTTTCTACTCGGTTTTCATTATTTTTTACTCGATTCAGTTTGCAAAACTGAATCTGAAGACCTCTCCAACGGGCAAAGCCTGTTTTCGTTCCTAAAGGATTTTGACCCACCCACCCAAGTTGTTCCGTGCTATGTTATCAACTTGGGGCGGGCGGGTAGAGTTTCTAAAGTTTAGAAATCCTATCCGCTAGCAAACCAAATCCAGCTACGCTCTTTCATCTGACCCATTAAGGGGGCGTGCAGTGGGTGGGGGAAGGTCTTAGGAAGGGGGCGGGCGACGCTTCGCAAGTAGAACCCGCCCCCTCCTAATAGGCGAAAGCCTAAAAACATTATTTTTTACTCGGTTTGTTAAAAACAAACCTGAAGACCGCTACGCAAGGCAAAGCCTATGGGCGGGCAAAGTTTCTAAGGTTTTTTTATTTCTACGATAAACCTAAAGGGTGAATTAAAAAATCCCTAGTTTTGTTTTTCCCTTGAGGGGGACAAGGGGCTAGCCGTCCGCTATACTTTTGCATATACGCATCGGCGTGCGAGGCTTCCAGCCAGAGCCAAGCAGTTGGCTTTTTTAAAGGTTTGGGCGTATGGTATGCTCCTAAAAGTCGCATAGAACCATCGCCGTGCGAGCCTAAAAAAGATAAGCAGTTATCTTTTTTTAACGGCTCTCCTCTCATACACAAAGCGTTGCTTGGGTATTGGAAATAAGTTTCTAAGGTTTTCATTATGCTTTACTCGATTTGCAAGCGGTTCTAAAAGACCATTCAAAAGGCAAAGAGAATATGAACAATTGATAGCAGACTATAAAGCAGGCAAGATTAAGGCTTATGATAGTGCAGAAGAAATAGAAGAGGCAATCTTGAATGACAATATCGAGAATGCCATCAAACCCGATTTGCTTTGATTTATGAAAAACATAAAGATATTTTGATCCTGACTGCCATCAACGTAGGCTCTCACAGCGAATTATTCCAATCCTGCCAACGCTTCAATCGCCCCAAGGGCATCTTCTATACTGATGAGTGCCATACATTCTTCAAAAGCCACATCCCCGCAGGTTTTGGGGTCGTGCCTTTCTTTTTGGGGTGTGAGCGTGATGTGTCGGTGCATATCTTGGGCAAATGCTCCCCATCTCTGCGGTTTGCACGCTTGAGTCAGTGGGTAAAATCCAATAGTCTTCACCCCAAGTGCGCTCGCACAATGCAAGGGTCCCGTGCTATTAGAGAGAAACACATCGCCACAAGCAATGATCCCAAGGAACTCCCGCAAAGGTTTTTGCCCATCCAAAAGATGGCTTGACTTTAGCAATGGGTAGTCGCTCAACATCGCTTCATAGCCGGTTAGTTCGCTCCCAGAACCCGTGATGAGGACATTGCCGAGATGGTTAGAGAGGATTTTTTCTGCGAGCAAGAAATAGTTTGGCACGCTCCAATCCTTTGAAGACCCCCCACTGCCGGGGTGCAAGATAAAAAGTGGCTTGGTGTTTGTGCCAAATTTTGCTTTTACATACGCTTTGCCAGCGCTTTTTTCCTCTTCGGTGAGGGTGATTTTTGGAAAATAGGTCGTTTGAGAGCCGAGCAGTTTGAGCAAATCGAGATTATATTGGGCTTCGTTTTGCTCCCCAAGCGAGCGTTTTTGGCGGATTTTGTGGGTAAAAAGCAACGCCCGAAGCTTCGAAAGTGGGCCGATACGCACGGGGATTTTTGCCAAAAACGGCGCATAGCAAGCGATTTTTGAGGCAAAAAACGAAACACTCACATCAAATCGCTTTGCTTTGATAAGGGCGGTGAATTCTTTTTGGCTACATTTATCTACGCAGATAATATCGTCCAAAAATGGGTTATTCTCCACCAGCGGGGCGGTGTAGCTTTGGAGTGCCAAACAAATATAGCTGTTGGGGTAGGTGGTTTTGAGCGCTTGTATGCACGGGAGCGTGAGGACCACATCGCCAATTCTATCGGTGCGAAAAAGAAGAATTTTCAGTGGTGCAGTGCTTTCAAAGGCGATTTTTTTCATTTTTGTTCTTGACTTTCAGGGATTTTGATGTGCTAGCATAGCTTATTTTTATATTTTTTTCAATTTTAGGCACGATTTGAGAGCTTTTACTCCCTCTTTCACCCTTTAAATCCAAAAATTTCAATTAGTATTTATATTTATTTTATTCAAAAATAAATTATCTTAGTAAAGCATTTGACTGGCTTAAAAAAATCTTAATACCATCTTGATAATTTTCCAATAGAATGCCCGTTTTTTAAGTCAAAAATCAGATTATAAAAGGAATACGTAATGAATACCCAAAATCATCACCCAGAAATACTGCGGGGGGGGGGGGCAAGATCTCCTAAATAGCTCTTTAACTAGCCCTCTTGACTCGCCACCTACCCAAAAATCTCAAAAAACTCGAGGTTTAAAAACTTCCCAACAACTTCAAAAATCCCCCCATCGCTACGGGTCTGAAAACTCTCAAAGTTTCCAACCCACTAAAGATTTTAAAAAACCAAAAGAATCATCGTTATTTATAAAATCTAAAGGCTTACAACAAGATTTAAAAAATATCTCATCATCTCTAAAAACTAAAAAATCCCATTTCAAACCATTATTTTCGATTATCCTCGCTTCTATGCTAGGGAGCACATTGGCATATGGGGCGGAAGAGGCAGATTGTGATATCAACAGCAATGTCTCTTGTGCAAGCGTGAGTGGTAAAGTAGGTGCTGATAGTAACAAAAAAGATGTTACGCTGACATATCATCAGGAAAAAAATGTCTATCTCCTCTCATCTGAAGGCGCTTTGGATAATGGTCAGATAAATATAAGTAGCGAACAAATCGTCTTAAAGGCAGTGGGGAGTGTCGTGTATCAAAAGCACAATCTCTTGGTAGGTGAGGGCGGATTTCGGATAGATTTTAAAAATTCTTTGCTTTATATGAATGAGTCAGCTTGTCCGAATACACTTTGCCGTATCCAATTCAATGCTGATAATACTACCAATACAAGCATTTTAAATTTCACTGGTGGCTACAACGGCGATGCTGCTCCGAATAGAGTAGGCTATGCCTATAGAGGGAAACTCCAATTTATCAAAGGCAGTGCGGAGATTAACTTCAATGATGGCGCAAATATGCAAGGGGATATTGGGTTTAAATCAAATCCTGACGCCAGCAAAAAAACAACCGCCAATGCCAATGTGAATTTCAACAACTCCGCCCTAGATGGGGATATCGTAGATATGAATACAGATGGAGCAGGAAGCCGACCAGATCAAGCAATCAATGTTACTTTTAGTGGCAATAGCTCCAAAGGCTATGCAATGCAGGGGGGCATTATGAATGCGATGGGAAATGGCAAAAGTGATGGTTCTAGCGGGTTGCACGTAACATTTAGCAATGGGGCGATAGGTGATATGCGAAATTCTGTTACTTATAAAGATGGTTCAGGTAGTGTTTCTAATACTGGTGGTGATTATAAAGGTATCAACCTAGCTGGCAATGGTCTGACCGATGGTGTGGGGCAATCAGTTAACGTGAGTGCTACGACCATCACGCTCCAAACGGGCTCAAAGGTTTATGCGGATTTGACACAAGGGTTTTATGGCAAAAATGGCACAGGTAGCAACCAAGCTGTTGTAGGAATCAATCGCATCGATAGCACGCTCAATATACAAAGTGGCTCGGAGTTTGAGGGCAAGCTCCTCATTCGAGCAGGGAAATTCACGATGAATCTTGATGGGAGAAATTCCCTTTTGAAAGGGGATATTGATATTAAAGATATTAAGGTCAATAGTGATTTAAAAGGCAAGCCATCTGTTTTCCTCAATCTATCCAATGGGGCTATCCACTCGGGTAGTATCACGCAAAATTCAGAACAAACCACTACTGCCACCACCCTCACCCTCAATTCTGGCGCTCTGCAAGATGGCAACATCACCAACCAAAAAGGCACAATGACTATCACATCTCATAACGCCACCATCAATGGGGATATTAACAATTCGGGTGGCACTACGACTATCACAGCCAATGCCACGACTATCAAGGGTTCTATCACTTCAGCAAGTAATCTCACCTTAAATCTTG
>NZ_MLAM01000039.1 GCF_002272825.1 Helicobacter sp. 11S02596-1 | reverse complement strand
GAGCAGGGGTTTAAAGGGGTGAGCGGGGGGCGCTTCGCAAGTCAGCCCCCCAGCACCCCTTTCTAGCTAGTATAAGAAAAAATAACTAGTCGCACAGCTATGGAAAAGAATCATTATTTTTTACTCGATTCACGTTGTGAATCTGAAGGCCACTCACAGGGAGTAATCCCCGTTCGTTCCTAAAGTTATTGGGTTATTCCCAGCTACCGCTGGTCATCAACCCGTTTTCTAAGGTTTTCAATTTTAAACCACTTTCAAACCAAGCAATCTACGCCATTTAATCCTGTGTTGCATTGGGGGCGTGACGGGGGGTAGGGGTTTAAGGGGTCTAGGGGGGCGGACTTCGCAAGGAGAGGCGTAAAGCCAGAGCCAACTGCTTGGCTCTGGTAGCCTCGCACGCCGATACGTATATGCCCGCAAGGGTATAGGATACGGCTAGCCCCCCTGACCCCTTTCTAGCTAGTATAAGAAAAAATAACTAGTCGCACAGCTATGGAAAAGAATCATTATTTTTTACTCGGTTTGTTTAAAAACAAACCTGAAGACCACTTCGCAAGATGTGAAATCTTGCTTCGTTCCTAAAGTTACCATTTCACGCCCAAGCAGTGCTTGTGCGTTGGAAATAAGTTTCTAAGGTTTTTAAATCTTATCCACCTA
>NZ_MLAM01000038.1 GCF_002272825.1 Helicobacter sp. 11S02596-1 | reverse complement strand
CCGCTACAACGCGGTGTTTTATAAAGATTGCTAAATCATTCTTTGGATACAATGTTGCCTTTATCATAATAAGGAGGATAAGAAAATGGATGCATTACAAGAACGCTTATTGGATATTTTGCTGGAATTTAAACGGGTGTGTGATGAAAATAATTTAGAGTATTTTTTAGATTGTGGGACATTACTCGGAGCGGTGAGACATCAAGGCTTTATCCCGTGGGATGATGATGTGGATGTGATGATGCCCAGAAAAGATTATGAACGCCTCATTGAGCTAGACAAGCAAGGGATTTTTAAAGAAAAGTTTGCTCTGCAACACTGGGACAAAAACAAAAAACATATAATGCCTTTTAGCAAGTTAGAAGACAAAACAACCACGTGGTTTAGCTATATTGGCGATGATCGTGTGCCTCACAAAAGCGGTGTAGGTATGGATATATTTATCCTCGATGGGGGGGGGGGCAGACAAAAGTCTAGCTAAAAAACATTTTTCTTATTTTATACGCTTGCTTGTTTATATATATTTTCAACACTTTAAACCATCCCAAACATTAATAGAAAACAAAAGTCTGCCAAAAAGATTCATTACCAAAACGCTCATTATGCTCGCAAAAAGCGATCTTTGGATTGGTTTTTTAAGATGGTTTTATAATCGTAAAGTTCGAAATTCCCCATTCAGTGTCGAAACATC
>NZ_MLAM01000004.1 GCF_002272825.1 Helicobacter sp. 11S02596-1 | reverse complement strand
CTTGAGTTAATAGCTAAGGGAGCTTTTGGCACATAACTGGCACAGGTGGAATTTGAAGAAAAACAAATAGCGTGTTTTAGGGGGTTGATTTAGAAGCACACTGGTCGGCGTAGCGGGGTTTTCACCCGCCCGCCCATTGTTCTAAAGGGGTCTTTTTGACCCGCCCTTTATGGGTGGGTGGGTCGAATCTGGGCGGACTTCGTAAGGAGGAGAGCCGTTAAAAAAGATAACTGCTTATCTTTTTTAGGCTCGCACGGCGATGGTAATATGCGACTTTTAAGGAGCATACCGGACGCCCAAACCTTTAAAAAAGCCAACTGCTTGGCTCTGGTAGCCTCGCACGCCGATACGTATATGCCCGTAAGGGTATAGGATACGGCTAGCCCCTTGTCCCCCTCAAGGGAAATCAAAACAAGAGGATTTTAATTTATCTTTAAACTCTCCATCTCAAAAGGCTAAAGCTTAAAAAACATTATGTTTTATTTGATTCAGTTTAAAAACTGAATCTGAAGACCACTCCGCAGGGAATGAATCCCTGCTCCATTCCTAAAGCTACCATCTCACACCCAAGCCTTAGGCTTGTGCGTTCGAGATAAATTTTAAAGGTGTTGGTTTGGGCTTCACCCGAATCTGAAGACCACTTCGGGCAGTCAATTAAGGTTTGGGCGTCCGGTATGCTCCTTAAAAGTCGCATAGAACCATCGCCGTGCGGAGCTAGTTAAGCCAAGCAGTTGGCTTAACCTTAACGCTCCTCCTGTTCCTAAAGAATAGGGTTATAACGGCACTTCGTTTTGTTGTCAACTTAGGGTGGGTGGGTAGAGTTTCTAAGGTTTAAAAGTTTAAAATATAAACAAAGATAAAAACAAGGAAACCAATGCACCCGTTTTTAAAAAAGCTATTAGATGGCGAAAATGTGGAATGGAAACCGTTGGGGGAAGTGGCGGAAATTAAAAGGGGTCGGCGTGTTACAAAAAGCGAGCTAATTCCTGATGGAACTTACCCCGTTTATAGTGGGGGCGTAACTCCGATGGGGCGATATAACAAAAGTAACCAAGATAAAAATACAATTACCATCGTAAAATATGGGACAGCAGGTTTTGTGAATTTTATTACTGAAGAATTTTGGGCAAATGATGTTTGTTATTGCGTCATCCCTCAATCCACTTTAATTAATAAATTTTTATTTTATGTTTTAACAAACAAACAACGAGAAATTTATTCGTTAGTCGTAGATGCTATTCCCGCTCATCTCCCTACTGAAGAGATTACAAATCTCCCCATCCCCATCCCCGCGCCGAATAATCCAGAGAAATCTTTAGCGATTCAAAATGAAATTGTCAGAATGCTAGACACTTTCACTAAGCTAATAAGCGAGCTAACGCGCGAGCTTGGCTTGCGCAAAAAGCAATACCAATACTACCGCGATAAACTGTTAGACTTTAAAAACGCCGCCGATTTTCCTTTTTTGCAAAAACTGCTTAATGGCGCAAAGGTGGAATATAAACCGCTGGGGGAAGTAACAACGCAAACCAAAAATATCAATTGGAAAAATACTTTAAAAACTTATCAATACATTGATTTAACTTCTGTCAGTATTGAAACAAATACAATATTAGAAACATCAGAAATCACAGCAAAAACAGCACCAAGCAGAGCGCAAAAGTTGCTTGAAAAAGATGATGTTATTTTTGCAACCACTCGCCCCACACAACAACGTTGTTGTGTTATTGATGAAAAATACGATGGAGAAATTGCAAGCACGGGCTATTGTGTTTTGCGTGCAAAAAAATATGTTGCACTGCCCAAATGGATTTTTTATTGTGTTACTTCAAATAATTTTAAAAAATATTTAGAAGACAATCAAAGTGGAGCGGCTTATCCAGCAATATCAGATTCTAAAATAAAAGAATATATTATCCCCATTCCCCCAATTGAAGCCCAAAATCAAATCGTCGACATACTAGATAAATTCGACGCACTAACCAATTCCCTAACCGAAGGCTTGCCAAAAGAAATAGAATTAAGAAAAAAGCAATACGCCTATTACCGGGATTTATTGCTAAATTTCCCCAAACCCGAACCCGCCCCCGTCGATGCGGGTTTCCCCAAGGAGGAGAGGTGCTAAGGGGTGGGATTTCGCTTGACATATTCACCTTAAAATGGGAGAATTACAGACCTAGAAACCTGATAAAATATCATTTAAATTTAAAAAATAAATATTATTTCAATAAATAGTTTAAATCTATACCCAAATAAAATATCCTAAAAATTTGCAAAATAGGGGAGAAAATGGCAGAGATTCCCAATAGCCATACGATCAATATTGAACGTGTCATCATCGCTTTTATCATTTTTGACCCTGCAAAATTCGATGAAATCGTTGATTTGCTTGAGCCAAAGGATTTTTTGCATACCCCCCATCGGACGATTTTTGAAGTTTGCCTTGACCTTTTTAGGCAAAATCTGCCTTTGGATGAGGATTTTATCCGCTCCAAAATCCCCGAAAACAAAAAAATCAGCGATGAAGAATTTTTGTATATCCTCTCTACCAACCCAATTGCCAATATCGAAGCGTATATCAAAGAACTCAAAAATGCTTCTATCAAGCGGGAATTACATTCTTTGGCGAATGCGTTGCGAGAAAGATCGCTCGATAGCTTCAGTAGCACCGAAGAGATTTTGGATGAAATCGAAAGAAAAATCTATAATATTTCTGTCAAAAATACGCAAGGGGGCTTTCGGGACAGCCACCAGGTGATTAATAGTGCGGTTGCACTCATAGCAGAACTCAAAGCAAGGGGCAATCACTATATCACTGGGCTGAATACAGGCTTTGAAAAGCTCAATCGCCTCACGACGGGATTTAACAAAGGTGAGTTGATTATCATCGGCGCACGCCCATCGATGGGGAAAACGACATTATTTTTGAATATGGCACAAACAATCCTCAATCACGGCAAGGGCGTGGCGGTTTTTAGTCTTGAGATGCCCGCAGAGCATTTGATGTTGCGGATGCTTTCAGCGCTAAGCTCCATCCCGCTCCAAGACCTCAAAATTGGCAATCTTGATGAAAAACAATGGGAAGAACTCTCGCGCTGTTCGGATATAATGGCTTCAAAAGACTTATTTATCGATGATGGCAGTGTTTTGAGTATCAATGCCTTGCGTTCTAAACTCCGCAAACTCAAAAGCAAAAATCAAAATATCGAGATTGCGATTGTGGATTATCTCCAGCTGATGGGAAATGGGAATCGGCGGGGCGATATGATGCGCCAAGAAGAAATCAGTGAAATCAGTCGGGGGCTAAAAACCTTGGCTAGAGAGCTTGAGATCCCTATCATCGCCCTTTCCCAGCTGAATCGCTCACTCGAAAGCAGAGATGATAAACGCCCGATACTCTCTGACCTTAGGGAATCGGGTGCGATCGAGCAGGATGCGGATATTATTTTGTTTTTGTATCGTGATGATGTTTATAAGAGGCGTAATGAAAAAGAAAAGCTTGCCAAACTCAAAAAAGAAGGCAACGATAAGGCACTCAAAGCCTATGAGGATGAATTAAAACGCCAAAGAGAGGCAAATCATCAAGGCGGTATTGAGCCAGCTGAGATTATTGTTGCCAAAAATCGAAATGGTGAGACCAGCACGGTTAAAATTCAATTCAACAAGGCATACACACGATTTGAAGATATTGCCAATGAATCAGAAATTCCCTACACGCCTACCAAAATAGCCAATGAGCCTGCAATCCAAGTCGTTTCTATCTAGTCTGTGAAAAAATTAAAAACCTCGCCTTATGATATTTTTTTGATTGATGGCTACAAAGAATGGCTGGTGGTTGGGGGGATTTTGTTGCTTGTTTTTGTGGCGAATTTAGGGCTGAAATATTCGCAATTTTTGCAACTTGATTTTGCTAAACCTCAAGACATCACCGCCCAAGTGTTGTTGCAATACCCCAAAACCAAAGAAAAAACGCTAAAAAATGGCAACAAAAAGACAGAAACGTATTTTGTCCTCAAGCTCATCGATAGTAATGCAAATGTTTTTTATACAATTTCTAAAGAAGACATCAAAGATATAACAAACCGCTATGTTCGTGTGTATGGGCAGTTTAAAGAATGCAGTTTTTTGGAGTTTATGAAAAGTTGTTATGTGAATGCCTATCGTATCGCATTGCTCCACAAAAGGGATTATCGCGATAAGATTCGGGAATTTATCGATTCCCAGCATTCTAGCACCCCAAACGAGGCATTTAGCTCTAGCGATGAGGTGTCTGTAGGGAATCTTTATCGCGCGCTTTTTATCGCCGATCCTTTAGCAAAAAGCTGGCGAGAACTCTCCAATAAACTTGGGCTTGCCCATATTATCGCTATCAGCGGGTTTCATCTGGGGATTTTGAGCGGGTTTTTTTATTTTTTGTTCGCACCAATTTATCGTTATTTTCAAAAGCGTTATTTCCCTTATCGCAACGAGGCGTATGATTTGGGGGCAGTGATTTTGTGTTTGATGTTTGGGTATTTGTTGCTTTTGGATTTTCAGCCATCATTTTTTCGTTCGTTTGTGATGGCGGGTGTGGCGTTTTTGGTTTATTATAGCGGGATGAGGATTTTGAGTTTTGCTTCACTGCTTTTTGTTTGCCTTTTTTGTGTGGCGATTTCTCCCTCATTGGCGTTTAATATCGGGTTTATTTTGTCGGTGGCTGGGGTGTTTTATATTTTTTTATTTTTGAAATATTTTCCCAAAATGCATTTTATTTTGTATGCGATTTGTCTTTCTTTGGCAATTTTTTTTAATATTTCCCCGATCGTGCATTATTTTTTCCCTTATTTTTCGCTGTATCAATTTGTTTCCATTCCTGTAGGGTTTGTATTTGTTATCTTTTTCCCCTTGAGTTTGGGCTTGCATTTTTTTGGTTTGGGCGGGCTTTTTGATGATTTTTTGCTCCACGCCCTAACTCTTAAGCCCCCATTTATCAGCTATATCACGCCAATGTGGTTTGTGCTTTTTTATGTTGGGCTGTCTTTGGGGGCTGTTTATTCCAAGGGAGCTTATTGGCTTTTGAATGTTTGTAGCTTGGGGTTTTTTATTTTTTTGCTTTTGAAATATTTGTAGTTTTTTGTCATTAAAAAATTGTAAAATACCAGAAAAGATTAAGGAAATAGATGAATACGATTTTCAGGCTGATAGGGAAGGGTATTTTGGTGCTTTTGCCCATTATCCTGTTGATTTGGTTATTGTCTTTTATTTTTGGGCTTATCAAGCATTTTGTCGAGCTGATTTTTAACACCGCTGCAAATAGTATGAGTGCGACTATCAGTATTTTGGTTGTGATGGTGTTTGTGCTTGCTTATGCGGGTTATTTGTTTGAAAAAAACAAAGAATTTTTGTTGGTGAAAGCCTCAGAATTTGTCATCAGCAAAATCCCCGGAGTGGCTACGATATACGCTGTTTTAAAAGACATCATCAAGATGTTTTCTGGTAAGGGCGCTGAGGGTTATTTGGGCGTGGCTTATGTGGATTTAGCGGGTAATCGTGTGATTGGATTTATCACAAAAGAAGAAGAAGATGGTTATTGGATTTTTGTCCCCACTACGCCAAATCCGACTTCAGGGATTTTGCTAAAAACCCCAAAAGACAAGATACAAAAAGCAGATATGAGCGTCTCAGAGGGCTTGAAAAAAGTCGTTTCGCTCGGTATCAAATAAAGAGGAAAAAAGGTGCTTAAAAGACTTAAAAATTTTAGCGAGCTCGTAGCATTTGAACACACGGTGTTTTCGGGTGCATTTATTTTGATTGCGATGATTGTGGCTTCTGTGCAAAAAAATGGGAGCGTTTGGTTTGGGTTTGAGATATTTTTGTTGTGTGCCTTGGCTTTGGTGAGTGCGAGAAATTTTGCAATGGGTTTCAATCGCTACGCCGATCGCTTCATCGATGCGAAAAATGCCAGAACAAACAAACGCCCCAGTGTGGATGGGAGGATTTCCCCGAATGCGGTTTTATTTTTTTGTGTTTTGAATGCTCTCATTTTTGTGGGCGTGAGTTATGCTATCAATAATTTAGCGTTTTATCTCTCCATCCCTTTTTTGATTGTGCTGGGCGGGTATTCGTATATGAAGCGTTTTAGTTATCTTGCCCATCTGGTTTTGGGTATTTCTTTAGGTCTTGCTCCATTAGCTGGCTCGATCGCTGTGTTGGGTGCGATCCCTTTGTGGTGTTTGTTTTTGTGTTTGGGTGTGATGTTTTGGGTGGCAGGATTTGATTTGCTTTATTCGCTCCAAGATATTGCATTTGACAGGGCAGAGGGGCTTTATTCGATACCATCGATTTTTGGTGAGGCAAAAACCTTGCTGATTTCTCGGATTTTTCATATCTTTGCTGTGATTTTTTGGGCTTTGTTTGTGTATGTTTCGCACGGCTGGATTTTTGCGTATATCGGGCTGGTTGTATCGATGGGGATGCTTATTTATGAGCAATATTTAGTGAGTGTGGATTTTAGAAATATCCCCAAAGCTTTTTTTGTTACTAATGGGTATTTGGGCTTTGTTTTTTTTATTTTTATTCTCATAGATGGGCTGAGTAGAACCTATGGAAATTGATTTTTCTAGAATTTGCAGAGAAAATAATTTTCCCACACGCATTGTGCCGTGTTGTCTTGAATTTGCATATGGCAAACCTTCTGAAGACGCCCAGCAAGAATATCTCAAGCTTGGAAGTCAAGGAAATGGGTTTGATAATTGGCTAGAAAATCTCAAAGGAAAAAATAGACTTGAAGCTGATGATGAGTTGATTTTGAAAGCAATATCACAAATTTATGCCAAGCTCAATGCTTTAGAAAATCTCATCGCTAACAAGTGTGAAACTATGATTGATTTGGAGCACAAGGGGCGACTTATTGCGCTTGGGCACGGGGTGCTTTGTTCGGCTGTTGCGAGTTTTGAGCCTTTAGAAGCGTATTATTTGCGGTTTAAATTACCCATTTTCCCCGAGCGTTATATGGGGATTTTTGCACAGGCTTTTGATGAGAGGATTCTTCGGGTTACCCAAATGCACCCAAAAGATATGGAGGATTTTGATATGTATATTGCCAACAAGGAGATGGAAAATCTCAGAGCCCAACACAATAGAAAGGATAAATAATGATGATTTTTAATTCTGATGATTTATTATTAATGATAGCTGGGGCGATATTGCTGGTGTTGATATTTTTGATTTTGTTTAATTATTTTAAAGATAGAGAATTTCACAAAAAAACACAGCGTCTCGAAAAAGCGATGGAAGCGATGAGCCAAGAAATCTACAAAACGAGGAAGTGGATACAAGAAAGTGAAATGCAAACAGAGTTTGCCAATTCTGCTTTGGGGACAAATATTAAAAATGAAGTCAAAAATAATCTCAATGCCAATCTTTCCAGTCTCTATAGCCACATCCAGGGCATTCAAGAAACTTTGGATAAAGATAGGGATTATTTTGAAGAAAAAATCATCGGGCTTGAAAATAAATTACGGGAGTTTGGGCATTTTGTTCCTAGTGGCAATGATGTCGATGAAAAGCGTATCATTTCGATGTTTCAAGATGGCTGGAGTATCGATTCTATCGCCAAAGAGCTTCGGGTCGGTCGGGGTGAGGTCGAGTTTATTTTGAAGCTTGCTGATATCAAATAAAGTCTTATTTTGATGCGTATTGCTGAGTTTTATTCCGAACAAAAAGTATGCAGTTATATCAAAACCAAAACGAGTCAATTCCATTATCTCTATATTGAAGAATGCCGCCCGTATTTTTATCGGGGGCTTTTAGAGCGCGGGTGGCGACGCTTTGGGCGGTATTTTTTTGCCCCCGTTTGCACTGATTGCAAGGATTGTATTTCTATCCGCCAGCTTGTTGGTGATTTTGTTTTTAGCAAAAACCATAAGCGTGTTTTTCTCAAAAATAAACACACCCATCTTGTGATTTCCCGACCCTATGTCGATGATGCCCATCTTTTTTTGTATGAGAAATACCACCAACATATGCGAGACAAAAAAGGCTGGGAATACGCTGGTATCGATCGGGCGAGCTATGCGGATATGTTTGTAGATGGCTTTATGGATTTTGGTTATGAATTTGCCTATTATGTTGGGGGAAGTTTGGTCGGCGTGGGGCTTGTTGATGCGCTTTTGGATAGTATGTCAGCGATTTATTTTTTTTATGATCACGATTATGGGGATTTGAGTTTGGGGACATTGAATATCTTGTCTCAAATCAAAATCGCCAAAGAAAAGGGGTTAAAATACTTTTATCCGGGCTATTGGATCAAAGATCATTATTGTATGGGCTATAAAGAGCGTTTCAAGCCTTTTGAAACCCTCATCAATGCCCCTGATTTGCTCGATACGCCTTTTTGGCAATTTTATCAAAAGGAAAAAAATGGCTTTTAGTAATCAATTTTCAAGGTTTTTTGGGCGATTTGCCAATCATCGTTTCCCTAGCGTTATTCAGAAATTTATCAATACGCTATATGTCAAGATTTTTGATATAGATTTGAGCGATTTTGCACCTATAGAGCATTATGAAAGTCTCAACGCACTTTTTACCCGATCGCTCAAAAATAAAAGAGATTTTGATAACGCAAAAGACACACTTATCGCCCCCTGTGATAGCCTCATCACCGAATGCGCTAAGGTATCAAGCGGGATGGCACTCCAGATCAAAGGGATGAGCTATCGTGTGGGTGAATTGTTAGGCATTGATGATGGCACAGGAGAAGCCAAAATAGAAACAATAGATGCACTGGAAGCAGGGTATGAATATATTAACTTTTATCTTTCGCCTAGAGATTATCATCGCTATCACGCCCCGTGTGATCTAAAAGTCATCGAAGTGCGGTATTTTTCAGGGGTGCTTTTGCCTGTGAATATGCCTTCTTTGCGGAAAAATCAGGATTTATTTATCAAAAATGAGCGTGTAGTGGTGGTTGCCAAAGATCCGATGGGAGAAATGCTGTATTTTGTTGCGGTGGGGGCTTTGAATGTCGGGCAAATGGTGCTACATTTTGAACCACGTGTGCAGACCAATAGGGATTTTAAGAATGCGATTTATCGTTATGATTCCCCGATTTGTGTGGCAAAAGGCGAGGAATTAGGGTTGTTTAAGATGGGTTCGACGATTGTGGTATTTGCCAAGAACTTAAAATCACATTGTGCGCCAGATTTAAAAGTGCGATTTGGTGATACAATAGCGACTTTCATTTGCGAAGATAGGCAAAATTAAAAAAGCAAGCAATTTTTTAAAAAGGAAAATAATTAAAAAAGGTTGATAGATGCGTGAGATTCAAAAAGAAATCAGACAACTTTTGGATGATTTGGATGCGCAATTGGTAGCACACTTTTATCAAAAAGATGAAATTGTAGAGATCGCAGATTTTAGCGGGGATAGCTTGGAGCTTGCCAAAAAAGCCAGCCAAAGCGATAAAAATCTCATCGTGTTTTGCGGGGTGGGGTTTATGGGTCAAAGTGTGAAAATCCTCGCCCCGCACAAGGATGTGATTATGCCAAAAGTTGCGTGTTGTTCGATGGCTAGGATGGTGAGTAGTGGCTATTATGATGCGAGTGTGGCATTGCTTCAAAAATACGGGATTACCGATATTTTGCCTATCACCTATATTAATTCGAATGCTGATGTGAAAGCCAAAGTCGGCAAGATGGGCGGGTTGGTCTGCACCAGCAGTAATGCCAATAAGATTTTTGCGTTTGCTCAAAAGGCGGGCAAAAAGATATTTTTTCTGCCTGATAGATGTTTGGGCGAGAATCTTGCCCGCTCAGCTGGGCTAAAATCGGCGGTTTTAGGCGTTGATTCTCAAGAAAAAGTTTTGAGAGCTGATGTGATTTGTTACAATGGTTTTTGTTCAGTCCATCAGCTTTTTATGCCTGCAGATGTGGCGTTTTTTAGGCAAAAATACCCCGATATTTTGATAGCCGTGCATCCAGAATGCCGTCCTGATGTTGTGGAGTTGGCTGATTTTGTGGGTTCGACAAGCCAAATCATTACCTACGTGCGTTCGCTCCCTCCTAGCCAAAAAGTTGCTGTTGGCACGGAATTTAACCTCGTCAATCGCCTCCGTCCCCCTTATGAGGGCAAACAAAATACATTCGTGCTTTCTGCGAGTATCCCGGAATGCCCCACGATGAATGAGACGACGCTAAAAGATGTTTTTGAAGTCCTAAAAGCTTACAAAAATCATCGCCCGTATAATCAAATCAATATTGATGCCACCACCGCAGTATTTGCCAAAGAGGCATTAAATAAAATGTTGGAGCTTTCATAATGTTTAAAAATTTGGGAAATTTAGAGGATTTTATCAGCTGTGCTTTGAATGAGGATTTGGGACGGGGGGATTTGTTTGAGCGCCTCATCAAGGAAGATTTTAAAGCCCAAGCGGGGATTATCGCCAAAAGTGCGGGCGTTTTTTCTGGTGAGATTTATATCCGAGAGATTTTTAGGCGTTTTGATATACCATCGGTTTGGAAGATTGCTGATGGCGAGCCTTTTGGCAATCGTGAGATGTTGCTTGAATTTGAGGGTTCTTATACGCTTTTGCTCAAGCTTGAGCGGGTGATTTTGAATATTTTGCAGCATTCTAGCGGGATTGCTAGCAATACCGCTGCTTATGTGCGTGCGCTTGATGGGATCGATATAGCGATTTTAGATACACGTAAGACGCGCCCGCTTTTGCGGGAGTTTGAAAAATATTCGGTCCGTAATGGTGGGGCAAAAAACCATCGTATGGGGCTTGATGATGCCTTAATGCTGAAAGATACGCATTTGAAACATATTTCGGATTTGCAGTCATTTATCCAGATGGCAAGAAAAAATATCCCCTGGACAGCCAAGATAGAGATCGAATCTGAAGACATTGCCTTTGCCAAGCTCGCAATGCAATCAGGCGCAGACATCGTGATGTGCGACAATATGAGTATTGAAGCCATCAAAGAAGTCGTGGCATTTAGAAATGCTTTTCACCCAAATGTTTTGCTTGAGGGGAGCGGGATGATTTCCAAAGACACGGCCCGGGGGTATGCACAAAGTGGCGTAGATGCCATCAGTATTGGGGCGTTGATCCATCAGGCGGTTTGGCTGGATATGAGTATGAAAATGTTGTGATGGCTATTGAAGCGTATTTTATTCAAAAATTACTTGAAAGTGGCGTTGTCTCGGGGGTAGGCGATGATGCGGTGATTTTTTCTGACAATCCCAATTTACGCCATCGCTCTGGGGGGAGTTGCTTGCCAAAGGATATTTCTAGCCCGGTGTATGCGATGGATATGTTTTGGGAGGGGACGCATTTTAAAAAAGCGTGGTTTTCGCCTAGAGAAATCGGGCAAAAAGCCTTTTTGGTAAATGTTTCTGACATTTTGGCGATGAATGCCATCCCCAAATACGCCCTTTTAGGCGTTTCGCTCCCAAAAAATGTTTCCAAAGATTTTATCAAAGAGCTTCTTTGTGGGATGGTAGCAGTTTGCAAAAAATTTCACATCACGATTATCGGCGGGGATACCATCGGGGGGAACGCACTTGGGGTTGTGGTGAATATGATCGGGGAGGCTAGAAAAAATACGCTATTTCGCAAGGGTGCAAGACGCGGGGATTTGATCTTTCATACGGGGAAGCTCGGCGGGAGTTATTTAGCATTAAAACGGCTTTTATCTGGGGGTAAATCAAACAAAAAATCTCGTTTCACTAAGCCTATTTTGCGGGCGGGTTTTATTGCTGAAATCGCTAGATTTGCCCATATGGGGATGGATATTTCTGATGGGGTTTATGCAGAATGCAATCGCCTTTCTGAATGCAATCAGCTTGCTTTTAGCCTCAAAAACAAAAAAGAGATTTATAAAAGTGGCGAGGAATATGAAATGCTGTTTTGTGTTGCTCCCAAAGAGAGATTGCGTGTAATGAGAATCGCAAAAAAACATCGGGTCGATGTCGAATGTATGGGCAAGGTATTGCGAGGGAAAAGCCGTTATCCTGCGTATGCGTGGCATTGAAATGATGGGCTAGAATCTGCGGTTTTTCTCGGGGTTTATAGCCAGCAGGATTTGGTGTTTTTTAGTTTTAGTTTTGCAATACAATGCTACAATTCAAAAATTAGTTTAAACGAAAGGATATACAAATGGAAAGCCTTAAGCGGGATAAGTTGGATGGTGTTAAAGAGTTTTTTGCCTTTTGTAGGGAAAATGAGGTTGAATTTGTGGATTTTAGATTTACTGACATCAAGGGGGTGTGGCATCATATGGCTTACTCGTTTTCTGCAGTCAATGAGGAGACATTTCAAAATGGTATCCCTTTTGATGCGAGTTCGCTAAAGGGGTGGCAGCCCATCCAACATTCGGATATGATTTTGTTCCCTGAACCCATCCGGTATTTTATCGATCCATTCACTGCTGATACGACGGTTGTAGTGTTTTGTGATGTTTGGGATATTTACAAAAACCAACCTTATGAAAAATGCCCCAGAAGCTTGGCAAAAAAGGCTGTTGCTTATCTGAAAGAAAGTGGCTTGGGCGATACGGCTTATATCGGTCCAGAAAATGAATTTTTTATTTTTGATTCTATCAAAATCAAAGACGCTGTAAATTGCCAATATTACGAGATTGATAGCGAGGAGGGGGAATGGAATCGCGATAAGATTTTTGAAGGCGGTATCAACTCTGGGCATCGCCCCGGCACAAAAGGGGGGTATTTCCCAGTCCCGCCTGTGGATTCGATGATGGATTTGCGTGCAGAAATTGCCAAAGTCCTCAATCAGGTCGGTTTAGAGACATTTGTTGTCCATCACGAGGTTGCCCAAGGGCAGGGCGAGATTGGTGTGAAATTTGGGGATTTGGTCGAGGCAGCTGATAATGTCCAAAAACTCAAATACGTCGTCAGAATGGTCGCCCATCTCAACGGCAAAACAGCAACATTTATGCCAAAGCCTTTGTTTGGGGACAATGGTAGCGGTATGCATACACACGTGAGTATTTGGAAAGATGGAAAAAATCTCTTTGCAGGGGAGAAATATCAGGGCTTGAGTGATAATGCCTTGCATTTTTTGGGCGGGGTGCTTGCACACGCTAGGAGCGTGGCAGCTTTTAGTAATGCTTCGACAAACTCCTACAAGCGATTGATTCCAGGTTTTGAAGCCCCATCGATTTTGACATATTCTGCACAAAATAGAAGCGCGAGCGTGCGGATTCCTTATGGGGTTTCAGGCAAAAGTGCGAGGCTAGAGTTTCGCTTCCCTGATAGCTCTGCAAATCCTTACTTGGCATTTTCGTCCATATTGATGGCGGGTCTGGATGGTATTGCTAAGCAAATCCATCCGGGTGAGCCGATGGATATTGATTTGTTTGAGCTGACATTAGATGAGATCCGCGAAAAAGGTATCAAGCAAATGCCCCATACATTGCGGAGTGCGGTAGAAGAAATGCTTTTGGATAGAAATTATCTCAAAGAAGGCAATGTTTTTACTGAGGAATTTATCCAGGTTTATAAAAGCTTCAAGTTTGAAACCGAGATTTGGCCCTGGGAGGGCAGACCCCATCCGTTTGAATTTATCTCCACGTATTCTTGCTAATCGCTTATTCTAAATATTTCTTAATTTTGCGCCCTTGATGGGCGTCTCCTAAAATCTCCATAATCAAAATATTTGGCACGCTAATTGCTTATGTATCTATAAAAAATTGCAAAGGATGTATATGCTTAGGTCTATGTGGTCTGGTGTGAGTGGTATGCAGGCTCACCAAATAGCACTTGATATTGAGAGTAATAATATTGCAAATGTGAATACGGTCGGTTTCAAGTATTCTCGAGCTTCATTTGTGGATATGCTTTCGCAGATTAAACTCATCGCTACCTCGCCTTACAAAAATGGATTAGGCGGTCAGAATGACTTTTCTATAGGTCTTGGCGTGGGAATCGATGCAACAACAAAGGTTTTTTCTCAAGGCAATACCCAAAACACTGATGTCAAGACTGACTTGGCGATTGAGGGCGAGGGATTTTTTGTCATCAGCCCCGATAGAGGGACGACAAGGAATTTTACACGGAATGGGGAATTTTTGTTTGATGCTGATGGGAATCTCGTTACTACAGGGGGCTACCTTGTGCAAGGTTGGGTAAAAAATGACCTTGAAAATGCTTCAAAAATGAGCGATTCTGATTTTTTCAAAGTCGATAATACTGGCCCGCTCCAAAATATCCGAATTGATCCGGGTATGGTTATGCCCGCACGAGCGAGTTCGAAAATTTCTATGCGGGCAAATCTCAATGCCGGTAGGCACGTCGATCAAACAGGGGATATTTTTGCACTTGATTCTTCTAGCAAGACAGCTTCTGATGGCGTGAATCCTGTTTATGATTCTAAATCAAGGCTTACCCAGATGGCTGAAGATGTTGGCTCACTTTTTAATGGTGATGGTGATGCGTTTTTGTTGAATGAAAATCAAGGTATTTGGGTGAGCTACAAAACCGCAGAAATGAAAAATGAGATTTTTGCCTCTGACCAAACCAATACTATCGGCTTGAACGATACAGAAATTTCATTTACCAACGATTCGGGAATCAGCGGTGTTTCAAGCCTTGTAGCTGCACAAAATGCTATCAATGCGGTAAAAGACAAAACCGGCATTGAAGCTTATCTTGATGGCGGTTTGTTGCGATTAGAAAACAGAAATGAGCTTGATGGGGACGAAAAAGTAAAAAATATTCGGGTAACTTCTTCAGGAACGGGCGCATTTGCAAACTTTGTCGAAGGGGATGCTGATATTACATCTTTTAGATACCGCTATACAAAATCACTCAGCCCAGATTCATCTACCGGGCAGTTTAGGACGACAGAGGATCTGCGTGCCTTGATACAATATGATGCCAATATGATTAAAGACCCTTATATGAACTATAGCGATACGACCGCTTCTGTTTCGGTAACGGTGAATAAATATGGGATGTTTGAAATCCTCAACAAGGATAATGGCGATGATGAGAAGCAAAATCTCAATATCTTTGTTAGTGCTTATGCTTCTGAAAATGTTACGAATAACGTTTTGTTCAAAGACACAATGAAAGCTTTGAATACGGCTTCTTTGATTGAGGGTGGGGTTTCGACAAGCACATCCAAAATGACCCACGCCACACATACATCGAGTATTGATATTGTCGATAGCTTGGGGACAAAGCATACATTGAGACTGGAATTTTACAAGAGTGGGGGTGCGGAATGGAGTTTTCGGGCGATTGTGCCTGAGCCTTCTGAGCTTTATGGGAGTTCGCCTACAAGACCCAATATCTTTGAGGGCGGGAGACTGCGCTTTAATAGCGATGGGAGTTTGGCGGGGATGAACCCACCTGTTTTGCAGTTTGATCCCAAAAATGGATCAAATGCACCCCAGAGAATTGATTTGAGTTTTGGAACTAATGGCGGTTTTGGGGGATTGACGAGTGTGGATAAGATTTCTGAAACCTATGCTATCAGTCAAGATGGGTATCAAGCTGGCGATTTGCTCGATGTCAGATTTGACTCCAACGGCTCTTTGTTGGGGGCATTTAGCAATGGTAGGACACTCGCCCTTGCCCAAGTCGCCCTTGCAAACTTTGCGAATAACACCGGTTTGCAGTCTGAAGGTGGGAATGTCTTTTCTCAAACGGGCAACTCGGGGCAAGCAATGATTGGAGCAGCCAATACCGGGCGAAGAGGCGGGGTATCAGGCTCAAAACTCGAAATGAGTAACGTGGATTTGAGCCGAAGCCTTACCCAGCTCATCGTGGTGCAAAGAGGTTTTCAAGCAAACTCAAAAGCCGTTACGACTTCTGATCAAATCCTCAATACCCTCTTGAATCTCAAGCAGTAATTGAGGCTATCTCAAAGAGGCTTTTTGTGGCTAGAATCATTTGGGTTTAGCTACGATAGTCTGAATTGATTTCGACATAGCGATGCCCCAAATCACACCCATAAGCCCGGAATTTGCCATCAGCTATGCCGAGATCGCAACGGATGGCAAATGCATCTTGCTCCATCACAAGAGCAGCTTTTTTTTCGGTTTGGGTATCAAACAAAATCTCACCCCTATCATAAACAAGAATATCCCCGATAAAAATTTTCAAAGATTCTTCACTCGCACTCACACCGCAAGCACCGATCGTTGAGGCAATGCGCCCCCAATTAGGATCGCAACCAAAAATCGCTGTTTTGACCAAAAGGGAGTTGCTAAGCGCTTTGGCAGCTTTGATGGCTTCTGCTTTGTCTTTTGCCCCGCTGACCTCAAAGGCTACGAGTTTGCTCGAACCTTCTCCATCGGAAACGATGTCGGTAGCGAGCTTGTGCATAACCATTTTTAAAGCTTCTTTGAAAGCACTGCGTTCATATGCCTTGCTTTGTGAGTTGGCAAATAACATAATCGTGTCGTTGGTGCTGGTGTCTCCATCAACACTAATGGCATTGAATGTCGTAAAAGCGCATTCTTGGAGAATATTTTTTGCCTCATTTTCTGGCACACAGGCATCGGTGGTGATAAAGCAAAGCATTGTCGCTAGGCTGGGGTCTATCATCCCCGCACCCTTTGCCATCGCCCCAATATGAAACATTCCCCCATCTGCAAGCTCTACTTTCAAAGCGATTTCTTTGTGGAAGCGATCGGTTGTCATTATCGCTTGGGCGGCTTTTGTGTGGGCGGTATTTTCTTGATGGGTGAAATCGATTTTTGAAAATGATGTGATGATTTTTTGCTTGGGTAGGCGCACGCCGATGACCCCGGTGCTACACATTATGGGATGGGTGATTTGGGGGAAATCTCTTTCCAGGGCACTAAGGATTTCTTCGATGTCTTCAATACCCTTTTCCCCGGTGAGGGCGTTGGCGTTTTTTGTGTTGATGAGGACAAAATTACTAGGGCGATTTTGTGCATATTTTTTAAAATGCTTGATGGGGGCGGCTTGAAATTTGTTGGATGTAAAGATGGCGTGCGGGATACACGGGGGATCCATATAGATAAATGCGACATCAAGCTTTGGCTCGTTGTTTTCATCAAGCCCTTTGAGTCCGGCACTGATCCCATTAGCGTAGAATCCTTTTGGGGCGTTGATACCGCCTGTGATGGGTAAAATTTCAAATTTTTTCATCAAATATCTCCTTATACATAATCCATCTCTTTGGGTTTTTGTTTTCTTGTGATGAAACGCTTGGTTTCTCGAATGCCATTGGAAGTCCCTATCATCAAAAGTTTCGCTTCACTTGCGATAATGGCATTGCCATCGGGCATTGGGATATATTTGCCATCTTTTTGGGTAATACCGATGATAGATGTCTTGGTGATTTCTCGAAAATGCGCTTCCTTGAGCTTACGAAGAACGAGCCAGCTATATTTGGGAACGATGACTTCTTCCATATCTAAAGGTGTGTCTTTTTTATAAACAAATCGTTCCAAAAGATTTTCCATATCCGGCCTTATCGCCATCGCACTGATGCGCTGTGCCATCAGTTTGGTAGGTGAAACGACATTGTCCGAGCCTAGTTTTTTGAGTTTCTCGACATCTTCCCCAGTATCTGCACTGGAGATGATATAGTAGGGTCTTCGATTGAGTTCCTTTTCAAAAAGGCGCACAGAGACGATGAGGGCGATATTATCAGAGGGATTTTTTGAAAATGTAACGATACCTTTGGCACTCGAGAGATGGGTTTTTAGCATTGCGATATTGGTATGGGGATCGCTGGTGATGTAATAGGGGTATTTGTGCTTGATGGCTTCTTTTTCAAAATCAGGCTGGTTATCCACGACGACAAAAGGGATTTGGGCGTCTCGAAATTGTTTGCTCAGCTCGATGGTGTATTCATTGTGATAACAGATGACATAATGGTTGCGTAATCGTGCTATTTTATTGACCATTTTTTTCTCCTTGATGAGACGGGTTAGCGTCCCGTTGTTGATGATACTGATGATAAAAGCCACGCTGAATGTGATGACACCTGCCCCACAGAACATCAAAAGTGTGGTAAAAAGAATCGTTATTGGCTGGAAGTTCCCTTCATCAAGAGCGCCAAAGCCCGTATTTGTGAATGTATAAGAAGCCTGAAAGAATGCTTGGATGAGGGTATAGTTCTCTAAGGCAAAATACCCTAAAGTCCCAACGAGAATAAAAATCTGAATGAGGATAAGGGGAAGCCTAAACGGCTTGAGTTGTTCGTATAACTCTGGTCTTAGATCAATGTCTGGTTTTGAGTTTGTTCCCCAGTGGATGAGCTTTTTTATTTTTTTAAGCAAGGCATTTTTGCCCCAAAATTAAGATTTTTTCTTCATTGTTCTGAGCGTGGAAGCAGCTACTTTTATCCTTACTGAAGTCCCATCATCAAGCTTGATCTTGACGCTTCTGAGATTAGGGAGAGATCGCTTTTTGTTTTTGTTGTTTGCGTGGCTTACGTTATTCCCTACCATTGGTCCTTTGCCGGTGATAAAACATTTTCTTGCCATAATTTTGCCTTATTTTAAAGTGTTGAACTTGCAATTATACAAAAAAATTTTCAAAACTAACTTAAGTTTTTTGTTTATGGGGAATGGATTTATCTTTGGAGGGTGCATTCTTCTGTCTATATCGTATCCAGGGCTTTTTCTTGCCCGAGCCGATAAAGGGCAAAATCATATTTGACAGGATCGATGGGGTCAAAATCTTTGAGTGCCTCAGTTGCGAGGATTGCAGCGTGCAAATCATAGGTTTTTCGTTTGAGGATATTTAGTTTTTGGCACGTGCGAAATGTGTGCGTATCCAAGGGCAAAATCAATCGAGAAGTTGCGATCTCACCTCCCCACCTCCCAAAATCCAGGCAATCTTTTCTCACCATCCATCGCAGATACATATTCCAACGTTTTAGCGGTGAGCTGCCTTTGGGGTTGGGGTTGATTTTGCCGATGAGGAAATCCAATCCATTGCTTTTGGTGGTTTTAGCACAGGATTTTTGCAGGGTCAGGAGGGTTGTGTGGAGGGTTTGCATTGCAAAATGAATGCCATCAATGACATTGCCATTTTTTGCGTAACCTGCCAGAATCACGTCTTTTATCCTCGTGGTTTGGCTGATTTGATAGATGGCGATGAAAAGATTTTGAATATCTTGTGATGTTTGGAAGCGATAAAGCGGGAAATGGGCGTTTTGGATCTGCTCTACCGATGATTTTAGCAAGGAAAAATCAAGTTTTTTAAGCAAAAGCACGATTTGTTTGGCATTGCCATAAGACAATAACGCACAAATAAGCGCGATTTCTTCAAAAAGTTCATCATCTTGATATTGCCCTAGAACTAGGAGCGGATCGGGCTTGGCTTCGGTGATTTCACCCGGATGATTTTTTGATTGATAATAGGTGTCTAAAATCTCTTTGAGATCTTTTCTCACTGCTTGATGCCTAGAAGCGTATCTATCATCCTATCAATCGTGGTGATGACCTTTGCATTCGCAGCATACCCCCCTTGGAATTTGATGAGATTAACCATTTCTTCATCAATGCTTACTTGCGAGATGGCTAATTGTTCTTTTTTGATGGCTTCAAATACCGATTTTTTGGTATCAAGCGTTCGTTGCGATTTTTCGGTATCGTTGGCAACCTTTCCAGAAACGTATTGGTAAAATTCACTTAATTTCATCTGCCCGATGTTGAATTTGTTATCGTAAAAATCGACTTTTTCGTATTGGAGTTGTTGCATCATATTGGCAACATCGAAATTCCCACTGATGGGGGCAAGCCAGGGGCGGATATAGGTCGGATCGTTTTTGTATTTTGTATTGAGGCGTATGTTTTGGGCGTTATTGCCATCAAAAAATGTATTGAGCCCTAGGGCGCCGGTGAAATTTGTCCCGTTGTCTTTGAGGGAGACATAAAATCCTTTTGAGGGCTCTTTGGCTTGGATAGTGAATTTTTTGGAATCATTATCAAAATAGGCTTGAAAATAATCATCAAAATCGTTGGTTGCGTTGTTGTCGTTATTGTCATCGGTGTTGGCATTGATCGCATTGACGACATCTTTCATCGTGGTGATGTCATTGATCGTGATGGTTTTTTTAGCGATTTCTTTGCCATCGGTGTTGTAGGCGATCAAATCAAACGTGCCATTTTTGATATTGTAATTGGTGTCTTTGAATGCTTCGTTGTTTTCAAATTCTAATTGGGTGCTTTCGATTTGATGGCTCGCACTCTGGGCATAGATGGCATTGGTCGCTTCGATGAAGCCTTTTGCAAATGAATCCAGTAGGTTGATGTAGTTTTGGAGCTTGCCTGTTTTTGTGCCTTCATAGCCGGTGTTATACAGACCGATGAGCGCACCCACTTTGCCCTGATCGAGCTTGTCAGTAATATCGACATCTTTGAAATCATAGCCACGAAAATAAACACGATTGAGGTATTCTGCATTATTTTCTTTCTCAAGCACCAATGGATGGAAGATAGACCCATCGACAATGTTGAAGCCGTGCCCGATGTTGAGGATATATTCATCATCAAAATCGGCCGTTTTGTTGTCGTTGAGCGAATTTTTTTTGAGGTGATTTTTTGATATGTTGCCCCCGATGAGTTCTTTGAGGCGAAATTCGAGTTCATCTCTCCTGTCTCGGAGTTCATTGGCTTGTTTGAGAATTTTGGCATCTTCCATTTCTTTGAGGCGTTGATTGATTTGTGCGATTTGAGAACCGAGATTATTGACTTCTTTGATGGTGCTTTCAAGCTCTTCGCTTGCTTTTTGTTGGAGGGTGGCTAGTTTGCTTCTGGTGTCTTTGATATTGTTAGCAAGGACTTCGGTATTTTTTGCCAAAACGAGCTTTTGAGCGGGGTCTTTGGGGTTTTTTGCCAAGTCTTTCCAAGCATTGAAATATTCTTCAAGATCATTATAGATACCCACGCCATCGACATCGGGAAAATAGGCTGAAGCTTCCCGGAGATTAGAAAATTCTGTCTGGGAAAATTCGTGTTCTTGGGCTGCTTTGAGGTATCTTGAAAAAACAAACTCATCGTGAATGCGCTGGACAGATTCGACTTCTACGCCCCTGCCAATGTTTTTGTCTTGGTAGGGGATAGGTTTTTCAGGCTTGGCAATGACACGTTGCCTGCTGTAAAATTCATTACTCGCATTTGAGATGTTGTTTCCTGTAACATCGACCATCAATTGATGGGCTTGAAGTCCTGTGTAGGAGGTGTTGAGTGAGGATAAAATACCGCCCATAACCCGCTCCTAAGCCTGGATCTTTAAAAAACTGCTTTCAGGGGCTCTGTTGCCTTTGTAGTCGCAGATTTCGTGAGGGATGATTTTTTGAATCAAGGATGAGTAAAATTCCGATACGGCAAAGACGATTCGAGCGTAGTTGGCATTGAGTTCTTTGAGGTTTATAAGATTTTGTTTCATCTGTCCTAAAAGCTCGCTAGAACCTTCATCGATAAGTTGGTCTAAGCTTTTGTCCGGGAATTTGTTTTTCAGACTGATAATTTCTTGGTCGATAAGATTTTTTTTGCTTTCAAAAGATTTGATAAATTCTTGTTTTTTAAAATTGCGCTCAAAAATATCTTCGTGATTGGCGATTTTGATGTCATCAATATCTGATTGTGTCAAATCTATCAATGCCGAAAGATCCGATACTGCGCCTTTTAAATAATTGTGCAACATAAGCTTAATCCTAAAATATTTTAAGCTAGATACTCAAAAAGGCAAGCCTAAGAGTATCCTCGCATATTTTATAGGTTAAGCAAATTTAATGCCATTTTTTCAGAAGTTTTTTTGAGATTGACTTCATACGCATCGTTTTTTATCAATTCTCTGATTTGTGCGATTTTGTCTGTAATCTCTTTGGCTTCTTGTGGCTTGATATTTTCTGAGGATTTTTTGTTTTCGTTAGCTATCAAAGCTGTGTTGAGTGTTCCGATTGGATTGATCATTGTTGAAAAATCTCCTTGAATGGTATATGGATTTGATATCGACACATATTGTAAATGTTTTAGTTAATTTTCTTGATTTGTTTCATCATTTCTTCTTTGAATTTCTCAACATTGGTTGTTTCTGATGGGGTTTTGACATTGGTAAAAAGTGAAACATTCGTATTTGCCGTATAGGTATAGATCACAAGGAATGCCATCCCATAGCAAAAAAGGAAAAAACACATCGTTGGGAAAAACCAAGTTCTCAAATCAAATTTTTTAATGTCCATTATTGATTGCCTCTTTTGGGTATTAGATTTTTATTTTATTTTGAATGATTATATCAGATTTCGACTTGGTTTTGGCTTTCAGGCGGTGTTTGTCAAAATGATATATAATTTGAGTTTTTACATTATAGATATTCAAGGCGTTTAATGAAGAAGATTTTATGGTTATGTTTTTTGTTTTTTTCCATCAGTTTTGGGGCTGTTGGAGAAAGACTCCCGTGGGATAAGGGCGCAACATTGCTTACTTTTTTTGAACAAAATAGTATCCCTTTGAAACTTTATTATAATCTTTCTTCACAAGACAAAGAATTGACTGCAGAAATCTATGCGGGTATTTCTTATTATACATTAAAAGATGATAACGGCGATTTGTTGCAGGCACTCATCCCTATCAGCGAAGATGTTCAGATCCATATTTATAAGCAAAATGGCGATTATCAGATGGATTTTATCCCTATCATTTCATTTTCAGCTGAAAAGATCTTGACCTTAGCGGTGCAAAAATCGCCTTATCAAGATATTGTGGAAGCCACCCACGATGTGAGCCTTGCCAATGAATTTATCAATGCCTACAAAAAAAGTATCAATTTCAAAAAATTTGTCATCAAAGATGATCGGCTTGCGATTATTTATACCAGAAAATACCGATTAGGCAAGCCTTTTGGTTCTCCAGATATCAAGGCAGCTGTGATTGAGACCAATAAAAAACTTAATTATATTTTTGCCTACAAAAACGGCAGGTATTATGACAAAAATGCCAAGGAGGTGGCGGGATTTTTGCTAGAAGTTCCGGTGCAATACACCCGTATTTCTTCAAGATTTTCTTATGGGCGCGTTCATCCTATCTTGAAAGTAATCCGCCCGCATTATGGCGTGGATTATGCCGCACGGGCGGGGACTGCTATCCGAGCGGCATCAGATGGGCGGGTTGTGTATGTCGGCGTGAAAGGGGGATATGGCAAGACCGTTGAAATCAGCCACGGCAATGGACTCAAAACCCTCTACGCCCATATGAGTGCGTTTGCAAAAGGAATCAGGAGTGGTGTGTATGTCAAAAAAGGGCAGATAATCGGCAGGGTAGGGAGCACAGGAGTGAGCACCGGACCGCATTTGCATTTTGGGGTGTATAAAAACAATCGCCCCGTTGATCCGCTAGGGAGTATCCGAACGACAAAAAGTGAGCTCAAAGGCAAGGATAAAAAAGAATTTTTACGTGTTGCAAAAGAATATCAAGATGAATTGCTAGAAGCGCTTGAAAAATATTCATTTGAGGAGCAAAAAGCTTATGTTTCGATTCGAGGTTAGGCGATGAAATATTTTGCCCAGCCAACTTCTAAGGTTGATTTTGATTCTATCCGTTACATAGAATGCCTTAATTCAGCCTATATCAAGCCCAAGCGGATGGTGTATAGCGAAAATGGAAAGGAAAAATCTTGGGATATCATCGCTTCACACGATAGCGTTTCGATTCTGCTTTATCATAGGGATTTTGATAGCTTTGTCATTGTGAGGCAGTTTCGCCCCGCTGTTTATTTCCAAAATGGCGAGGGATATACTTATGAATTGTGTGCCGGGCTTGTCGATAAGCCAGGCAAAAGTCTTGAAGAGATCGCTTCTGAAGAGGTGCTTGAAGAATGTGGCTATGAGGTTCTACCCTCTGCACTCAAAAAAATAGCTGTTTTTTATTCTTCCACAGGGATTAGCGGGAGCAAACAAACGATATTTTTTACCACCATAACAGAAAAAAACAAGCGCACCCAAGGCGGGGGCATTGATGAGGAGTGTATTGATGTTTTGTTTTTGCCCGCCCAAAAAGCCAAAGATTTTATTGAAGATGATAGTCTAGCGAAGACTTCTGGGTTGTGCTATGCTATCAGATGGTATCTGGATAATTTTTATGATAAGGAACCAGCGTGTTGAAAAAATTTTTAAACTTATGGATAATTGCGATTTTTGCAAGTGTGATAGCGGGGGCAAATGAACTCAACCAGACATTGAAAATCAATATAGAAGACGTTGATTTGCAACAAAAAATCTTGCGTTTCCCTGCTTATGATCTTAAGGTCGGAGAAACCGGTTTTGTGGTTACCAAGCTCACAGATTACAATGTCATATCGGCAAAACTCCAGATAGAATCCATCAAAGATGGCGTGGCATTGGCAAAATTTGGCGTGTTTGATATGATGAAGCAAAAATATTTACCCACGCCTCGTGTCGATCCCAAAAAAGGCGATATGGCAGTTTTTAGAGATCTTAATAATAGAGCGTTTTTGATTGCTCCAGATTCTGCGACTTATGAGAAATTGCGATCACAGATTTCTGATGTTATTTTTATGAATTCTGATTTGTTGATGGGGTATTTGAACGATTTTGGCGGGTTTGATCCCAAACCAAAATTCCTAAAAAAAGCCTGCGAGGTTTATAGTGTCGGTTTGCTTTATATTGTAGGGACAAACAATGTGAATGTTTTGGATTGCCAAAGCCTTGTGCTTTTAGAAAAGATTGCTTTTGACACATCCAAAGTCACTAGCACGATGGCGCCATTTTTTTCACGGCTTGAGGAAGTCAAAACGGGCAGTCTTGCGAGTTTGTTTTATGGCAAAAAATCCAAGAATTATTTTGAATATTACGATAGATTAGTCCAGCAAGGATCAAATTTTAAATAAGGAAAATCGATGATGGAACACCACCACCGCGAGGAACTCAAAAAAATCGTTGGCAAGGAAAATTTTTTTGACGACACCGCCCATTTGATTGCTTATTGCTACGATGCGACAAGGGAGCGTTACCAGCCTGATGGGGTGATTTATCCCCGAGATGAAGAGGATGTCAGTGCGATTTTGAAATATTGCAACCAAAATGCCATTGCTGTCGTGCCACGGGGTGCAGGCAGTGGTTTTACCGGAGGGGCATTGCCCGCACAAGGTGGGCTGGTGCTAGCGATGGAAAAATATTTCAATCAGATTTTAGAAATCGATGAAAAAAATCTGGTCGCAAGAGTCCAGCCCGGCGTTATCAATAAGCATTTTCAAGAAAGTGTGGAGAAAAAGGGCTTGTTTTATCCTCCTGATCCTGCCAGTCAAGAATACAGCACCATCGGGGGAAATGTGAGTGAAAATGCCGGGGGGATGCGTGCGGCAAAATACGGCATTACAAAAGACTATGTGATGGCGTTGCGTGCGGTTTTGCCTAGTGGGGAGATTATTCGGGCAGGCAAAAAAACGATAAAAGATGTTGCCGGCTACAATATCCCGGGGATTTTGGTCGCAAGCGAGGGGAGTTTGGCAGTGATTACAGAGATTACGCTCAAACTGCTCGCAAAGCCTAAATTCAAGCAATCAGCGATGGGTGTTTTTGCAAATATTGATGATGCGATGAATGCGGTGTATAAAACAATGGCAAGCGGGGTAACACCGGTTGCGATGGAGTTTTTGGATAATCTAACGATCCAAGCAGTCGAAGAAAAATTCCACAAGGGCTTGCCAACGCACGCCGGAGCGATACTCATCACGCAGGTTGATGGAGATATTGCTGAACAAATCCATTGGCAACTTGAAAAAATCAAGCAACGTTTTGAGGAAAATGGTTGTCTTGAGTTCAAAATTGCCCAAAACGAGCAAGAAGAAGCGGATTTGTGGTTTGCTAGGCGGAATGCTTCTCAAAGTATCACGATTTATGGCAAAAAAAAGCTGAATGAAGATATCACCGTCCCACGCGCGCAACTCCCCGAGCTTTTGAGGCGTATTGGCGAGGTGAGTGAGAAATATGGCTTCAAAATCCCGTGTTTTGGGCATACTGGCGATGGGAATGTCCATACTAATGTGATGGTCCCAGACCCCCAAGATAAAGCCCAGCTTCAAAAAGGTTATGAGGCGATTGAGGAGATTTTCAAGATTACTATTATGCTTGAGGGGACACTTAGTGGCGAGCACGGGATTGGGCTTTCGAAAGCTTCGTTTATGCCTTTGGCATTTAGTCCTGCGGAAATGGAGCTTTTTAGGCGAATCAAAAAGGCATTTGACCCAAACAATATCCTCAATCCTGGCAAAATGGGGCTGTAGAACAAGCTAAATTTATTGGGGATGATTTGAATCGAGTAAGCATAACGAAAACCTTAGAAACTTATCTCAAACGCACAAAGCAACGCTTTGGGTGTGAGAGGAGAGCCGTTAAAAAAGATAACTGCTTATCTTTTTTAGGCTCGCACGGCGATGGTCCTATGCGACTTTTAAGGAGCATAACCATACGCCCAAACCTTAATCTACTCGCCTGAAGTGGTCTTCAGATTCGCTAAGCGAATCGAATTCAAATAATAAAACAAAATCGGCGGTCGCACTTGCTTCAACGATTTGGGTGGGCGGGTCAAAATTTTCCGATTTTTCACAGCACACAAGCGCGACGAAAGAATATTTTATTTTTATTCGATTCAGTTTTTCAAACTGAATCTGAAGACCACTCCCACCGATTGAATTGGTGTTCGCTCCTAAAGGATTTTGACCCGCCCACCCGAGTTATATCCTGCCAACACAGGAATATCAACCCGTTTTCTAAGGTTTCCATTCACAAACTAAATCTCAAACCCAGCCCGCTACGCCCTGTCATCTGACCCGCTAAGGGGGCGGGTCAGGGGGTTTTCACCCGCCCGCCCGATGAGTTTGAGGGGGATAAGGGGCTGACTTCGCAATTTAAGCCCCTTGTCCCCCTCAAGGGAAATCAAAACAAGAGGATTTTAATTTATCTTTAAACTCTCCATCTTAAAAGGCTAAAGCTTAAAAAACATTATGTTTTATTCGATTCAGTTTTTCAAACTGAATCTGAAGACCACTCCCACCGATTGAATTGGTGTTCGCTCCTAAAGTAAGGGCGTCTGCTATGCTCCTTAAGGTCGCATAAACGCATCGCCGTGCGAAGCTACCAAAGACAAGCAGTTGTCTTTTTTCTAAGGTTTAGGCGTATTGCTGTGCTCCTGATAGTCGCACATCGCAATCGCCGTGCGAAGCTACCAAAGACAAGCAGTTGTCTTTGGCTTAACGCTTCTCCTCTCACACCCAGCCAGAGGCTGTGCGTTCGAGATAAGTTTCTAAGGTTTTCATTGTGCAAACTCGGTTTGTTTTTCCAAAATAAACCTGAAGACCACTTGGTGGCTCTAAAACTCAGGGATTTTTTAATTTGATTGATTCTTTTTTTGTAGAATCTTTCCCAAAAAAGGAGCAGATTTGGGTCTTGGTTCTTGGGAATCTTCGTTGTGGGCATTGCGGTGGCGTGCGTTTTGTGCAAATAAACGGGCATTTTATTCTCTGTGGGTATTTGTCATTTTGTTTGTTATGTCCCTCTTTGCGGGGTTTATCGCCAATGACAAGCCGTTATTTATCTACAAAGATTCCAAAGCGTATTTCCCGATTTTTGTGAGCTATCCTGAAAAAGTCTTTGGCGGGGATTTTGATACCGAGGCAAACTACAATGACCCGGATGTAAAAAAGCTTTTGAAAAATGCTTTTGTGCTTCACGCCCCGATTCCTTATCGTTATGATACCATCGTGATGGATTTGGATTCGCCCGCACCGACAAGTCCTGATAGCAAACACATTCTAGGCACAGACGATCAAGCCAGAGATGTGGCAGCGAGATTGATTTATGGTTATCGTGTTTCGATTCTTTTTGGGCTGCTCTTGAGTATTTTTAGTGTCATTATTGGCGTGAGTGTGGGGGCATTGCAGGGGTATTATGGGGGGCTGTTTGATTTGTTTGGGCAGCGATTTATCGAGATTTGGAGTGGCGTGCCGATACTTTTTTTATTGATCGTGATTTCAAGCTTTTTAGCGCCAAATTTTTGGTGGATTCTTGCTTTGGTCTTGGTATTTAGCTGGATGGGGCTTGCTGGGGTTGTGCGTGCGGAATTTTTGCGGGGAAGAAATATGGACTACATCAAGGCTTCACGTGCGTTGGGGGCTTTGGATACTCGGATTATTTTTTATCATATCTTGCCTAATGCTTTGGTTGCGACCATCACCTACATCCCTTTTATAATGGCAGGGAGCATTGCGACGCTGGTGAGTTTGGATTTTTTGGGGTTTGGGATGCCTGTGGGGAGTGCGTCTTTGGGCGAGTTGCTCAATCAAGGCAAAAATAACCTTTCTTCGCCTCATTTGGCTATTGTGGGGTTTTTGTCTGTGAGCTTGTTGCTTTCGGTTCTTGTTTTTATTGGCGAGGGAGTGCGTGATGCCTTTGATACCGGTCCCAAATAAAAAACCTCTTTTAGACATCAAATCTTTGAGCTGTGGTTTTGAAAATGGCTTTATGGTGCAAGATATTTCTTTGAAAGTGCGAGCGGGCGAGCGGGTGGCTTTGGTCGGTGAATCTGGGAGCGGGAAAAGTTTCATTGCGAATATGATTTTGAAGCTATACCCGCATATAAATCTCAAAAATGGCAATATTGCCTTTGAGGGGCGTGATTTGTTGGCGCTATCTGAAAGGCAAATCAGGAAGATTCGTGGAAAAGAAATCGCTTACATCGCTCAAGAACCGCTTTCAAGCCTCAATCCCTTGCATAAAGTAGGCAAGCAGATTTTAGAATCCCTGATTTTGCATTGCCCGGATTTAAGCAAAAAGCAAAGATTGCATAAGCTCGATGAGGTTTTATCACAAGTAGGCTTGAAATCCGAGCTGGCTGATCGCTATCCCTATGAGCTTAGCGGGGGGCAACGCCAAAGGGTGGCGATTGCGATGAGTATCATCAATCATCCCAAGCTTTTGATTTGCGATGAGCCTACCACAGCACTGGATGCGAGCATTCAAAAGCAAATAATGGAGCTTTTGGAAAATCTTAGCGTGCAATATCAAATCGCAGTTTTGCTCATCAGCCACGATCTGGGCGTGGTGCGGGGGTTTGCCCATCGGGTTTATGTGGCTAAGGAGGGCAAGATATGTGAGAGTGGCGAGGTGGGAAGCGTGTTTGAAAAGCCTAAAAATCCTTATACACAACTACTTTTAGAGGCTCTAAAACTACCTAAAAAATCCATTTTGCCAAGCGAGAAAAAGGTTCTTGAAGTCAAGCATTTTGGTATCGCTTATGCACAAAAAAGGTTTTTTTTCAAAAAAAATGCCAAAATGATTGTCAATGATGTGAATTTCATATTGCAATCAGGTGAGACATTGGGGATTGTCGGTGAGTCTGGGAGCGGGAAAAGTAGCCTGGCGATGGGGATTTTGCGATTGATAGAGAGTAGTGGGGAGGAATATCTTTTGGGGCAGGCGGTGAGTAGTCTGTCTAATAGGGAGTTTCGCCCTTTTCGGCGGGATATTCAGGTGGTGTTTCAAGACCCTTATGCCTCGCTCAATCCTAGAATGCGTGTGCGAGATATTATTTTTGAGGCTTTGAGGCTTGGGGGACTTGCTAATCATTCGGATTTGATTGGTGATATTTTGGATTCAGTGGGGCTTGAACGTAGGTTGATGGGATTTTATCCCTATGCGCTTAGCGGGGGGCAACGCCAAAGGGTTTCTATCGCTAGGGCTATCGCACTCAAGCCCAAGATTATCGTGCTTGATGAGCCGACATCGGCACTTGATAAGAGTATGCAAAAAGTCGTGATTGAGTTGCTTTTGGATTTGCAAGAAAAGTTCGGCTTGGCTTATTTGTTTATCAGCCACGATTTGGATGTTATCGAGGCGGTGTGTGATCGTGTGATGGTGCTTCAAGCGGGCAAGGTGGTGGAGAGTGGGGATGTGAAAGATGTTTTTACAAATCCAAAAAACCCCTATACTCAAGCGTTGTTGCAGGCAAGATTTTGATAGGTTTTGATTTTGAAACCCGCTATAGGTTATTGTAAGTTTATTTTTATAGAAAAAATTCTCAGATAGTCAAAAAGTCCCTAAAACTTAAAGCATAAAAGGGTGCTTGGTGGATTTTAGTTTTACTTGAAGAGAGATTTTAAATATAGATTTTAAGAATTTAAACCCACTTCCAAAATCCTTTAAAAGCCATTTAAATGGGAGTTGTGGCGTTTAAACTCGTGATGAAGTCCCCGGTTTTTTTATACTTGGCGTGCAGGATTGTTGGTGATGAAATGCAGTTAAAATTTCATTTTCGGTTTTAAATATACCCCTCAAATCACTATACTAAGGTTAAAAGCAAATATCTCCTGAAATTCCGCCTCTGTTTTATACAAAACGCCACAGCTATTTTAGAATTTTAAATTTTTTTATTGTCTTGTTTTTTGGTATTTATTGGGATATTTTGCGATGAATCGAATGAATTTTTGGATTTTGTTTTTAGAGTCCAAAATTTGGACTCTTTTTTGAGGCAGAGAGATTTAGAATTTTTTCTTGCGGGTGTCTTCAAGGATTTCATTAGCGATTTGATTAACATTGTTGCTGATAGTCAATGATGAATCCACGATACCAACATTGTTTTGGGTATTGGTTTCGAGTTCGGCAATGGTCTCATTGATTTGGGTGATATTTTTGGTTTGCATACTGATGGATTCTGCCATATCGCTGATAGATTGCACCAAAATATTGATATTGGTTTCTATTTCAGCTAGGGATTTTTGTGTCCTTTCAGCAAGCTTGCGCACTTCATCAGCGACAACAGCAAATCCTCTGCCGTGCTCGCCCGCTCTAGCTGCCTCGATAGCGGCATTGAGGGCGAGGAGATTGGTTTGGTCGGCAATGTCGCGGATAATGTCGATGATATTTTTGATATCTTGCCCTTGGGCGATGACATCATTGGTTTTTGAAGCAACATTTTGCATTGAGTCGGTAACCTCTTCTACCGATATAGAGGTTTGTTTGAGGTTTTGAGATTGGTATTTTGAGCTTTCATTGAGTTTATCAACAGCAATTTTTAGTTTTTGGCTCTCTTCTGATAGATTGTTTGCAAAGTTTGAAGAAGTGATAAGCATTTTTTTGATTTCTTGCCCCAAAATATTAGTCGTGATTTCTACATTTCCTTTGGCATCTTTGATGTCTGAAGTGAAATTGAGATTTTTGTAATCATCAAAAATCCTTTGGATTTCGTTCATATTCGCACCGATTTTTTGTTGCAAGACATCAAGCATTTTATTCAAGACATTTTTGAGCTCAATAAGCTGTGGGTTGGCAGGTTGCTTGGTGATTCTGGCTGTGAGGTTGCCAGACTCGACTTCTTGGGCGACAAGCACGGATTCAGAGACAGCATTTTTATCTTGCTCAAGGGTTTTTTGCGTTTTGGTGATATTGTCATTGATAGCGTGTCCCATTCTGCCTAGTTCATCTTCTGCTTGGACGACTAGGAGTTTGATATTGCTATTGGTTTCGTGATTGAGAAGACGGAAAAAGCTAATCAAGACATTATAGATATTATGGATACGTCGGGCGATTTTGGTTTTGATATAGAAATAAATCGATATGACAATAATGAGCATAATCACGATACTTGTTAGGATGATGAGCCATTGAATATTTCGCACAGGCTGATAAACGCTTTCTTCAGAGGAATAAACGCCCACAACCCAAGTCAAGTCGATTTTGTCATACATCTTGAATGGCTGTAATGCTAGGATACTTTTTTGGGCATTTGCCATCCCGCCATAGCTGATAATCTCGGGCGTGTTGTTTTTTTGCGCTTTGATGATTTCATCAACACTCGGGTCTTTATTGATATCTTTGAGGAATTTGTTTTGGAGCTTTTCATCATAGGACAATGCAACTCTACCGCCTGAAGTTAGCAAAAAGGAATTCTCATCTTTAAAGGTTTTTGTAGCAGGATCTAATAACATATCTTTGAGGATATTGAGGTCAATAAATATACCTATCGCCCCAATGATTTTACCATTTTCATTTTTGATAGGTCCTGCGATATTTACCCCATAGATGGTTCGTCCATCAGGGAGTTTGCTATAAGATGGCGGTGCATAGGAGAGTTCGCCTGTTTTGATACTTTCAACATAGGCACGATTTTTCAAAATAGAGCCATCAGATTTTTTGGTGATAACTTTGTCGCCAGATTTTGGCATTTCGAGTATAAATGTATTATTGACAATAAAATCAGGATTGGAAGTGTTGTAATAATTGCTATCATTGATGGCGATCCAACCGAGTGTGATGTAATGATTGCTACTCACCATATTGGCAATGATATTTCTAATATTTTTAAGATTTTGGATGCTTGTGTTATCAGTGTTGAGGATACTTCTAGTGGTTTCTAGGGAGGAGATGGCACCATTGGTGGCGATACGGATTTTGTTCGCACCAATATCTGCTTTGGCACTCAAAGCAGCATCAGATTGTTCTTCGATGACATTTCTGACCTCAGCGGAGATGATAAAACCTAAAACAAAAATACCCAATACCACGCACAAAGACACAATTGTGATAATTTTTGCACCGATACTTAATTTTGAGAAACTCATAAACGTCCTTTGAGTGATTTTTTCAGGAAAGTGGCGCGTATTTTATCACAACCTCGAGCTTTTGAGAGATTGCTTTGTTTAATACAATAGATTTTTTATTTTTTCTATCAATTCGAGGAGTTGTTTTTTGTAAAAATCAGCAGTTGGTTTGTCTTTTGCTTCAAATCTTGTAACCAAAACAGGTGTTGTGTTGCTCGCACGCACCAATCCCCAGCCATCTTCAAATATCACTCGGACACCATCAATGCTGATAATCTGGAGGATTTTTGGAAAGTCGCTTGGGGGGTTTTTGAGTATTTCGTGGAGTTTTTCGATGATAATAAATTTGTTTTCTTCGCTCGCAGGGACTTTTTCTTCGGGCGTGCAATAGAGTGCTGGGAGGCTCTCTATGGTCGCTTCAAGCTCTTTTGGTGTTTGCTTCAAAAACAACTCTAATGCCCGCAAACCTGCATAAATAGCGTCATCATAGCCAAAATAGCGGTCATTGAAAAACATATGCCCGCTCATTTCAGCAGCTAGATGGGCGTTAAGCTCTTTGAGTTTGATTTTGAGGTTGCTATGACCGGTTTTATACATCACGCTTTTGCCGATTTTATCGATAGTATCATACATAATCTGCGAACATTTGACCTCCCCAATAACCAGCGGGGAAATGCCATTCTCACTGAGATTTTTGGCAAATAAAATCGCTAATTCATCGCCTTTGTAGTCGTGGTTAGCCGTCAGTAAAGCAATGCGATCAGCATCCCCATCAAATGCCAGCCCGATAGGGATAGCGTGGCTTTTGAGATAGCTTTTAAGCTGGGTGAGATTTTTTTCTTCACTTGGGTCGGGGTGGTGGTTGGGAAAACTCCCATCAGGCGTTTCAAACAATGCGTGATGGGGGATATGGAGTGCGTCCAAAACATCTTCTAGCCCGAGTGCGCCTACGCCATTGCCATAATCAAGTGCGATGGGGTAGGGGAAATTTTTGAGGTTTGGAAAATGCTCTATCAAATAATCTTTATAGGCTTTGAGTGCATTTATCGGGTGGTCTTGGATGGGTGCGGGGACATAGGTGCGTAGGTTTTGGGCTAATTTTTCGCCCAAATCTTTGATGTCTTTTCCATAGAAAGGCTTGCGAGCGATTGTGATCTTGAATCCATTGTATTGCGGGGGGTTGTGCGAGCCAGTAATCATAATCGAATTAGGCGAGCTAACCCCATCAATCGTGTTGTAAGTGGCAAAATACGCAACCGGCGTGGGAATCATCCCGATAAAATACACCATAATCCCGCTTTGGAATAACCCTGCTTTGAGCCATTCATAGAGCTGTGGGGAGTGGGTGCGGGCATCATAACCGATGAAAATGCTTGTGCTACCATTTTGCTTGATGTGTTCGCCTAGTAGCACCCCGATGGTAAAAACGATGTCTTGGGTGAGATTTTGATCATAAATACCGCGAATGTCGTATTCTCTAAAGATGCTCGAATCTATCATCTATTTTGTTTCCTTTTTTTATGGTTTGAATAAATCCAACCCCTCTGTGCAGAGATTTTTCCACGGGGAATCGGCTGGGATTTTGGTGCATTTTTCAAATGAATCTTTTGCCCCTTGTGCGTTGTTTTGGAGATTTTGTATAGACGCTTTGGTATAGAGGGCTTTTTGTTTTTGTTCGTTGGTGAGATTTTTTTGGAGCAAGCTATTCACCGCAGTCAATGCCTCGGGGGCTTTGCCTACACGCATTAGGGAGTTGATGAGTTCAAACTCTGCATAAGGGGTAAATTCATCGGTTTTGTATTTTTTTTGCAGGGCAATGATATTTTTGGCATAGATTTGTATAGTCGTATCGTTTTTCATCCCCGTTTCCCAATTCAGAAGCGTGGCATACACTTTTATCATTCGGGAATCATCTTTAAAGAATTTTTCAAGCTGGGAATAAACCTTGAATGCCTCTTCCTTGCTGTTGATATTTGCGAGATCAAAAAATAATGTAAATCCGACATCATAATATTGCGATTTTTTGCTTGCAAGTGCGAGCGAAAATGCGTCTTTTGCAGCAAGCATTGAGGTTTTGTAATCGCCTAGTTGGTAGAGGTTTTTGGCATCATTAACCAGCCAAGCTAGTTTTTCATCGATACTTTTGGCTTGTTTTGCCATATCTTTGGAGATGATTTGGGCATTTTTGTTGAGTGAGGCATTATAGAGGCAATGAAACGCTTGGAGTTTTTGTTCCCCCGTGAGATCGTAGTGCGTGGTTTGTATCAGATAGAGATTGGCATTTTTGCAGTCTTTTGTTTGGAGATATTGTTTGATGAGGCTATTTAGCGCTGTTTGGACAAATACAGAATCTTCTCCAAGGTCTTTTCTGATGGCAAGGACTTCTTGGAATTGTTTTTCATCAATGAGGAGTTGGGCTTTTTTCTCTAATGCTTGTTGGCTTTCTTTGGTGCCGGGATATTTGGCGATGATATAGTTGTAGCGCTTGAGTTTTTCTTTGTTATCGCCAGAGATTTTGAATAAGATTTCATCATCGCGTTTTTGCACTTCTTTTATTTTTGGACTTGTTGGGTAGTTTTTGATGTAAGCAAGATTTGCTTGATGGGCTTTGTCAAACTCATTAGCCTTTGCGTAGAGATTGCCGAGATCATAACCGACTTGTTCTTGGATCTGTTTGTCATCGGTGTGTGTAAAGAGATATTGGGCGATATTAGCAGCGCTTTTATAAAGTGCATTTTTTTCCAAAAACCCAATGGTTTGATAGGTTTTTTGGGGATTGAGAAGAAAAAATTGCGGGTAAGCTTGGAGAACTTTTTCAATCAAATCCTCTGCATTGGTGAAATTTTGTTTTTTTACCTCAAATTTTGCCCAATTGATGGCGATTTCACTCGCACTTTCGAGGTCTTTTGCCTCCGAATAGGCTTCTTGGAAATAGATCGAGGCAAGTCCAATATTAGAGGTGTTGGAAAACTCGATGGCAAGTTGCATTTTTGCTAACGGGGCATATCGATTTTTAGGGTATTCTTGGATAATCCTTTTATAATAGTATTGGGCTTCTGAATCGTATCGTATATCGGCGTAGGCTTTTGCCAACATATATAGCACTTGGGGGATAGAAGTATCGCTGGGGTATTGTTTGATCCAGTTTGTAGCGATGTCGATGATGGTATCTTGTTGTTTTTGATCGAGCTTGCTGAGAGCGATAATCTGATAGAGATAGAGATCTTTTTTGAAAATGGTGTTGGGGTATTGTTTGAGTGTTTCGTTAATGGTGTTGAGGACTTCATAATAGGATTTTTTTTCAAGTTGGGATTTTGCCCGCATATAGGCATCAAAATCAAATCCCTTGGTGTATTCTAAGGGTTTGTTGTTGATGTCAAGTTCGGCGATAAAGGGTGTTTGGGCATCGGGTATGGAGATAGGGAAGTTTAGCCCTCGGGGTTTTTGGTGGGAGAGAAATGGGATTTTATCTTCATAGCCTACGATTTGCCATATGCGAGAAAAAGTCGGTTTTTCTCTGATGAGGCGGATATCTTTTTTGAGATCGCCTTGGATGGCAAAAAGTTTTTGTTTTTTTTTCGGTTCAATATAAAGGTGGAATTTCCCATCAATCATCCGATAGTAAAAATCAAAAAACATCGTTCTAGTTGGGCTGAAACCTTCTTGAGGTATCGCATCGATGATGCATTCGATGATATGCGTGTTGTCTGCGTGGCTTGGCTTTTCTTTGCATAAAAAAGGCTTGGAATCTTTGAGATTAAGCACGGAGAAATTTTTTGAATTTTCTTTGCCATAATTGACTGCGATTTCAAGCGAGTATGCCAGATTGGCAAGAAAAAAAATAAGTAAAAATATTTTCGCAATATGCAATGATTTCTCCGATTTGTCCAAAAAATATCAATAAACACTATTGGTGATATAACTTGATGTGATGTCAAGCAAAAATTGGACCATAAAAATCGAGAGGCAACAAATAATCGCTGCAATTGCGATGACGCCCTTGATGGAGTAGGTTGCATTTTCGATATAAACTTCGGCATTTTCCTGCGATACAATCGGCTCTTTGAGGAACATAAAAACAATTAATTTCAAATAATAATACGCTGCAATCGCACTGTTTAACATCATTGTGATCGCTAGCCAGATATAGCCGGCATTGATAGCTGAGCTCACAGCGAGCATTTTGCCCCAAAACACCGCAAAAGGTGGTATTCCAGCTAAGCTAAACATAAAAATAGCCAGTAATATTGCCATCAATGGATAGACCCGCACGAGCCCTTGAAATTTCGCATAAGGGTGGTCGTAATGGGGATGCCAAAGCTTTTGTTTGTTTTTTGAGAGCCACAGGATGGCAAATGAGCCGATATTTGTAAATAAAAACATAAACCAATAAATAAACATTGCATTTTGGCTTTGGGTGGTATTGATAAAAATACAAGCCAAAGCAAATCCTGAATGCGATATGGAGCTAAAAGAAAGCATTCTTTTGATGTCTTCTTGCATAAAAGCCATAATATTGGGGAGCGTAATCGTGATGACAACGAGGATATAGAGGAGATTTTCTACCCAAGGGATTTGGGATTTGATAAATTCATCAAAAATGCGTATGGCGATGGCAAAGCCTGCGATTTTGGGAATAATCGAGATATAGCCTGCAAGCACTGGATTGCTACCCTCATAAACATCGGGCATCCACGTATGGAATGGGACGAGCGAGATTTTAAAACCAATCGCCCCAATCATAAACACAAGCCCTGTAATGAGTAACAATGTGGGTTCAAAATCATTTTGATAAATGCTTGTGGCAATTTGGTGGATCTCCACGCTACCGGTAGCTAGATAAAATATCATCGCCCCCATCGCATAAAATGCACTGGCTAAAACACTCATAACAAAGTATTTGATAGCGGCTTCAATGCCGGTATTTTCGTCGTTGAATGCGATGAGCACACACAAAGAAAGCGAGGCAATCTCAAGTCCTAGCAAGATCAAAATCAGATTATCACTAGAAACCATAAACTGAAAGCCCGCTGTCATCAATAGGTAGAGCGGGTAAAATTCGGGCGTTTGAAATTCGGCGTAACGTTCTTTTGAGATGGCTAAAAAGATAAAAAATAAACTCCCAACAAGGATGATGATTTGGGTGAGGATTGAGATCCCATCAAGGTAAATTGTCCCAAAAAATCCCACATCAAACCCCCGCAAACCCAGCACAAAAGCCAAGTCAATCACGATAAAAAGCATACAGAGGGCGACATTGAGGCTACGGGAAAATTTGAGTGTGAATGCGTTGGCACTGAGGATACAAATAGCCCCAAATATCACGATAAACATAGGCAAAATCGTGTGGAGTTTTAAATCATCTAAAGGAATATAAAAATTTTCTAGCATATCACACCTCATTACTTGGTTTGTTATTTGCGATTGGCACTTCTATAGACTGGTTTTTGCGTATGGTGTTTTGCAACTGATTTTGTAGATGATTTTTTGTATCCTCTCTGACTGCGCGATCATTCATTATCTCGATGAGTGCTTGGGTGCTGTTTTGGATGGGTATCAAAAGGGGCTTAGGATAGATACCTAAAAAGATAATAACGACAACGAGTGGGATCATCACGCTCATTTCACGCGGGCAAAGGTCTTTTAAGGCAAGATTTTTTGGGTTTTGAATCGAGCCAAAAAATACTTTTTTGTAGAGATGGAGCATATAGATCGCCGATATGATGATACTTGTGCCTGCGAGTAGGGTGATGATAGGGTGGGTTTTGAAAAATCCCAAGAGACTGAAAAATTCCCCCACAAATCCGACGGTGAGGGGTAACCCAACATTTGCCATCATCACGATACCAAATAATGTAGCAAAATTTGGCATTACGCCAGCAAGCCCGCCAAATTCTGCAATTTGCCTTGTTTTTCTGCGGTGATAGAGCATCCCTACAAGCATAAACAACGCCCCACTGACAATGCCGTGCCCTACCATCGCAAATACCGACCCGCCAATCCCAAGAACATTGAGCGCAAAAATACCGATGACAGCCACGCCCATATGGGATATGGAGCTGTAGGCAATCACTTGTTTCATATCGGTTTGAGCAAAGGCAAGCAACCCGCCATAAATTACCATAAAAAGTGCCAAAATTGCCACAGGGATTACCAGTGCAAAGCTCGCATCAGGGAAAAGCGGGAGAGAAAAACGCACCAAAGCGTAAGTTCCCATTTTGAGTAGCACCGCAGCTAGGACCACAGAACCTAGTGTTGGGGCGTCCCCATAAGCGTGGGGTAACCACGTATGAAAAGGAAAGATAGGGATTTTGACAGCCACACTGATGAAAAATGCCAAAAATAGCCATATTTGGATATCAAAAGGCAAAGCGAGGCGATACCAATCTAAGATATCAAAACTCCATTCTCCTGAAGCGATAAAATACAGATACCCAAAATAAAGTATTCCAACAAACATAATCAATGAAGCAAAAAATGTGTATAAAAAGAATTTTAACGCCGCATAGATTTTTTCTCCAGTTCCCCAAGCCCCGATCATATAGAGAATAGGTATGAGTGATATTTCCCAAAAGATATAAAACAAAACCACATTCAAAGATGAAAACACGCCCATTAAAATACTCTCTAATAACAGCAAGCAGACGACGAGGTGGTTTTTGTCATTGGGCTGGTTGAGATAAATCGTCGCCAAAAAAATGATAAAAGCGTTCAAAACGAGCAAAAAAAGTGAAATCCCATCAATACCGACGTGATAGTTGATACCATAAGTGGGGATAAGTGCAAACGCATTTTGAAACTGCATACCCTCATTGGTATAATCAAATCCCATCCAAAGGGCGACAACCAAAATCAATTCGATCAATCCGATGGTGATACCATAGGGCTTGGCGACATTGTTGTCCATAATAAAAACAAACACAGAGGCAAGCGCAGGGAAAAAAATAACGATACTGAGTAGATAGTCCATAAGTTACCTCCAAAATCCAATGATGGCAAAAACAAGCATAACTAAAATCCCCAAAGTCATCAGGCGGAGCGAACGTGTGAGATTGCCATTTTGGATAAATTGGAGGATTTTGCTTAGAGATACCAAGACCTTACCAATGCTATCGACACTCGCATCAATGATTTTGATTTCGATTTTTTTCCATAAGAAAGTGGCGATTTTTCCATACGGGGCGATAAAGATTTTTTGATAAATCTGGGGGATATAGTATTGATTGGCTAAAAGCTTGTAGAAAAAGCCGTTTTCTATTTTTTTGTTTTGAGATGCCTCATAGCCATTTTTGTATCGATAGATAGCATAAAGGATCGAGATAATCACAACCGCGCTCGTGATGGCGATAAGCAGTGTAACGGGGGCGTGAAAAACTTGCCTTAACGGAATGGTCTGGAAAATAAAATGAGAAAAATTTTCTTCAAAAAAACCTGAAATAATAGCCAAAACGCCCAGCGGGGACATTATATACAACATATAGGGTTTGGCTTCGTGGGGGTGAGGGATGGAATGTTTTTTGGGACCAAAAAACACGAGCATAATAAGCCTAAAGCTATAAAATGCTGTCATCATCGCGCCTATTAAAAGTAATAACCACAAAAAATAATGCCCGCTCCCAAAACTGACTTCTAAAATCTTGTCTTTTGAGAAAAATCCTGCAAAAGGATAGACCCCAGAAAGCGCACACGAAGCGATAATCATCAAAATACACGTGGCTTTTAAGGGCGCAAAAAGTTTTCCCATTTTGCTAATGTCGAGTTTATCTTCCATTGCGTGCATAACATTGCCCGCACCCAAAAACAAAAGGGATTTGAAAAAAGCGTGTGTCATTAGATGGAACAATGCGATCCAATAAGCCCCAATACCCGCTGCTACAAACATATAACCAAGCTGGGAGAGTGTCGAATAAGCAATGATTCTTTTGAGGTCTTTATTTACCACTGCCATACTCGCCCCAAATACCGCTACAAATGCCCCCAGACAGGCGATAAAATAACCTATATGGGGGATGGCTTCATAGAGCGGGTATGCACGGATCACCAGATACACCCCTGCGGTTACCATTGTGGCTGCGTGGATGAGTGCAGAAACAGGTGTCGGGCCTTCCATCGCATTGGCAAGCCAGGTATGTAGCGGGAATTGGGCGGATTTTCCCATCGCCCCGATAAATAGCAAAATGCCGATGATACTCAAATCAAAACTCGAAACCTCAGGGTTTGAGATAAGCGCAAATACTTCTGTGTATTTGAGCGACCCAAACACCCAATAAATCATCAATATCCCTAAAAGCATCCCTAGATCAGCAATGCGATTCATCACAAATGCTTCTATAGAAGCAGTGTTGGCACTTGTTTTTTGATACCAAAAGCCAATCAAGAGATACGAGCAAACGCCCACGCCCTCCCAGCCGATAAATAAGCCCAAGAAATTATCACTTAGCACCAAAACCATCATCGAAAATACAAAGCCTGAAAGGTAGCTAAAATAACGATTGAATCCCAAATCTTTTTCCATATAGCCGATCGAATAGATATGCACCACGAGTGAAACCAAACTCACGATAAAAATCATTGCCGCACTCACAGAATCAACAACAAAAGAAAACCCCGTTTGAAAGTCCCCTAATGCCATCCAGTCCATCAAAGTAAAATCAAAGCGCACGCCATTGGTTGTGGCGATAAACAAAAAGACTGCAGCGATGAATGCAATAAAAATCAATAAGGAATTAAAAACTCCAATATGCAAAAATTTTTGTTTGCTTCCAAAAAACCCCGCATATATCGCCCCAACAAGCGGTGCAAATAGAACTAAACACAAAAGAAAAATATAATGGTTATCTGATAAAAAATTCATTTTTCAACCTTTCATTGTGTTGAGATTGTCAATATCAAGGGTTTTGTGTTTTTTAAACCACATAATCACAAGCCCTAGCCCCACAGCAACCTCGCTCGCTGCGATAGCGATGATAAAAAGTGCAAACATTTGCCCAGTCATATCGCCGATAAAATGCCCGATGGCGACAAATCCGATATTGATAGCATTAAGCATTATCTCGGTGGAAAAAAACAACATCAAGATATTTTTTCGCCTCAAAACACCTGCTAATCCGACACAAAATAGCAATCCTGAAAGGATTAAATAATGCCCGAGTGTTATCATAATTTTTCCTTTGTAGGCGTAGGTATTCTCTCGCTTAGTTCTTGTTTTGTTGGGGTCTGATTGGTTGGGGTTTGATTTATAGGTATCTCTTCGGTTGGGAAACAAACCTTGCGCATACCGGTAGCAATCCCGGCAATCATTGCTGTCAAAAGCATAATCGCAGCGACTTCAAAAGGGATGAGATATTTGGTAAAAAGCACATAACCGACTTGCTCAATATTGCTCATTTGCTTTGTGATAGCTAGGTTTGTATCCGTTTGGATATTGGAGAGATTAGCAGAAATAATCGGCGCTCCAAAGATAAGTGTCAAGATAAGTGCGATCCCAAAGACAAGCACACAGAGGGTTTTGGGGGAGAGTGAGGCTTCGATAACATCGCTTGAGCTATCAAAAAACATCATCCCAAACGCATACATCACGATGACAGCCCCAGCATAAACAGCGATTTGCACCACGCCCATAAACTCGGCATCAAGCAAAAAGAAAAACACCGATATGAAAATCATCCCGCTTGCAAGGGCAGTCATCGCATATAAGATGTTTTTAGTCGTTACAACAACAAGAAACATCGCCAAGCTCAAAGAGGCAAAAAGATAAAAAGCAATCACTGCAAACATTCGTATCTCCTAATAATCCAAAGGGGTTTTTTTGATTTTTGTATCCGCATCATAGCTTGGAGCGCCAAAACCTTGAAATTCTTGTTGGGAGTGGTTTTTTGCCTCAATGGGGTTTTTTAAGAAATCTTCTTTGATACCAAAATGCGCCCGTTGTTCGCTGGCATTTTCAAATCGCGCCCCCATCACAATCGCAAGCTCTGGGCAAACCTCTGCACACAACCCACAATAAATACAGCGCCCCAAATTGATCGTGTAGCTGTCGATTTTTTTCCTCCCATCATCGCCTTTGTGCGTGATGATACGGATACAATTGCTCGTGCAGATTTTTTCACACAAACCACAGCCAATGCACCTTTCTTCACCAGATTCAAGCAGTCTTTGGAGATTATGCACGGCTCGGTATCTTGGGCTTAAAGGGAGGGTTTCTAAAGGGTATTGCACGGTTACATTTTTGCTAAAAAATTCCTTGAGCGTGAGGGCAAGCCCTTTGAAAAGATCCATTCCAAGGGTGGTTTTAAGTGTCCCAAAGAATTTTTGAGGCGGGGTGGTTGGTGATTTTTGTAGCTGTATCCATCTGTAATGTTGTTTTGCCATTTGATTCTCCTAAAGCAAGATCGCAATGCTTGTAAGCAAAATATTGAGTAATGCCAGGGGCATCATAATCTTCCAGCACATCTGCATTAGTTGATCGGGGCGGATATGCGGGAATGTCGCCCTTGCCCACATCGCCAAAAACACAAAAAAGCAGACTTTTAAGATAATAGCTAAGCCCCCAGGGATGAACCACAAAGGATTGTAGCCACCAAAAAAGATAATCGAAATCACAAAGCAGAATGCAAACATATGGGCGTATTCTGCTAAGAAAAACATCCCCCATTTTAGCCCGCTGTATTCAGTAGCATAGCCAGCGATGATTTCGGCTTCGTGTTCGAGGAGGTCAAAAGGTGTGCGATTGAGCTCAGCATAGCTAGCAACCAAAAACAGCACAAATGCTAAGGGTTGCTTGAATACGAGCCAATTGAGCACGCTACCGGATTGATAATCATTGATAGCAACCAAAGAAAGCGAACCCACAATCATTAGCGGGGCCAAGATGGTTAGCGTGCTGACTACTTCAAAGCTCAAAAGCTGGATGGCTGCCCTTGCAGCCCCGATGAGGGAGTATTTGCTCCCAGAAGAAAGCCCAGCTAATATCGGGGCATAAATCCCTACAGAACCGACTGCCAAGAAAAATAAAAGCCCGACATTAATATCTGAAATGATAGGTTTGATGGGGTAGCCAAACAACGTAAAATCGCCAAAAAATGGGATCGGTGCCATCGATATAAACGCACTCATCATCGCTATGATAGGCGCGAGGGTGAAAATCAATTTGTTGGCATTCATCGGCAAGATGTCTTCTTTGCTAAAGAGCTTGATACCATCAGCAAGCACTTGAAAAAGTCCCCAAGGTCCGACATAGACAGGTCCTAATCGGCGTTGAAAAAATGCCAAAACTTTTCTTTCAAGATACGTCGCAAATGCCCCTAAAAACGAAAATACCAAAACGACCACCAAGATTTTGATCAAGGTTTCGATGATATAGGCACTCATAAGCATTCCTTTCGGGTGAGGTGTTGGAAAATATTATCTTTGAATATGTTTTGCTCATCCAGACAAGGCGAGATGACAAAAATATCTTGTTGCATATCCTCATCAATATAAATGGGGGATTTGATTTCACGATTGTCCTTTGTTAGACAAATAATGTCGCCTTGCTTGAGACCGAGGGTTTCGAGGTGATTTTTGGATGTGTAAATGCCGATTTTTGTTTGGAGATTTTGGCTTGTTATCGTGGTTTCAAATTGATTTTGGGGGTATTTCAGATAGGCATTGATAGCATTGGGCGTGTTAGATACAATCGGTGAAATGGGCGTTATGGGGCAAATCGCTCCCGCAATGTCTTCGAGGTCTTTGATATGTTGGGGGGGAATGTGATTGTCTTGATGGTTTTGTGTCCCCTCGGGAATGGTTTGTTCAAAAAAGCTTTGTTTGTGCGATAAAAGATAACCCCTTTTGTCTTCCCCACTGCGTGCGTAGAAGTTTTTGAGCGTATCAAAATGGGTAGGTTGGTAGCCTGCTTTTGTAGGCAATAAATGCGTGTAATCAATAAGGCTTTCCCCACTGAAGCCAAAACCTTGTGCAATATCGCTCAAATCGTATCCTTCAAAGGGGAGAGCGTTTTTGAGTGGCAAAAGCCGGTGCTCAAAATTGGTCAGAGTGCCTTCAATTTGATTGAGTGCTGGGAGGATAAAATCTACTTCTTTGGAGGGCTTACCTTTGGCATTACTTTGGTCTGAATCCATCGTGAAATCGCCTTTTGTGCGGATACCAACGATATATTCTTGGCTCTTTTCTTTATCGCAGGTAGTGTTTTGATTATCAAGCGCACAAATGAGCGAAATGCCTACAGAGTTGGTTTGTGGCGGGATGAGGATGATTTTAATAGGCGTGTTTTGTTGCAGATAAGCCAGCAGGGCGGCGATGTTTTTGGCTTTTGGGTGGGTATAAATATCTTGTCCGATGATTAAAACCGGTGCGTTAGGAGAGACGAGGGCAGAATTGAGAAGAGCGGAGAATTTTTCATAGGTTTCTTGGGGTAGCCCGATTTCTTCAAACATCGCATAATAAGGGATTTCTATAGTTTCATCGACTTTTTCGCTTATCTCTTTAGCCGGCTGGTCGCCCTCTGGTGGGAGGGTTTTTTTGATCGTTTTTGCGATGGTTTTGTGTAGGGTTTTTTGGGTCTGTAATAGAGGCTTTAGACAATCGTTTGGATTGAGATTTAGGCTCAAAAATATCGCTCCTAAGATAATCTCATCGGCTTGTGGGGCATAATAGATAGGCAAGACATTTCTACCAAGTCGTTCTATCAAGGCGTCTTTGATGGGGTGGGCGTAGATGAGGGAAGAAGATTTGTTGAGCTTGAGGGTGTTATTGATCGCATATCGGATACGGGGGTTTTCCGTCTTGATAGCTGAACCTAGCGTGATGATGAGATCGGTATTTTTGATGGCTGAAAGATTTTGGGGTGTGTCTTGTGAAAGGATATGGGAAAATTCTTGGAATTTTCTGCTTTCTTCACAATAGAGCTTAAAGCCGAGCTTTTGGCGCAAACCCTCGATGAGATAGGCTTCTTCGTTGGTGATATTCCCACCGATACGAACAGCTGTGGCTTTTTGCAGGGCAATCCTGGCTTCAAGTAGGTTTTGGCTACCTTGCGTGCTTGAACTTGTATCAAATGCAAATCTCCCTGCCCCACAGATGGGATTGTGATTGAAATTATTGCTGACCCGAAAGATTTTGGGTTGTTCGCCTAATATGTCTTGGTGTCTGACTTCATAATTAATAAAACAGCCTGCAGCGCAATGTTGGCAAGTCGAGCTGATTTTTTGGAGTTCCCACGCATTGGCTGTGTAGCTAAAATCCTTATAGCCCAATGCCCCCACTGGGCATACAGAAATGCACTCACCGCAGTCAAAACACGGGGTCTCGCCGACAAAATCAATCAAAGCTTTTTGCTTGCGACTCCAGACGCTAAATGGGTCTTTTGGCATACTATCTTTGAAACTATCTGGAGAATGCAATTCGGTTTTGACGGCTTTGAGATTGCTTTCGCCGAGATTGTCTTTGCAGGTAGTAACGCAACGTTCGCACATAATGCAGAGATTGGGGTCATAGATGGTTTGCGCCCAGTGTTTGGACTCTTTTGGGTCATCTTGCACGCTAAAATGTTGGCTTTCTACACGCATCCTTAGGGTCAAGTCTTGGAGTTCACATTCCCCGCTTTTGTCGCATACCCCGCATTCTAGGGGGTGATTGACATCATAGGTTTGCATAATCGCTTTTTTTTCGGCGAGTAACTCGGGGGTTTGGGTGAAAATCTCTGCATTGTCTTTGACTTTTGCATTGCAGGTATAAACACGCTTCCCATCCATTTCTGCCATACACATTTTGCACGCCACCGTAGGCGAACAGCCTGTCAAATAACAAATCGCAGGGATATAAATATTATGGCTTCTGGCTGCTTCAAGGATGGTTTGCCCCTCAAGGCATTCGATGGGGTGATTATCTATGGTTATCTTTATCATCTTCATTCCATTGCTTGATGGTGATTTTTGCATACGGGTATTTTTGGCTTGAAATAGGGTATTTTGAGCTTTCAAAAATCGCAATCATCCCTTTGAGATAGTCTTTTTCGACAAATTCACATCGAAATTCTTTGCCGGCGATATTAAAAGAAACCTTTTGGTTTGAAGCGATTTTATTGGTGATACCAAATTGCTTGGAGCCTAAAATCTTCGGCGAAAGAAATCCCAAAAAATTCCCCGAATGTTGCGGGGTGTAGCAAATCGACCCGTTGGTTTCAGGCAAAAAATCAATCGGCTCTAAAGTGCTGGGTTTAAGCGTGTCAAATGGCTTTAAAACCAGCGGGTATCCCCGAATCTCCTCGCCATTTTTATCAATTTGATTTTGCAAATCATCATAAGCGATATTCTGGAAGCCCTTTTCTTTGGGGAGTTGGTGCGTGAGCTCTACCAGAAAGCTTTCTTTGAATCCAAAATGCTGGGCAATATCGCAAATATCATAGCCCTCATAAGGCAATGCGGGAGCAAGGGGGAATAAATGATAATCCGTGCTTACAAAGGTCGCTTCTAGCTGGGTGAGGGCAGGGATGGCACAATCGCTTTTGGGTGCAAAATCGGGATTTTCATCATAACTGATATTTTCAAGAACTGGATTGAGGCAAAATTCCCCATCACTGCGGTAGCCAATGACATTTTTATTTTCGCCATCATCGCTATCAAGTGAGCAGATCAGCGAAATCCCCACGACATTGCCCGCAGGGGAGAGGACGATGATTTTTAAACGGGTGTGTTTCTCGATAAGCCCGAGCATATAGGCGATCTCAGTAGCACGTGGGTGGTAGAAAAGTTCGTGCCCGATAAACAAAACAGGATTTTGCGATGTTTCTAGCAATGTAGCGAGGTTTTCGATTTCTTCTTCACCCACGTTGGATTCAGAACTCAGATAGCCAATATCGAGGTTTGCGATAAAATCAGCCACTTCGTTTTCAGGTGTGCTATTTTTGAGAAATTTTGCCAACATCAAAGCGATGACACCGAGTTCTGTGCCGACTTCATATTGGATATATTGGTGTTTTTTGAGGCGCTCATCAGGGATGGGGTGCAAGCAGACATATGGGATTTTTTGCGTGGTGATAGCCCGTGCTATTTGGCTTTTTAGCACAGGCATTTCATCAAAAATAAAACTCGCCATACTCATACACAAATCCGCATTTTTCAGAACGTCTTTTATCGCATAGATGGGGGCGTTGGATGTGGATTTTAGCCTATGAATAAAATCTTTATAAACCCTTGCATCCTCACAATAAAGTTTCACGCCTAGTTTATCTTTTAGGCGAGTGAGGATCAAGGCCTCTTCGTTGGTGGTTTGATTACCCATACGAATCGCACTTGCATTTTCAAAGGCTGTTATGGCATTTTGGAGGGCGGAATCGTCTTTTTGCAAGATGGGAGCATTGATAAAATGATGCCTGCCGGAATGGCAGAGTTGGGCAAATTCCATTTGTGTGCTACTCCTATAGATTTTTTTGTTTTTTGATATATGGGTGGTTTGGTTGGTGTTTTTGACTTCATAAACGATATAACACCCCAGCGCACAATGGGTGCAAGAACTTGGCATTTTTTCTAACTCCCACGCATTGGAGTTGTATTGGAATCTTTGTGAGATCATCGCCCCGGTTGGGCATACGCTCACGCATTCATCGCAGTCTTCGCAATGATTTTGCTCATTTAAGCCGATTTTTGAGGCATATCCCCCCGTGATGACACGTAGATAATTGTTCCCCACGATTTGATTGCAAGCCCGCGCACAGCGTTCGCACATAATGCAGAGACTTTCATCATAGATTTTATTTTTGAATAATAAAAAATCATCTTGTTTTTGTTTGGCACTAAATGTTTGAAAAGGGATTTTGGTTTCAAGGACTTTGTTTTGGAGTTCGCATTCCCCGCTTTTATCGCATACGCCACATTCTAACGGGTGATTGATACATAGAAATTTCATAATCTCTTGGCGGTGGCGTTCGAGCCTCTTTGTATGCGTGTAAATCCTCGCACCCTCTATGGCAGGGCTTTTGCAAGAAGCGATGATATTGCCGTTTGCTTCCTCCACGATACACATCCGACAAGCCCCCACAGGAGCGAGTTTGGGGAGATGGCAGAGGGTAGGGATATAGATATCATTTCTTCTAGCGACATCCAAGATACTTTCATTTGGCTTGAAAGCGAATTTTTTATCATTGATAATAATTTCCATCACACCACCGCCATTGCGATGTAATAACATCGCATACATCGTTGGGCTTCTTCTAAGGCATCTTGTCTTAAAAGCCCTTGATTGACTTCTAGGAAGCTGTGTTTTCTTTGCTCAGCTGGGGTGATTTGACTATGTGCTCTTGGCACGCCTTTTATCCAGCCAGAAACGGATTCGTCCTTGTTGAATACCCCGATTTTATGGAGATAATCTTCCATTTTTTCTTCATCACTTAGGCTAACTTCCCTGTTTGCGATGTAGCGTTTCACGACACTCGCTACTCGTTTGCCTTGCCCTACAGCATTGACAATCGTAAGCGGTCCGCTCACGCAATCCCCGCAACCAAATACGCCTTTTTTGCTGGTTTGAAACGTGCCAAGGTCGGTTTGGAGCGTGCCCCATTTGGTGGTTTGGATTTCCCATTGTTCGGGGAGATAAGAAAAATCAGGGATTTGTGAAACTGCGGGGATAAGGATATCACAAGGGAGCGTGATAGGGGGTTGATCGATTTTGATGAGTTCGCCTTTGGGCGAATCAGGCGTTTTTTTGAGTTCAAATTTGGCGATTTTGACCGCAGTGATTTGGTTATCTTGGGATTCTATGGATTCGACTGCACAGAGAAATTCAAATCGGACACCCTCTTCTACGCTTTCGTGATATTCTTCTTTGGAGGTGTTTTTGATGATGATATTTTCATCACGTCGATACAGCATTGTTACGGACTTTGCCCCCAGTCTCACCGCACATCTCACGACATCCATCGAGGTAAATCCCCCGCCTACACACACGACATTTTTGCCCGTGATATTTGGGAGCGTGCCGATATGAAATTTTTGTGCGAGATTGACAGCGTCCATAAATTTTATCGCTGGGATATAACCACCAAGATGGGGGTTTTCGCTAGCAATGCCGAGCATTTTTGAGATCCTTGCTCCTGTGGCTAAAATGATGGCTTGATGGGAATGCTCGAGGGCTTCCATCGAGGCTGTATCCATCGGGCTAGAGGTATAAAATCGCACACCCATTTTTTTTAGCATATCAATATCGTGGTTGTAATGAGAAATAGGCATCCGATAATCAGGCACGCCCACAGCTACTTCCCCGCCTAGCACGGGCAGGGCTTCATATACATCCGCATAGATCCCTTCTAGTGCGAGGTAATACGCCGCACTTAGCCCTGCTGGACCTGCCCCAATGATAGCAACTTTTGCCTCCAAATCCGCTTTTTTAGGCGATGTTGGGTGTTGGTAAGGTAGGTGCATATCGTATTCATAGTCTGCACCGACACGCTTGAGCTCCATAATACTGATAGGCTCATCAAGCACCAAACGCCGACAAGCGCTCTCGCAAGGGTGGGGGCATACCCTGCCACAGACTTGGGCTAAGGGCATCGAACTTCTTGTCGCACTCAAGGAGTCTGCAAACAGCATATCCCGCACCCCCTCGATGTAAGCGGGGATATTCACGTGTGATGGGCAAGCATCGGTGCAAGGAGCGGTGATTTTGGCGATGTAGCGCTGGGGTTTTGCGGGGTTTTCTTGTTTATTCTGGAGGAAAATTTCTTTTTTGGTTTCTAACATCTGTAAAATCGGTTTTGGCGTTGTCTTGCCAATCTCGCATTTGCTCGTTGCTACCATCAGATGGCACGCTTCTTCTAAACGCAATATATCATCAGCTTCTGGCTGGATTTGGATCTTGCTAAGGAGTTCATAAAGCACCCTCCCGCCGTATTTGCCCGGCGTGCAACGCCCGCAGGCTTGGGCGTAGCATTGGTATTGAAAGGCGTAATTTTTGAGCATATCTAAAATATCGGTGTTTTCATCAAAAATCACCGCCCCATCCCAGCCGACAAATGCCTTGATATTATCGTTTTCAAGGCGATTTGGAAAATCTTTTTTTGGTATGGCATAGGGCGTGAAGCTTAGCATATTCAATTCCTTTTTTTCACCACAAGTGTCCAATCGACTTGATTGAAACGGATAGAATTTAACAGCTCATCCCCGCGTTCTTTGATAAATGTAGCACTTTTGGGGACATTGGAGAAATCGCCGACTTCAAAGATAAATATCCCCACCTCGCCATTTTGGAGTTCTGAATCGATAAGTTCTCCCAAACGGGTGATAAAATCGTTTTTGAGATGTCTGAGATCAAATCGTTTCATCTATCCACCTCCCCAAAAACGGCGTTAGAAGAGCCGATGATCGTAACGGCATCGGCAAGATAATGCCCGATAAGGAGGTCTTGGAGTGCGCCGATATGAAAAAAGCTTGGTGCTTTGATTTTGACACGATGGGGGTAGGGATTGCCCTCTGAATGGATAAAAAATCCTAATTCACCCTTGGGGGATTCTGTGGGGGCATAGACTTCGCCTTTGGGGGGTCTCATCCCTTGAGTAACCAAGACAAAATGTTGCATTAACGCATAGTTTTGCGTCATAATATCTTCTTTTGGCGAAGAAATATAGTCAGGGGCTTTTGCCATCAAGATGGTGTCAGTTTCTGGGTAGATTTTGATGAGTTGTTTTAAAATCTTGATGGATTCTCGGATTTCTTCCATATATAGGCGGTATCTGCCATAGCAATCCCCACTATCTGTGATAGGCACATCAAAATCAAGTTCGCCATAAAGCTCGTAAGGCTCTTCTTTGCGGATATCATAACAAATCCCTGTTGCCCGTAGCATTATCCCGCTCATTCCCCAGCTTTTTGCCATTGCAGGAGAAATGGTCCCGACATTTTCAAGGCGGGCTTTCCAGATACGATTGTTATCAAGCAACCCCTCAATGAGGGCAATCGTTTCGTAGGTTTCTTGGATGAATTTTTCAAGATGATCACACCAATTTGGGGGCAAATCTAGTGGCACTCCCCCGATACGCACGGCATTGTGCGTGAGTCTTGCCCCGCAATAATCTTCCATCAAATCCAAGGCGTATTCACGTGTTTTAAAACAATACAAAAACATCGAGAGCGCCCCAACATCCATTCCGTGAACCCCGATGAAAAAAATATGCGAAATGATACGATTGAGTTCTAAAAGCATTGTGCGGATGACTTGAGCACGACGGGGTATCTCAATACCCAAAAGCATCTCAACAGCGTGGGCAAATGCGTAGTTATTGCTTGTCGCAGCGGTATAATCGAGCCTGTCAGTTGTAGGCATAAATTCATTATAAATCATATTTTCTGCTAGCTTTTCAATACCCCGGTGCAAATAGCCAATATCGGGCGTAGCTTTGATGATTTTTTCGCCATCAAGTTCGAGAATCAATCGGAGTTGGCCGTGTGAAGATGGGTGCTGGGGACCGAAATTTACAATCATTTTGTCATTGTCTTGCTCAAAAATGATGTTTTCAAATTGGGGCTTTAATCGGGTGTAGGTTTGTGCCATCTTAACGCCTCTCTTTTAGTAATTTAGGGTTTTTGGGATGGAGATTTTTTACAAAGAGAGCTTTGTCTGATTTGGGCGAATCAGATTGGCTAGGCTGGGGATTTTCAAGATAGTTTGAGTTAGCACTAATGGGCGTGCCTTTTTCTTGCTCATAGCCAATTCTGGCAAAATTGAATGTGTCTTTTTCATCGATTCGTGCGCTATCTCGTTGCTCTGGTCCGATGATATTGCGGTATTCTTTGCCAAAAATCTTATCCACCTCATACCACGACGCACTTTCATCACCTTTGAGGGGGTAGGATTTTAGAAGTGGGTGTCCTACCCAGTCTTGGGGCATTAAAATACGATTGAGATGGGGGTGATTTTCAAAAATAATCCCAAACATATCATACGCTTCTCTCTCGCTCCAGAGCGCACATCGAAATAGCTCGCTTACTGAATCAATTGTCTCATTGGGAGATAAAAAACATTTGAGACGGATACGCCTTTTGTCGGCGTTATTTTCCCAATGGGAGTGGAGCTGGTAAAACATCTCAAAGCGATTATGTATCGCTAGCATATCGATCGCACTCATTTCGCTAAGGGTCTCATAGCCTAGTGATTTGAGTTTTTTGATGATGGGAACTAAATCGGATTTGTCAATCCAAAACACCCCTGTAGCTAGCTCAATATAGGCTTGCGAGATTTTGTGTTCATAAGATAGATGATTATAAATGACCTCATAGGCTGTGCCAAAAATCGCTAGTTTTTTGGTTTGTGCGGGTTGGTAAAATTTGTCGGTGTGATAGACTTTTTTTTGGATATCCAAGCTTGTTTTTTGTTGTCTTACCATCTATCATCCTTTATATGAGACGCTTGGGAGGTGTTTTGTTAAAAGCTTTTTGCTTGCGGATCTTTTTTTGCAACACCATCAGGGCGTATTGGAGTGTTTCAGGGCGTGGGGCGCAACCAGGCAAATAAATATCAACGGGGATAATCCTATCGACACCTTGCACGGTGGCATAGGTGTTAAACATCCCGCCTGTATTTGCACAGCTCCCCATCGAAATCACCCATTTGGGTTCGGGCATTTGATCATAAAGTCTGCGAGTAAATTCGGCGTGTTTTTTTGTTACGGTCCCAGCGATAATCATCACATCTGATTGCCTAGGAGAAGCACGGAATATCGTCCCAAAGCGATCAAAGTCAAATCGCGACCCCCCCGTTGCCATCATCTCAATCGCACAGCAAGCCAGCCCATAGGTCAGTGGCCATAAAGAATTGCTTCTCCCCCAGTTGAGGAGATTGTCAATAGTGGTAAGGGCGATGGGTAAGCCAGAGTTTTTGAGATAATTTACTTGATGTTGTGCCATGATAGGGCTCCTCGTTTCCAAGCATAGATAAAACCGATGGTCAAAAATGCGATGAAACTTAACATCTCTACAAAGCCAAAAACACCGAGTCTCTTGAAATCCACCGCCCAAGGGAACATAAAAATCACTTCGACATCAAACAAAATAAAAAGCATTGCGATGATATAGAAATGATGAGAAATCCTATTGGGTTGTTTGATAGGAAGTGGCCCGCATTCATAAGCGGCAAGTTTGAGTTTTTCATTTCTTTTGATGGCAAGTTTTCGGCTGATAAAACGTTGGATTCTTAATGTGGTATTGAATGCTAGGAAAGTAAAGATAAAGAGTATAAAGACACCAAAATAAGGGTGTTCTAACATTGGGTCGCTCATTGTTTATTCCTATAAGTTGATAAGTGTAATTCGTTGGTTTAATTGTATTCTTAAAATGGTTAAAAGTAGTCAAAAAAAAACGTATGCCTTAGAAAAAGTGAATTTTGTTACCATTCTAAACATTACAAAGTTATTTAAAATATTTAACTTTAATGCCAGTTTGCGAAATCTCGGCGACTTTAGAAAGATGTCCGATGAGGTATTTTATTCCTAAAAAATATCGCTTCATTATAACCGGCAATTTTAGCGATTTTGGCGCAATCTTCATACCCAAAACCGACGTGAGAAACGTCGTGAGCGTCGCTACCAAATGTGATGGGGATACCGATTTTTTTGGCGTATTTTAAAATCTCAAGACTAGGGTATTGCTCCTTGATGGGTTTTCTCAAGCCCGCTGCATTGATCTCAAGCACCATTTGAGCGTCCTTGATAGCTTGGAGTGTTTTTTGGAGATGGGGCGAGATGGTTTTGGTGGGCTTGTGGCCAAAAACTTTTAGCAAATCCAAATGCCCTACGATTTGAAAAAGCTTGCTTTTAGCCATTTCTTCGATGGCGTTGAGGTAATTTATCCAGCAAGCCTCTAAGTCTCTTTTGGCATATTCGCCCATAAATTCGGGGTTATCAAAACCCCAATCATCGAGGAAATGGACCGAACCAATCAGATAATCGCTTGGGCATTCTAAAACGCTTGCTTCGATCAAATCTCTTTTGCCATTGATAAAATCGACTTCAAGCCCTAAGAGAATCTCGATTTTATCTTTGTATTTTTCTTTTGCACAAGTGATCATTTCACAATATTTTCCCAAGTCTGCTAAACCCATCCGGTATTTTGGGTCAAAATCCATCGGGGCGTGGCAGGAGAAACCATAAATGTCAATGCCAAGTTCGATGGCTTTTTCTATGTAGGCACCAATCGAACCTGTGGCGTGGTTGCATAAAAAGGTGTGATTGTGTAGATCGATTCGCATTTTTATATGGACTTTTGTTTTTGGATTTGGGTCAAAAATTCTTCGAGGTTAAATTTTTTTCGATGATTTTCGGTAAAAATATGGATCATTATGTCGCCCAAATCAGCTATGAGCCAATCCTCGCTTTCTTCATCGGTGCTATAAAAGACCTCGCCTAATGGCTTGAGTTCCGTTTTTAGCATATCGAGCAAAGAATAGGAATGTTTGCCCGCTAATGATGTGGCAATCATCACGTAATCAACGATATAATCTCTGCCTCTTAGGTCGAATGTTTCGATGTCTTGTGCCTTTTTTTCATCAAGCAGACTTGCAATTTTTTGAATCCTGTTTTCAATGTGATTGGGTGTCAATGGAACTCCTTGTGTGGTTTTTGTGATTTGATAATACGATTGGATGACTTCGGTTTTGATTTTTTCGGGCAAGTCATCTGGAAACAAGCAAGTAGAGAGGTGTTTTCTTATCTGGCTTGAAGAAATCTCGTGTTTGATGCTTGGGAGTGCGATTTTTTGAAAATCTTGATTTTGCACCTCATAGCCTTCACGTTCGATGATGACAAATGTAACTAATTCTTTGAGTTCATCATAACGATGCCATTTGTGTAGGCTGGAGAGATTATCTGCGCCGATGATGAAAAATATTTTTTCTGGGTGGAATGTTTTTTTGACATCAAGCACGCTTTGAATGCTAGCAATGGGTTTTTTTTGGACAATCTCCATATCGCTGACTTCGACATTAGGGAAGTTTTTGCCTAGCTGTTTCATCCATTCGTAGCGTTCTTTGGCGCTAAACAAGCAGGGCTTTTTGAAAGGGTTTTGATAGGCGACAATCACGATGAGTTTGTCAATATGCAATGTTGCTAATATCGTCTGGATAATCTGAAAATGGGCAATGTGGGGGGGATCGAAACTTCCCCCATAGATGGCAATATTCATTGTTTATTTGTCTTTGTCAAAACTCAATGCTTTGGTAAGTTTGGAAAATTTCACACCTTTGAGTCCGCCGATCTCTAGGCTTAGTTTTTGGATTTCTAGTGGCGAGCCTTTGAGAATGATGGTTTCTAAGCAATTGCAATTATCGATATGCACGTGTGTGTTGCATAAAATGGCGGTTGTGCTATGGTGTTGGACATCAATCATTCTTTGGTTGAGCTCTCGTTGGTGGTGGTCATAGACAATGGTAAGCACAGCGATGGCAGAATCGAGGCTTTGATTTTCCCAGTTGTCTTCGACAAGCTTTTCACGAATCATATCTCTAACAAGCTCCGATCGGGAGGCATAGCCATTTTTGATGATACGATTATCGAGTTCATCAAGGAGATTTTGTTGCAAGGATACGGAAAATCTAATGATATTGTCTTGTTCTTTTGGGTGCATTTTTTGTGTCTTTTTATGATAAACTAAAATCAAACGCTAGATTCTATCAAAGTTTGTTTAAAAATCAAATTACAAGAATCTGCAACAAATTAAGATGATTTTAAAATATTCTAAAGGATAATTTTTATTATTTGTTAATATTGACAATTATTATTAAAGTGATACAATAGGACACTAAAAAAACGGGGAAATTCACAAAAATAAAGGAATGGTAATCGATGGAATTTCTTAAATTGCATATTGATCATATTATATTCGGCATTTTAGGATTGATGAGTTTTTTGGCTGTTTGGCTGACTATTGAACGGCTTTTGTTTTATTGGAAGGTTGATGTCAGTCGATACGAAGATTTTGACTTGCTTGATGTAGATTTGACCAAAAATCTCACAACGCTTTATATTATTTATTCCAATGCTCCTTATATCGGTCTTCTTGGGACCGTTATTGGGATTATGATTACATTCTATGATATGGGCTTGAGTGGGGGGATGGATGCCAAAACCATTATGATCGGGCTTTCTTTGGCTTTGAAAGCAACGGCGATGGGCTTGGTGGTGGCTATCCCGACGTTGATGGCTTATAATGCGTTATTGAGGAAAGCTGATGTGCTTGCAAATCGTTACAAGGCTTTGAAAAAATGAGAATCAAAAAAGGCGAGGGACTCAATATCGTTCCTTTTATTGATATTATGTTGGTGCTCTTAGCGATTGTTTTGAGTGTTTCGACGTTTATCGCACAGGGAAAAATCGCTATTGATTTGCCAGAAGCTGATTCGGCACAAAAACAAAATGACGACAAAAAGGTTACGATTGTCGTGGATGCGAACAATACCATCTATGTCGATGACAAGCCCAACACATTGGAAGAACTCAAAGATGTGATTGACAATACCGATCCAAAGACGCTTGTTGAGTTGAAAAGCGATAAAGATTCTAAGTTTGAGACATTTGTAAAGATTATTGATTTGCTCAAAGAGAAAAATCATGAAAATTTTGCGATTTCTACAAAAACAAATTGAATCCCCCAGTAGGACAGGTTTTATCATTGCTTTTTTCCTTTATGCCGGTTCGATTGGCTGGGCTTTTACTTCGTTTAAAAGCACCGAACTCAAACAAGATGGCCCCAGTGTGGTAACGATGAGTTTGGCAAGTATCGATACCTCAGCGATGCACAAAGCCCACTCGACTGCTGCCCCAAAGCCTAAACCTAAACCAAAGCCCAAGCCAAAACCAAAGCCGAACAAGAAAAATCCCAAACCTATCAAAAAAGAACCTGAAGTCAAGCCTCAAGAAGATGTTAAGCAGACTTCAAAGCAAGATGTTAAAGATGATGAGAAACAAGAGTCTTCCAACACGACTTCAGAGGGTGCTGAAGCCGAAGCTTTGGCGTATAATGAGGGGGTGAGTGATGAGTTTTTATCAAAAATCCAAATGGCTATCAACAAAAAGAACAAATACCCTAGGGTAGCCAGAATCAGAGGGCTTGAAGGGGAGGTTTTAATAGAGTTTATATTGAATGTTGATGGCACAATGCAAGGGCTCAAAATCATTCAGAGCACGGCGGGAGATATATTAAATAATAACGCTCTCAAGGCGGTTTTGAGCGCTTCTAAAGATTTTCCCTTACCTAAACAAAAAGTTCGTATCAAAATACCCATCGCCTATACATTGAAGTCTTGATATTAATGATGGCTTCTAAAATATAAAACTAAAAGGAAATAATATATGAAGATAAAAAGAAATATTTTAGTATTAGGGATAGGTTTTTTGCTATTTTTGCTATTTTTGTTTGAACTTTTTTCCGTTATGCGGGAGGCCCCTTGGGTGGTTGCATTTGATACATTTTGGATTGAAAATATCCGAGCAGACATAGACCCTGCTTGGGGAAATATTTTGGCATTTTTGACACATCTAGGTTCGATGGAATTTGTGGTTTTGATGACGCTTTTGATTGTGGCGATCTTGTTGTATAGGAAAAAATTTGTTTTGGGGCTGTGGTTTTTAGGAACGATTGGTCTCGGGGCGATTTTGCTAAAACTCCTAAAAAGCTCTGTGGCTCGAGTGCGTCCTGGTGCTGATGACTGGCTCATTAGCGCTTCTGGATTTAGCTACCCAAGCGGGCATTCTTTTGCTTCAAGTATTTTTTATGGTTTGCTTGGATTATGTTTTATTATGATCTCAAAAAACCTGCCACTTAGGGTATTTGTGGGGATTTTGTGTCTTTTGATTGTTTTATTGATGATGTATGCTCGGGTTTATTTGGGTGTGCATTTTCCTTCCGATGTTTTGGGAGGTTTTTTGTTGGGTAATTCTTTGGCTTTTCTTTCGGTCGGATTTTATTTTTTATTTTTTAAAAAAATCTAATCTATTTGAGTATTTATATCCATTTTTATTCATCATATAAATTTTTTTGTTGCATACATCTTAAATGGAATTTGGGTTTTATATCAAATCAATAGCTTTTAAAGCTATAAATATTTTAAATTTTATGTGATTTTGGATACAATCTAAGCTAAAAAGATTTTTATTTTAAGAAGGCTTGAATGAATTTTAATCAGGAATTGGCTGGGCTGGCTGTTTATGAGGCGGGCAAGCCTATTGAGCTTGTCGTGAGGGAATTTGGAATCCAGCCTTGTGATATTATCAAATTAGGCAGTAATGAAAATCCCTATGGGTGTTCGCCAAAAGTCAGCGTTGCTATCTCTGAAAACTCCAGATTAGCGAGTTTCTACCCTGATGATTCGATGATTGAACTCAAAGAAAAATTGGCTAAAAAATATGGTCTGGAACAAAATCAAGTCATCATCGGTTCGGGAAGTGATCAGATTATTGAGTTTTGCATTCGAGCCAAATGCACCAAAAACAGCAAGGTCTTGATGGCAAAAACCACCTTTGCGATGTATGAGATTTATGCCAAACAGGTTGGGGCGCATATCATCAAAACCCCCAGCCATAGCCACGAAATTTTAGAATTTAAACAAATGTATGCCCAGCATAAGCCTGATATGGTGTTTTTGTGTGTTCCAAACAACCCATTGGGAGAGTGCTTGGATAAAAGCGATGTGTTTGAATTCATCTCTCAAGCCGATCCGGATACGCTGGTTGTGATTGATGGGGCTTATCAAGAATTTGCCAAAGCCAAAGACAAGGCTAAAGCCATTGAACCCAAAGAAGTTTTGGAAAGATTTGATAATGTGATTTATCTGGGGACATTTTCAAAGGCTTATGGGCTTGGTGGGATGCGTGTGGGCTATGGGCTGGCATCACGTGAGATAATCGAGGCATTGCACAAGATTCGCCCGCCTTTTAATATCGGGGTTTTGAGCTTGTTAGCAGCTAAAAAGGCACTTGAAGATGAGGCATTTGTCCAAACCTATATCAAGCACAATTTTGAAGAAATGATCCGTTATGAAAGCTTTGCTAGAGCGAATCAGATTGTATTTATCCCCTCTTGGACGAATTTCATCACCTATATTTTAGATGATAAAAAAAGTAGCACAGAGGTAGCGCTTTGGCTTTTACAAAAAGGCGTGATTGTCAGGAATCTTGCTTCTTATGGGGTTAATGCGATCCGCATTACGATCGGCACTCCCCAACAAAATGATCGGGTGCTGGAATTATTCAGCGAGCTTCTGTGATAATTTAATGATGAAAATGCAAAAACAATATACAGACTTTTTAAATTGCTTGGGTCAAAGCAAATAACGTTTAGAGGATAACATTTGGACATCAAGGCGCTATTTCAACAGGTTGCGACACTTTTTGCTAAGTTCAACAAAAAACAAAAGATTGTCATCGCTTCTGCTGTTGTTTTGACTGTGGCATTTATTGTGCTTTTGTTGGTTTTCCCAACAGGGGACAAAAAATACGGCGATAAAGGCTATGGCGTTTTATTCGAGGGAATGAATCCGAGCGATAATGCGTTGGTTTTGCAGTATTTGCAACAAAATCAGATCCCTTACAAAGTCCCCAAGGATGATACGATTTTGATTCCCAAAGACAAGGTTTATGAAGAAAGGATCGCCCTAGCTTCTCAAGGCATCCCCAAAACCAGCAAAGTCGGTTTTGAGATTTTTGATGTCAAAGATTTTGGGGCGACAGATTTTGACCAAAATATCAAGTTTATTCGTGCGATAGAAGGTGAGCTTTCCCGAACGATTGAAAGTCTCAATCCCATTGAAAAAGCCACGGTGCATATTGCCATCCCCAAAGATAGCGTTTTTGTCAGTAGAGAAGTCCCCCCAACCGCTTCGGTAATGCTGAAAATCAAGCCAAATATGCGTTTGTTGCCTGCCCAGATTGTTGGGATCAAAAACCTTGTCGCCGCTTCGGTGAGCAAGCTTGTTCCCGAAAATGTCAAACTCGTGAATGAAGATGGCGAACCGCTCGGAGAAGGCGATGATTTTAGCACATCCAAAGAGCTTGCTGCTACCCAGCTCAAATACAAGCAAAATTTTGAAAATATCTTGGAGAACAAAATCATCAATATCCTTTCGCCTATCGTCGGGGGCAGTGATAAGGTTGTGGCACGGGTGAATGCTGATTTTGATTTTAGCCAGAAAAAAAGCACAAAAGAGACCTATGACCCCAACAATGTCGTGCGTAGCGAGCAAAATTTTGAAGAAAAGCGCGAGGGCGCTCAACCCAAACAAATCGGGGGTGTTCCCGGTGCTGTGAGCAATATAGGTCCTGTGCAAGGGCTTGAAGATGATAAGCTCAAAGAAAAATATGAAAAATCTCAAAATACTACCAATTATGAAGTTGGCAAAACGATTAGTGAGATCAAGGGTGAATTTGGGATTTTGGCGCGTTTGAGTGCAGCAGTCGTGGTCGATGGCAGATATAAAAAAGTTACTCAAGATGGTGAGGAAAGGATTGAATATACGCCTTTGAGCGAAGATGAAATGCAAAAAATCGATTCTTTGGTCAAGCAAGCTATTGGCTACAACCAAACCCGTGGCGATGATGTTACCGTGAGTAATTTTGAGTTTGATGCCAAAGCAGATAATTATGTGCCAATGAGCGCATTTGAAAAAGTCTCCTCAAATATCGAAAAATATTTAGGACCTTTTATGCCACTTTTGAAATATCTGCTGGTGGTGGTGGTGATATTTATTTTTTACAAAAAAGTCATCTCTCCATTTGCCGAGCGGATGCTTGAGATCCAAGAGAATGAAGAAGAAAAAGTCGAATCTTTGTTTGAAATCAATGATGAGGACGACAGCGATCTCAATAAGTTTAGCGAGATGAGAAAACGGGTAGAAGACCAGCTTGGTCTTAGCAGTAACTTTAGCGAAGATGAAGTAAAATATGATGTCTTACTGGAGAAAATCAAAAATAGCATTGAGGAAAAACCTGAAGAAATTGCTGCCTTGTTTAGGACATTGATTAAAGATGAGATAGGACCTGATGGTAGCAGGGTATAGGAGTAGATAATGGCGACAAAACTTACCTCAAAACAAAGGGCGCAATACGATGAGCTTTCAATGGCTGAAAAAATTGCAATTTTGCTCATTCAGGTTGGCGAGGAGACCACGAGCGATATTTTTAGGTTTTTAGATATTGATAGTATCACTGAGATCAGCAAGCAGATTATGAATCTCAGTGGCACAGACAAGGCGATTGGCGGGGCTGTGCTTGAGGAATTTTATGCGATTTTCCAATCCAATCAATATATCAATAACGGCGGTTTGGATTATGCTAGGGAGCTTCTCATTAAGACATTGGGTCCAGAAGAAGCCAAAAAGGTTTTAGACAAGCTTGCCAAAAGTATGCAATCAGCTAAAAACTTTTCTTATTTGATGAAAGTCAGACCCCAGCAATTAGCGGATTTTATTGTCAATGAACACCCCCAAACCATTGCGCTTATTTTGGCACATATGGATTCTTCAAGTGCGGCAGAAACCTTGGGGTATTTCCAAGATGATATGCGTGCAGAGATCTCTATTAGGATGGCAAATCTTGGGGATATTTCGCCCAATGTTGTCAAGCGGGTATCAACGGTCTTGGAAAACAAACTCGAATCCCTCACCAGCTACAAGGTCGAAGTTGGCGGGCCTCGTGCTGTGGCTGAAATGTTCAATCGTTTGGGACAAAAAGCCGCACGGGCAACGATTGCTTATATTGAACAAATTGATGAGCAACTTGCTAATGAGATCAAAGAGATGATGTTTACCTTTGAAGATATTTCAAAACTCGACAAAAATGCTATCAGGGAAATCCTCAAAATCGCTGATAAGAAGGATTTGATTTTGGCGCTCAAATCATCTCCAGATGACTTGAAACAGAAATTTTTGGATAATATGAGCACCCGTGCTAGCGAGCAGTTTGTTGAAGAAATGCAATTTTTAGGAGCTGTGAAGGTCAAAGATGTTGAGGGCGCACAGAGAAAAATTGTCGAAGTCGTCCAGTCGCTTTCTGAGCAGGGCTTGATACAAATTGGAGAGGAGGAAGATGTTGTTGAGTAGTTTTGAAGAAGAAAATCTGATTGCAAAATCAGAATTACCCAAGCACAACGTGCAAAAATACGAATTTAAATCGATTGCTAAAAACCCTTATCAGGATTTGGAAGAAGCCCATCCTGTTGAAAATATTCCCTCCCCATCGGTGCAAGAATCTGCTTCTTTGGTCCAAGAGGTCAAAAAGCCTGGAGGCACTTCGCTCGAAAAAGATTTGATTGAACGTTTGCTACAAAAAACCGATGAACTTTCAGGCAATCTTGCCAAGCTACAAATCCAGTTTGAAAAACAACAGCTTGAGATCGAAGAACGCGTAAATACTGCCAGAAACGATGCTTATAAAGATGGACTCAAAGAGGGTGAGGAAAAAGCAAAAAAAGAAATGCTCCAAGATGTCGAAAAAGAAAAAACCGCGTTGATCCAGTCGGTTATTACTTTGGATAAAGAAATGCAAAAATCCCAAAAACATCTTGAAAAGCTTGAGAAAGAATTGAGTTCTATAGCGGTGGATATTGCTAGGGAAGTCATTGTCAAAGAAGTAGAAAATAGTAGCCAAAAAGTTGCCTTAGCCCTAGCCAAAGAACTCCTTTCTAGCATTGTTGATGCTACGGATATTCATATCAGGGTCAATACGATCGATTACCCGTATTTGAGTGAAAATCTCAAAGATGCGCCCAAAATCAAGATCGATGCCGATGACGCCATAGCCAAAGGGGGTGTGGTCATCACCTGTAGCAATGGCAATATCGATGGGAATCTAATGGCACGATACAGAACCCTCAAACAAAGCGTCCTAGATAACTTAAAGGCTTAAAATGGAACTTCTTGCTCCTGTGAATTGCCCGATTCTTGCCGATAAGGATATCCCTAGTTTAAAAAAACTTTGTCAAGACATCCGTGGCAGGATATTAGAGGTTGTTAGCACCAACGGCGGGCATTTGAGTTCGACGTTGGGGGCTGTGGAGCTTATTGTGGGGATGCATTCAGTCTTTGATTGCCTACAAAATCCTTTTATTTATGATGTCAGCCACCAAGCCTATGCGCACAAGCTCATCACAGGCAGGTGGGAAGAATTTGCGACATTACGGCAATTTGATGGCACCAGCGGTTTTATCAAGCCATCAGAATCGATTTATGATTATTTTATTGCTGGGCATAGTTCGACGTCTATTTCTGTGGGTGTGGGTGTTGCCAAAGCCTATGCCTTGGCAAATAAGCCCGGTATCCCGATTGCCTTGATTGGCGATGGGAGTATGAGTGCGGGCTTGGTATATGAGGCGCTCAATGAGCTAGGCGATAGAAAATACCCGATGATTATTCTTCTCAATGATAATGAAATGAGTATCGCCAAGCCCATCGGGGCGATCAGCAAATACCTTTCGCAATTGATCGCTGGCCCGATGTATCAATCGCTCAAAGAAAGGGTCAAAAAAATCCTTAGGAGAATGCCTGATAGCGCTTCTTATATCGCCAGGCGTTTTGAAGAATCTTTCAAGCTCATCACCCCGGGGATTTTGTTTGAGGAAATGGGCATCAACTATATTGGACCTATCAATGGGCACGATCTTGAGGAGATTATTTATTCGCTTAAGCTGGCTAAAGAAATGAAAGAGCCCGTGATTATCCACGCCCAAACCATCAAGGGCAAGGGCTATGAGATCGCTGAGGGGAGATATGAAAAATGGCACGGGGTAGGTCCTTTTGAGATAGAGACGGGCAAACCTAAAAAGACATCGGCTGTCAAAAGCCCTACAGAGGTGTATTCTGAGGCTTTATTGGAATTAGCCCAAGATGATGTAAAGATCGTTGGTGTTACGGCGGCAATGCCCGGAGGGACGGGCTTAGGTGCTTTGATTGATAAATATCCGGAGCGTTTTTGGGATGTGGCGATTGCTGAGCAACACGCCGTTACATCGATGGCAGCGATGGCAAAAGAGGGTTTCAAGCCTTTTGTAACGATTTATTCTACTTTTTTGCAACGTGCTTATGACCAGATTATCCACGATGTCGGCATTATGTCCTTGCCAGTGCGCTTTGCTATCGATCGGGCCGGCATTGTTGGGGAAGATGGTGAGACCCATCAAGGCTTGTTGGATTTGTCTTATTTGCGCTCCATCCCTAATATGGTGCTTTTTGCCCCAAGAGATAATGCTTCCTTGCAAAAAGCCGTTGCATTTGCGGCAGATTTTGACAAATCTGCGTGTGCATTCCGCTACCCTAGGGGGAGATTTCTCTTAGAAGATGGCGTATTTGGGAATGAAGATTTTTGTCTTGGCAAATCTGAGCTTTTGATTGAAGATGGGGAGATTCTTTTGATAGGCTATGGTAATGGTGTGGGTAGGGCTTATGGGGTTTCAGAGATTTTGAAACAAAAAGGCGTCTCCTGTGCGTTGCTTGATTTGAGGTTTTTGAAGCCTTTGGATAAAAATCTCAAAAATATTTTACCCCGCTACAGCGCGCATTTTGTTTTTAGCGATAGTTATCAGATAAATGGTGTCGGATCGGCATTGCTTGAATATGCGATGCAAGAAAAAATGTTAGAAGATTTGAACCTTAAAATCCATACATTTGAAATCCCTGATGCTTACATCACGCAGGGAAATACCACGCTGGTGGAAAAATCTCTTGGGCTAGACGCTCCAACGTTGAGCGCAAAGGTTTTAGAGATATTTCAGAGAAAGCCAAAAGGCTAACATCACATCGGGATGAGCGCATAGCCTTTTTCTTGGAATAGCACACTGGTTATGAGTGCTGATAGTGCCATCTTCACATTGGGATTGAGCGATTGGGTATCAAAATGATGTTCGTGCCAGGCTTGCCCGCAGACAATGACTTGCACACCCACTGCTTTGAGCTTGGAAATGAGGGCTTCATTGGGATTTTCTACGCCAAATTTTTGTTTGTAATATGAGCTTTTGAGTGCCAAAGGGGTCGCATCGCCACTGGCTACGGCGACAATCTTAAGATGGCTTGGTGGGATACCTGCTGAGGCATAGAGGTTGATGATTTTTGCCACGTGTTCCAAAGAGGGATTGATCTTATCTGGCGAATCAGATGCTTGGGTTAGTGTAAAAATAATCTTATATTCAGACTTCGATTTATCGGGTTGGAATGCCGCATTGGGGAGTGGGAAGATCTTGCCTTCTGGGGAGATGATGGGATTGGTTGGAGAATCTTTTGCCAAAAGCTGGGAAGAAAAAGCTTGCAATATAGCAAGAATGAAAAAGGGTATAGTAAAATAACGCATTGTTTTTCCTTTTGTGTTTTGATTTGATTATATCTTTTTGATTAAACAAATCAGAAAACAACCGTTTTGTTGCCGTGGATAAAAATCCTATCATTTAATGCCAAGCCAATCGCCTTAGAAAAAACCACTTTTTCGACATCTTTGCCCGCTTGTTGCATATCTTGCCAGGTATAGCTATGGTCGATTTTGATGATATCTTGGGCGATGATAGGGCCTTCATCAAGATGGTTATTGACAAAATGCGCGGTTGCCCCGATGATCTTGACACCCCGCTCATAGGCTTGTTTGTAAGGATTTGCACCGATAAAAGCCGGCAAGAAGCTATGATGGATATTGATGATTTTGTTTTGATATTTTTCCACAAATGCGGGGGAAAGTATCCGCATATATTTTGCTAGTGCCAAAAAATCTACCGCATATTGATCGCAAATTTGGGCGATGAGTTTTTCGTGTTCTTGGCGGGAAATGTTTTCAGCAGGGATATGAAAAAAATCAATATCAAATTTTTTTACCAGCCCCTCCAAAATCGAATGATTGCTAATGACTGCTTTGATACTAGCGTCGAGCTCGCCACTATCATATCGGAGCAATAAATCCCCCAAGCAGTGATTTTCCTTTGTGCATAAAATAATAATTGACTTTTTCTTCTGCTCGATGACTTTGATTTGGGCTTCTTGGGGTAGGCACGCACATAGCTCTGTTTGCAGTTTTTTGGTATCGCTTTCGCCATTGACAAGTGTGCGCATAAAAAACTGCCCGCTAGATTTATCGACAAATTCATCATTGCGTTCAATATTAAGATGGTGCTGGAGCAAAACGGAGGAGATTTTAAACACTAGCCCGGGCATATCCGGGGAGGTGATAAGGATGGCGTGTTTCATAGTTTTACCATAAGATATTCTTATTGCAATTGTTGGCTAAAGGCTTGCAACACGATTTGCGTGCTACCTTTGATGACCTTATCCATCAAGGCTTCAAATTTGTCTTTTTTCAGCCAGATGGCTTCTTTTACTTGGGTGAGGTCTTTGAGTGCTTTGATAGCTTCATTTTGTGAGGCGATTTTGTCTATTAGTCCGAGTTTGAGCGCATTTGAGGCGCTAAATATTTTTCCTTCTGCGTATTTTTGAGAATCTTTTGGGTCTAGCCCCCGCACACTGGCGACATCGCTTATAAACATTTGGTATTCTTCTTGGATCAAATCTTGCAAAAATCCTTTTTCTAACGGCGTCCATTCCCGCATAAATGTGCCGATTTCTTTGTATTTTCCCGCCGCGATACTTTGAGATTTGATACCGATTTTATTGGCAAGATTTTGTATATTCATCCCGTTAAAAATAACCCCAATCGAGCCAATCAGCGCCCCACGATTGGCATAGATTTTGTCTGCAACCATCCCAGCATAATAACTCCCGCTAGCCATCGTTCCCTCTACATACGCGATTACGGGCATTTTTGTTTTGAGCTCACGGATCATATCGCTGATTTCTATGCTCGCACCCAATCCACCACCAGGCGAATTGATGAGCAAAAGAACGCCTTTGATACTGGGGTTTTTGAGGATGGTTTCAATTTGTGTGCGGGTGTCTTCGCTTTCAAATATCGGCCCATAAAGGTAGATTTTAGCTAGATTTGGCGTGCTATTTTCGGAATCTTTTGGCGTTAGTGATAGTAACAAGACAATCACGATCAGCAAAAACACAAGTGCCTTGAAATATTTTGTGATGAAATCCAGAGGCAGGACCAAGAGGTGAAAAAATTTTTGAATCATTTAGATTCCTTTTTGTATTTTTTGGAAATTTTTTAGAGTGGGCTAAAATTTTTTACGATTATATTGAATGCTTCCTTAGTTTTGTTTGATAAATTGGTTTTTCAAAGCATTTAGGCTATGATATTTGCCAACTATTTTAAAAATACAGGATTGAAATGGCTTGTAAATTTTGCCCTAAAATCAAAAAATTTGACTTTATTTTTATTATCATCGTGTGCGTGGCGTTTTATTTGGTCGATAAATACCAAAGCAATCAAAAAGAAAAACAACGGATAGAAGCCTTTGAACAGCTTCAAAAAGACTGCTTGTATGGCGATGAAGAAGCCTGTAAAAAGGTATATGCAAAATAAGGTGATTATTCCAATTCAAGCTTGTTTTTGATAAGGAATCTTGTCAAAAAATAAAAAATAATAAACTCAATTACATTCACGCCTATATTGAAAGTAAAAAATTGCACTAATGGGTAAAGCGTAATTTGACTAAGATAATCTACATAAAAATTTGGCAACAACCCCCAAATAATGCTTTTGCATACCCCGATGATGATTTCTAATCCCAAGAAGATAAAAATCCCTGCGATGAAGCGGTGCTTTTTGATTTTGCCAATATTAAGCAGGCTCAAGATGAATAAAAATTCGATCAAAACCAGCGCAATGCTCACCAGCGTGCTTAAATGGCTCAAGAAAGCATTCAGCGGGTTTGAAAAGACGTATTCATAGATCGAGCTTATAATATTTTGAACGTTTGGATTGATGTTTGCACCGATGTATAGGGCTAAGTAAAATAAAACTAAGCTGATGGCTATCCAAAATAAATTGATAAGGATTTTTGCAATCAAGATGGTATCAATGCTAAGAGGTAGGGAAAATGTTAAGTAACCTTGGGGGCAAAAGAGTTTTTTATTGATAGAATTTAAAATCGCTAGCACAAGGACAACAAACCAAAGCCCTAAACAAATGAATAAAATAATATAAAAAATAACCACAAAGATGCCTAAAAAGCGATTTTCATAGAAACTAAGTTTTGAAAAAAAACTCGCCCCAATGATGGAGAAAAATACCAACACATTGATGAGGAGAATGCTCGTGTAGTTATCTAAAAAATCGTATTTGAGTAATTTTTTCATCGAAAAATCTCCTTAAATGCTTCCTCAAGATTATTAAAACCCTCTTTTACCTCTGCGACATTTCCAAAGCGAATGATTTTGCCATTTTTGATAAAAATGCACAAATCAAGGTATTTTTCTACATCAGCAACCAAATGCGTTGAGATGATAACGCTGGATTCTAGCGCACGATTTTGCAAAATCAGATCAAAAATTTCTTGGCGTGCCAAAGGATCGACACCTGCGATAGGCTCATCAAACAAATAAAGTTTCGCAGCACGTGAAAGCGTAAGGATAAGCTGGAGTTTTTCTTTCGTGCCTTTGGAGAGGGTTTTGAATCGATTTTGGAGTGGGATTTGGAATTTTTCTAGCAAAGCGAGGGCTTTTTGCCTCTGGAAATCTTGATAAAAATCTTCATAAAAATCAATCGTTTTTAAGGCATCCCAATCATCATCCAAAAAACCCACATCAGGCAGATAAGCAGTGATTTTTTTGCTTGCAATCCCGGGGCGTTGCCCATCAATAAGCACCTTGCCGTGATATTGATTCAAAAGACTGGCTAGGATTTTGATGAGTGTGGTTTTTCCTGCACCATTTGGTCCTAAAAGCCCGATAATCTTTTTGTCTGCAATAGCAAGATTGACATTGTCTAAAACCAATGCATTGCCATAACTTTTGCTCAAGCCATCGATATAGATCAATGGGTTTTTGGGGATTTGCGGGGCTTGGTCGGCTTGATGAGTCTGATGATTTTGCTGGATTTGCAAAGATTCCATTTATATTCCTCGTGTGTGGGATTTTGCTAGACTAGGGGGTATTTTATCCAAAGATACTATTAATTTGGTATTTTGGCAATTTGGTGTTTAAAGCCCGCCAAATCTCCTTTTGCGGGATTTGAAGTCCTCAATAATGTTTGCAAGGTCATCAGCACGAAAATCCGGCCAGAGAATGGGGCTAAAAAAAAGTTCTGCATAGCTTGCTTGCCAAAGCAAAAAATTTGAAAGGCGCATTTCCCCGCCTGTGCGGATGAGCAAATCCACATCAGGAATACCTTTTGTGTCTAAATGCGCCTCGATAAGCTGGGGCATATCGGGGTTTTTGGCATAGGCATTGGTTGTGATGATTTTTTCACACGCCCGTGCGATTTCATCTTTTGAGCCGTAGTTGAGAGCGAGAATTTGCGTGAGGGCGGTATTGCTCGCAGTTTCTGTTTCTAGTGACTCAATGGTGCGCCTAAGGGGCTGGTTGAAGATTTCGATATTGCCGATGGTCTTGAATCGGATATTATTTTGCAAATATGTTTTTTTTTCGTCAATGAGGTATTTTTCTAGCAGTTTCATCAAAAAATCAACCTCGCTTTTGGGGCGATTCCAATTTTCAGTCGAAAAGGCATAGAGCGTCAGGTAGGCAATGTTGTTTTTTGCACACCAGGTGGTGATTTCTTTGATGGTTTTTGCACCTTTTTTATGCCCTTGTGTGCGTATTTTGCCTTTTTGTTTCGCCCATCTGCCATTCCCATCCATAATAATAGCGAGGTGCTTGAGGGCATTCACAATACATCCTTAGCGGTGGTGCAAGCATCGATGAGATAAGCGATGTGTTGCCAGGGAAATCCTGTTTTATCGCTCAAGCCGATCTCACAAGTGCTTGAACTCCCAAATCCTTTTTTGACATTTTTATCCGAGTAGAATTTTGAAAAATCTTCCAAAGCACTCGCATTGAGTTCGGGGGTAAAAAACCCTTTATTACCGGCAAACCCACAGCAACCGGTGTCTTTGTGAATGAAAATTTCGCCTTTTGTGCAGTGTTTGGCTAAAGATAGCATTATATTTTCTTGTCCGGCTTTTTTCCCCGCACACATTGTATAAAGCCCGATATTTTCAGATATTGGCTCGATTTGCAAAACTGGCAGGAGGAATCTATCGATATAAACGCCAAGGTCATAGATTTGGAGTTGGGTGTTTTTGAGTTTTTCGATCAAATGCGTGCTGCAGGCGGTGTGATCAAGCACAATCGGGATTTCTCCGTTTAAAGAGAGTTCTTTTAGTAGGGCGTAATTTTTGTTGGCATTTTCTTTTGAGAGCTTTTCATAATCCACAAAGGCTTTCCCGCAACACATCGAATGGATTTTTTTGGGATAGCGCACGCTAATGTTTGCCTTTGCACATAGGGATTCAAAGACTTCTTGGATACTTCGTTGGTCGGGCATATGCTTTGATGGGGCAAATGTGCGATTGATACACGTGCTAAAATAAATCACTACACCAGAATTTTTGGACACCCTCAAAGCCTGTAAATTTTGTTTTTGAGCGGGCTTATCGGAAAGTGTATGGGTATTTTTTTGAGGGAGATTTTTGGGGATTTGAGGCAAGCTGGGGGCAAATTTTGTGATTTTGCCACTGAGATTTTGCAGATTTTTTTCACCGATGAGTTTTGCTGTGATGGCACTAGCTTCTAAGCCAAATTTTGCCAATGCGCTCACGCCCTGGAGATGAGCGAGTATTTCTTTGGCGATGATTTGTTTTTTTCTTGTGGCATTTTGCTTTCTGGAATCTGCAGCGATTGCGCCTGTAGGGATCTCTAGCGGGCATAATGTCGCACACATATTGCAGACCGCACAGGTTGCATCGCTAAAATATGCATAACCTTTTTGCAGTTCTTTAAGCAATGCCATATCATCTGCATTGCCTGCAAGTGCGTTGTTTTGAAGGCGTTTGATTTCTCTATGCAACGCGATCCGTTGTCTTGGGGTGAGGGTGAGATTTTTGCTTGGGCAGATTTTTTCGCAAAATCCACACTCCATACAGGTATCAAGCTCATCTTCGATTTGGGTGGCAGTTTTGAGATTTTTGGTGTGGATTTGGGGGTCATTAGAGATGATAACATCGGGATTGAGGAGATTTTTTGGATCAAAAAGCTGTTTGATTTTTTTGTTGATCTCATAGGCTTTTTTGCCCCATTCGATTTCTACAAAAGGCGCTACCATCCTGCCTGTTCCGTGTTCAGCCTTGATAGAACCACCAAAACCAGCGACATTTTTTGCCATTTCTTCGATGAGATTTTCAAAATTTTTGCGCTCGGAGCTATCATCTAAAATCGGCGTGATGATAAAATGGATATTCCCGCTGAGGGCGTGGCCAAAAATAATGCTATTATCCTTGAAGCCGTATTTTTCAAACAACGCTTGAATCATCCCCACACCCGCGCCAAAATCATCAATAGCAAAACAAACATCTTCGGTGATGACACAGCTTCCCTTTCTGCGCGTGCTTGCTGCGATGGGGAGTAGCCCTTTGCGGATCTTCCACCACGAGGCATAGACAGCTTCATCACTGCTTTTTTGGATAGGCAAAATGGTAGGGATATGCGCGATCGCTTGGGTGATGGTATCGAGATTATTTTGAAGAATGTCTTGATGGGTGCTTTCGGCTTGAATCAAAATACAAGCATTATTTGGCTGGATTTCTTGGATGATTGTTGGCACGCCTTTGGCATTTTGCACGCTTTTTAACGACGCATAATCCATCACTTCAGCTGCTGCAATGATCGAATCTAGGCTCGCTAATATCTTGATGACTTCAGCGGCGATAGACATATTTTCATAAAACAACAACGCACAGGTTTTATAAGGCAAATCCGGCACGCATTCGTATTCGCACGCCGATATAAAGCCCAAAGTCCCCTCAGAGCCGATAAACAGATGGCTGAGTATATCGATGGGATCAGAAAAATCCACCAAAGCATTGAGGCTATAACCGGTGGTATTTTTGATTTTGTATTTTTTCTTGATGAGACTCGTTAGCTCCTCATCTGCTAGGATTTCTTCACGCAGGTTCAAGAGGGCGTCTGTGATGTGGGTGTGGGTTGTTAAAAATTGCTTGATGTTTTGTTTGTCTGCGGTATCTAGGAGTGTGCCATCTGATAGGATGACACGCAAGGAAGCGAGCGTGTTGTAGCTATTTTGCTTGACCCCACAGCACATCCCGCTGGAGTTGTTTGATAAGATACCTCCGATCATCGCCGTTGTGAGCGTAGCAGGATCAGGGCCTATTTTTTTGCCATAGGGCTTGAGGGCGTCATTTGCCTTTGCACCAATAACCCCACAAGAGAGCCTGATAAAATCGGCATTTTCTGAAATGCTGATATTTTCCCAGCAATGCGAGGCGATCACCAGCACGCTGTCTGAACACGCCTGCCCTGAAAGCGAACTCCCTGCAGCTCGAAATGTCAGCGGGATATTATATTTTTGGGCGAGGGCATAAATTTTTATGATTTCATCTTCGCTATGGGCTTTGATGACAAGCTCGGGGATATAACGATAACACGAAGCATCGGTGCCATAAACAAATCGCCTCAAATAATCATCATAAATCCTATCTCCTAAAAATTCAATTGCTGCGCGTTTGAATGATTCGTAATCTTGCATTATAAAAATACCTTGCGTTTGGAAATTTTATAATTTTACCTCATCTTGCCCCTAGAACTTATCAAAACATTATAAAATAGTCCAAAAATTTTTAGAGAAGGATCACGTATGAATGAAGAAAAGACAAGGAATAGAAAACTTTTAGGCAAGCATAATCTGAGCTATGCCAATCCGGTGTATCTGGAGGGATTTGAGCCAAGCGATTATGTCATTATTGATGTCAGACACCCTTATGACTACGCACAAGGGCATATGCAGGGGGCTTTGAATGTTACAGAGCTTGATAAAATCGCTAAGATTGCCCAAGAAAATAGCGATAAAAAAGTCCTTTTGCATTGCTATAGCGGGCATACCGTTTCTATCTATGGGAGCGAGCTTGTGCTGGCAGGATTGGAAAATATTTATTATCTTGATGAAAGTATTTTGGAATTTGAAGATTATGGTATCCAAATGGTTACAGAAAAAAACTAAAAATATAAAATATTGCTAAATTTAGTGTATATTTTGTTATTAAGGTTAATTTTTTTGCGATAGACTCGTTTCCAAAAAATTGAGTGGAGACAAATCGTGGTATCATCAAGAAAATCGCTGTGTTTTTTAGATTTGTTTGTTGCAATAAGCTTTGATTTTCTCCTCAGACAGCCAAGTTTCTTTGGTTGTTGCACCCTCTTTTTTTCTCAAAAATTCCTTTTTTTCTATCTTGCCCCCCCCCCCCTTAGATGAAAATTACTTATAAAGCTTTAGATTGATATTTTGAAATAATTTAGGATTTCAAAACCACCGAAATGGAAACCTATAAAATGGGGTTGATGATGGGAGAAGCGTTAAGTCAAAGCCAACTGCTTGGCTTGAACAAGCTCCGCACGGCGATTGTTTTATGCGACAAAAGGAGCATAACAATACGCCTAAAGCGGGGCTTTGCTCGCCAAAGTGGTCTTGCGATTCAATTTATCGAATTGAGTAGGAAACCTATAAAAATGGGTTGATGATGAAGCGTAGCTTCAGAATAACCCTATGCTTTAGGAATGGAGCAAGATTTCACATCTTGCGGAATGGTCTTCATATTCGGGCTTTAACCCGAATCGAGTAAAAAACAATATAAAGGATATTTATGAATTCATATCTAAAAGGGATATTATGTTGCCTTATCGCAACCCTATCTTGGGGTGGGATGTTTCCCGTGATGACAGCGGCACTCATCCATCTTGATCCATTCAACTTCACTACATTGCGTTATGGTATCGCTGGGGTTGCATTTGCGTTGCTATTGTTTTGGCGTGAAGGGGTTGGAGCGTTTTCTTTGAAAGCCCAACGCTATGTCTTGGCGTGGTTGTTTGGCACATTGGGGTTTGCTGGTTTTGGGTTTTTGGTGTTCTGGGGGCAACAGCTCGCTGGACCTAGCGGGGCTTTGAGTGCCTCGATTATGATGGCGACAATGCCAATGCTGGGATTGCTTAGTGTTTGGGTGCTCAAACATATCCGACCACGCAAAAGCACATTCGGATTTATCCTGCTGTCTTTTTTGGGTGTTTTGCTCGTGATTACCAAAGGTGATTTGATTGCTGTGTTGGATTCTCCTGGGGATCTCATCGCAGATTTGCTTATCATAATTGGAGCGTTGTGTTGGGTGCTCTATACGATTGGGGGCAGTTATTTCCCGCATTGGAGTGCGGTCCGCTATACGACCATCACGACATTGCTAGGGATGCTAAGCATAGTGGGTGTGGATGGGGTATTGATAGCAACGGGTGTGGTTGCCTCACCAAACATCGCTCAAGTGAGTGCTGTCATCCCGCATTTGCTTTATATGGCGTTGGTGGCGGGTATGGTGGCAGTGCTATGCTGGAATGTGGGTAACAAAATCATCATAGCGACTAATGGTGTGTTGTTTATGGATGTCGTGCCTATCACGGCATTTGTGGTTTCTGCACTCAGTGGGGTGGTGCCATCGTGGGCGCAAATCATAGGTGCGGGTATTACAGCAAGTGCGTTGGTGTTAAATAATCTCAATCAACGTCGCTTTGCACGCTGATGGTTTTATGCGACTTTTAAGGATCAGACGCCCATACTTTAGGACGAGAAGCGTTAAGTCAAAGCCAACTGCTTGGCTTTGATAGCTCCACAGACCGCTTGCCTTATGCACCGCCAGGTGTATGGCAAGACGGGCATAGGGAATGTGGTAGTGCGAGCGGTCTTCAGATTCAGTTTGTGAGTGGAAACCTCTAAAACTGGGTTGATGACCAGCGATAGCTGGGAATAACCTCGGGTGGGCGGGTCAAAATGCTTTAGGAATGAAGCAAGATTTCACATCTTGTGGAATGGTCTTCAGATTCAGTTTTTTAAAACTGAATCGAGTAAAAAACAATAGAAACTGGGTTGATGACCAGCGATAGCTGGGAATAACCCTATGCTTTAGGAATGAAGCAAGATTTCACATCTTGTGGAATGGTCTTCAGGTTTGCCTTAGCAAACCGAGTAAGAATAATGTAATCCTCAATCTCTTTTGAAAAGACTTGAAAGCCCTTTGATTTTGAGATTCCAGATATTTTCGATGATTCTTTTGAGGACATAGGCTTTGAATCCAAAAATATTTTTCTTGCCCACCACGCCGATAGCGTAGTTTTTGCCCAAAGAACAAACGCTATTGCCAGAAGCAAAGCTAAAAGGTTGATGAAAATCTTTTCCGACGAGCTTGGCTTTGATGACTTTGGCAAGATAGCTCCCTTCTCGTGTAGCCAGTTGCCCCGTTGGGGGATAAAATCGATTGGTTTTTGGGTCTAAAAGCGCCCCGCAATCCCCGACTACAAAGATTTTGTCTCTGTTGGGGAGGTCTTGTGTGGGGTGCAAAAACGCATCGATTTTTATCTTGCTACGTTCGCTTTGAAAATAGGGGGAATTTTCAATCACGCCCGCACCTTTCACCCCCGCACTCCAGATGATTGTATTGCCTGATATTTTTTGATTTTTTTCTTGATTTTGCATCAAAATCCCATCGTTATAGCATTCTAAAATCTTGGAGTTTTCCCACACCTTTACGCCTAGACTTTCGAGCCTTTTGCGTGCGATGAGGCTAGCATTTTTATCAAACATCGGCAGGATATGGGGCATCGCTTCGATACAAGAAATCTCTATGTCCTTGGGGTCAATCCCGAGATTCTGCGCTTTTTTTGGCAGTTCTTGTGCCAATGAGGCAGCAAATTCAACACCTGTGAAACCACCCCCACAGATAATAAACTGCAATTCATTTTTATCCTTGCTAGCAAGATAGGCTTCGAGTTTGCCATCAATATGGGCTTTGATATGCCTGGCACTTTTAAAATCTGTAATCTTTAGGCTATATTCTTCAATCCCTTTGATACCAAAAGAATCTGAGGCAAAGCCCAAGCCGATAATGAGGTAGTCATAATCGTAAGTTGCATTTTTGGTGATGACTTGGGATGCTTCGATACGCACGACCTCATCGACAACCAAAACGACTTCTTTGGGGAGAATCTCGCTGAGCATATAACAGACGCTTTGATTTTTTGCCCCAGAGGCGACCTCGTGGAGCAAAACCGTGTGGTAATGATAAGGGTTGTTGTTAATAAGTGTGAATTTTGCTTGTTTGAAAGCCTCTTTTTCAAGATTTTTTAACACACTCAAGCACCCATAGCCTGCACCGAGCAGGAGAATTTTTGTTTGCTTCATTGTTGTTCCTTGAAAGGGTTTTTTAATATTTAAAAGTATTTTATATCAATTTGTATAATAGTTTTGTTTTTATGCAAAGCTTCGTTGCCAAATGCCATCAGAAGCTATAGGTGATATGCACCATTGCGTGGCTTCTGTCTGAAATGTTATTGCTTGAGAGGATTGGTCCATTCCCGATGTGGTAGCCCTTGTGCGTAACATCGCGAAGGTATTCGATTTTTATCCCCGCATCGATGTGTTTGTTGAATGTGTAATCAAGATAAAGTGCCAAGCTTTGCTCATCTGCCCTTGGGCTTGAAGTCAGCCTGCCAAGGACCTGCCAGTTGATACCAAAGATTTCAGAACCAACATACAAAAATCCACTCAAGGCGTCTTTGCCTATCATATTAGAAAGCGAAGGTCCGGAGTCATAAACGCTCCCTGTCCAGACATTATAGGTGATGGGGTCGCCATAAATGCCTATTTTTCCGTTGGCATTGCCAAAATTTTTATACAAGATTGCCCCGAAGCGATAATCATTGATGTAAAAATCTTGGCGGATGAATAGTGTTTGGGCGTTTTTTCCGAGTAATTCTCCAAATACAATCGTATCCCTTGAGGTGGGATTTGTGCCTTCATACATAGGGAAAAGGGCGACAATGGTGGTTTTTGAGCGGAAACCCTCGTGGCTAAAATGCGGGCTGGTATCATAGGTGATATTAAAACCCGGGGCGTTCATATTGCGTGGAATATAATAGATATAAGGGGTGATACTCAAACCATCTTTTGCGTATGCCACCCCGCCTGCAAACAGCGGTGCGCCACTGGTGTAATACCTCCCATAATCCCAAAACCAATCATTATAAGCAGAAGCGCGAGCATCAGAATACAGCGCCCAGACTTTGAAATTATCGTATTGGGCGTAGGCTTCTATACCTTGATTGAACGCACTAAACCAATCATAACCTTGCGTTTCATATCTGCCGGCTTTGAAGCCAAAAATCCCGTGATAATCATAGTGTATATAAGCATTATGAATCATTGCAAATCGTGGGGATTGGAGTGTCTGCCCGCTATGCCCTGCGTAGTAGCCAATATAATTGCTCCCAAGCGGGCCATCGCCTTGATAAATCGTAGAATCATACACGATACCATTGAGCATACCGCCTACGACCATATCAAGCCCAGAGGCGAGATTCATTTCTAAATTGAGTTCGCCCATCATCGTTGCATAGCTTTCAGTCGGGTAAATGCCTTTGTTTGGATCGTATTTTCTGCCATCAAAGCCTATTTTTGAAAATGTGCTTGCTTGCCCGCTGACTTTTATATCAAAACCAAAGAGTGGCAACAGACCTACCGATAGCAAAAGCAGGGTTTTGTTAAAAACATTATTCATTCTAAGTTCCTCATCACGGATTTTTGAGTCAATATGCCATTAAAATGTGCGTTTGATGTAGGTAGAAATATAGCTTCTATCTTCTTTGATATTGTGTTCTAAATATGTTTGATAAATCTGATAACCTTTTTTAGTCGTGTCATCAAAATACGTAAAATTGACCCCAAAGCTGAGTTTATCAGCAAAAAGATAGTCCATATTTAGAGAGAAACTCTCCTCATCGCTTCTTGAGCTAGCAGTATAGCGGTTGATGAGATTCATATCAAATTTTTGATAGCGCAATCCATAAAACACAATATTATTGAATGCGTTGCTAGCAAAAATCGCATTATTGGCTGTTCCTCGGTCATAAATACTGCTGTCGTTGAGATCGATACCCAAAGGATTGCCATAACCGCCGACAAATTCGTTTGGATTGCCAAAATTTTCATAGATTTGAAATCCAAAATGGTGTTTGAGATCATCTTGAGAGATTTTAAAAACCTGCTTGATCAAGAAATTTTCCCCACCAATTCCCACAAGTCTTCCTTTGTAGTGATGGAGTGTGGGGAGAGTGGTTTGCCCAAACACGGGAGTATTGCCATCATCATAAACCGAAATGCGATTTTGGGCTTTTTTTGTATGGTGGATATAAAAGCTTAAAAAATTTGTTTCAGAAACGATGGGAATCTCCCAGATATTAAATGTTGTCTTATACGTGAGGCGCAAGCCTGCCATCATATAGAGATCTGGCTGGGACTGGATATAGGGGCTAAAAAGAAAATTTGAAAAATTCATTTTAATCCCTGTGGCAAATGTGGGGATCTTTGAGGAGTTGAGGTATTTAAAGTCTTTGAGCCATTTGCCCCCCAAAGAAGCCTTTTTGTGCGTCATCACGCCCCAAGTATCGGTCCGACTGGTCTTGAAGTGGATTTCTGCTCCCTCTTGATTGCCGGTGAGCCAATCGGTATTTTTGAACAAAAAACGCCCGATCTTGAAACTAAAAAAATCATTTTCATACCCAACATATAGATTTGAAAGATAATAATTTTTTGTATCGTGTGCATTCGCTTTTTGCCTGCCATCAAACCCTTGATAATAGCCCAAGTATTTGTAAGCCAAGCCAGCTGGGTTGATGAGCTTGCCCTCTGTGTTGCGATCGTATTTTGTCGAATCATAGATAATGCCCCCAAAAGCAAAGCCAACCCCCATATTAAAATGGTTTTTGGTTGTTGCATCGAGATTGGCAATGGCGTATAAAACCGAAAAACTATCCGTAGGGTATTGCCCGGTTGCTTCATTGACAACCGAATGATTCAGCCCAAATTTGGAATAATTAGCAATATCCCCAGAAATATCATAATCAAGCCCAAATAAAGCCTCGCAAATAAAGAAAAATAAAAAAAATTTATTTTTTATAAACATTAATTATCCCTTATATCTTCGCTATTTATTGATGTTTGATTATAGCACAAATCTCATCAGCAGGGCTTTTGCCCCGCTTTTTTTAGAAGTTATGCTGGATATAAGTCGATACAAAGCTCCTGTCTTGGGTAACTTTATGATCAAGAGGTTTTGGCTTGTTGCTACTATAGCCAAGTGTATAGCCTTTGAATGTGGTGTTATTGTAGTATTCTAGCTTGAATCCTGCGGTGATATTGAGCGGGAATTTATAATCCACGCTCACCGATACGGCTTCCTCGACTGCTCTGGGGGTGTGGGTATAGCGGGCTACAAATAACCAGCCAAGCTGGGTGTATTTGCCCCCAGCAAACAAAAATCCATTGATGGCATCCCGGCGGAATACATTGTTCCACGCAGCGCTATCATAAACGCTGTTGTCATAGTTGTCAAACCCAATGGGGTCGCCATAAGGGGTAACAAATTCGTTGGGATTGCGAAAATTTTTATAAAGTATCGCACCAAAATTGTAATGATTGATTTCAAACGTTTGTCGGATCAGCAAGCTTTCCCCGCCTTTTCCTGCTGTGGCACCGCCGGGATAGAGATAGGCATCAAAGTTATTATAAGATGTGCTTTTGCTCAAAGCAGGTCCGACGTGGCGCATATACAAAAATATCACCTCTGTTTTTGAACGGAAGCCATCAAATTTGAAGTCTGGGGTGGTATCATAAGTGAGATGAAATCCCGGGGCGATAAATCGGGAATCTTGGGCGTAGATATAGGGATGGATATTAAAATGTTTGTATTTCACATCCGCCCCGCCGGCATATACATAAAAACCTTTGCCATTATCGACAGGTATGTTTTGATTCATATATTTAAAGTCTTTGAGCCATTTGCCTCCCAAGCTCGCCCGACGATTGGTCGAAAAAGCCCAAAGACGGGTGTAAGGAATCGCTTGAGATTCAATCTGTAAGCCTTGGATATAGCCACTAAGCCAGTCGCCTGGCACGGAGAATCTCCCGCCTTTTATCTGGATATAACGATCGTATTGATAGGAGATAAAAGCATTTTGAATTATATAATCTTTCGCTGTTCGTGCCGTTGCTGGTGAGAGATAATCATAACCGGGCCAAAAACCAAAATAATTCCAAGACAACCCATCAGGATTGAGTATTTGCCCTTCGGTGGTTTTTTGGAATTTGGTGTTATCAAACACCATCCCACCGACCGTTCCGGCTAATCCGACACTAAAGCCAGCACCCAAATCCATATTGATACCCAAAGACGCCGTGAGGACAGAAAACGAATCGGTTGGGTATTTTCCTGCTTTTGGGTCGATCCTATCATTATTGAAACCAAATTTTGATGTATTTTGGACTTGACCATTGACTTGATAATCAAATCCATAGCCACAAGAAGCCATTGTTCCGATGATTAGTAAGTTTTTCATTAATTTTTTCATTACCACTCCTAAGTATTAAATGATTTTTATTTTAATGGTAAAAGTGATTAAAAACAGATTAAAGAGAAAAAGTAGGATTGATTTGTAGAATGATGATTCATTTTTGTAACATTTTTAAAATGTTACAAAAATTTTTTTGCTTAAAAAGTATAGCTGATATGTGTCATTATGTGGCTTCTGTCTTGTGTGATGTTTTTTGCGATACCAAAGCTTCCTGCATTCCCATCAGCTACGCCTGTGAGAGGATTGATGACATTCCCGCCTTTGTCGAGATAGCCCGCTCCTGGGTTGTAGCCGGCTTTTGTGGTGGAGTCAAACCATTCGAGTTTGATACCAGCTTGTATATGGTGGGTGAATTGGTAATTAAGATAGAGGGCTAAGCTCTGTTCGTTCGCCCTTGGTGCAGTCGTTACCCTACCGACAATATCCCAGCTAAATTGCCCATAGCTTGCCCCGCCTCGCAAATACGCAGTAACGGCGTCTGCAGCGGTGATGTTATTGATACCTGCATAGCCGATGTTATAAATACTATCTGTCCATTGTTCAATACCGATGGGATTGCCGTATGTGCCTATATTGGGATTGGGATTGCCGATGTTGATATAAAGTCCGCCACCAACGTTGTAGTTATTGATGTCAAATTGTTGTTTGATGAGGATAGTTCCCCCGCCTGGTCCTTGCAAGCCTTTCCATTTGCCACCATCAAGATAAGGGTCCCACGTGTTGTATCTTGCAGGGGCATATCTGCCGTATGTGGCATTTTGGGCTTGATAGACATACATCCCGATAAATGTGGTCTTGGATCGGAAGCCTTTTCCTTCAAAGCTGGGATTGGTATCATAGATGAGCTTGACACCAGGAGCTGTGAAAGTCTGTGGGGAAAACCATACAAAAGGTTCAGCAGTAACGCCTTTGTGATTGTAGGTAACACCTAAGGCGTGCACGCCATTAGCCTTGAGGCGATAAAAATTATACAGCCATTGCCCATCGGCTATGCCTCTGCCCCAAGAAGTGAAAGCATAAAACGTGAAATCAGACAATTTCAGTGTGGCTTGCGCGCCTTCTGTGTATTGGTAAAACCAGTCCATATTTGATTTGTATCGCCCTACGATGATATGGAATATATCGCTGTATTTGTAGTCGAGATAGGCATTGTAGATGATGTAGTTTTTTGCGTTGCGATCAGTGGCGGCGGGATAATAGTCAGGATACCAGCCGTTCCATTCCCCCATATATTCATAGCCTAGACCATAGGGGCTTGCGAGATTGCCATTGACATTTTTTGCATATTTTGTCGAGTCAAACACCTGACCGCCGATAGCCCCGCCAAGCCCTGCACTCAAGCCCTCTGCAAGCTCGGCATCAACTTGGAGCGTGCCGGTGAGATTGACAAAACTTTCTGTGGGGTATTGCCCTTTGGTTGGGTCGATTTTGCTGTTATTGAAGCCAAATTTTGAAAAATTAATAGCGCTCCCGCTGACTTTATAATCAAAGCCATACATACTTGTCATTACCAGCATTGAAGCGACCAAATGCTTGATATTGCCTTTTAACATTATGTTTCTCCTTGAATTTTTGCATTTTTGTAGGGTTTCATTCTATTCTAAAATGATAAATATTGATAATTTATTCACAAATTCTTGATAATTATGCAAAAAATATTATTGGTAACAAAAATATGTTTAATGATGGTTGGATTTAGGATTTAGGTTATGGAAAAAAAATATGAGGGGTTTAGAGGTTGATACACCCTACAAAAGGGGTGTATCAATGGGATTAAAAAAGATTAAAATTTTGTTCGGATAAAAGTCATCACGTGGCTTCTGTCTGAAATATCTTTAGAAGTAGCTAGACCTCTTGCGTTATCGCCGACTTTGTATCCGGCTTTGGTGATGTCATTGAAATATTCTAGCTTGAGGCCTGCAGAAATGTTGTTGGAAAAATCATAAGCCACATTGACTGCCAAGCTTTGCTCATCACTCCGCTTGCTCGTGGTAAGCCTGCCTAAGACACCCCAGCTAAAATTCCCGTGCACGCCACCACCATAGAGAAATCCTGTGAAAGCATCTTCGCCCATCATATCGCTGATAGAAGCACCCAAGTCATAAGCACTCGCTGTCCAAAAGTCGATACCTACAGGGTTGCCATAGGTGCCGACGTGGGCATTGGCATTCCCAAAGTTTTTGTAAATCCCCCCGCCGATGTTGTAGTTATTGATATCAAATCGTTGTTTAATCATTAGGGTTTGCCCATTGCTACCTGTTGGGTTGCCGTATCGATATATATTTTGAACTCGAGGGTCAAACATCGCAAAAAGACCCAGCACGATTGTTTGGGATCGAAAGCCGATACCATCAAAATCGGGGTTGGTATCATAGCCTACCTGGAGCATTGGAGCGGTGTAGGTTTTTGGAGAGAAATAAACAAAGGGCGATACACTAAAGCCATTGTGGCTATAGGTGGCTTTGAAAGCGTGGATACCCAGATTGATCGTTTTTCCATCTTTGGTGGTGTAGGTCTTGGGAGCATAGAAATCATATAGCCATTCATCATAAGCAAACGCCCTGCCATAGGAGCTGAACCACCAAAGTTTGAGGTCTTTTAGTTTGGCATAAAGCTCAAAGCCTTGCGTAAAGCCACTCATAAAATCCGCACTGGATTCATAGCGACCTGCCTTGATACCAAAAACCCCGTTATAATCATAATCTAAATAAGCATTATAAATCACATAGCGTCTTGTATTTTCGCTCATCCCTAAATTGGTGCTAGCCCACGGGGCATTCCCATCGTAGCGCGCCCAATAACCTGTGTAGTTATAGACAACTGAGCCAAATCGATTTCCCTTTTCATCGGTGAGGTTGCGTGTGGAATCATAAGCCAATCCGCCTATCATCCCGCCAATCCCTCCAGTGAGTCTCTGAGAAGTAATAGATTTTGGAAGCAAATTCATATCAATTTGGAGTGCGCCTACCATTGTAACAAAACTTTCAGTAGGGTATTTACCTTTTGTTGTGTCTATGGGCGTATTATTGAAACCGAATTTTGAAAAAGATTCAGCTTTCCCGCTGACGGTGTAGTCAAAAGCATTAAGCAATGAAGTGCCCATTAAAGCGAATAGAACAAAACCAAAATATGATTTTTTCATATATTATCCTCCTAAGAAACATCGTTCGAGGCAAGATTAGTAGTCTAAAACCTGCCTCTGTGTATCCATTCTAGCACAAATTGATTCTGTTTTGATGAAACCAAGCGGGCGAGTTTATCCTTTGTGAATTTTTTACACAATCATTTTATATTTTTAACAAAAAGTGTTCCATCACTGCCATCCTCACTGCCACGCCATTTGTAACCTGTTCTAATACCTTGCAACGGGGGTCTTTGAGGACATCATCTTCAATATCAATATTGCGATGGACTGGTCCGGGATGCAAGATAATCATATCTTTGTCTTTGATAAGCTCTTTGGTGATACAAAAATCGTGTGCATAGTCTTTGAGTGAGCCATATGCTTGGGTGTTGTGCCTTTCTGTCTGGGTGCGTAGGCTCATTAGCATATCGACATCATTGATGATAGAAGCGAGATTGGAAGTGGTTTGCAGATCGGTCTGGGGCAAAAAATGCGGTGGGGCAACCAAAATAATCTCTAGTCCATAGCGGGTGAGCAACTCAATATTGCTGTTAGCAACCCGTGAATTTTTTATATCCCCAATAATGGCGATTTTTTTGCCTTTGATCTGGTCTTTGAAATGGTTTTTTATCGTGAGCAAATCCAGCAGGGCTTGGGTAGGGTGGGCGTGGGCGCCATCCCCGCCGTTGATGATAGGACAGGTTACGTATTTTGCGAGATGATCGCCTGCTCCAGCGTTTTTGTGGCGGATAATGATAGCGTGGGGTTTCATTGCATTGAGATTAGCAGCCGTATCAGATATGGACTCTCCTTTGGTAGTCGAGCTTTTGGAGACATCGAGCCTCACGACACTCGCCCCGAGCCTTTTGAGGGCGATCTCAAAACTGCTTAGCGTTCGTGTGGAGTTTTCAAAAAATATCGTTACTGCCATTTTGTCTTTGAGTGTTGGGGTGGGTTCTTCTTTGAGATAACGATTAGCTTGCTTCAAGATTTCATTGATTTCATCGGTGCTTAGATCGGTGGTTTGTATCAGATGCCGCATAGTTACTCCCATCTTTTTGTAATAAAATTTTCGATATGATTTTATCGCAAGTAAATGTATATAAATAATGGTTAAAAAACATTTTCATAAAATCAAATAGGGCTTTTCTGACAAAATCTATGCAACAACTCATCGTATTTTTTTTAAGTATTGTTTTATTATCGGGTTGCACGAGTTATTATGCAGATGGCTACCGACCTGATGTTATCGCTGAGAGAAAAATCCAAGCTAGCCGTAAAGGTGAAATCATCAAAAATCACCAGCCGGTCTTGGTCGCTGTAGCGACCCATCTCAATGAAGTCGATGATGTGGTATATGGCAATCGAGAGTATTTTTTTGTTGAGATTTTTAGCGAGAGGCAGGATGTTTTTTATCGTGGTGTGATCCATTTTAGCCTTTTTGGCAAACCGCCGATCTGGGTGCGAGAGATCGCCCCTGATGAGTATGATACGATTTTGCAGTCTTCAAACCGATGGAGCAGGACGTTTTTGATAGCTTTTGAAAAGCTTGCCCCCTTGGCTTCAAGAAAGGCAAAATTGGTGATGGATGTTTATGATTTTGGTGAAATTACGTTTGATTTTACCTATCAGGCTATCCCAATGCAGTTTTAGGGAAATCAATGCGATTGGATTATTATCTGGTAAAAAATGGGTATTGCAAAAGCAGAGAAAAAGCCAAAAGCCTCATCACACAAGGCAAAATCAGCGTGAATGGGACACGAATTTTTAAGCCCTCTTTTGAGGTTGGCACTAGCGATGGGCTTGATTTGGAATCTAATGCTTGTAATATCACCATCGCAAGGGATTCAAGCACACTTTTAGTCAGCAGGGCTGGGGCAAAGCTTTTGGACTATATGCAAAAAAACGGCATTGATTGTGCGCTCAAGCGGGTTTTGGACGTGGGATCAAGCACGGGCGGGTTTGCGCAGGTGCTTTTAGAACGTGGGGCGATGGAAGTAACTTGCGTGGATGTCGGGAGCAACCAGCTTGATAAGCAGTTGCGAGAAAACCCCAAAATCAGGCTTTTTGAGCAGTGCGATATTAGGAAATTTTCTTCCCCTGTGCGTTTTGATTTGCTGGTGTGCGATGTGAGTTTTATTTCCTTGAGTAAAATTCTCGATGTTTTGATACCTTTGAGCGATACGTATATCTTGCTTTTTAAGCCACAATTTGAAGTCGGCAGGGGCGTGAAACGCAATAAAAAAGGCGTTATCCAAGATAAAGTAGCGATTCAAGAAAGGCTAGAGGCATTTTGCTTGGAGCTAGAGAGTAGGGGGCTAGTGATTCTTAATATCCAAAAATCAATTCTGAAAGGAAAGGAAGGGAATGAGGAGTTTTTTTTCCATATCAAAAAATCCTGAAATTACCAGCCTAGCGATGGGGAAGTTTGATGGGGTGCATATAGCACACCAAAAGCTTTTTGAATTTTTGGATCACAACGGCTGTGTGCTCGTGATTGACAAGCCAAATACTACCTGTATCACGCCATTATCACTGCGCCAAAAACTCATCGCACACCCGGCTTATCTTTTGGAATTTCAAAAAATCCATTCGTGGGATGGCAAGGATTTTGTAGCGTTTTTGTGTGAGAAATTGCCCCGTTTGCAAAAAATCGTCGTGGGCTATGATTTTCGTTTTGGCAAAAACAAAAACTACGGGGCTGATGACCTCAAAAGCCTTTTTGATGGGGAAGTCTTGATTGTCCCTGAAATCAAAATGAATGCTATCCCTTTGCACTCTACGATTATTAGGGAATTGATTGGGTTTGGAGATATTGCTTTGGCAAACCAGCTTTTGGGGCGGCATTATGAGATTTTTGGCGAGGTGGTGAGCGGGCAAAACCTTGGGGCAAAGGAACTCTACCCGACTATCAATATCAAAACACACCAGTTTGTCTTGCCCGGAAATGGCGTATATGCGAGTTTGACACATATCGATTCTGGGGTGTTTGCTTCGGTTTGTTTTGTGGGGAATCGCTTGAGCACGGATAGAAATTTTTCGATTGAAACGCATTTGTTAGATAAAAAAATCACCCTAAAAGCCAAGCATATTGGGATTGAGTTTGTCCAAAAGATCCGTGATAATCGGCATTTTGATTCTCTATCAGCGCTCAAAACCCAGATTGGTGAGGATATTGCTAAGGCCCGTTCATTATGCTTACTCGATTCACTGGCGTGAATCTGAAGACCATTCCAGCAGGCAGAGCCTGCTTCCATTCCTAAAGTTATCATTTCACGCCCAAGCGGAGCTTGTGCGTTGGAAATAAGTTTTAAAGGTTTTCATTATGTTTTACTCGGTTTAATTTTTTCTCTGAAAAATTAAACCTGAAGACCATTCCAAGAGGCAAAGCCTCTTTTCATTCCTAAAGCATTTTGACCCGCCCACCCGAGGTTATTCTGAAGCTACGCTTCATCATCAACCCCGTTTTATAGGTTTCTACTCGATTCAGTTTTCAAACCGAATCGAGTAGCCATAATGAACGCCATCTAAAAACCACAAATGCTAAAATGGCGAGTATGAAACAAATCCCAAATAAATATCCCCAGCCCAAAACGATGATATATCCCCCAATCACGGATAAAATCGTCGCAAACAACTCAGAACACGCAATCATCACAGAGAAATTCACCCCGCTTTGGTCGCCTTTGGCATATCCCATCGCAAGCGTGCAGAGCGTAACGAATTTGAAATTTATCAAAAACGATGAGAAGCAAAAGACAATCATCACGCTTGTATGGCTCACCGCACCATCACTCACAAAAAATAACAACACACTCAAACAAGCCTCAATCAGCAATACAAGCCTAAAAATCTTACTTGCATCAAAACTCGCACAAAGTCTGCTTGCCAAAACGCCCCCACTCACCGAGGCGATGACACCATAAACCCCAAATGTCGCTCCAATCTCTTCAGGGCTTAGCCCCATAGCGCTCAAAAATGCCCCGCCAAAAAATATCCACAATGATGTGGGGCTTTGGGCAAATAGGAGAAGAAAAAACGTGTTGCGTAGATTTTTGTTAGCAAAAAAGTTTTTTAGCGATGGCTTGTGATGGGCGTTGTGTGTGCCATATTTTGCCCCAAATTTTGCTTTGAAGAGAAAAAAAGCTGGCAAAGCAAACAAAATCGCCAAGACAAAAACGACAAAAAACGCATTGGAAGCATTGGAAGCACTCAAAATCTTGAAAAACATCCAGCCTGAAATCACCGGGGCAAGTGCAGAAAAAATCACCCGAGAGCCATTGGCATAGGGTTTGAGGCTGTCTTTGAGTTCATCGATGACAACACCACTTAGGGCAATATCCCCACAACACAATGCAGCATTGCCAACAAACACCACTACAAACAGCACAAAAAGATGGCTGATAGGGTCAAAAAACACCATCACAAGGAGGCTAAGGGTGGCTAAAGTAACGCTACTTGCCAGAATGACTTGCAATTTTAGAACGCTTTGTTTGCGCCAGCCCTCCACAAACGAAGCGTATAAAAATCGCACACCCCAGGGCACGCTGATACAATAAACAAACCAGCCAATCACATCGCTCCCCACCCCGCCCATCGCCATTAGCGAGGATATGGACTGATAAGCGATCATTGTTACTATGCCTACTAAACAATAAAACCCCACACACACAGCAAGGATGACAAAATTTTTCATCTTAGAGCCTATAGCTTAGTGAGAGCCCGATATTGAGCAAATCCCCGATGAGATAGTTTGTAGGTCCGAGATCCCTGAAAGCATAGTTGGCGTATTTTTGATTGAGGAGATTTTGGGCATAGGCATTGAGGATGATACCATTTCTAAACTCCGCACGAAAGGAAAGATCGAATGTGGCATAGGGGGCTTGCTTGGTCTCATTGGTTTCATCAAAATACGTTGTGGAGTAAAAGTTGGCATTGAGATTGCCAAATAGATTGACCCCTGCGATCTTTGCAAACAAATAATCAATATTGGCATTCAAGCTCACATCGGGTGCAAAGCTTAGAGTATTGTTTTTGGTATCTACATTCATATATGTTTTTTTGCTTGCAGCCGTCCCCTTGATGAAGCGGGAATGCCCGATAGCCCCACCAAATAGGATTTTGAGCCTTTCAATCGGGATAAGGCTTAATTGAGCTTCTATGCCTATGGAATCGGTTGTGCCGACATTTCTTAGCTTGGCATCAAATCCAGACCCAGAATAGACTTGCTTATCGGTAGTGTAGATATAATAAAAATCCCCATCAAAGCTGATTTTGCCCCCTAAAAAATCGCTATGCAGACCGATTTCTGCATTTTGGGAGTTCTCGGGTTTGAGCTTATTGCCTGAGTAAAAGTCAAAGCCTCCTGGCTTATAGCCTAGCTGGTAGAGGGCATAGATATGGGCAGTCTCACCGATATTGTAGGCGAGGGCGACTTTGGGGGTGATGGTGTGTTTATTCGCTGATTCTTTTTTAAATTTGGAGAAATCATAGCTATAGCGCGCCCCTAAGGTAAATTCCCAATTGCCAAAGGGTAGCTTTCCCTCGCCAAAAACTGAGGCATTGTTTTTGTTGATGGTGATAGATCCAAGATTGTTAAGATTATTAAGATTTTGAAAATACGCCCCCAGCACCAAATAACCCCCATTATCAAATTGTGTATTGAGTCGGAGTTCATTGGTGGTGGTTTTGGTCTGGTTGCCTGGACCATTTAAGGGGAGATAAGGGAGAAAATTTTTAACATAAACCTTTTGGAATGAGGTAACATTACTGAGGGTGGAATGCCCAAAGTCATAGCTAAGCTTGAGGGCATAGGTTTGGGAATCTAAAATGTTTGTGGGGAAGAAATTTTCATCTGGTGGTGGGGTTGTGGGCATCCCATTGTTATCAAATGCTATCCTTTTTATTTTTTCTGGGTCGATTTTTAGGCTGTCATAGACATCTTTTTCTACATTAAAACCCGTGTGGTGATCGACAAGCTGGCTACCGGAGAATTTAAACAATGCTTCAAAGCCTGAATTTTTGGGGGCGTAAGCGAGGCTAGCAGTGCCTGAGAGGGAATTGGAAGTATCGAGTTTTTCGCCCGTGCGGCTGCTTTTGATTTGCCCGTGATAGACATCCCTTGCAATCGAAGCACCAAAGTAAAGATAATCAGCAATGATGGGAGTTGCCCCAGAAAGTGTAATATTTGATGAAAGACTCCCTACAGAGGCATTCGCATTTAGCCGTGGGGTGTTGCTTGTGATGGGATTACTAATGATGTTTAGCACACCTGCTTGGGCGTTTTGCCCCCAGATAGTCCCTTGCGGACCACGCAAAAGTTCGACACGCTTGACATCTAGGAGCTCTTGGGTGAGGAGTGAAAAACTCTGAGGAATCCCATCGACATAAAGGACAATCGAGGGATTATAAACATCTGCAGTGCTAATACCTCGAATGCTTGGGACCGTGGAGTTGGGTCCTGTTTGGGTTTTGAGGATAAATCCGGGGATAACCTTGGCTAAGTCTTTGGTGTTATAAATCTGGAGTTCTTGGAGTTTTTCCCCACTCACCACAGCGACAGAGCCATCGATTTCACGGAGATTTTGGTCGAATTTATTGGCTGAAACCATTTGGGTTTGGAGTTTGTAGCTTTTAATAGGGCTTTGGGTTTTTCTAGCCACCCCCCCCCCCATTTGCTTCATTGCTATAAGCATTTGTGATTAAAAGAGAAAAGATAAGACTGCTGGATAAAATATTTTTTGTCATAAGAATCCTTTTGATAAATTTAAAAATGATTATTATTTTATTTGATAAAAAATTTTATTTCTACTCCAAAAAAGTTTTTTACTCCAAAAGCGGATGGAAGTTCGGATAAGTTGCCAATTATTTTAAAAACTACAAAATTTAATCTAGTGCTAAATCTTTACAAGGCAAAATTACGGCATAAATTTTGTTTTTAAAGGCTATGTGATGCGTGCGATACCGATACAACCTAATGATTTTCCTATGCTTGAAAAAATGGCAAATACGATCCGATTTCTTTGTGCTGATATGGTCCAGAGTGCTAATAGTGGGCATCCGGGTGCGCCGATGGGTTTGGCAGATATTGCGGTGGTGTTGGGTTTTTATCTGCGGGTAAATCCAAAAAATCCCAAATGGCTCAACCGGGATCGTTTGGTTTTTAGCGGGGGACACGCTAGTGCTTTGGTGTATAGCCTACTGCATTTATGGGGCTTTGATGTGAGTTTGGAGGATCTCAAGCAGTTTAGAAAGCTAGGCTCAAAAACCCCCGGACATCCTGAATTTGGTCATACTGAGGGTGTAGAAATCACTACAGGTCCGCTCGGGCAGGGCTTTGGCAATGCGGTGGGCTTTGGCTTGGCACAAAAATACGCCCAGCATACCCTTGGGGCTGAGATCATCGATCACAAGGTGTATTGCCTGTGTGGTGATGGGGATTTGCAAGAGGGGGTGAGCTATGAGAGTGCGTCTTTGGCAGGGCATCATTGTTTAGATGATTTGATCGTGATTTATGATAGCAATGCCATCACGATTGAGGGGCAGACGGATTTGGCGATGAGCGAAGATATTGCCTTGCGTTTCCAGGCGCAAAATTGGCGTGTTCTTAACTGCGATGGGCACGATTTTGTCTCCATCAATGAGGCTTTCAAAGAGGCCCATATCAAAACCTCCAAACCTACGCTTATCATTGCCAAAACCACGATCGGCAAGAATGCCATCGGGCTAGAAGGTAGCCATAAAACCCACGGCGCACCTTTGGGGGCAGAGACCATCGCAACGTCTAAAAAAACCTTTGGCTGGGACGAAAAAGAGAGTTTTTTTATTCCCCCTGATGTGGCATTGCGTTTTGCAAACACAAAAGAGCGGGGCGAGATGTTTGCAAAGCTTTGGGAGGATTCTTTGGCGGGCAGACCTGAACTCAAAGAGAAGATTTTTAGAATGCAAAATCCTGATGTTGCTAGTATTGCCTATCCTGTTTTTGAAAGCAGCTCAAAGGTGGCTACGCGCGTGAGTAATGGCAAGATTTTGAATGCGATTTCTAAGCACTTAGAGGGCTTTATCGGCGGGAGTGCTGATCTTGCCCCATCGAATAATACGCATTTAGAGGGTGCAGGGGATTTCCCAACGGGCAAAAATCTGCATTTTGGTATTAGGGAACACGCGATGGGGGCAATCACCAATGGTATGGCAAATTATGGGCTATTTTTGCCATTTTGTGCGACGTTTTTTGTGTTTAGCGATTATATGAGCGGGAGCATTCGGGTGAGTGCGATTATGAAAGCAAAGGTATTTTATATTTTTACCCACGATAGTATCGGGGTGGGTGAAGATGGGGCGACACACCAGCCCATCGAGCAACTCAGCCATTTTCGAGCGATGCCAAATCTCTGTGTCTTTCGCCCCGCAGATGCCAACGAAAATATCGCCTGCTGGCAGGTGGCTTTGGGGCTAGAGGGTCCTTGTATGTTCGTGCTTTCACGGCAAAATCTCCCCGTGCTTGATGGTGTGAGCTTGGAGGGGGTAAAGAAAGGGGGCTATATCCTCAAATCCGCTCAAAATGCTTCGATTACACTTGTAGCAAGTGGCAGCGAGGTGGCTTTGGCACTAGAGAGTGCGAAGTTGCTAGAGTCTGGCGGGATTGCTACAGCGGTGGTGAGTGCGCCGAGTTTTGATTTACTTATCAGGCAAGATGAGGCGTATATCCAATCGTTATTTGGCGAAAGCAAGGTGCTTGCCATCGAGGCAGCGAGGGGGATGGAGTGGTGCCGTTTTGCTGATGATGTTATTGGTATGGATAGCTTTGGGATTTCGGGCGTGGGGGCGGCATTGTTTGAACATTTTGGCTTTACCCCGCAAAATGTTGCCAAAAGAGCTAGGGAATTGCTGGGGAAGTAAAATAAATTGATTGATAAAAAATACCAGATTGGGAGGCATATTGTGTGGAAAAAATAGATCGTTTAGGGCGATTTGATAATGTCAAATATTATGGTTATTTTTAAAAGAAAGGCAAACATTTGATAAATAAACAAAATTTTGAAGATTTTTTGGTGAATCTAAAACCTACGCTTATAAAACTAGGAGATTTTTCTGATTTTAATAAATGCTTTCAAAATACAAAACAAATTTCTATGCATTTATATGCTTTAAATTATTTACTAGGTAAAGAAAAATTAAAAGAGGCAATTAGTTCTTTATTTGAAGCAAATAAAGCTTGCTTTAGCTTCGGTATTTTAAATTTGCTTATAGCTGTTAGGGATAATAAGCCGTTTATGGGTATAGATGAACGGTGCCATTATCTAAATGAATATTTTAACGATCCGGAATCTATTTATAATTTTTTTGTTGAAACAGGGTTGGATAAAATTTTTCAATCTAAGATAATCACGAATTTAAATGACTATGTTTTTGGCATAGAGGTTGGTATGGATACAAATGCGAGAAAAAATCGGGGAGGTAGGACAATGGAAAAAATGATTGCAGATAAGTTTAAAGAAAGTGGAGTTGTGTTTAAAGAACAGGTCCATCATAGTAATTTTGATGATCTTAATTTGGGACTGGATAAAAAAGTGTTTGATTTTGTGATAGAGACGCAGATAAAAATATATTTAATTGAATGCAATTTTTATTCGTCGGGTGGTTCAAAATTAAACGAAACTGCTAGGTCTTACAGGGAAATTTCAAGTGTGATATCGCAAAATCCACGTTATGAGTTTGTGTGGATTACAGATGGCAAGGGTTGGCTTGGAGCCAAAAATAAGTTAGCAGAGGCATATGAAAGTGTAAGGATTTATAATTTAGCAAATTTATTTGAATTTATTAGTGAGCTAAAATGAAAGAGAATTTTATAAGCAATGATGGCGGATTTAGACTATATCACGGCAATACATTCGAGATTTTGCGAAAAATTAAAGAAAAATTTGATTTTATCTTCGCTGATCCGCCGTATTTTTTATCAAACGATGGTTTAAGCATTCAAAGTGGCAAGATTGTCAGCGTCAATAAGGGCGAATGGGATAGGGGTATCGGCGATAATGAGATGGATGTTTTTAATTGCCATTGGCTTTCTCTTGTGAAAAATAGCTTAAGTGAGAACGGCAGTGTGGCGATAAGCGGGACATATCATAATATTTTTTCTATAGGCAGGGCATTGCAGAAGCTAGATTATAAAATCCTCAATATCATCACGTGGCAAAAAACCAATCCGCCACCAAATTTTTCCTGCAGGTATCTCACGCATTCTACAGAACAGATCATTTGGGCGAGAAAAAGCCAAAAACATAAACATATTTTTAACTATGAGCTGATGAAAAAAATCAACGACAACAAACAGATGAAAGATGTTTGGGCGTTTAATGCCATTGGGGCGTGGGAAAAAACCTTTGGCAAACACCCCACGCAAAAGCCTTTGGCATTGTTAGTCAGGCTAATTTTGATGGCGACAAATAAAGACTCGCTTGTCCTTGATCCATTTAGTGGTGCGGCTACAACGGGCATTGGGGCGAATCTGCTCGGACGCAAGTTTGTAGGCATTGAAAAGGAGAAAGAATTTATCAACATATCTATAAATCGTAAATTAGAGCTTGAGGGCAAAAAAGCAGAATTTATAAAGAAACTAGCGGATTTAAGAAAGCTAGAAATGCTATAGTTTTATGTATAATGAATTAATAAAATCTCAAGCAAACCCAAATGGGTAAAAAAATATTTATCAGAACGCTCAAAAACACTAAGGTATAGAATGAAAGGGAGTTGGTGGCATTTTTGGAAGATGTTTTGAATGTGTATGAAAAACACCAGCTCAAGGGGCGTTTTGTGTGGGGAATAAAACATTCAGAACGACTTGATAGTGCTAAATAACAGGATTTGAGAGGATAAAGATATGCCAGATAGAGAAAAATTTTTCACCCAAAAAACGCCTCTGTATGTTTTTGCCACAAGGCGGAAGCTAAAGGAATTTTATCTCTCGTGTGGGGAGGGCTTTTTGCCTGTGGCGATGAGTGTGAGCGAGTTTTTTGAAAGCATTTTGTTTGTGAAAGATCGCAGAAAAATCCCCAAAAATATCCGCAAGGTTTTTTTGCTTAGCGCCATCGCTTCAGTGGTTGATTCTAGGCAGGGATTTGAGCGAATGCTCGTGTTTGAAAAGAGCTTTTTAGCTTACTTGGAGAGCAGTTCGTTTTTGTTTGGATTTTTTGATGAGCTGGCTTTGTCTTGTTTGGATTTTGAGGATATTCCTTTGAAAGACACATATGGGGATTATGAGGAACATTTGGCGATTTTGGGCGAAATTTATGCGATTTATACCCAAAAGTTGCGTGATTTTGGTTTTTTTGATCTGATTTATGGTCAAGATTATGAGATTTTGAGCGATTTTTTTGAGCGATTTTCTTGTGTGGAATTCCAGCTCGATGGGTTTTTGAGCAAACAAGAAAAAAATATTCTTTACAAAATCAGCTCCCTTTTGCCTGTGTTTGTTCATATCGAATGCGATAGATACAATCAGGAGCATTTTGGATTTTTGGGGGTTGGTTTGAAGCAAGATTTTTGTTACAAAATCAATCTCTCAACCTCTGAAATCTTATCTGAAACGCCTATGCGGGCAAATATGGATGTCGATATTTTTGCCTTTGGTTCCAGGCTCAATCAGTGTGCTTTGGTTTTTGAGCGTATCACGCAATGGCTTAATCTTGGACTAGACCCGCAAAAACTCGCCATCATCACGCCTGATGAGGGATTTTGTGAATACCTCAAACTCCTTGATAAGCACCATAATTTAAATTTCGCCAGAGGTGAGGGATTGGCGAGTTTTGCCTATGTCCAAGCGCTCAAAAAAATGCTCCAAGATTGCAAGCAGACCCCAGTCGTGAGTGATTTGCACCCATTAGAATGGCTACGCCAAGAAACCGAGTCTTTGCTTGCAACAACGCAAGATAGCGAGATTTTAGCGGGCTTTCATTCGGAAATCTTGATGGGTTATGACAAGGTCGCCGGGAGTTTTGATGCGTTTTTGCCCGCAGAGATTTTGGAGCTGTATATTTTGGATTTGAATGATTTTCGCCTCGATGATGTTAGCGGGGGGCAAATCAAGGTGATGGGCGTTCTTGAGTCGCGGGGATTGTGCTTTGATCGGGTGGTTATTGTGGATTTTAACGAGGAGTTTGTTCCTAGCCTCAAAGATAGCGATATGTTTTTGAACTCTAGCACGAGAAAAGCACTTCAAATCCCTACACTACGGGATAGGCAGGATTTGCAAAAGCATTATTATCTCCAGATTTTGCATAATAGCCAAAAGGTGGATATTACCTTTGTGGATACCGATAGCGTTTCGCATTCTAAGATGATTGATGAGCTTGCTTTGGGTGAGAAGATTTGCAATGGCGATGAGAAATACCGCATTTTTCCATTTGAAGAAAAAAAGATTTATAAAGAAGAAAATTTTATTGCAAAGCTCCCGATTGATTTTAAATTTTCAGCTACTAGGATTAATACATTTTTTTCTTGTAAAAGAAAGTTTTATTATTCTTATATCAAAGGCATAGAAACCCCTGGCGAAGAGCAGGCAAATATGGGGAGTATATTTCATAATTTGCTTGCGAAAGCCTACCAAAATTATATCGGACAGACCCCAGATATTAGACATATCAGAGAAGAGCTGGCATTAAAGATTCAAGATTACCCCGGGCTTAGTGCGACAGAACGCCTTAAACTTGAATTGGACTTTAAAAAACTTGATAAATTTTGGGAAAATGAGTGCGAGCGTGCCAAAAATGGCATAAAAATCTTGGCTTGTGAGAAAGGATTTGAGACCAACATCGGGGGGTTTGATTTTAGGGGGATAATCGATCGGATCGATTCTTGGCAAGATAAAATCTTGCTTATAGATTATAAATTCAAATCCAAAGTAGAAATCCAAACAGATTTGGAAAAAGCGAGCGATTTTCAGTTGCCTATTTATTGGTATGGGGCAAGGGCGTTGGGCTATGATGGCGAGATTGAAGCTTATTTTTATGACCTCAAAGATGACAAATACAAAAAAGGTGGTGGTGAGCTAAAAAATGAAGAAATGCTAGGGCAAAAAATCGAGCTTTTAAAAGACAGGCTCAAAGACTTTCACAAAGAGATTGATTTTGTTAAAACCGAAGATAGAAAAGTTTGCCAATATTGTCCTTTTGTCGATATTTGCGGGATCGATGCTAGTCTTTGATCGCAGCGATTTGTTCTTTGGAAACAATCGTAAATTTCGTATCGTGATTGTATTTTGAGTTTCTAGCTTCTTCGATGAGCTGTTTGACATCAACATCAACATAAGGATCGATATAACCGAGTTCAAATTTTTGTTGGTTGATGTTGGAATAAAATTCCCCATCTTTTTTGACAATAATAACGCTGTAATTTTTTGAAATAGACATAATTTGGATTTTTAAGGAAGTTTCGAGTTTTTGATTGGAAGTAAAGATAAGGAATTTTTTTTCATACGATTGTTTGTATTTGTAGTAATAATTATAGACCGCCCTTTCGTTTTCGCTTAGCTTGTTTTTGTCAAGACGGCTAAGATACTGCCCCAAAAAGGTCATCGCACAATAAGAATCATTGATATTATGCTTGAAAAACATATTTTTGATAGCAGTCGAAGCCATCCCGAGTTTCCATATTTTGTCATCAAGCATTGTGGCGCAAATATCCATCGCTTCTTTTGTTTTATTCACAAGGATTTCATAAATTTTTTTGAATACAACCCCAAATATTTGGAAATTCTGGCTTTTGAAACCATCTGTAAGCGTGGTGAGATTTTCAACAGCTTTTCTGAGGATTTTGATCTCTTCTTCAGCCTTTGCCATATTCATTCTGATATTTTCAAGCTTGATATTCAGGGTTTTTTCATCATTTTTTTTGTTTTCAAGTTTGGCTTTGATTTGCTTGATTTCATAAATAGAATTTTTTATTTTATTGTTGAGTTGGAGGATTTTTTCTCTTGCGCTCAAGATTGCCTTGATCGCACCGCGGTAGTTGTATTGCATTTCCAAAAAGCATTCTTCATAGATTTTTTCAAGATTGATATTGACATTTTTTGTGAAATTTTTATAGGAATATTCGAGTTGGTTGAGCCTTTGGAGATCGTTTGTGAATGTGTCTATGGTGATGTTTCTATCGGTAAAAACCAAATAATCCATCGCTTTGATCAAAAAACGCTTGGTGGCTAGATAGTTGATTTTTCCCATCGTATTGGAGTCGTTTTCATCCATAATGAATTTGATAGCATTGAATTCTTGGGCGAAATATTCTTTGATACAATCTTGAACCGGGGAGGTTATTTCAATGGTTTTTAATGTGAAATAATTGGTCTCTTTGAATATTTTTTGTGCGATTTGATTGCGGGTATCTTGTTCTTTTTGCTTGAGTTCTTCATCGGTATCGCTTTTCCAAAAGTCAATTTCCTTGATAATGCCATTGGGCGGGAAATCTTGATAATAAGAAGCCTTGGCGTCAGTGATGGAATACCCATTGGTGTTGCACCTAAATTCCACAAGCATCCCCACAACAGGTAAGAATCTCGTATCGTGCCAGCTTTCTTTGCGAAGTTCGAAAATTTTTTTTGAGGCGTTGGTAACGACCCCAGAACCTGTCGATATGGAGTATCTTAGAATTTTTCCGTGCATTTTAAACCCTAAATGATTGTTGTAAGCGAGTGTGCTATAATTTCAAACAAATTTATCAAAGGACAAATATTAAAAAATTATACCTATTTGTAATTTTTTCTGCAATACTCATTTTTTTGTCTATCGCAACAATATTTGGAGATAGTGGGCTTGTGGGGAATTTTGGGGCTATTTTTGCAAAAATAAATATAGCATTTTTTGGTTATGGGGCATATTTTTATTTATTATTTTTGATTTATCCTGCTTATCTAATGTATCGCAATATGGCATTTACCCAGCGAAAAATCGAGGTGATTTTGGCGGGCATTTTGGGGTTTGTGGCGTTTTTGATTTTGCAAGCTATCATTGTCAAAAAAGGCGAGATAGGCAAAGCGGTTGTGGATTTTTTGCAACCTTTTATTGGTCTTTTTGGGATTTGTGTATTCATTTTTATTTTGATTTTTTTGTCTTATATGATGTTTTTTCCTAAAAATTTTGTTTTTTTGCTTGCTGGTTTGAAAAGATTTTATAAAAAAATTTCTTTTATAAAAACCTCTTTTGATAGTAAGCATTTATTGGAACAATTTTTGGCTTTAGATATGCAAAAATTTTTTCCCAAGCGCGAGATTCTGCAATCTAGCAAGCCAGCTCTCCAACAAGATTTACCGCAGGATTTGCCACAAGATACCCCACAAAATACCCAAGATGACCCTATCCCTGTTTTTAACGAAAGCAAAATCAAAATCAGCTACACCCCCGCGCCCAACAAAGACAATGAAGAAAAAAAATACGCCAGTATGGTCCGACTTGTCGATGAAAATGAGGAAGGCGAGGTGCTTGAAGCTAATATCGAAAGGATTTTGAATCGTAATAAAAAATTTTTTGAAGAGTTGAGTGCGAAGCATTTTAGTGATGAGGCTTCAAAGCCAAAACCAGAAGCGATACCAAAGGATTTGCCTAAAGAAGATAGTGCTTTCAACCCTCAAAAAGAAGCCGTTTCTTGGCTTGAAAAATTGCCAAAAAAAACTATATCTGAAGTCAATGCCACTGAAAAAAAAGTTGAAAAAAACTTGATGAAAGAAATTTTTAGAGATGATGGGTTGGATTTTCCAAAAAATATACAAACAACAGAAGATGGAGAAAAAGACAAGACATTGGTTTTTAAAAAAATATTCCCAACAATCCAAAAATCAGAAACACCAACAGGGGAAGAAAAACCCAGTCCCTCTGCTTTCAAAACTACATTCTCGACACTTCAAACCCCCACGCCCAAGCAAAAGCCTCTTATTGTCAAGGAGCTTGCAGAAAATAAACAGCTTCTTGAAGCCCTTGATTTTGGCGAAGTCGAAAAGCCCAAAGATTACCAACTCCCCAGCACGCAATTACTTGAGATTCCCAAATCCCAGTCTTTGCAGGTGGATGAAAATGAGATCGACAAAAAGATCCAAGACCTCCTTGTTAAGCTCAAGTTTTTCAAAATCGATGGCGATATTGCCCGCACGTATTCAGGACCCATCGTTACGACTTTTGAATTTCGCCCCGCACCCGATGTCAAGGTGAGTCGGATTTTGACATTAGGCGATGATTTGGCGATGGCACTTTGTGCGCAATCTATCCGTATCCAAGCGCCCATACCCGGAAAAGATGTCGTGGGTATTGAGATCCCTAATGCCAAAAGCGAGACAATTTATCTGCGTGAGATTTTAGAAAGCGATTTGTTTAAAAATTCTGCTTCGCCTTTGACATTAGCACTTGGTAAGGATATTGTGGGGAATCCCTTTATCACGGATTTAAAGAAATTGCCCCATCTTCTGATCGCTGGGACGACAGGGAGTGGGAAGAGTGTCGGGGTGAATGCGATGATTTTATCTTTGCTGTTTAGAAATTCTCCTGATAATCTCAAACTCATTATGATCGACCCTAAAATGGTCGAATTTAGTATGTATGCTGATATTCCTCATCTCCTCACGCCGATTATTACCAATCCCAAAAAGGCGATTAGTGCGCTAGGGAGTGCTGTCAAAGAGATGGAGAGGCGTTACAAAATGATGAGTGAATGCAAAACAAAAAACATCGATAAATATAATCCAAAAGCCAAGCTTGAGGGGCTTGAGGTCTTCCCATTTTTGGTGATTATCATCGATGAATTAGCCGATTTGATGATGACAGGGGGCAAAGAGGCAGAATTTCCCATCGCCAGGATCGCCCAAATGGGGCGGGCAGCCGGTCTGCACCTTATCGTCGCCACGCAACGCCCGAGTGTCGATGTTGTTACCGGGCTTATCAAGACCAATCTTCCCTCAAGAATCAGTTTCAAGGTTGGCTCAAAGATCGATTCACGGGTGGTTTTGGATACGGAGGGCGCACAGAGTTTGCTCGGTAGGGGGGATATGCTTTTTACACCTCCGGGTATTGGTGGCGTGGTGAGATTGCACGCCCCGTGGGCTTCTGAGGAAGAGATAGAAGAAATCGTCGAATTTATCAAATCCCAGCGAGAAGTTGCCTATGATAAAGATTTTTTGATTGAAGAATCTGATGTGTCGTTGCCATCGACATCTAATGGGGCTTTGAATGAAAGCGGGGAAATCCTTGATGAAGCCAAACGCATTATCTTGCAAGATAAAAAAACCTCTATTAGCTATCTGCAAAGGAAGCTTGGTGTTGGGTATAATAAGGCGGCTTCGATTATTGAGGAATTGCAAAATCAAGGTTTCCTTTCTGAACCCAATGCCAAAGGGGTTCGCGAGATTATGAACCTCTAAAATCTCGTTGATGGTTTTTTGTTAATGTTTTTAAATACAATTATTTTTTAAAATTAAAGGACAATAATGTGGATTACCCGACAGATAAGCCCAAATTTTCGTCAAGAATATACAATCGATTCCAAAATGCTTGATGCGAGGAGTTCTGAGCATATTTTGGAGATTTTTAAAAGCAATGATTTTGATCAAATCGCCATTATTGATGAATGCCATATTATGCTTAAAAAATTTCTTTATATTGAAAGCGAGCTTTATGCGCATTTGCCAGCGTGTTCGCATCCAAATCCCAAAAATGCTTTGGTATTGGGAGGATTTAATCTTGAGATTGCTTTTGAGCTTTTGAGACATCAAGAACTCCAGATTGATTTTGTGCAAGGTGATGCAAAGATTTTGGACTCTCTGATTAGCTTTTTGCCGAATTTTTCTTCGGTGAGTATGAATCCAAGATTTAAGCGCTATGAAAAAGCTATCGATTTGGATGTGAAAAAATATGATGTGATTATTTGTTTGCATAGACCCAATATCCACGAGATCGATGGCATCTCTCGAATGCTTTCTCCTGATGGGATTTTGGTGTTTGCCACCAAGCACCCGTTGCTCGAATTTGCAGATTTTGAAGCCAGCATTTTAGATGCTGGGCGGTTTTTTGGGATTGTAATGCCATTTTTTGCCCCGCTTTCTATCCTCACAGATAGGGGCTTTGTCTTTGCTTCAAAAAAATACCACCCTCTAGCAGATATGTTGCTCCAAAAAATCGATATGCTTGAAAATCTCAAATACTATAATGCCGACATCCATCAAAGTGCCTTTGCCCTGCCGAATATGCTGGTATCTAGGCTCAAGGGTGTTTTGAAAAATTGATATGGATTTGCAATACGCTATCGCTCTCACAGGTGGGATAAGTTCGGGAAAAAGCACCGTAGCAAGCCTGCTTTCCCTGTATGGTTATTGCGTTGTCGATGCGGACAAGATAGCCCACGAGCTTTTAGAAACCAACAAAGAAAGGCTTATTGAGCTTTTTTCTTCTGAAATTCTCGATACTTTTGGCAAGATTGATAGGAAGAAATTAGGCAAAATCGTTTTTGAATCCAAACACGCCCGCAAAATCCTTGAAGATTTGCTCCACCCTCAAATCCGCCAAAAGATCTTAGAAACTGCTAGAGCGCTTGAAAATCATCATAAGTTTTATTTTTTGGATATCCCATTGTTTTTTGAGGTTGGGGGCAGAGAGGTTTATGGGGTTTCAAAAGTTTTGCTTGTATATGCCCCGCAAAATATCCAGTTAGAAAGACTGATGGGCCGGGATGGTTTGAGCAAAGAAGAAGCATTGCAAAGAATCTGTGCTCAGATGGCTATCGAGGACAAAAAGACCCAAAGTGATTTTGTGATTGCAAACACCAAAGATATTAAAGCATTGCAAAAAGAAGTCGAAGATTTTCTTCAGCGCCTTTCTTGATGTTGTCGTGATGGTGGCGTGATGTTATAAGATTTTTTTATAAGCAATAAAGTTTTATAATTTTGCAAAAAAAGAATCGATTCTATTTTATTGCAAGGAATATTTGATGATAACCCTCAAAAAAGCACTTTCATTACCCAAAGAAGAACTCCAAGCTATCAAATTAGACATCTCTGAAAAGGTGAGGCAAAATATGGAACTCAATGCCTATATTGATGAACCCATCGAGAGTGCAGGCAATGAAAATGCAGGCAGTGGCGTGCCGATACTCATCAAAGATAATATCAATGTCAAGGGCTGGGAAATCACGTGTGCGAGCAAGATACTCAAAGGCTACATTGCCCCCTATAATGCCAGCGTGATCGAGCGATTGCACCAAAATGGGATGTGCGGGTTTGGGCGGGCAAATATGGACGAATTTGCGATGGGAAGCACCACAGAATCAAGCTGTTATGGCAGGACAAAAAATCCGCGCGATATTTCACGGGTGCCTGGCGGGAGTTCTGGCGGGAGTGCTGCAGCGGTTGCGGGGGGCTTGGCAATTGCGGCATTAGGGAGTGATACGGGCGGGTCGATCAGACAGCCGGCGGGGTTTTGTGGCTGTGTGGGACTCAAACCTACCTATGGGCGGGTGAGTAGATACGGGCTTGTAGCCTATAGCTCAAGCCTTGATCAGATCGGACCTATCACGCAAAACATCGAAGATTGTGCGATATTATTTGACGCTATCAGCGGGGCGGACAAAATGGATTCCACGAGTGCGCCAATGCCACCAACCCAGACATTTTCCAAACTCGATGGAGACAGGCGTTTTAAGATAGCGATTTTGGAGGATTATCTGCGTGAGGCTAGCCCGGATATCCAAAAAGCTTATGAAGAAACCATCAAAACCTTAGAATCAATGGGACATCAGATCGTTTCTAAAACAATGCTAGACACCCAATACCACATCTCGGCTTATTACATCATCTGCACGGCTGAAGCGAGTTCAAATCTTGCGAGATTTGATGGGGTGCGTTATGGCAATCGTGCAAAAACATCAGAAAATCTCAAAGATTTGTATATCAAAACCCGGAGCGAGGGGTTTGGTGAGGAAGTAAAAAGACGCATAATGTTAGGAAATTTTGTCCTAAGTAGTGGCTATTATGACGCTTATTACATCAAAGCCCAAAAAATCCGGCAAGCCATCAAAAAACAATACGAGGAAATATTTAGCGATACCGATATGATTCTCTCCCCTGTCGCCCCCAGCGTTGCCCCGAGCTTTGGGAGTATGCATTCGCCTTTGGAGATGTATTTGAGCGATATTTATACCATAGGGGTAAATCTTGCTGGATTGCCAGCGCTTTCGTTGCCTGTAGGGGCTTCAAAAGAGGGCTTGCCACTTGCGATGCAGTTTATTGGGAGAAGTTTTGATGAGCAGAGCATTTTGGATGCTGGTTATGGGCTTGAGCGGGTGTTAGAAATTAAATTTGACTAGGAGATAAAATGAAATTGATACAAAAAGCCTTGACATTTGAAGATATTTTGTTGGTTCCGGGGTATTCAGAGGTATTGCCAAAAGAGGTTTGTATAGTTTCAAAGCTCACGAAAAACATCAGCTTAAATATCCCTTTTGTTAGCGCAGCGATGGATACGGTAACCGAATACAGGACAGCCATCGCAATGGCACGGCTTGGGGGTATCGGTATTATTCACAAAAATATGGACATCGCTTCGCAGGTAAATGAAATCAAAAAGGTCAAAAAAAGTGAAAGCGGTGTTATCACCGATCCTATCTATATCCAAGCCAATCGCTCGCTTGCAGACGCCAAGGTGATTACGGATAATTATAAGATTTCGGGCGTGCCGGTGGTCGATGAAAATGGCTCGCTCATTGGGATATTGACGAATCGCGATGTGCGTTTTGAGACAGATTTGAGTAAAAAAGTCGGCGATGTGATGACAAAAGCCCCATTGATAACCGCCCCCGTTGGTATCAGCCTCGAAGAAGCTAGAGAGATTATGCACCAGCACCGCATTGAAAAACTCCCGATTGTCAATGATAAAAATATCTTGAAAGGTCTCATCACGATCAAGGATATTCAAAAACGTATCGAATATCCCAATGCTAATAAAGATGAACTTGGTAGGCTTCGGGTTGGGGGGGCGATTGGGGTCGAGCAACTCGATCGTGCTGAAGCACTGGTGCAAGCAGGCGTGGATGTGCTTGTTCTTGATAGCGCGCACGGGCATTCTATCAATGTAATGCGGACACTAGAAAATGTAAAAAATAAGTTTTCTGTTGATATTATCGTGGGGAATGTTGTTACCCCGAAAGCCACGCAAGACCTCATCAATGCGGGTGCTGATGGGATTAAAGTCGGCATTGGTCCAGGAAGCATTTGCACCACGAGGATTGTTGCAGGCGTTGGGATGCCCCAAGTTTCAGCCATTGATGGCTGTTCAAATGTCGCTATCAAGCACGGGGTCCCTATCATCGCTGATGGGGGTATTAAATATTCTGGAGATGTTGCCAAAGCGCTTGCTGTAGGGGCGTCTTCGGTGATGATTGGGAGTTTGTTGGCAGGCACTGAAGAATCCCCGGGGGATTCGATGATTTTTCAAGGACGCCAGTATAAGAGCTACCGCGGTATGGGGAGTATCGGGGCGATGAGTAAGGGGAGTTCTGATAGGTATTTTCAAGAAGGGACAGCCCAAGAAAAGCTCGTGCCAGAGGGGATTGAGGGCAGGGTGCCTTATCGGGGGAAGATCGCAGATGTCATCCACCAGCTTGTTGGCGGGTTGCGCTCTTCGATGGGGTATTTGGGTAGCAAAAACATCGAATATCTATGGGAAAATGCCGAGTTTGTAGAGATTACATCAGCAGGTCTTAGGGAATCGCACGTTCACGATGTCGATATCACCAAAGAAGCCCCGAATTATCACGGATAAGGGTTGATGATGGCGGGGGCTTGTGATGGTGCTATCGTGGTAAAAATAGGTGTGTGGGAGTAGTGAAAGTGATGTTTGAGAGTTGTGTGCAAGAATGGTGTGTAAAAATAGTGCGTGGAAGCCGTGCTTAAGAGCCGTGATGGTAGCCTGACATTTTTCAACCAAGAATTTGGCGAGTGTTACCATAGCCTCAAAGATGGGGCATATACGGAGACATTGCATAAACATATTTTGCCCCCGATTTTGTTTGCAAATTCACTCCAGAAACCTTGTTTGAAGATATTAGATATTTGTTTTGGTTTGGGATACAATACATTTACCACGGCTATAGAATATCGCAAGATGGGCTATAAAGGGAGGATTGAGATTTTTTCTCCCGAGAAAGATAGGGGCGTATTTGAGAAAATTTTAGCTTTGAAATACCCTTGCGAACTCTTAGGGCTTGATATAGCAAAAATTATTCATACATTGCAATCTACCAATAATATTTCTGGCACTTCAAGTGCCTCGAGCGTTTTTATCACACCACATACGAGTTTAGAATTATTTATTGGGGATGCGAGGGATTATTTTCATCAATTTAGCGATGGGAGTATGGATATTATTTATCAAGATGCATTTAGCCCGAGGGTGAATCCAGATTTGTGGGATAAAGAGTATTTTTTGGAGCTTTTTAGACTGAGCCATTCTGAATCGATTATCACGACATATTCTACAAATACTGAAATCTTTTTGAATGCAAAAAATGCGGGCTTTTTGGTCTATAAATACAACAGCAAGCATACAAGAAAAAGCACACTTTTCCTCAAAACACCGCTAGCAGAACACAAGGATTTATCATTATGGGGATAGGCGTGTGCTATTTTGCTTTGATATTTTTGTCTAAAATTGATTTGATTTCTTGGATATTGTTAGGATCGGTTGAGAAAAATATTTCAACGCGGTTGTTTTTGATTTTGTTTTCGGTCGAATCATTTGGGGCTAAAGGCTTGTATTTTCCATATGAGGAATAGGACAGCTGTTTGGGAGAAACGCCATCTTGGATCAATGCTTGCATTACGCTCAAAGCCCTACTGGCGGCAAGATCATAATGGTCTTTGAAGTGTGAATTTTTTGGCAAGGGAGAATTATCTGTAAAGCCCCTGACATCAATATTGACTTGAGGGGGAAATTTTTTGATGATTTGGGCAATGCGTTTGATATACATCATCATATCGCTGTTGTTAATATCAGCACTCCCTTGTTTGAAAATGAGATTGGCAGGAAGCTTCAAACTAACACCTTGTTCAATTTGTTCAAGAATGCCACCTTCTTCAAGCAGATTTTCAAGTTGGCTGATATTGTCAATAGCAACAGAAGAAGCACTTTCTTGGGATTGGTGGATCTTGCTACCTTCTGTATCTTGGGATTCTTCACCTGGATTAGGGGGGATAGGGATAACAGGTTGGATGGTTTCAGGTTTGGTAGTGGAGCTAAAAATCTTGATAAATTCGGTTTTTAACGCTTCGACTTTGGCTTTATTGGTTGCTGAAATGGCATAAAGAGCGATAAAGAGTGCCAAAAGCAATGAAAGGAAGTCCGCATAAGGAACAGCCCATTTTTCTCCGGCAGGGCATTCGACTTTTTTATTTTTTTTTGCCATCGCTTGCCTTATTCAAATTGAGAAATTTTTGGTTCATCAGGACCCAAAAAGCTCAAGAGCTTTGCTTCAAGGCTTCTGGGATTATCACCATTGGCAATCCCTACGATTCCCTCAAGCACGACGATTTTTTCTTTGACAATATCTTTTGATTTTGCTTTGAGTTTGTTTCCCCAAGGACCAAAGATAGCATAACTGCACATAATCCCCGTAACCGTTGCAGTAAATGCCCCGGCGATACCTGCAGCCATTTCTGCGGGATTATCGAGCTTTTGGAGTGCGAGCATTAGGCCCATAACAGCCCCAACAAGCCCAAATGTAGGGGCTGATTCGCCTGCGATGAGCCAGTAATGGGAAGCGCCGTGATAATATTCTTCTAGTTCTTCAATCTGGACTTCCATATCCTCTTTGACGGATTTGGCATCTTTTCCATCGATAATCATCGAAAGTGCCTCACGGGTAAAATCATCTTCGACTTGCGCTGCTTTGGCTTCAAGGGACAAAACACCATCTCTTCTTGCAAGCGTAGAAAATTCGACTAGTTGGCGGATGGTGGCGTTGAGATTGACTTTGGAGCCTAAAAAGACAATTTTGATTTCTTTATATGCTGCTTTGACAAAACGGGCGTGAGTGCCTGTCATAGCAGAAAATAATGTTGTAGGCACGATGATGATAACCGAGCTTAGATGGACAATATGTAGCGGATTTCCGCCCTCTAGGATGTCGCCCAAAGAGATTGAAGCAAGAGCCAGAACCATACCTAATAGCGTCGAAAGATCCATATTTTTTCCATTTTTTTAATTTGATTTTTTAGAAATTATATCCAATATCGGCTCTAAATTTTAAAGTTTTATGATTTCTTTGTGAATTTTTTCTTTTCCGATCCGAAAGCAAGCGATGTTTGGCTGATTTTCTAAGGAGATAATACAATAGCTTTTTGTGTCATCATCAATGTATTTTAGGTCTTCTTCTGATGGGTAGGCTTGGCTAAATGGATGGGAATGAAAGATACCAATGATGTCAAGATCTTGTTTTTTGGCTTTTTGGAGAGCTTTGATTTGATCGTTTGGGCAAAATGTAAAAAAATGCTCGGGATTTTGATGGATATTTTTGACCTTAAAAATCTCCTTGACATTATTTTGGAGGGTTTGCGTATTTTGTTTCCCCAAAAAATACCCGCAACATTCTTTGGGATAGCACGATTGCGCATAAGCAATCAGTTTGTCATAAAGCGTTTTGGGCAAAAAAATCATTGGGGGTAGTCTTGGAGCTCTTTGATACCATTTTCCCCACAAATTCGGCATTGAGGATTTTTGCATACATCTATTTTTCTAAAATTCATTGTTTTTGTATCTATGCTGAGGAGTTTATTGGTCAATAAATCCCCAATTCCTAGGCAATATTTGATGGCTTCAGCTGCTTGGATACACCCAATGAGCCCGGGCAATACCCCAAATAAGCCGGCTCGAAAGGTCGGATTGAGTTCGACTGGTGGCGGGGTGTCAAACGCACAAGCAAAGCAAGCGCTTTGATGGGGTAATATTGTCATTGTCTGCCCTCTGTATTTGAGGATTCCTGCGTGGGAATAGGGTTTGTTGGCTAATACGCACGCATCGTTGATGAGGAATTTTCCGGCAAAATTATCCGTAGCGTCGATGATAAAATCATAATCGCTGATGATTTTTAACGCATTTGAGGCGGTGAATTTTTCAAAATACGTTTCGATTTTGACTTCGGGGTTGATGGCATTCATCCTGTTTTTTGCCGAGCGGGTTTTGGGAAAGCCGATTTCTTCGGTTGTGTGGATGATTTGCCTTTGAAGATTACTGATTTCAACGATGTCAAAATCTAATATGCCGATTCTGCCTATCCCAGCGGCTGCAAGATACATCGCATTCGGAGAACCCAAGCCCCCCGCCCCAATAATAAGAACGCTGGATTGGAGCAATTTGATTTGCCCCGCTTCGCCCACATCCTCAAGCATAAGATGTCTCAAATAACGTTCTTTTTGATTTTGAGTAAGTGTCATTGTATTTCCTTTTAGGTGTAGATTCTTTGAGCCCATAGGCTGGCATTGGCTTGTTCGTCAAATAAAAAAGTTTTTTCTCCGTGTCCTGGATAGATGGTTTTGTTTGTTGCTGAGGGTAGTTTTTGGAATCTAAGTAACGATTCTTTCATATCTGCGGGGTTTGAGTAGGGGAAATCATACCTCCCGATGGAGCGATAAAAAATAAAATCGCCACTGAAAATCATATCATTGATTTCAATCATCGAACACCCGGGTGTATGACCGGGAAAATGCCAATAACTTACATCAAGATCGCCAATTTTTAGCGTAGTTTTTCCTTTTTGCCCTGCGATGAGAAAATCGGCATTACAAGGCTCTAATCCCGTGCCAAAGCAGTCTGAATGCAACATAAATGCGTCTTCTTTGGGAGAATATACCGGAACGTTTGGTAGGGCGGATTTGAGCGCTGCGACACTCCAAATATGGTCGTAATGCCCGTGTGTGATGAGGATGGCTAAAGGTTGTTTTGAATGCTCTAGCACCCATTGACTCGCCCCGATACCTGGATCGATAATATAATCTCCTGTAGGAGTTTTTAATAAATAACAATTCGTTTGGGGAGGACCAAACGCCTTTAGAAGCAACTCCATAAAGACCTTTCTTGATTTGTTTTGGTATCTCAAAAACGTATAGCGATTTTATCGAATGTTTCGATAAGATTGTATAAATATTTTGCCAAAAATAGTAGAATCTTCCCAATATCAAAGCGAAAATAATATTAAGGAGAAAGCAATGTTTGATAAAAATTACAAAATTGATGATTTGATGGGTTTTGATGAAAAATATGTATTACCGACCTATGCACGCACCAAGATACGTTTTTCTTATGGGCAAAATGCCAAGCTTTATACGCCTTGTTCACGAGAGTTTATCGATTTTGGTAGCGGGATTGGGGTGTGTAGCGTGGGGCACGGGAATGAAAAGTTAGCCGATAGTATTGCCCAGCAGGCTAGGGATTTGCTCCATTTATCAAATCTCTATCTCATCGAGCCTCAGGCTCTTTTGGCAAAAAAACTCATTGAGCTTTGCGGGTATGATATGCGGGTATTTTTCAGCAATAGTGGGGCTGAAGCCAATGAATGCGCCATCAAAATCGCTAGAAAATTTGGCGAAAAAGATGGGAAAATGGATAGGTATAAAATCGTAACCTTAGAGTCAAGCTTTCACGGCAGAACCATCAGCACGCTCAAAGCAACCGGTCAAGACAAAATGCACGTGCATTTTGCACCCTTTCCGGATGGATTTTTGCGTGCGAAAGACATCGATGATATTTATAATGTTGTAGATTCTAAAACCTGTGCGGTGCTTATTGAGTTGATCCAGGGCGAGGGGGGGATTTCTCCGATGGATAAACAAAAAGTTCAAGAATTGGCAAAATTTTTGAAAGAAAAAAATATCTTGTTGATGGTCGATGAAGTCCAAAGCGGGATTTATCGGACAGGCGAGATTTTTGCTTCTAAGGTTTATGGGATTACCCCTGATGTTATCAGCACGGCAAAAGGCTTGGGTGGGGGCGTGCCTATCGGGGCGACGCTTTGTGGTCTAAAAAATATATTTGAACCCGGCGACCACGGCAGCACATTTGGCGGGAATTTTCTCTCTAGCAGGGCAGGGTTGTGCGTGCTTGAGATTTTAGAAAACGAATACAATTCGGGGGCGCTTGCCAAGATTATTGATTTGTTTCATCATTATTTAGATGGGATGGTTTCTGATTTTCCTTTGTTGTTTGAAAAAAAGGTCGGGATTGGGCTGATGTGTGGTTTGGTAGCAAAAAATGCAAACATTCAAAAAAATGTCATCAGCACCGCATTTGAAGAGGGGCTTTTGATACTAAAATCAGGCAAAAATGTCGTGAGATTTTTACCTCCTTTGACTATCAGCGAAAAAGAGGTTTGCGAGGGCTTTACTCGATTGAAAAACGCTTGCCAAAAACTATGATACCCTTTAGCGTGTATATGCACGAGTGGCTTTATGGAAAAAATGGGTATTATCGCCACGCTTATGTAGGCAAAGGTGGGGATTTTTATACTTCAGTTTCTGCGAGTCGGTTTTTTGGCGGGACGATCGCTTATCATTTGCTTGGGCTGTTGGAAAATTCAAAACTTACCTTGCCGCTAAAGATTATCGAAATTGGGGCAGACAAGGGGCATTTATTGGGCGATGTGGCACAATTTTTGTCCGCCCTTTCTGTGGGGGTATTGCAAGATTGTGAATTTGTGAGTATCGAACCATTGCCCAATCTAGCCCTAGTGCAAAAGAAAAATTTTTTGGCACGCATTGGCTTAGAGTTGCGAGTATGTAGCGATTTGGATGAGCTAGATGTGGATTCTTCAGATTGTGCGTTTGTTTTTTGTAATGAACTTTTTGATGCGTTTGTTTGTGAGATTTTTAGAGATTCTAAGATGGCATATGTAGATAATCATCGTATATTTTGGCAGGAAGCCTGCGAAGAAATCACATCTTTAGCACAGCGGTATGGGGTGGCTTTGGGGCAGATTCCATTGGGTTTGAAGGATTTTATTTTTGGGCTTACTAGCAAGCTTGCACGAGCTAAAAAATGGAGATTTTTAACTTTTGATTATGGGCAATGGGGGGCTAGGAATGCGATTGATTTGAGGGTTTATGAAAACCATCAGGTTTATCATTTTTTAGAAGTTCAAAAAAACTTGGAACATTTTTATCAAAAATCTGACATCACTTATGATGTTGATTTTTCTTTGATTAGCGATTTTTTTGAATCTTTTGGTGCAAAAAAATTATTTTTCGAGGCACAAGGAAAGGCATTGTTGGATTTGGGGCTGGGTGATTTGCTCCAAAAGTTTAGTGAAAATACAAGCTATGAAAATTATTTACGAGAAGTTTCAAAAATCAAACCCCTGATAAGCCCGGGGGGCTTAGGGGAAAGATTTCAAGCGATAGGTTTTCAGGGGGGTTTGCAGGCAGATTAATCAATGATGAGCTTATTGGTGAGTGTTTGGATTATTTATCGTCTATTATTTGTCAATCTATCATTCATCATCTTGAGCGTGTTTTGGATAGCAAAAGCGATAGCCTCTCCGACGAACGGTTTCAACGGTGGAAATATTGAGCGGTTTATCCATTTTTTGCCTGATCTGGTTGATGGCTACTTCAATGACATTCGGCGTTACGAGTTCAGGCTCTTCCCAGATGGCATCGAGCAATTGCTCTTTGGATACGATTTGATCTCGGTGTCTTGCTAGGTGCGTGAGAACCTCGAAAGGCTTGCCTTTGACTTCGATTTCTTTACCTTTGTAGGTGATTTTTTCTTCATCAGGATTAATAATCAAATCTTCAATTTCAATAACACTAGAACCCCAGAACCTAAGTCTCGCTTCAATCCTTGCAATCAAGACATTTAAATCAAATGGCTTGGCGATAAAATCATCGACACCGATTTTGAATGCTTCGATTTCTTGTTCGGGTTTGGGTTTGGAAGCGAGCATAATGAGGGGGACGCAGGGATGTTTTGATTTTATTTGAGCAACAATGCTGATACCATCGCCATCAGGGAGTTTTGAATTGATCAAAATGAGATCGTAGTTTCTAATATTGATGAAATATTCACCATCTTTGAGATTTTCAGCAATATCGGTTTGGTAGCCGTGTTGGTTTAGGAAATCACTGATAGTCTTGCCTAGCGAAGAATCATCTTCTATTATTAAGATACGCATCCATTCATCCTTGATAAAGATATTATTAAATCTTGAGATTATAGCATAGTTTTAGATTAATTTAAACGAAATTCAATGAATTTTAAGAACCTATATATGAGTTGTGTGCATAACTCAAATCTTTTGCAAATGGGGTGGTTTAGATTTCAAAGAGGTGAAAATTTTTGAATGTTATAAAAATCCATTGACTAAATATATACTTTTTGTTTGTATTATACCCCTAACCAAATTTCAGTTTATCTGGTTTGGCCAGATGCACAGGAGTAGAGTCACCTCCCCCTCCTTTCTCTACTCTAAAATTTGTGCATCGATCTCCTTTTTGTTTTGTTAAGTTATAAAAAATACAATGTTATTGTTATCGCCATCCCTGATATTGCTTCGGGGGTGGCTTTATAGTTTTTAGAAGATATTTATGCTGGTTTTATAGGTAATTTACCAAAGACATTTGGTTGATTCTACTTGTAGAAGATAAAACAGCGTTGTAGTTGGTTGTAAGGTTTGAAAATTTATTATAGGTTTCTGCAATATCTGTCCCCATAACCTCCCCTTTTATCGATTCAACTTGAACTTTTAAGACTTCGTTTCTTCTGATGATATTTTCAAATGTTTTGCTGTGAGATCCATTTAACGCTATCATTTTTTCGATATGGTCGCTGAGATGGTCAAATGCTGTTATGCCATTTTGTATGCCAAGTTTTCTCATATCCGTTGTATAGGTATTTCCAAAGCTATCGGGTCGATAAATCCCTTTTCTGACAGATTCGATAATATCATCAATTTGTTCGAAAAAATTAATATCGGGTTCATCAATCGTGAGGGCGTTATTGGCATTGAGGCGGATACCTGAAGTATCGTTTTTCAAGGCTTGGGCAGAAAAGTCGTTGGTTGTGTTGTTGTAAATCATAAATTTCATCTTGCTGATAGAGCGCATATTGTCTTGAATCTCGATTTTTCCATTTCTTGTCATACTGACAGAGAGGACACCTTTGGCTTGATCTAGGAGTGCTTCATAGGCGTTTTTGTTTTCTTGCGATGGCGCATTGTCTCTGTTTTCGGCTTTCAGGTAAGCTTCTTGGGGCTGATTGCTGTAATTAAGCGCAATACTCATCGCATCCATTAATTGCTGGTATGTTACATCATCGGCTTTGGTGATACTGATTGCTGGAGGCTCATCGTTGGGATTATAAAGCGGGATGATGTATTCGGCTTTATTGGGGGTTTTGCTCGGGAGCTTTAGATACGAGCCATTTTTGTCAAAAAGTATTTGGGCTTCGATAGGGACGCCATTGTGATCTTCTAGCTTGAATGTGTATGATTGCCCCGCAATGCTCCCGCCAGCAACCTCTGAAAGCTTTGTGCCTGCATTGGCAAAGCCACTCCCATCGGCTAGGACTTGAGAGATATTGCCTGCGAGTTTGGAGCCTTTGTTGGCAAAATAAGTTTTTTCATATTCATTTTCGTAGTCTGTGGGGATGCCATCGGTTTCTAAGCCATTTTTATCCAGCGTTTTTAGAGAAATGCTAAAGCCGTGTTCGCCATCAAATGGGGGTGTTTTGCTATCGTGTTCTTTGTTTTTGACATTATTATCAACAATATTTAGCCTGCCATTAGAAATCTCTACATCAATATCGCCTCCAAAATGCGATTTGATCTGATCTATCAAATCGCCCATTGTGGTGTCTGTTGTATCGATATAGAGGGGTTCTATGGGTTCTATATCGGGCGTTCCATCTTTGTTATTGGGTCGTGTGCCATCAATCTGTATAGTCGCAACGCTTTCACCTAGCACATCAGAAAGTTTTGTATTTTTTGTCGCTGGTGCATTATCATTTGTGATAAACGCTGTCGGGATATGGACAAATCTAAAATCATAATTATCCACCACGCCCTGAATGCTTGAGAGGCTTTTGTCAGTCAAAAAGGGGCTTTTGTTAAATGAAGTCACCCTTGCGCCATTGGTTTTGAGCTCTTCTAAATTATCCACATCCATATCGCTAGAAATCAGATGAAAATCGATATTGGAATTTCCGGGACGCAAGTCTTTGATCTCAATCTGCCCCCACGCATTCAAAGAAATATCAACGACTTTGTTTTGGGGTGTATTGCCAAATTCTTTCCCAATACGAATGAGCAAGTCATTTACGCTGGTGGCATTTTCTTTATTGCTATAGGCTTTATCAAAGCTAAATTTTGCCTTGAAATTGCTCCCATCAGGTCGCACCCCACGCAGATAAAAATATTCTTTGGAAGCTGTGGCGGGGTCATTGTTATCATCGCCGATGAGATCTCGCAATGTGTCTTCAGGCTTGATGTATTCTTCTGATGGCGGGTTGGTTTTGTTCAAAGCGTCCATAACATCAGGATGGAGCTTGCTTTGGTTGAGCATTTTTATGTTGGTAGTGATGATTTTGTGTTTGTCAGAATCACGCCCAAAAAACAATTCGTGTCCGGTGATATTATAAGGCACGAGGTTGTTTGAGCTGATGAGGGCATTTAATCGTTCATCATTGCCATAATATTTGCCTGAAGCATCAAATGGCGCTCGATCGACCTTGCTACCCCCAAATAAAAAATCCCCGCCTATGGAGGTGTTAGCGATATTGATGATATGGTCTTTGAGTTTTTCTAAATCACTTGCGATAGCCTCTCTGGAGTTTGCGGAGTGGATGTCATTGCCTGCTTGGATGAGTTTGGTTTTGAACTGCACCATTGTTTCAGAGAGTTCGCTGAGGGCTTTATCCGTGCTTAGTGTGGAATTATGCGCATCTTGGGCGACATCTATGCCTTGATCAAGCGTATTTTTTTCAAATTCTAGCTTGAGGTTTTGATTGTTGATACTGCTATTTTGGTAGCCATATTGGATTTTGAGTCCTGAGGCGATTTTGGTGTTCATATCATTGAGCTTATTTTGGAGAACATTTTGGTAATAATTCATTTGGTTGTATTTTGTTCCAAAAGTAATGCGCATTTACAACACCTTATATCATATTAATTAGAATCGCTTTGGGTTTTTCCAAGCAAAAATAATTCCCAAAAACAATTCAAGCTGGTATTTTACTATCGGAATTTTGTTTAAATATTTAATCTGATGGAATTGCCCCCTCGATAGTTTCTTCTTGGATCAAAAAAGGGATTTGTTTTTTATCCCATTCTCTTTTTTTCTGAATAAGTGATTCATCGGGTAAGGGTTTATCGGGTTTGTTTGATGGCGTTTTTGATTCGTTGGTTTGGGGTTTGGCTAGGGATGTGATTTTTTCTATAAGAGGGCTTTTTGGCAAGGGTAGTCGCACAAATTTGCCCGTATCTGTAATCTCGATGATACCAACAGGTTTGTGGGTGCGATGATCGATGAGTAGGACTTGATTGGGCTTTAGCGGGATTTCTGCTTCGGCGAGTTCTTCAGGGGATTGGGAATTTTGGGTATCTTGGGCGACAATGATACTATCAGAGAAAAGCATTCCAGCTACCAAAAAAATCATCCAAAAAAATTTCATCATTGCAAGCCTTTTGAAATTTATGTTTTACAAATCAAACATATTATATAGTAATAAAATAAAATCTTAGGAGTAATGCAAATGACAATCGTATCGACTTCCAATGCCCCACAAGCCATTGGACCTTATTCACAAGCTATTATTCATAATGGACTTATCTATACATCGGGGCAAATCGCCCTCAAGCCCGATGGGAGCTTTCTTGATGGTGATATTACAGCACAAACCAAGCAGGTTTTGCAAAATCTAAAAAATGTCTTAGAAGCAGCGGGCAGCTCGCTTTCTGGCGTTATCAAAACATCGGTTTTTTTGTCTGATATGGATAATTTTAATGAACTTAATGCGGTTTATGCCCAATTTTTTGACAACCATAAGCCTGCACGCACGACCATTGCGGTCAAAACACTCCCAAAAAATGCACTCGTAGAGATCGAATGTATTGCCAGGGTGTAGTTTGGTGCAGGTTTTAAGTAAAAATTAGGTTTTTTTTAATATAATTCGAGGTTTTTTGTATCGCTTTGAAGCGACGTTTGAAAACAATAAACTTCTCAAGGAAAAACTAATGTATGCAGTGTTTAAGAATGGAGGCAAACAATACAAGGTCCAAGAAGGCGATATCGTCTTGCTTGATAAAATGAGCCTTGAGCCAAAGTCAAAGTTAGAATTGAGCGAAGTTCTAGCCATCTGCGATAATGATGATCTCAAATTAGGCACTCCTTTTGTTGGGGGAGCAAAGATTGAGGCGGAAGTTATCAATGAGGGCAGGGGCAAAAAAGTCGTAACATTCAAGAAGAGAAGAAGAAAAGACAGCAAAACCAAACGAGGTTTTAGACGCGACTTCACTCGAGTAAGAATCTTAAAGATAGTAGGATAAAGGAGCTATAGATGGCACACAAGAAAGGTCAGGGAAGCACCCAGAATAATCGTGATTCTGCCGGTAGAAGACTAGGTATTAAAAAATTTGGCTCGCAGTTTGTGCGGGCGGGAAATATTATCGTCAGACAACGAGGCACAAAAATCCATCCCGGTAGCAACGTTGGTATCGGCAAGGATCATACTATTTTTGCTTTGATTGATGGGGTGGTAACATTCCAGCAAAAAGACAAGCACCGCAAGAAAGTTTCTGTTATATCTGCTTCCGTTTAATACTTCGGGCTTCATATTTAGAGAGGATTCTTGATTGTAGTCCTCTCGCATCCTCATTCAAAAAATTTTCATTTTAAATTTATCCTGCGATTGTTTTGCGACCATTCTACAGATAGATTGTTCTATCATTATTTTGCGATGATTAAGTTTATTTTTCCTATAATATTTAGTTCATAATAATTTTAAAGATTAACAATAAGAAATCATCGTGGCATATAGGTTTTTTGGTGCAAAATTATTAAAAGATAAGAGTTTTCAGATTTCGATGCGTCGATATTTTCGTTTTTATCTAAGAAAAATCGCTTTTTATTCTTATGTGTTGCGATTTGAAAAATTTATAAACAAAAATCCATTTTTGATTGATCTTATCCAATCAAAGCCGATGAGTGCGTATGTGCTTATCAAGTGTTTTTGCAATAGAAAATTCAATGCAAAAGAACGTTTCAAACTCATCATCTCTGATTTGTCTTTTATGCAAAAATTCCATTTTAATTCGGGCATTTTGCCATTGTGGAAAAATAGTATTGAGATTTTTAGCATAGATGCTAAAAACCCAGATGATACGCCCTATATTTTGAGCTTGGAGGCAAATCCATTGATTTCTGAAGAGGGATTTTGGGCGCTTATTTTGAAAAATACCACGCGCGGGGGGGGGGGGTCAAAATTGGATTTATCAAGCGACATTTGCCTTTACCCCTGAGAATGATTTATTGATCGCTTCGATTCAAGGTGCTAAGATTACTGAAGTGGGCAATGATGAAATCAAGCTTTTGACAAAAAAATGTTTTGGTCTGCGCCCACCAGCTTTGTTGATTGAGGTGCTAAAAATGTTGGCAAAATCGCTGGCTTGCCAACGCACATTAGGTATCACGCAAAAGTCTCAAGTCCGTTCAAATAAGGGGCTTAAAAAGGGTTTTAATGTGGATTATGATAAAATGTTTCAAGAATCTGGCGGGGAGTTGCTTCAAGTTGGCAGGCATTACTATCACTGGCTATCACCTACACGCAAAAACCTTGAGGATATTTCAAGCCATAAGCGTTCGATGTATAAAAAACGTTTTGAAATGCTTGAAGAAATACAGGGCAAAATGGATAAAATATTTTCTGTAAAAGAAGTCAATAATTAGGGATACTCAATGTTTGTGGATAATGTAGATATTTTTATCGCTTCGGGCAAAGGTGGGGCGGGGGCGGTGAGCTTTCGGCGGGAAAAATTTGTCCTTAATGGCGGGCCTGATGGGGGCGATGGGGGCGGGGGGGGCGATGTTTATTTTGAGATTGATCCCAATACCGATACGCTCTCTAGCTTTCGTGGGACCAAGCATTACAAAGCTAAAAATGGCCAACCCGGTGGGGGGAAAAAATGCAGTGGGAAGCGTGGCGAAGATATTATCATCAAAGTCCCTCCCGGCACGCAAATTTTTGATTTTGAGAGTAATGAGTTGCTTTATGATCTGATGGGGCAAGCCCCTAAGGTCAAGGTCTTAAAAGGCGGCAAAGGTGGGCTTGGGAATGCTCGATTTAAAAATTCTGTGAATCAACGCCCTACTTACGCACAAAGCGGGCTTCCTGGTGAAGAAAAGCATATCCGATTAGAATTGAAACTCATCGCTGATGTTGGGCTGGTGGGTTTCCCTAATGTCGGCAAATCCACGCTGATTTCTGTGATTTCAAATGCTAAGCCTGAGATTGCTAATTATGAATTTACGACGCTAGTGCCTAATCTAGGCGTTGTCCAGCCTGATGAGTTGCATACGTTTGTGGTGGCAGACATTCCAGGAATCATCGATGGAGCGAGCGAGGGCAGGGGGCTTGGGATAGAATTTTTGCGGCATATTGAGCGAACCAAAATCCTGCTTTTTGTGCTAGATGTAAGTTCTCAAAAAAGCCTGTTGTCTCAATATCAAAAATTAAGAGCTGAGCTTAAAAATTTCTCCACACAATTGCATTCAAGACCCTTTGGAATCGTTTTGAGCAAGATAGACGCATTGGAAGAATCGTTGCAAAACATTCAGGAATTTTATGTTTTTTTAGGGATTGAAGGTTTAAAATGCGATCGTTTTGGATTGCAAAAGGATTGGGAGTATTTTATTGATGGAGCGTTGCTTGAAAGCACACCCCGAGCAGATGAAAAAAAATCTTTGGAGGGAATGCCTTTGTTTGTGATCCCTATATCTTCGCTTACTCAAACCAACACACGATCGTTGCAGTTTGTTCTTTTGGAAGCTATAAAAATTCAAAAACAATTAACGCAACAAGCTACAAAAGAGTGTTTGGGCTAGCAAAATAATTCATAAATTTGATGGATTTGGATGCAGATTTTAAAGGGTTTTGAATGAGAATTTTATTTATGGGAACGCCTTATTTTGCGCAAGTTATTTTGGAAAAAATCTTAGAAGATTCGCATTTTGAGGTTGTCGGATTGTTTGCCCAGCCCGATAGACCATTTGGCAGAAAACAAGAGCTCAAAAGCCCCGCAACAAAGGAATATGTCATTCAAAAAAATATCCCTATCCCTATTTTTCAACCGCAAAATCTTGATGAAGAAAGTTTTGGCGTGATTGCCAAACTCAAGCCCGATGCGATTGTGGTCGTTGCTTATGGGAAGATATTGCCCAAGCAGATACTTGCATCTGCTAAGTGCCTGAATATCCACGCTTCTGTGCTTCCGAACTATCGTGGTGCTTCGCCTATCCACGAAATGATTTTGAATGATGATAAGATTTATGGGGTTAGTGTGATTGCGATGGAAGCGGGGCTTGATAGCGGGGATATTTTGGGTGTGAGTGCGTTTGAGCGTGAAAAACCGCTTGGCTTAGAAGCTTTGCTACCAATATTGGCAGAAATGGGTGGGGCATTGGCAATCAAGGTTTTAAAAAACTTGAAAATTATCCAACCCCTCAAACAGCGCCACGCCGATGCGACATATTGTAAAAAAATCATCAAAAATCAGGGGCTTGTCGATTTTGAGAATGCCAAAGAGATTTATTTGAAATTTTTGGCATATAGCACGTGGCCACAGATTTTTTTGCCTAGCGGGTTGAAGTTGTTTGGAATCGAGCTGGTTTGCCAAACTGAGGAATATCAAAAAGGAGAAATCTTATCGGTTCAAAAAGATAGCATTGTTGTTGGGTGTTTGCGTGGGACGCTTCGTATTGGGGCATTGCAGTCCCCGGGCAAGCAAAAAATGGATGCGAAAACTTACATTCAGGGAAAACGACTTAAAATCGGGGATGTGTTAGCCTAATGCGTATTAAATATTTTGAAGAATTGGATTCAACACAGAAATATCTTTTGGAAAAAATCAGGACCAACGAGCTAGCCTCGCCGATTTGTATTGTCGCAAACAAGCAGAATGCTGGGATTGGCAGTCGGGGCAATCGCTGGGAGCAGGTGCAAGATTCGCTTGCTTTTTCATTTGCCTTGAGTCTTTCTAGCCTGCCTCAAGACCTGCCGATCCAGAGTTCTTGTATTTTTTTTGGATTTATTTTCAAAGAAATTTTAGTCCAGATGGGATTTGATGTATGGCTAAAATGGCCTAATGACCTTTATATCGGGGATTTGAAAGTCGGGGGCATTATGGCAAATACTTCTAAATCTGATTTGGTTTGTGGTATTGGGTTGAATATTTATGCAGAAAAATTTGGCTCTTTGGGGGCGAGTGTTTCCAAACAAGGGATTTTGGAAAGTTTTTTTGAGAAAATCAAAAATCTTCCTGAATGGAAGCAGATTTTTAGTAAGTATGCGTTAGAATTTCATAAAAATTTTAATTTTTCATTTCATTATGACGATAATAGCGATAATGTTCTGAGCTTGAAAGGGGCAAAATTGCTTTTGGATGGAGGACTTTATTTAGATGGTGAAAAAATTTACAATTTTAGATGATAGGGGCAGAATATGTGTGAGATCATAACGGTTGCAAATCAAAAAGGCGGGGTTGGCAAGACCACCACAGCGGTCAATCTAGCAGCTTCTTTGGCACTGGCAGAAAAAAATGTCTTGCTGATTGATTTTGATCCCCAGTCAAATGCCACAACGAGCTTGGGGTTTCGGAGGAATGATATTGAGTTTGATATTTATCACGTGTTGATGGGGAGCAAAAAGCTTTCTCAGATTATCCAAAAGACGGAAATGCCCTTTATGCACTTAGTGCCTTCTAATATCGGTTTGGTGGGTATTGAAAAGGAATTTTATAACAAAAAAGGGGCGGGTAGGGAGCTTATCCTCAAAAAGAAAATCCAAGAAGTGCTTGATTTGTATGATTTTATCATCATTGATTCCCCTCCCGCACTAGGACCTTTGACTATCAATGCCCTTTCAGCGGCTGATTCTGTGATTATCCCCATCCAGTGCGAATTTTTTGCATTAGAGGGGTTGGCGCAGTTGCTCAGTACTATCAAGATTCTTCGGGATTCTATCAATCCCAAACTAGAAATCAAAGGATTTTTGCCAACGATGTATTCTTCTCAAAACAATCTTTCTAAGCAGGTTTTTGCCGATTTGTCCCAGCATTTTGATGCCAAGCTTTTTAAGGACAAAACAGACAATTCTTATATCATCGTTCCGCGCAGTGTCAAGCTTGCAGAATCCCCTAGCTTTGGCAAACCTGTCTTGCTCTATGATGTGAAATCAAACGGGAGTATTGCGTATCAGACATTGGCTCAAACTATATTAGAGGGGGCATAATTTGGCAAAAAAGAATTTAGCGCTTGGGAGAGGCTTGGGTGCGATATTGAGTGAAGTTGGTCAGGCATATGAAAACAATCTTTCTGATAATTCTGAATTGGTCGTTGAGCTTGATGTCGATATTATCAAGCCAAATCCTTACCAACCTAGAAAGCATTTTGTGCAAGATTCTGTGAGCGAACTTTCTCAATCAATAGCCGAACACGGCTTACTGCAGCCAATTTTGGTTTATGAGGATAACAACAATGATTATGTTTTGATAGCTGGCGAGAGGAGGCTTCGTGCGTCTAAGCTTGCGGGGTTAAAAACGATTCGGGCTATCGTTGTAAATATCGATACTGCCAAATTGCGTGAAGTTGCTTTGATTGAAAATATCCAGCGGGAGGATTTGAACCCGATTGATTTGGCAAATTCTTATAAAGAATTGATTGAAGATTACAAAATCACTCACGATGAGTTGGCAAAAAAAATCAAAAAATCACGGGTTCAGATTACCAATACATTGAGATTGTTGGGCCTCTCATCCAAAATCCAAGAATCTTTGATAGAGGAAAAAATCACTCAAGGACACGCCAAGATTCTTGTAACGCTAGATGAAGATGAGCAGGGCGTTGTGCTTGATTCGATTTTGGGGCAAAAGCTCTCTGTTAGGGATACCGAACTCCTTGTCAAAAAGCTCAAAAAAAGCGATTCTGCGCCAAATGATAGGGCTTTAAAGCCAACAAAAACACCGAATTTTGATCAAAAGATTGCCAAAATCAAAGACATATTGAAAGATTATTCCATTTCAAGTTCGTTTAAAGATAATCGATTGGTGCTAGAACTATCTGATGAGTCAAAAATTGATATATTGATTAAAAAATTATCCTTGCATTAGAGGTTTATTTTAAGATAATTTTTGATAGAATATCCCAAATCTGCGATTGTAATCTCGATAATAGGAGTCTGAATGACCATAACCGTAAATCCTTATCTGATGTTTTTGGTTTTTGTTGTATTTATTATTACACTTTATCTCCTCAATATTTGGCTTTACAAACCTATAATTTCTTTTATGGACAATCGGAATGCTTCTATCGATCACGATATGCAATCCATACAAAATAACACCCAAGAAACGCTTGAGATTGATAAAGAAATCAAACAGATTCTTGAAAATGCTCGTTTGGAATCAGCTCAAATTGTAGAGCAGGCTACAAGTGAAGCAAAGATTGCTTATGAAGCAAAAATAATGAAGAAAAAAAATGAATCTGCTGTTAAGTTTGAAGAATTTTTAAGCAAGTTGCAGATCCAAAGAAATGACCTAAAAGGTCAGCTTTTGGAAAAAATGCCGGACTTTCAAGAGTCTTTGAAGCTAAAAATATCTCAAATATAGGGGGAATCTGTGAAATATATCCTTTTTTTATTACTTCCTGCTTCTTTGTTGTTTGGAGCAGATGTGAATGTTTCAGATACCGATATTGTTGAGCGTGTCATCAACTTTGTGATATTTGTAGCGATTTTATGGTATTTGGTGGCAGACAAATTAAAGAATGTTTTTGCCACTCGGCGGGAAAAGATTTCTAAAAGGCTTGATGAAGTTCAAGACAAGCTCAAAACTGCCAAAAAAGCAAAAGAACAAGCCCTAAGGAGACTAGAAGAAGCAAAAGAAAAGGCTTCTGATATGGTCGCTACAGCAAAGAAAGAAGCTTATTTGGTGATGCAAAAGATTGATGAGCAATCCAAGATTGATATTGAAAATATTATGAAGAATAATGAGACTTTGATGGACTTTGAGCAAAAAAAGATGGAAAGAGAAGTTGTCGAGGAGATACTTTTAGAGCTTTTTAAAACCAAAATCGGTTCTTTTGAGACTTCTGATTATATCAATATATTGAATAAAAAGGTCGCATAATGGTTGAAATCGTTGCCAAAAAATATACAAAAGCACTGATAGCAAGCTTTGATGATAATCATTTGGAGGCTTTTTTAAAAGATATAGAAAAGATGGTGGGTGTCTTTGGCTATGAAAAATTTTTGGATATTATCCACTCTCCTTATGTTTCAAAATCCCATAAACAGGCTTTTTTGCTTGAACTAATTAATTCAAACAATGAAAAGACTATCAATTTTGTAAAGCTTTTGGGAGAAAATGATAGGTTTGATATTATCCCTTCTTTGTATGCGGGATTGCAGGCTTATATGAGTCAAAAAAGTAAGTCCTATGTTGGTTTATTGTATTTGAATCAAAAGGTTGACCCAAATGTTGTCGATCGGATTGCCAAAGCACTTTCTGGGCGTTTTGGAGTTAGTCTTGAGATCAAGCAAGTAGAAAACCCGATAGAGGGTATCAAGCTAGTTATTGATGATTTAGGCATTGAGATTTCTTTCTCTCGAGAGAATTTTTTGAATGAATTAAAATCATATGTATTGAAAGCAATTTAATTTTAAGAAAAGGAGAAAAGTGTGGTAGCAAAGTTAAAGCCCGAAGAAATCAGTTCAATTATCAAGGAAAGAATAGAAAGTTTTGATATTGATGTCAATATAGCCGAGACAGGTAAAGTCATTGCTTATGCTGATGGTGTTGCTAAAGTCTATGGTTTGAAAAACGTTATGTCCTATGAGATGGTTGAATTTGATACGGGGGACAGGGGTCTTGCTTCAAATCTTGAAGAAGGTAGTGTTGGGGTTGTTGTTCTTGGTGCTGGAAAAAATATCAAAGAAGGCACATCGGTCAAAAGATTGGGCAAATTGATGAAAGTCCCCGTTGGGGATGTGGTTGTCGGCAGGGTTATCAATACGTTGGGCGAACCCATTGATGGAAAAGGGGCGATAGAAGCTGTTGAACATCGTTTTGTTGAGCAAAAAGCTCCCGGCATTATGGATAGAAAATCTGTCCACGAGCCACTTCAGACAGGTATCAAGGCAATTGATGCGCTTGTGCCTATCGGTCGAGGGCAACGAGAGCTTATCATCGGGGATAGACAAACCGGAAAAACCACCGTCGCCATCGATACTATCATCAACCAAAAAGGTCAAGATGTTATCTGTATTTATGTCGCCATCGGTCAAAAAGAATCTACCGTCGCCCAGGTTGTCCGAAAGCTAGAAGAATATGGGGCGATGGAATACACTGTGATTGTAAATGCCTCTGCTTCAGACTCTGCAGCTATGCAATTCTTAGCACCTTATACGGGTGTTACTATTGGTGAGTATTTTAGAGATAATGCAAGACACGCTTTGATTATATATGATGATTTGAGCAAACACGCTGTAGCTTATCGAGAAATGTCTTTGATCTTGCGAAGACCACCAGGCAGGGAAGCATTTCCCGGAGATGTCTTTTATATCCATTCCAGACTGCTTGAAAGGGCTGCAAAAGTTAGTGATGAAAAAGGAGCAGGTTCTCTGACTGCCTTGCCAATCATCGAGACCCAAGCAGGCGATGTTTCTGCCTATATCCCGACAAATGTCATCTCCATCACAGATGGACAGATTTTCTTGGAGACAGATTTATTTTTCTCAGGTATCAGACCTGCTATCAACGTAGGGCTTTCAGTTTCAAGGGTCGGTGGGGCTGCTCAGATCAAAGCAACCAAGCAAGTTTCTGGGACATTGCGATTAGATTTGGCACAATACCGAGAATTGCAAGCTTTTGCACAATTTGCCTCGGATTTGGATGAGCTCAGCAGGAAGCAACTCGATAGAGGGCAAAGAATGGTAGAAGTTCTCAAGCAACCCCCTTATTCTCCCTTGCCTATTGAAAAACAAGTTGTGATCATTTATGCTGGTGCTAAGGGCTTTTTAGATGATATTCCTGTTAATAGGGTTGTGAAGTTTGAAAGCGAGCTTTATCCGTTTTTGGAAGCAAAATATCCCAAAATTTTTGAAGATATCCGAATGAAAAAAGCTTTGGATAAAGACCTAGAAAGCATTCTTGTGAAAGCATTGGAAGAATTCAAGATAAGTTTTACAGCTTGATAATAGGATAAATCAATGGGAAATAATTTAAAAGAGATCAGAAAACAGATTGGCAGTGTTAAAAATACTCAGAAAACAACTCGTGCGATGAAGTTGGTCTCTACTTCTAAACTAAAAAAAGCTGAAGAAATGGCGAAACGTTCAAAAGTTTTTGCCAATAAGTTGAATGAGGTTTTCAATGATATATTATCAAAAATAAAAATTAGAGGTTTAGAAAACATCAACAGCAAATATTTTTTAAATCTAAAAGATAGAGATATTAAAAAAGTTGATATTATTTTTGTAACTGCAGATAAGGGTTTGTGTGGCGGTTTTAATTCAATGACCATCAAGGAAGTCATCAGGCTAATGAATGAATATAAAAGTCAAGGCATTAAAGTCAGACTTCGAGGCATAGGCAAAAAAGGAATCGCTTATTTTGTTTTTAATGAGATTGAAGTTTTGGATAAAATTGCAGACTTGAGTTCATTCCCTGATTATGACCGAGCTGCCGCTTTTGCAATGAAGGTCGTTCAGGATTATCTTGATGGTTTGACTGATGAAGTGTTGATTGTGCATAATGGTTTCAAAAATATGATTTCCCAAGAACTTAAGGTAAAAAATCTTCTACCTTTGGGAATAGATACTAAAACACTTGATGTAAATTCGAGCGCTGTTACGATTGAACCTGATGATGAAGAAGACCTTGTTTTGGATGAGTTGGCTAAAAAATATATCGAATACAATATGTATTATGCGTTGATTGATTCTTTGGCTGCAGAGCATAGCTCTAGAATGCAAGCAATGGACACAGCGACCAATAATGCTGGAGAATTGGTAAAAAGCTTGACGGTTTCTTATAATAAAGCGAGACAAGAAGCGATCACTACGGAATTGGTAGAAATCAATGCCGGCGTTGAGGCGATGAAATAAAATTAGGAGAAAATAAATGGAAGGAAAAATCATTCAAGTTATGGGACCGGTTGTAGATGTTGATTTTGAATCATATCTGCCTGCAATCAATGAAGCCCTAGATGTTAAATACAATTTTGATGGTGTTGAAAAAAATCTCGTTTTAGAGGTTGCTGCCCATCTAGGAGACAATCGGGTCAGGACCATTGCGATGGATATGACAGAAGGTCTTACGCGAGGGCAGGCTGTCGTAGCTAGGAACAAGATGATTGAGGTTCCTGTGGGCGAAGAGGTGCTGGGTAGGATTTTTAATGTTGTTGGGGAGGTTATTGATGGGGGTGAGCCTGTAAAAAACTCTCCCACCTGGCCAATCCACCGCAGTGCTCCTACATTTGAAAACCAAAGCACCAAAACAGAAATGTTTGAAACAGGTATCAAAGTAGTCGATTTATTAGCACCTTATTCCAAAGGTGGTAAAGTGGGCTTGTTTGGTGGTGCTGGTGTTGGTAAAACCGTCGTAATTATGGAGTTGATTCATAATGTTGCTTATAAACATAGCGGGTATTCTGTATTTGCAGGTGTTGGCGAGAGAACTCGAGAAGGAAACGATCTCTATCACGAGATGAAGGAAGGCGGTGTTTTAGATAAAGTTGCCCTCTGCTACGGGCAGATGAATGAGCCCCCAGGAGCGAGAAATAGAATCGCTTTCACAGGGCTTACAATGGCTGAATATTTCCGTGATGAAAAAGGTCTTGATGTTTTGATGTTTATCGATAATATCTTTCGATATGCCCAATCAGGAGCTGAAATGTCAGCGTTATTGGGGCGAATCCCCTCTGCTGTTGGCTATCAACCGACATTAGCAAGTGAGATGGGGAAACTTCAAGAAAGAATTGCTTCGACAAAAAAGGGTTCGATTACCTCCGTTCAGGCTGTTTATGTTCCTGCAGATGACTTGACAGACCCGGCACCTGCTTCGGTTTTTTCCCATCTGGATGCGACAACGGTTTTGAATAGAAAAATCGCTGAAAAGGGTATTTACCCAGCAGTCGATCCATTGGATTCTACTTCGAGAATCTTAGATCCTCAAATTGTCGGTGAAGACCATTATAAAATCGCCACAGGCATCCAGCAAATTTTGCAAAAATATAAAGATTTACAAGATATTATTGCTATTTTGGGTATGGATGAATTGTCTGAAGAAGATAAAAAAGTGGTCGAGAGAGCTAGGAAGATTGAGAAATTTTTATCCCAACCTTTCTTTGTTGCTGAAGTTTTTACAGGAAGTCCGGGCAAATATGTTACTTTGGAAGAAACACTTGAAGGTTTTAGGGGTATTTTGGAAGGCAAATACGATCATATTCCTGAAAATGCATTTTATATGGTTGGTAATATACAAGAGGCAATAGAAAAAGCAGAAAAAATGAAAAATGCTTAAGGATAAGCGATGGAAGAATTGGTTGTAAATATAGTCACCCCTTATGGAGAGATATTTTCAGGTGGGGTCAAAAGTGTGACTTTGCCGGGCGTAGAAGGTGAGTTTGGTGTTTTGATGGGGCATAGCGATATGCTTTCTTTGCTCAAAAGCGGGGTGATTGAAATCGAAAGAACCAATAATGAAAGGGATCTTGTTGCTATCAACTGGGGCTATGCCGAGGTTACATCTTCTCAGGTGGATATTTTAGCAGATGGGGCTGTGGTCATTGGTGGTAAAGATGAAAATGAGATTTCCAATGCGATTTCTAGTGCAAAAAAACTTTTAGAAGAAGCCACTTCCGATAGGGTTGCGATTTCAAGCGTTGTTTCAAAAATAGAAACTTCTGCAAAGGGTAAGTTATAAGAGATGGCAATGTTGCAAAATTTTTTCTATGAGAGCGGTCCTGTTACATTATTTGTGTTATTTTGGTTGTCTTTGTATTTTATTTTGACCCTGTGGATTTTTATCTATAAATTTATCTCCATCCGTGCTTTTATTGCAAAAGAAAAGATTTCTTTAGATAGGATTATCAAAGACGAACAGAGACTTCCAGATTATCCCATATTTTATTTCAATGGGGATACGGGCACCAATATTTCAAAAGAAATGCTTCATATTTGGAAAAATCAGATTTTGAAGCAAAGCACAACGGGTTTGGTTGTTTTGAGTATTGTTTCTTCCACCGCACCTTTTATTGGCTTGTTTGGGACCGTGGTTGAGATTTTGGATGCTTTTGCGAGGCTTGGGATGGGGGGGCAAATTTCATTTGATGTCATAGCTCCCATCATTTCTAAGGCTTTGATTGCCACGGCAGCAGGAATATTGACAGCTATACCTGCGTATTCTTTTTTTCTTATTTTGAAACGAAAGGCTTATGATTTGTCTGTATATATCCAAATGCAGATTGATATGATTCTTTCCAAAAATACCGAGAAATGATTTGATGGAAAATGATTTTGATTGGGATGAGAAGCCCGAATTAAATATCACCCCTCTGGTTGATATTATGCTTGTTTTGTTAGCTATCTTGATGGTTACCACGCCAACAATTACTTATCAAGAGAATATTACGCTTCCCAAGGGTTCAAAAACTTTGAAAGCTTCTCAGGATAAAGTTCTCGAAATCAGGATGGATGCAAAAAAGAAAATCTATATCCATAACAGCGTTTATGATTATCGTTCATTCCCCGATACCTTCAATCTTTTGGCAAAAAAATACGATAAAAATACCAGTATCCATATTCGAGCCGATAAAAGTTTGACTTATGAAAATATTGTTTATTTGCTTAAAAGCATCAAGGAAGCAGGGTTTTCAAAAGTTTCTTTGGTTACGAATGGCTAATGAATACACGAATTTTATTCATTTGTTCGGGCTTTTTTGCTTTTTTGCTTTATTTTCTTATTTTGGCATTCTTGATTTTTGGTTTTGATTTTTCCAATCCCCTCAAATATGTTTTCAAAACGGACACGCAGATAGAGCAATCTATTGCTATTGATGCTATTTTGGATACATCATCTGAAAGTCAAAATACAGAAGATGGTGGCAATCCTTTGGAGGGAACGGGTATTAAAGATATATTTTCTTCAATCGATAGCAAGGTGAGCCCAGATCAAGCTGTATCGGACAATCGTGATCAGGTTGCCAAAAACCTAGCGCTTAAAAAACAAAGGCAAAAAATTCTTGAACGGCTTGAAAGTGATATGAAAGACATCAATTCCAAGCTTGAAACCATCAAAAACAAAACGATTGATATCCAGTCCCAAAACCCCAAACCCGATACTTCTGATGGTCTTTATGATCAATGGTTTGGCGAAGTTTATAAGATTTTGTATTCAAAATGGAAGCTATCTTTTTATAAAAATGCCTCTGTGAGTGTTTTACTCACGATTACAGATACGGGAGATTTTAGCTATAGAATACTGCGATATTCGCCTTATGATGATTATAATCAAAGCGTCGAAAGTTTGTTGAAATCGCTAAAAAATCAGAAATTCCCTCCTTATCCTAAAGGAAAATTTGTTAATATTGAAGTTAATTTTAGAACAGAGGAAAAATAATGAGAATTTTATTGTTGCTTTTTATTTATTGTGGGAGTTTGTTCGCTATTGATGCGACATTGGATGTTGTCAAAACCATCCAAAAAATTCCCAATGTGGAAGTGAGTTATTCTGATTCTAAAAATTCAGAGCAGGCAAAAAAAATCTATAAAATTTTGATGACAGATCTAAAAATCAGTAGCCATTTTGAGGTTTTTGATGGGGATAAGTATAAGGGCGGGTCTGTTGATTATGCAACTTATCAAGCCAAAAAAATTGATCTCCTTGTTCGCGTGGAAGTCAAAAATGAAAATAATGGCATTCAGGCAATGATGTATTTGTATGACATCAATTCATCAGAATTTAAAATCAGTAAAATCTATACGATTTCTAATCAATCTTTGTATCCCTTTGCAGCCCATAAGATGGCTATTGATATCAATAATTATATCAAAGCCCCCTCGATTGATTGGATGAATCGATTCGTTGTTTTATCGAAGTATATGGGTTCAGGCGAGACAGAAATTGTAATTTCTGATTATACTTTGACTTATCAAAAGGTTGTTATCAAAGGTGGATTGAATATTTTTCCCAAATGGGCAAATCTTGATCAAACAGAGATTTATTACACAAAATATCTTCAAAAACCCACAATAGTTAAATATAATCTTTATACAGGCTTGAGTAAAAATATCATTCAAAGCGATGGTATGGCAATCGTTTCAGATGTGAGCAAGGATGGCACGAAGCTTCTTTTATCTCTCGCTCCAGAAACCCAATCAGATATTTTTCTATATGATTTGAATACAAAGAAAAATACACAACTCACAAAATACACTGGTATCGATGTTTCTGGCAATTTTATTGATAATGATACGGCAATGATTTTTATTTCTGATCGGGCGGGATATCCCAATGTATTTGCAAAAAAGCTCGCTATCGATGCCCCGGTCGAGCAAGTCGTCTATCACGGGCGCAACAACAGCTCGGCGTCAGCTTATGGGGATTATGTCGTTTATACTAGCCGTGAAAGTGCCAATGAATTTGGTTTAAATACATTTAACTTATATTTGATTTCTACAAAAAGTGATTATATCCGCCGATTGACCGCTAATGGCACAAATCAAATGCCTAGATTTTCGAGCGATGGGGGGAGTATTATGTTTTTGAAACATACGCAAAATCAAAGCGCTTTGGGGATTATTCGATTGGATTATAATCGTAGTTATTTATTTCCGTTAAATCATATCAAAATACAAGCTTTTGATTGGTAAAATAAATAAAAATTTTAGATATAATCAAGAAATAAAAAAATCAGAAAAGAGGAGTTTTCTATGAATAAAGTCTTAACAGCGGGTTTCGTTTTTGCAGTTTTGTTGATTGCAGGTTGTGCCCAAAAGGATGTTTCGATTTCTGACTCAGGATCTACAGAGCAAGAAAGTATCCAAAATAATGTTGCAGAGGCACCACAAGAGGTTGCTCAACCTAAAGAAGAAGATCAAAAAATCGCCAATGGAACAATTGTTGGTAGTGTGTATTTTGATTTTGATAAGTTTAATATCAAACCTGATATGCAAAATGTGGTTGATGAGAGTTCTCAAAAAATCAAAGATGCCGATATGAATGTTTTGATTGAAGGCAATACCGATGAGTTTGGTAGTGATGAATACAACTATGCCTTAGGGACAAAGCGAGCTTTGAGCGTGAAAAGTGCTTTGGTAGTAAAAGGAATCAACAAGGCTAATATCAAGGTGGTTAGTTTTGGCGAGAGCAAACCAATCTGCAAAGAACAAACAAAAGCTTGCTACCAAAAGAATAGAAGAGCTGATATTAAACTTGTAAAATAGCGCTCAATATGAGGCAAGTCGCATTTTTTCATTGCAATAAATTTTTGTTGGCTTTGTTGGCTTGTCTGACTTTGAATGCAGAGCCATCCGCCTTTGAGCTTCAAAGTGGTGCTACAAAAAAAGAGCTTAAGACGCTTCAATCGAGTAGCAAAAATCTTGAGTCTATCATTACCGATTTGCGGGATAGGGTAGCCTCTCTTGAGCAAACCCAAGATGGCTTGAGAAGCCTGTTTGAAGGTCAGAGTCTAAAGATTAAAAATTTATTGGACACTGCTGTTATATACCAAAATTCCATCAAGTCGTTGCAATCTGTTCAAGAGTTACATTCTGAAACCCTTAAGAAACAATCTGATTTGCTCGATAATTTGAAAAATCAAGTCGAGGCAAATAAGCAATCTATCAAGGATTTGGATAAGAAAATAACCGATATGGGTGAGTTGTTGTCGCATATCAATACGACAATGGTTGCGCAGTTGGAAGTAATTAAAAAAAATTTAGAAATCCAAACCCCCGATCCTGATGTAAATAAAAAACCCAAACAATCAGAACTGCCAAAGCCTGCCGATAAGGTTTCTTTTGAAAAAGATATGAGCAAGCAAAAACAGATTTTTGAAGATGCTACAAAATTGTTTTATCAAAAGAAACTCAAGGAATCAAAAGCAAGATTGGATTGGTTGGTCGAGACAAATTATAGACCTGCCAATAGTCTGTATTTGCTAGGAGAGATCGCTTACAAAGAAAAAAAGTATCAAGAAGCGATCGTTTTTTACAAAAAAAGTGCATTGTTAAATGACAAAGCCAACTATATGTCCATTTTATTGTGGCATACGGCTTGGGCTTTTAAGTATTCTAAAGATTTGGCAAATTACAATAAATTTTTGGAATCTTTGATATACTTGTATCCTCAGAGCGAACAAGGACAAAAAGCTAAAGAAATCATAAATCGAACAAAAGGTAAGAAATGAGTAATATAGAAGCAAATAAAGTCGTGGCTATTGAATATGAAGTGATGGATTTTGACACCAAAGAAATCGTGGATTCAAATGTGGGTGCAAAACCTTTGGAGTTTTTAGTCGGTGCTGGTCAGGTGATTACCGGATTAGAAAAGGCGATTATTGGTGCAGAGATTGGAAAAAAATTTGAAGTGGAAGTGAAGCCTGAGGAGGCTTATGGAATCTATAGAAACGATTTTCTGCAAGAAGTCCCCAAAGAACAATTTGAAGGTATTGAGCTAGAAAAAGGGATGACGCTTTTTGGGCAAGGGGAAAATGGACAAACCGTTCAAGTAATAGTGAAAGATTTTGGCGATAAAATGGTGATGATCGATTACAATCACCCTCTAGCTGGCAAAACTCTTTTGTTTAATATTACGGTGTTGGACTCAAGAGAGCCAACCGAGCAAGAAATCATTAGCGGTGGTGTTGTTGGGGGTTGTGGCTGTGGTTCAGAGGGAGGACATCATCATCACGAACACAAAGGCGATGGGGGTTGCTGTGGCGGTGGAGGCGGTGGGTGCGGTTGCTCGCACTGAAAAAATTTTAGGATTCAATACTTTCATTTGCCCTTATGGGGCACTCCAAACATTCAATTTTCCCAAAAACCAAAGTTAAATTAGAAAATTTACAAACTTTAATCTTCAAATATCTTAAATTGATTCAAATAAATTTAGGAGATGCGTTCATAACTTCTTTTTAGGGCTTTCAATATATTAGGCTATTTTATGTTGATTTTTTCCACCAACAATAAAAATGAAAGCTTATCAAAGTTATACAAAGTAAAAACTAAAAAATATTTTATTTTAAGATTAAATATATTAATTTTTAATTAAAATTAATTACTCATATATGGAAATGACAAATATTATTAATGGTGATGGGTAAAAAGGATACAAAAATGAAAGTGATAAAATTTTATTTGCTGGCGTTATTATTTTTGGCAGGCTTCGTGAGTGCTAGCTACGCTGACACTTGCAATTATTCGGAATGTGAAGGGATAGCTTTACCCGATAATGTTAAAAAAATCCTTGATGAAGGGTATTGGGAAGTGGATGGAATTGAGAACTTGTTAAATAAAAAATATTTGTTTTTAAGTGCCGAGAATGTTAACGATGCCTATAAATGTTCGATATTGTTTAGAGTCAATAATAATAAAATAGAAAGCCAACCTGTATCTGGATGGCATTTTTTTAATTACAAATCCGATGTAAACTCAGGCATTGAACCACCAACGTTCGCTAAATATGATCCCTTGATGTTATGCGACATCTCTGTGGTAAATGGCAATGTGGTTAGTTCTTCCAGATACCAAGGGGGTTGGGAAGAAAAGGTATATCATATTGACCAGGAAAATAATTTTATACTCCTTTTATCGGATGCTTGCTTTGGATTTGGTTTCGTGCAAAGGATGTATTTCAATAATGGAAAAGTAGACAGAAAGCTTGTGTATGATGGAGAAGCTTTTCATTTTGATTATCTCTCTCGCCAGCCATTGACAGGGAAAGTGAAAACCCAAAAGGCTTTTTTATATAAAAAACCAGATGAAAAACAAAAAACCAAAGCGTATTTAATCAAAGGCGATACTTTTACGTTGCGTGATTATTCACTTGAATGGTATTGCACAAATTTGCCGTGTGATTATAATTCCAAAAAAAAATCACGATTTTATTTTCAAATAGACTATCAGAAACCATCAGGAGAGCACCTTATTGCCTGGATCAGATCAGAAGGTATTCGGCTATATGGGGGTGATTTAGGTGAGATAGATACAGAGCGATACAGCGATAATTGAAAACGCCCTGCAAAGCAGGGCGAATATTGGCAATATTAAATAGCTGATCGTGCTATTGAGCTTGGTTCAAATCTGTAGATGCCAATAATTTAATTCAAATCGCTGAGTTTTATTTTCTCACTTGCAAGTATTTTTTGCAATTCTGCTTCATCAATCGTCTGAACGCCCAACCCTGTGGCTTTTTCTAGCTTGCTGCCAGCATTCTCTCCATAGATGAGAATATCGGTATTTTTACTCACGCTCCCACTCATCTTCGCACCCAAGCTCTCAAGCAATGCACTTACCTTGTCTCGGGGATTTGAGAGGGTTCCGGTTAGCACGATGGTTTTGGAAGCAAAAAACGAATCTGGGGCAATCGGGCTAATCTCTGGGGCTTTGGGCGTGATGATTTCAAATAATTTTTCTATCAAATCGTGATTGACAATCCCAAAATCAATCACAGAAGCCGCCATTTCCTTGCCAAAACCATCAATAGCAATCAAGTCATCATATTTTTTATTAAAAACTTCTAGCCCAAAGCTAGAGGCAAGTTTTTTGCTTGCACCCTCGCCAATATGCTCCATCCCAAGAGCATTCAAAAGCCTCCATAACGGCACATTTTTTGTGTTTTTTATAGCATTGATGAGATTTTGCGCCTTTTTTTCTTGCCAGCCCTCTAACCTCAAAAGTTGCTCTGCCTGAATGGAATAAATATCAAGAATATTGGCAATAATCCCATTTTCAAATAATTGCTCGATAATTTTTTCTCCCAAACCATCGATATTGAGGGCTTTTTTGGAAGCAAAATAAAAAATAGATTCTTTCACGCGTGCCTTGCAAGAGAGATTTTGGCAACGGATAAAAATATCTTCTACCAGTAGCTCACTCCCGCATACTGGGCAATGTGTGGGCTTGATGATATCGATTTGGCTACCATCTCGCAAAGCCGTGATGGGTTTGATGATCTTTGGGATAACATCGCCACTGCGGATAATGATAACCGTGTCGTTGATTTTGATGTCTTTTTTTTCGATTTCAGAATAATTATGCAATGTGGCACGCGAGATCATCGCCCCTTCGATCTCGACAGGCTCAAGCTCTGCAACGGGCGTGATGACGCCTGTTCTGCCGACTTGGTTGGTGATAGAGAGGATTTTTGAGCTTTTTTCGATAGCGGGGAATTTATACGCACACGCAAAACGCGGGGATTTGATAGTATAGCCAAGACTTTTTTGTGCCTCTATAGAATCCACTACAATCACCATCCCATCAAGCATAATCGGGTAGGTATGGCGAATGCTCACAAGCTTTTCATAAATGGTTTGGATCGCTTCAATACCCGCACAATGCGTGATAAACGGCGTCGGGTGGAAGCCATATTGCAGGATTTTGTTGATGACTTCCAAAAAGCTCCCGCTATTTATATGGTGCTTGCCGATACCCCAAGGGATAAATTTTAATTTTCTTTTTGCTGTGATTTTGGGATCGAGTTGTCTGAGGCTTCCCGCTGCCGCATTTCTAGGATTGGCAAATAGATTTTCTCCTGTTTGCATTCTTTCTTGGTTGATTTTTTCAAAATCATCTCGACTAATAACCACCTCGCCCCGAATCTCGATTTCTTCTTGATATGGGATTTCAAGCGGGATGGATTGGATGGTTTTGGCATTTTGAGTAACCAGCTCTCCAGCAATCCCATCCCCTCGTGTGGTAGCACTTTGTAGCATCCCATTTTGGTAATATAGATTCAAAGAAACCCCATCAAATTTTGGCGAACATACAAATGTCGCCTCCGGATAGGATTTGTAAATGCGATTGACCCATTCTTGGAGCTTTGTGCGGTTGAAAATATCATCTAAACTCCACATCCTCTCTATGTGTGTGTTTTTTTGGAATGCACTCAGTGCGGTCCCGCCCACTCTTTGGGTCGGCGAAGAAGCGATGATGGATTGGGGATTGGCTGTTTCGTATGCTTGGATTTTGTGATAAAGATCATCGTATTCTTCATCTGTGGCTATGGGGTCATCAAGGACATAATAATGATACGCCATTTTTTTAAGCAAAGCAGTAGAGCTTTGATAATCTTGAAGATTTTTTAACATTGATGCCTCGTTTAATATGAAAATCTCTGTATTTTTTGGGTAATATTATAGCATTGAATTTGCATATGCAACAAAAGGAGTTGTTTTGATAAGTGATGTTGATAAAACCACTTCCCTACACCTCAATAATGAGGTGCAGTTTTTGTGTTTTACCCTAGATGAAGAGTCAGGTTCCCAGCTATATGCGATGAATGTTTTTAAAATCAGAGAAATTATTTATTATGATGGCGAATTTACCGAGACAGCGGGGGAGAATGATGGGATTATGCTTGGTTTTTTGACCGTTCGGGGGGAGTCTATTCCTTTGATTGATATGAGAAGATGGCTTTATTATAGTCCTAGCGACCCTCGAAGGGATTTGAGACCTTATTCGATTGAGGCTGAAAAGAGCTTGGTCGTGATTTGTAATTTTTCAAACTATACCGTGGGATTGAAGATTCTTGGTGTCAAGCGGATTGTGCAAAAAAATTGGTCAGAAGTCAGCGTGGGTAGCGAATATGGTTTTGATGGTAGTAGCAAAGTAACCGCAACAACAAAATACGATGATGGTTCGGTGATCCAGATTTTAGATGTCGAAAAGATGGTTGCAGAAGCATTCCCAATGTTTGATAATTTTTCTGGGCTTGAGCTCCAGCCTATTGAGGCTATTGATAGCGATAAAGTCATTTTGCTTGCTGAGGATTCCCAGTTTGCGGCTAAATCGTTGCAAAAGATTATCGAAAAACTTGGACTAAAATATTTTACTTTCCCCAATGGCAAGGCACTTTTGGATTATCTATTTACCGATGGCGATATCCATCAGGTTGGTGCGATCATTACGGATTTAGAAATGCCAATGGTATCGGGTTTTGAAGTATTAAAACGTGTCAAAGAAAATCCCGAAACCAAGCATATTCCGGTTATTGTCAATTCTTCAATGAGCAGTGATTCGAACAAACAAATGGCAAATACTTTGCGTGCTGATGGGTTTATCACCAAATCCAACGCAACAGAGATTGAAGAATTGTTAAAAAAATTTTTATGAATAAAATAAAAAATATTTACAAAAAAGAAAGGTAATAATGCGAACTCACTTGTGTGCGGATTTGGATGAAAAAAACATAGGACAAGATGTTATTTTGTGTGGCTGGTGTAATACCTATCGTGATCACGGCGGGGTGGTGTTTATTGACCTGAGGGATAAAAGCGGGTTGATCCAGTTGGTTTGCGACCCCGCTTCAGGGGCGTATAGCACTGCTGCTAGTGTGCGTGATGAATATGTTTTGATCGCCAAAGGCAAGATCAGGACTCGTGGGGTAGGGCTTGAAAATCCCAAGCTAAAAACGGGCAAGATTGAAGTCGTGCTTGATGGGCTTATTATCGAAAACAAAAGCCTCACCCCGCCGATTCTCATCGGAGATGAGAGTGTGAATGAAGATTTGCGGTTGAAATATCGTTATTTGGATCTGCGTTCAAAAAAATCTTTCCATATCTTTAAAATGCGTAGCGATATTGCCATCACTGCGAGAAATTCGCTTGCCCAAATGGGATTTATCGAGGTTGAAACCCCGATTTTGTCCAAAACCACCCCAGAGGGAGCAAGGGATTATCTCGTGCCAAGCAGGGTGCATAGCGGGGAATTTTTTGCATTGCCACAAAGTCCCCAGCTTTTCAAGCAGATCTTGATGGTAGGCGGGATGGATAGGTATTTTCAGATAGCGCGGTGTTTTAGAGATGAGGATTTGCGTGCGGATAGGCAACCTGAATTTACCCAGATCGATGTGGAGATGAGCTTTTGCCAGCAAGATGATGTGATGGCAACGGCTGAAAAACTACTCAAGGATATTTTTGCGGCCGCTTCTATAGAGGTCAGCACGCCTTTTGTGCGGATAAAATACGCCGAAGCGATGGAAAAATATGGCTCAGACAAGCCTGATTTACGCTTTGATATGCCCCTTGTAGAGGTTGGGGATTTGTTTGTGGATTCTTCTAACGAGATTTTTAGCACCATCGCTAAAGATAGCAAAAAAAATCGTTTCAAGGCTCTAAAAGTGCAGAGCGGAGATGAATTTTTCACCCGCAAAACCTTGGGCGAGGCTGAAGAGTTTGTGAGAAAATTTGGAGCAAAGGGCTTGGCATATATCCAATGCAAAGAAGATGGTCCTAAAGGCCCTTTGGTGAAGTTTGTTTCTGAAGAAAGTCTCAAAACGCTTTTGGAGCGTGTTGGGGCGAGGGCTGGTGATATTATTTTCTTTGGTGCTGGGGAGAAGAGGATTGTTTGGGATTATATGGGGAGGCTTCGGGTCAAGATTGCCCAAGATATGGGATTAATTGATGAGAATATGCTGAAATTTTTGTGGGTTGTTGATTTCCCTATGTTTGAAAAATCAGATGGGAAAATTTCGGCGTTACACCACCCTTTTACAATGCCCAAAAATCTCGATACAGATGATATTGAAGCCATCGAATCGATTGCTTATGATGTTGTGCTTAATGGCGTGGAGCTTGGTGGGGGGAGTATCAGAATACACAAGCAAGACATCCAGGAAAAAATCTTTGAAATCCTTGGGATTGCGCCAAATGAGGCAAAAGAGAAATTTGGATTTTTGCTTGAAGCCCTAAGTTATGGCGCACCGCCACACGGGGGTTTTGCGATTGGGCTTGATCGGCTGGTGATGTTATTGACAAAATCCAGTAGTATTCGAGATGTGATTGCATTTCCTAAGACCCAAAAAGCGACTTGTTTGCTTACAGATGCGCCTAATAGCGTGGATGAGGAGCAGCTCAAAGAGTTACATATTCGCCTAAAAAACCAGCCTCGTGGCTAGAAATCATTAGATAAGGAGATGAAATGAAAAAATTATTTTTGATAATCGGTGCGCCCGGCAGTGGAAAAACCACCGATGCCGAGCTTATTGCCAAGCAGTGTAGCGATACGATCGTGCATTATTCTACCGGAGATTTGTTGCGATCTGAGGTCGCTAGCGGGAGCGAAAGAGGAAAATTAATCGAGGGTTTTACAAGCAAAGGCAATTTGGTCCCTTTGGATATTGTCGTAGAGACCATCGTTACAGCGATTAAAAATGCCCCTAAAGATGTGATTTTGATTGATGGTTATCCCAGAAGTGTCGAACAGATGGCGTCGCTTGATAAGGTGTTAAAATCCCAAAATGATGTGGCATTAAAAAGCGTGATCGAAGTCGATGTGAGCGAGTTGGTCGCAAGAGAAAGGGTGCTTGGGAGAGCAAGGGGGGCAGATGATAATGTCGAGGTTTTTAATAATCGTATGCAGGTTTATAAAACCCCGCTCAAAGAAATTCAAGATTTTTATTCCCAAATGGGGATTTTGAAGCGGATCAATGGCGAGAGAAAGATTGAAAAGATTGTCGAAGAAATGCAAGATTTTATCAAATCAAAAATTTAAGGAGCAAAAAATGGATATTTCAAAAATCCCTGTCGGAGAAAATCCAGACAAAATCAATGCCGTGATTGAGATCCCTTATGGGTCAAATATCAAATACGAAATCGACAAAGAAAGCGGTGCGGTTGTCGTAGATAGGGTGATGTATAGTGCGATGTTTTATCCGGCAAATTATGGTTTTGTGCCAAATACATTGAGTGAAGATGGCGATCCTGCTGATGTTTTGGTGCTGAATGAATACCCTCTGCAAGCGGGGAGTGTTATCAAATGCCGTTTGATTGGCGTGCTGATTATGGAGGATGAAAGCGGGCTAGATGAGAAGCTTTTGGCAGTGCCACTTACCAAGATCGATCCGCGCTATGAGGCGATCAAGACATTGGAGGATCTACCCAAAATCACTCTGGATAAGATCAAAAACTTTTTTGAAACCTATAAAATGCTAGAGCCGGGCAAGTGGGTAAAGGTAAAAGGTTTTGAAGACAAAGACAAGGCTTGTGCGATATTGGATAAAGCTATCAAATCTTACAAATAAGGCTTAAGGCAAAAAATTCCTACCATCGCCTTTTTTTGGCGATAAGGTGAAAAAGCATAGCGAACTTTTTTCCTAGCAATTCTAAACTTTCAAATCTTAGAAAATGGGTTGATATTCCTGCGTTAGCAGGATATAACCCAATAACTTTAGGAACGAAAACGGGCTTTGCCCGTTGGAGCGATCTTCAGATTCGATTTATCGAATCGAGTAGAAAAATAATGAAAACCTTAGAAGACTTATCTCGAATATTCAAGGCAAGCTTAAATATGAGATGGTAACTTTAGGAGCGTAGCAAGATTTTACATCTTGCGTAGCGGTCTTCAGGTTTGCAAAGCAAACCGAGTAAAACATAGATGTAGCGGTCTTCAGATTCAGTTTTTTAAAACTCAATCAAGTAACCATAATATTTATCCCCAATCTTCCCCAATGCCAAGCAAAATACAATGATTAAAATGAGGCAACACGCAATATGCATAAAGCTCGCTCCCCATTCCCAAAAATTCAAGATCGCTCAAATATCTCCCATCAAATTTGAGATAAAACATTCTTGGCTTTTTGTCTTTTGCCTCTGAAACCAAAACACCGCCCACGCCAACCCCTCCGAGATGGCTATACTTGACAAAATCCCTAAGTATAAAATAGCTCAAAACCAACTCGCCTTTGAGCGCATTTTTTTGTGCATTTGTTAGCCCATTATAAACGGAATGTTCGATGATTTTTCTACCTCTAAAAACGGGGTATTGGGCGTTTTTGGATTGCAAGATCACTTGTTGGTAATACGATTTAAGCGTTTGACTCTCTCTTTTGAGATAAAAAGTTGCATCTTTGATAGCCCTATTTTCGGCACTTATAAGAAAAAATTGGCAATTTAAAATCAATAGTGCTAATAATATTTTTTTCATCATTTAAAAAGCGATATTGAGTTCAATACTCCCAAAATTATGCGGTTTGGGCTGGGTTTGGAATGTCTTGCTCCTATGCGTGTAAGTATAGGCAAATCGCATCCCTCGATACAAAAAAGCCAACCCAATCTCCCCATCATAAACAAAATATTTCATATCCAAACCGGTCTGGCTACCAAAACTATTACCCTGTATAAAAATATTTCTCGCTTGATAACGCCCAGAAATCCCACCAAAAACATAAAATGAGAATCTGTCATTATAAGCCTCGCCACCACTAAAACTCGAATTTACTTTATCCACACCAAAATCAGAATCCAGATTGTAGCCCACACGCCAACGCGAGCCAATCTGAAAATGCGTATCCGCATTCCCCAAACTCACATCAAGCCCGGGCAGAATATCAGAAGAAATCCATCTAGAATCCCATAAATAAATCTTTTTTATCAATTGGTAGTTGAGATTGAAAATAAATTCATTTTTGAGTTGGTTTCCCCAACCATAGAATGTAGGATTGTTGGTTAGATAATGGATGAGTTTTTGAGTTTCATAACCGAGTGCTGAGGGACCGACCATCCCTATGGATACAACCATACTTTCCAAAACACTCCCACTACGATGATGGACGCCGAGATTTAATCGCAGATAGGCTGCATACGGGTGATCAGAGGGGTCAGGCAGGGCAACTCGGGAATAAGGGGTATAAATATCTTGTGTCAAAGAAACGCTAAAACGTGTCATCTTGCTATGATTAAGACCACCTAGAAGGCTCAAATACCGACTCCAAGCCATCGGGGAATCTTTATCCTCGCAGTCAAAATTATATTCTGCAGAAGTGTAGCCAAGACTTGTCCCGGCGGTGTAATACCTATCGACGTATTGATCGGCATAGGCGTCATTTTCGCTCAGCAGATTGACAAACTGCCTTTTGTAGGGTATCAATTCGGTATCACAGATTTCATTGGCAAAACTAAGGGTAAAACACAACAATAACCCCGAAGCAATTTTTTTCATTATTTTTTCCTTAATCTAAATGGGGTGCTGGCGTGAGATGGAGTTTTGTTTGAAAGCTATTAAAAAATATTTCTTTTGCCCGGGGTAAGCCCATCTTGATAAAATCGATTTCAATGCCCTCATTAGCGTCCAACACCTCGCCAAGCAGGGTGGTTGTAATCTGATAAATTTGTGCTAATTCATTAAGGCGCACAAGATTTTGCGGAGAAATCTCAACAACAATACAACTTTGCGATTCAGCAAAAATCATTTCTTTTGGTGTGTTCATACCTTTGTTTTTATCAAAAGAAGTTTTTACACGCACGCCTTTTTCACCCAGCAATGCCATTTTTGCCAGTGCCATACCAAGCCCGCCCTTGCCAATATCTTTGGCAGAAACCACCAAACCATCGGCAATAGCCTCCAGCAATAATGCCCACAATCTCGCTTCTTTTTTGAGATCTATCTGGGGGGCTTTCCCACTGCATTCACCTTGAAAAATCTTTTGGATCAAGCTCCCCCCAAAATCAAGACCCACATCGCCCAAAAGCACGATCTGATTGCCTGTTTGCTTCAAACCTGCCTCAATGATTTTATCTTGGATAAGCCCCACAGCTACGATGGTAGGCGTGGGATAAATATCTTTGCCATCGGTTTGATTATACAGCGATACATTCCCGCTCACTACGGGTGTTTGGAGAATCTCGCACGCCTCTTTGATACCCGCGCACGCCTCTTGAAACTGCCACATCACTTCGGGATTTTCAGGACTGCCAAAATTCAAACAATCGCTAATCGCCAAAACCTTTGCCCCCCGCAGCACGCAATTCCTGCCTGCTGTGCTCACCGCAATCTTTGCACCCTCTTTGGGATCAAGATAGCAATAACGGGGATTGCAATAAACATTCATCGCCAAAAAAGAATCATTCTCCCTCACCCGAATCACGCTAGCATCGCCCCGCCCACTCCCTACAATCGTATTTGTCCCCACACTCCCATCATATTGGGAATAAATCCAACCTTTATCACAAACCTCAATGCTCCCTAGCAGGGTTTCAAAAATCTCTTGCTGGCTTGCTTGTGTGGGGATGAAGCATTTTTGATTGAGCGTCCCAAGATAGGCAGGTTTTTGGACCTCTCTATCCAAAACAGGGGCATTTTCACTCAAAGGTGCTATCGGAATCTCTGCGCATTTCTCCCCCTGCCAAAACAATTCCATATGCCCGCTGTTAGTTACTTCACCGATAATCTCTGCGTCTAATTCCCATTTTTGGAAAATCGCCATCACCTCTTTTTCACAGCCTTTTTTCGCACAAATAAGCATCCTTTCTTGCGATTCACTCAACATCAATTCATAAGGTCCTAGCCCAGATTCTCGCATCGGGACTTTATCAAGGTGCATCACCATACCGCTCCCGCTTCGCCCAGCCATCTCAAAGCTCGAGCTCGTCAGCCCCGCAGCGCCCATATCCTGAATACCGACAATCAAATCCTTTTTGAAAAGTTCCAAGCACGCTTCTAAAAGGAGTTTTTCGCTAAATGGATCGCCGATCTGCACGGTTGGGCGGAGGGATTTGGAATCTTGTGTGAAGCTATCACTACTCATCACCGCCCCGCCAAGCCCGTCTGCACCGGTTTTGCTACCGACATAAATCACAGGATTGCCAATCCCGCTAGCCTTGCCATAAAATATCTCGCTTTCTTTTACAATACCGAGCGTAAAGGCATTCACGAGGATATTACCATTGTAACAATCCTCAAAACTACTCTCCCCGCCAATCGTAGGCACACCCATACAATTACCATAATCCCCAATCCCAGCAACCACGCCACGAAGCAAATAACGATGCAACTTGCCGATTGCATCATCTTTGTAGGCTTCTCCAAAACGGATCGAATCAAGGCTTGCCACAGGACGTGCGCCCATCGTAAAAATATCCCTCATAATCCCGCCCACACCTGTAGCTGCCCCAGCGTGTGGTTCGATGAAGCTCGGGTGATTGTGCGATTCGATCTTAAAAACCGCTCCATAACCTTGCCCAATAGCTATCACACCCGCATTCTCACCCGGTCCTTGGATGACCCACGGGGCAGTTGTGGGGAAGCCCCGCAAATATTTTTTGCTCGATTTATAACTACAATGTTCGCTCCACATCGCTGAAAATATGGCAATTTCAAGCAAATTTGGCTCACGGGATAAGATTTTTTTGATTTGTTCATAATCTTCTTTGCTTAATTTGTGATTTTTGAGCACTTCAGAAATATCTTGTATTGGTGGGATTATTGGCATTAATTTTCCTCATAATATTGGTAGTTTTGGCAGTTTTGCCAAAGAATCATTTTATCAAAAATCCCCCACAAACTAAAAAAAATAGAAAAAAATTGAAATTTTATAATTTCCTAAGTATCAAATAAAGATTTATCTACTAAAATGCTAAGCACAACAGATGATTAGGAGAACGTAAGAATATGAAATACATTAAGTTTTTCAAGGAACTCAACAACAAGGATGTCCCTCTGGTGGGTGGCAAGAACGCTAGCATTGGCGAGATGTTCCAAGAACTCGTGCCTGTGGGTATCAAAGTCCCCAATGGATTTGCCATCACCAGCGAGGCTTACTGGTATCTGCTAGAAAGCGGGGGGATCAAACAAAAGATAATCGATTTGCTCGATGGTGTCGATGTTACCGAAATCGATGTTTTAAAAACCCGATCAAAAAAGATTCGCGAACTTATTTTTGGCACACCTTTCCCTGCTGACCTTAGGGATGAGATTTTTCAAGCTTACAAAATACTCAGCGATGAATATGGTATGAAAGAAGCCGATGTGGCAGTCCGTAGCTCAGCAACAGCTGAAGATCTCCCAGATGCTTCGTTTGCTGGGCAACAAGATACGTATTTGAGCGTAAAGGGACAAACCGAACTAATCCATTACATCAAATCGTGCTTTGCTTCGCTTTTTACCGATAGGGCGGTGAGTTACCGGGCTTCACGGGGGTTTGATCATTTCAAAGTCGCCTTGAGCGTGGGGGTGCAAAAAATGGTGCGTGCAGACAAAGGCAGTGCGGGCGTGATGTTTTCTATCGATACAGAAACGGGCTTTAAAGACGCTGTTTTTATCACTTCAAGCTGGGGATTAGGAGAAAATGTCGTCGGTGGGACGGTCAATCCTGATGAGTTTTATGTATTCAAACCTACGCTAGAACAAGGCAAACGCCCCATCATCAAGCGCCAACTTGGCACCAAACACCAAAAAATGGTCTATGCTCCCAAAGGGAGCGATCACCCCACAAAAAACATCAAAACCACCCAAAAAGAGCTCCATACATTCTCCATCACCGATGAAGACATCCTCACCCTTGCCCGCTATGCTATCATCATCGAAAGACACTACACAAAAGAAGCCGGCGAATACCGACCAATGGATATGGAATGGGCAAAAGATGGCGAAAGCGGGGAGATTTTCATCGTGCAGGCTCGCCCTGAAACCGTGCAGAGTCAAAATATCAAAAAATGTGGCGGGCAAAAGATCGAAAAATTCCGATTCCAAAACAACAATGAGAAAAAAGAAATCATCATCACCGGAAAAGCCATCGGCGGGAAAATCGGGACCGGAAAAGTTCGGATTATCAACGACATCGAGCATATGAATACATTCAAAGAGGGCGAGATTTTGGTCACAGATAATACCGATCCTGACTGGGAACCAGCGATGAAAAAAGCTGCTGCTGTTATCACCAATCGAGGGGGACGCACCTGCCACGCAGCCATTGTCGCCAGAGAAATAGGCGTGCCTGCCATCGTGGGGGCAGTGGGGGCGACTGATAGGCTTTATACCGGGATGGAGGTCACAGTCTCTTGTGCAGAGGGTGAGGAGGGCTACGTATATGCTGGGATACACCCCTATGAGGTCGAGAGTATCGAGCTAGCCAATATGGGGGAAACCAAGACAAAAATCTATATGAATGTCGGCAATCCTGAAAAAGCTTTTGGCTTCTCCCAGCTCCCCAATCACGGGGTAGGGCTAGCCAGAATGGAACTCATTGTCCTTAATCAAATCAAAGCCCACCCGCTCGCACTTTTGGATTTGCAAAATGGCAAAAAAGACATCAAAGATAAAGATCAGATCGAAAAGCTCATTGCTGGCTATGAAAGCCCCAAAGACTTTTTTGTCAAAAAAATCGCTGAGGGTATGGGGATGATCGCTGCAGCGTTTTATCCTCGCCCAGTCATCGTGCGCACGAGCGATTTTAAAACCAACGAATACCGCGGGATGATAGGCGGGACTGCCTACGAACCCCAAGAAGAAAATCCGATGTTGGGATTCCGTGGGGCGAGCCGTTATTATTCTGACCTCTATCGTGGGGCTTTTGAGTGGGAATGTCAGGCATTAGCGATGGTGCGTGATGAGATGGGGCTAACGAATATGAAAGTGATGATTCCGTTTTTGCGAACACCCGAAGAGGGCAAAAAGGTGCTTGAGATCTTGAGAAGAAATGGGCTGGAATCAGGCAAAAATGGGCTGGAAATCTATGTGATGTGCGAGCTTCCTGTGAATGTGATCTTAGCTGATGATTTTCTATCGATGTTTGATGGGTTCTCTATTGGTTCTAATGACCTCACACAGCTGACTTTGGGCGTAGATAGAGATGGGGAGCTGGTGAGTAATATTTTTGATGAGAGAAATCCTGCGATGTTAGAGATGTTTAAGCGTGCGATTGGGGCTTGTAAAAAACACGGCAAATATTGCGGGATTTGCGGGCAAGCCCCTAGCGATTACCCTGAAATAGCAGAATTTTTGGTGCGTGAGGGGATCGACTCGATTTCTTTAAACCCTGATTCTGTGATTGCAACGTGGAATCTTGTTTCCAAGCTTGAAAAAGAGCTCAAGCGTTAATCGCTATGCCAAAAATGCGTGATTGATGATGATAGAATTTGAGCGAGCCAAAACAAAAGCGGATTTTGAGCGTATCGCTTTGCTTGCCAAAGAGATTTGGGAGGAGCATTATGCCACTATCCTCTCACTCGCACAAATCCGCTATATGATAGAAAACTTTCAAAGCACTGAGGCGATCGAGCAACAAACCAAGCAGGGGTATGAATATTTTTCCATTCTTAATGGCAATGCGCTAGCCGGCTATTTTGCCATCGCAAAAAAAGACGATACGGCATTGGTCTATAAGATGGGTTTAGAGCCAAATCAAAGCCCTAAAAGCATTTTTTTAAGCAAACTTTATATCCAAAAAAATCACCGCCATCAAGGTATTGGTAAAGCTGTGATATCCCATATCAAGGCACTTGCTAACACTTCTGGTATTGAACGCATATGGCTAAGTGTCAATAAGCATAACACAAACTCCCTGCACGCTTACAAAAAGCTAGGATTTGCAATCTATCGGGAAGATAGGGTTTCTATCGGGGCGGGCTATGTGATGGATGATTATTTTATGCAACTTGTTTGGGGGTAAAAACCCCTTCTTTAGCCCCTATTATTAATATCTTTGAATTTTTCAACAAATGCGGTGATTTTTTGCAAAACATTTTGTTTTTGCGTGCGATGTTCTGGTTTTAGTGGGCTGATTTTTGGCAAGATACCATTGAGATCAGTGCCGTATTCACTCGGATAACCACGTTTTAGCGATAGTGCGATATACCGCCTTGCTAGGTCGGGTTTGAGATTATGCTCATCAATGATATTTTGCTCTTCTTTGTCATATTCTATGCGGGCATAGGTGAAAAACGCCTCAATCAAGCTTTCTTTATCAGGAATATCTTCAAAATCCATCTCTTCAATAAAATCCACTAGCAAGCTTTCTTTTGCCCGATTACCAATGCTTGATCGGATAATGCGACGCACCTCCTTGATGAGCTCCTCTTTATCGTGGCTTTTCTTGCTGTGGTTAAATAGCAATGCCAAAATATAATCCAGATTGATTTCTTGGGATTTCAAAAGCTCGACTTCAAAAACAATATCACCCCAAGTAATCAGCTCATCTTTGCCACCACTTTTATCCCCATCTATTTTGCCCCGGACAATCATTTCACGGATGTCGTTATACGTGGATTTATAATCTTGCAATTTACGCTCGCTAGGCAATGGGATTGCTTGCAATTCTTTGATTTTTTCTTTATCGATTTGATAAGTCTCCTGGAATGCCTCTAAGGCTTTGGGGTCTTTTGTATCAAGATTTTGTGCATTTTTAAGCGCACTGAATTCATCATAATTTTGCAAAATATTTTCAAGACGCAAATACTCCCCAAATAATTTCACAAAACCCTTTTTATCAGCTTCTGTTTCAATCGCACTTGGATTGGGAAATTGGCTCTCCAAAGCCTTGTTTACTTCGATAAATCCCCGCCTTGCCTCGCCAGTAATAATATCTTTAAAGCCTTCCATATATTCTTGGTAGCTTTTTTCTAGCACCATATTTTTGGTATTGCTTTTCCCAAATAGCTCAATCGCTGTTGCGGTTTCTTTTTCCAAATCACGGAATGTTACGACATTGCCGAATGTTTTGGTTGCATCATAAATGCGATTGGTGCGTGAATAAGCCTGAATCAGCCCGTGATAACGCAAATTTTTATCGACAAATAGCGTGTTTAGTCTGGGTGCATCAAAGCCAGTCAAAAACATCCCTACTACGATAAGCAAATCCACTTCTTTATCTTTTACCTTTTTGGCAAGATCGCGATAATAATTTTGAAATTCTTTGCTATCGACGCCAAAATTGGTTTTAAATAATGCGTTGTAATCATCAATTGCTTTACTCAAAAATTCTTTAGCTGTGCAATCTAGTGCTGTGGGTTCAAATGTCTCATCAGCAATATCCCCGATAGCATCTTGGTCTTCATTGGCAACAAAGGAAAAAATAGTCGCGATTTTAAGCGGGGGTTTATCAGGGTAGGGGTGTTGTTTTTGCAGGTTATTTAGCGTTTCATAATAGAGCTTTGCCGCATCAACTGAGTTGACCGCAAACATCGCATTAAACCCGCCAGTGTTGCCATAGAGGCGATGGGTTTTTTGATGAAAATGCCTCAAAATATATTGAGAAATTTCTTTAACCCGCTCAGGATGCAATAGTGCTTTTTCTGTAAGCTTTAATTTTACTTTATCTTGCTCGGTAATATTATCAGCAGATTCTTCGTTTTTAAATTTGGCTTTTACGTTGTTGTAATCGACTTTAAATTTCAAAACCTTATCATCTCGGATCGCATCAGTGATCACATAAGAATGCAACTCTGTGCCAAATACGCTCGCTGTGGTTTCTGTGCCCAATGCGTTCTCGGGAAATATCGGCGTGCCGGTAAAGCCAAATTGATAATAATATTTGAATTTTTTCTTTAGGTTTTTTTGTGCCTCGCCAAATTGGGAGCGGTGGCATTCATCAAATATAAACACCACTTGCTTGCCATAAATAGGCAAATCTGCCTCGCTTTTCATCAAAATATTAAGCTTTTGAATAGTCGTAACGATGATTTTGTTATCATCTTTTTGGATATTTTTCTTTAGCCCCGCCGTGCTATCTGAGCCATTGACACTATCGGGGGAAAAGCGCTGGTATTCTTTCATCGTTTGATAATCAAGATCTTTTCTATCGACTACGAAAAAAACCTTATCGATAAAATCTAGCTCAGTAGCCAGGCGAGCAGCTTTAAAGCTGGTGAGCGTTTTGCCTGATCCTGTGGTGTGCCAGATAAACCCCCCGCCGTGAATGTCAGCCCATTTTTTGGCGTTATAGCTACTCTTTATCTTCCATAATATCCGCTCAGTCGCAGCGATTTGATAAGGGCGCATCAATAGCAAATTATCATCTACATCAAGCACCGCATAAGTCAAAATAATATTTAATAAGGTGTTTTTTTGCAAAAACGTAGCGGTAAAATCTTTTAAATCTTTGATGGGCGTATTATCCGCACGCGCCCATTCCATCGTAAAATCATAGCTATTTTTATCCCGCTTGGTAGTATTAGCAAAATAGCGAGTGTCTGTGCCATTAGAAATGATAAAGGCTTGCAGGTATTTATAAAGCGAGCTTTCGCTATTAAAGCTTTCTTTGCTGTAGCGATGGACTTGGTTAAAGGCTTCTTTGATAGCAATGCCCCGGCGTTTTAGCTCGATTTGTGCTAGTGGCAAGCCATTGACCAAAATCGTTACATCATAGCGATTCGTGTGTTCGCCGGTTTGTTCAAACTGATTGATGACTTGCACTTTATTGCGGGCAATGGTTTTTTTATCGACCAGATAGATATTTTGCAAACGCCCATCATCAAAGGTAAAATCACAAATATAATTATTATGGATTTTACGGCTTTTTTCTATCGTGCCATCGCTGGCTTTATCCAGAAATTCTTCAAGGAAGCGTTGCCACTCGCTTGGATTAAATCGCACATTATTCAAGGCTTCGATTTGGGTTTTGAGATTATCTAGCAAGGCTTTGGGGGTCCTGATCTCGGGGCGGTATTCATAGCCTTGATTTTTGAGATCATTGATAAACTCTTTTTCAAGATCTTCTTCACTTTGAAAACTCTCCGATAAACTTTCTATGGGCTCGTATTTATCAAGAATAATAAAATTTGGGGTTTCCAAAATAGGTGCTGTGTGTTCTATCATTTTCAAATCCTTTTTCATCTATGTTTTACTCGGTTTGTTTAAAAACAAACCTGAAGACCACTGCGGGCAGTTAAACTGCCCTACGTTCCTAAAGTATGGGGTTATTCCCAGCTACCGCTGGTCATCAACCCAGTTTTATAGGTTTATACTCGGTTTGTTAAGAACAAACCTGAAGACCGCTACATCTATTTTTTACTCGATTCACGTTGTGAATCTGAAGACCGCTACGCAGGGAATAAATCCCCGCTTCGCTCCTAAAGCACAGGGTTATTC
>NZ_MLAM01000049.1 GCF_002272825.1 Helicobacter sp. 11S02596-1 | reverse complement strand
TAGCAGTGGGAAAATTGCTACGAGTAGTTCGGGTGGTGCTAATGATACAGCGGGTGTTATCTTCAAACCTGTCTCTACGGTTACCCAAGGCTTTGATGATGTGATTACCACATTTAGAACACAAACACAGGAAATGGTAGAAGAAAAGAATGCTGCGGGTGTTGTTACCAATGTCAAACCCAAAGAAGATGGTGATAAGGATAATA
>NZ_MLAM01000048.1 GCF_002272825.1 Helicobacter sp. 11S02596-1 | reverse complement strand
CAAAGGCGATACGGGGGCGTATAATAATGGTGATACCAACTCTGCTATCCAATCCCTTGATCAAGGTGCTTCTACCACCCTCACCCTCAATTCTGGCGCTCTCCAAGATGGCAACATCACCAACCAAAAAGGCACAATGACCATCACATCTCATAACGCCACCATCAATGGGGATATTAACAATTCGGGTGGCACTACGACTATCACAGCCAATGCCACGACTATCAAGGGTTCTATCACTTCAGCAAGTAATCTCACCTTAAATCTTG
>NZ_MLAM01000047.1 GCF_002272825.1 Helicobacter sp. 11S02596-1 | reverse complement strand
TAGCAGTGGGAAAATTGCTACGAGTAGTTCGGGTGGTGCTAATGATACAGCGGGTGTTATCTTCAAACCTGTCTCTACGGTTACCCAAGGCTTTGATGATGTGATTACCACATTTAGAACACAAACAGAAAAGATGACAGCCAATGGCACAAAGAGCACAACTGATTCTGACAACAACACTGACTTCACCAACTACTACATCAACTCCGTTTCTGCTACTATCAATGCTGCCCAAGCAGCTAGTGCTACCGCAGTAATTGCGAATAACTATTCGATATTCTTAGCTAATATCAATGATCTCAATAAACGTT
>NZ_MLAM01000046.1 GCF_002272825.1 Helicobacter sp. 11S02596-1 | reverse complement strand
CAATCGTGGCAGGGTCGAGTTGCTTGCCGTGCAGGTAGGCTTTGGAGAGTTTGTATTCTTCTAATGCCCTAAAATTACCCTGCTGGGCTTCTTGGAGAAAATATTTGAGGTCTTCTAAGGATTTCATTGGTTATTCCTATTTTTACTCGGTTTGTTTGAGAAACAAACCTGAAGACCACTCCCACCGATTGAATCGGTGTTCGCTCCTAAAGCTACCATCTCATATTCAAGCGAGCTTGAATATTCGAGATAAGTTTCATAGGTTTTCATTATTTATCCTAATCTGCGTTAATCGCAGTTTTTAGGCGTAGTGTAGTGTGCTTTGGGAGT
>NZ_MLAM01000045.1 GCF_002272825.1 Helicobacter sp. 11S02596-1 | reverse complement strand
TATCAAAAAAGTAACCACTTTAGTAACCATTTTTTCAAATTTGTATATATTATGATACGTAAATTATTTTTACAAAAATCACCTAAAACATCGTAAATAGTGAATCTGAAAGGTTCTAAAAAGTAATGGTGGTGGCAGATGTAGGATACGAACTTATGACCAATTTGAATTTATGGAAACATTTATAAATGCTATCTGGTGCTAATCGGAATAATCATCTCAAGTGGTTGCAAGAATAAGACATTACAAGGTTGTATCAAAAAAGTAACCACTTTAGTAACCATTTTTTCAAATTTGTATATATTATGATACGTAAATTATTTTTACAAAAATCACCTAAAACATCGTAAATAGTGAATCTGAAAGGTTCTAAAAAGTAAT
>NZ_MLAM01000037.1 GCF_002272825.1 Helicobacter sp. 11S02596-1 | reverse complement strand
CAAAGGCGATACGGGGGCGTATAATAATGGTGATACCAACTCTGCTATCCAATCCCTTGATCAAGGTGCTTCTACCACCCTCACCCTCAATTCTGGCGCTCTCCAAGATGGCAACATCACCAACCAAGTCGGTAAGATGACTATCAATCTCAATGGAGGCATACTCAATGGCAATGTTACGTGGTTGCCTGCAAGCGGCATTCCTCTTACTTCTGCCAGCACGACTATCACAGCTGATAACAATTCTACTATCATCGGCAATCTTAATGTAGGTCTTACAAACACTGATGGTTTTACAGGAACAGGCTATAACAAATCTGATGGAACAATCGACTTGGATGCGTTATATAAAGCCAATAACTCTCACTTCACCATCAATCTCACCCAATCCACATTACTAGGGAATATCAATACGATAGCTGCTGGGGCAATCACGGATGCAACTATCAAAGCAGGAGCAATGATGGGAGCAATCAATACACAAGATAATAACGCTGGCTTGCGTGTGAGTAATGTAACATTTAGTTCCTATGACGTCCCTGCTACCTCTAGTCCTGCTGGGGTTTCTTCTGGTTCTCCAAAATCTTCCACCCCCACGATTGATTTCAATGGTCATACCCTCTCTTCTAACACCCCCCAAGCTATCCAAGACTATCTGCGCCAAGCTGGTATTGGTTCATTTGTGGGGGATATCAATAATGAATCTCACACATCTTTTACCAACATCGATTTCAAAGACGCCCTCTATCT
>NZ_MLAM01000036.1 GCF_002272825.1 Helicobacter sp. 11S02596-1 | reverse complement strand
TGTTTGTGTTCTAAATGTGGTAATCACATCATCAAAGCCTTGGGTAACCGTAGAGACAGGTTTGAAGATAACACCCGCTGTATCATTAGCACCACCCGAACTACTCGTAGCAATTTTCCCACTGCTATCAATCGTATTCTTTACCGAAGCGACTAATATGTTTTTAGAAGAAAGATCGCCTAAGGATTCTTTTGAATTGGTATTGGCATAAAGCGCAAGGGTATTTTCTAGGGGGGTGAATGCAGCAGAAGTATCAACACCACTTGGATTAGCTACGCCTAAGATAATAATATGGTCAGCTTTTTGATTATTATCTGCACTATCACTGGCTTCAGGGTTATAGCTTACATTGAAGCGGGCATTACTAAGATTTTGTAATGTATCAATGGTAAGGGTGGTATAGCTAGCTTTGGGGGTATTGAGATGATTGGTATTGGTGAGATCAATGAGATATTGGGGGGATAGGTTTGTGTTAGTAGGGAGATTATCCATAGAATCAGCACCACCAACACCTGAAACTTTGCCATCACTAGAGCTACTAGAAGCAGGAGTTGGGGCAGTGCCAATCAGGGTATTGATATGCGAATCTTTTCCACTCATCCCCAAGAGTAGCTCGGAATTTGCTCCAAGATTTAAGGTGAGATTACTTGCTGAAGTGATAGAACCCTTGATAGTCGTGGCATTGGCTGTGATAGTCGTAGTGCCACCCGAATTGTTAATATCCCCATTGATGGTGGCGTTATGAGATGTGAT
>NZ_MLAM01000035.1 GCF_002272825.1 Helicobacter sp. 11S02596-1 | reverse complement strand
ATGAAATCCTTAGAAGACCTCAAATATTTTCTCCAAGAAGCCCAGCAGGGTAATTTTAGGGCATTAGAAGAATACAAACTCTCCAAAGCCTACCTGCACGGCAAGCAACTCGACCCTGCCACGATTGAGACTATCAAAAAGCGGGGACAGCCTATCCTTTGGGAAAATATTTATAAAATGCTTTCTGAAAAGATTCTCGGTTATAAGCTTATCAGCGAACAGCAAGTCGAGATTCTCGGACGTCAAGAAACCGATAAGCCCGTAGCTGAACTCCTCAATCAAATCATAGCGAGCCTGATTGATAATGAAACCTACGAACAAGAAAAGCAAAAAAGCGATTTTGATTTGCTTTTAGGAATGGCAGTGATGGAAAGCTGGATTAGCCTCGATGAAGATGAGCAAGCCAATATCGAACTCCGCCATATCCCTACTGATTCGTTTTTGCTTGACCCTTACGATACCTCCTTTGATGGGAGCGGTGCGAAATACACCCACCGCCTTTTGGCTATGGATATCGAAGACGCCCAAGCAATCTATGGGGAAGCGATAAAGGATTTCCCCTATGAATACAACGCCAAACGCCCCCGCATTGAACTCATCGAATCGTGGTTTAATGAATTTGATGAGCGAGGCAAGCAAAGCTGGAATCGCTATGTCTGGAACGAACACGGGATATTAGAATTTCAAATCGACCCATTCAAGACAGGCACGCACCCTTATGCCATCCGCAAGCTCTATGTTGATGAGCATAATATCTGGTATGGGATATTTAGAAACGTTAAGCCACTCCAAGACTATATCAACCTCGCAGAAAATCGCAC
>NZ_MLAM01000003.1 GCF_002272825.1 Helicobacter sp. 11S02596-1 | reverse complement strand
TTAAACCCCTTTTGTTGAAAAAAAGAATATTTTCATTATTTCCTACTCGATTCCTCCTTTGGAAAATTTAGCAACAAATCCCGGTAATAGGCGTATTGCTTTTTGCGTAGCTCGATTTCTTTCGGCAGGCCTTCGGTTAGGGAATGAGTTAGCGCGTCGAATTTATCTAGTATGTCGACGATTTGGTTTTGGGTTTCAATTGGGGGAATGGGGATTATTATTTTTGCAAGGTCTCTGGCAGAAATATCAATTACTTTTGTGCCTTTTGCATATTTTCTTTTTTCATCAAAAAAAATTGCGGTTTGCGTGTAATAAGCAAAATATTTGCCAATAATTTCAGAACTTGGTTTAAATATTGAAGCGTGTCCGCCAGTAACAGCTTGCTTTTCACCTAAATAAACCAGTGCTTTGCCAACGTCTTCAAGGTTTTCGCTGGTATTGGTAATAACCACATCACCGCAATTTACTTTACTTAATTTTTTGGCTAATTCTTCTGAAACAAAAGATTGGGTTGTCTCGGTTGATAATCCGTAAAAAGTATATATTTGCCCATAATGAATAGCGGGGACACCTGTTTCTGTAAAATCTTTCTTTTGTAATCCATTGCCGCGAATAATTTCGCCAATTTCCCCCAGCGGTTTCCATTCCACCTGTGCGCCATTAAGCAGTTTTTGCAAAAAAGGAAAATCGGTGGCGTTTTTAAAGTCTAACAGTTTATCGCGATAATATTGATATTGCTTTTTGCGCAAGCCAAGCTCGCGCGTTAGCTCGCTTATTAGCTTGGTGAAAGTGTCTAGCATTCTGACAATTTCATTTTGAATCGCTAAAGATTTCTCTGGATTATTCGGCGCGGGAATGGGGATGGGGAGATTTATAATCTCACTTGCACGCAATGCCGGAATACCTGCCCCGTGTTGTTTTTGCATTAATTCGACTTGTTTTGATTTTAAAAAATAATAAATATATTTATTAGCTGCTTGTCCTGTATTTGGCAAAACCACATAGCAATGAGCATTAGCCCAGAATTTTGTATCCACAAAATTCACAAAACCTGCCGATGCCCCACCCTGACTTATAATTATTGTATTTTCAGGGTAATTAAATTTATTCGTAAAGCCTGAAAAGGTTATGCCGCCATTATAGGCAGGGTATCCCATAGTTTTGGTTGTTGTTTGAGTTAAAAATTCTTTATTTAGTTGCTCGCCTTTCCTTATTTCCGCCACCTCCCCCAGCGGCTTCCATTCCACATTTTCGCCATCTAACAGCTTTTTTAAAAACGGGTGCATTGGTTTCCTTGTTTTTATCTTTGTTTATATTTTAAACTTTTAAACCTTAGAAACTCTACCCACCCACCCCAAGTTGATAACGAAACGAAGTGCCGTTATAACCCTATTCTTTAGGAATGGAAAGAGGCTTTGCCTCTTGGAATGGTCTTCAGATTCACAACGTGAATCGAGTGAAAAATGATGTTTTTTCCATAGTTATGTTGCTAGTGATTTTTTCTCATACTAGCTAGAAAGGGGTCAGGGGGGCTTAGAATTGCGAAGACCGCCCCCCTAGACCCCTTAAACCCCTACCCCCGTCACGCCCCCAATGCAATACAGGATTAAAAAGCGTAGCTGGCTTTGGTTTGCTAATAATTCTACACGACAAACCTTAGAAAACGGGTTGATGACCTGCGAAGCAGGGAATAACCCAATAACTTTAGGAGCGAAAGCAGGCTTTGCCTGCTGTAGCGGTCTTCAGGTTGGCATAGCCAACCGAGTAAACAAAATTAAAAAATAATAATGTGATTTGTTTGTTATTTCTTGTTCTTACAATTATCCTGTCATAACATACAAGGAGTCAATATGAAATGTTCAAGTTTATTTACCAAAGTCATAAAGTTAATGGGAGTCGCTGTTTTGTTTGGAGCGATGGGCTTACACGCTGCCAAAGAGGGCGATCAATATATGGTCTTGCCAGATCCAATCCCAAATGCGCAAAATACGGTTATTGAAGTGTTTAGCTATGATTGCCCATTTTGCTTCAAATATTCCAAAATCGTGCCGACAATTGTCAAAGACTTGCCAAAAGGCGTTAAATTCAAGCCCTTTCACCTCAAAACTAAGGGCAAATACGGCGTGCAAGCTAGCGAGTTGTTTGCTGTGCTTACGATAATGGATCAAAAAAAGGGTGTGGATGTCAATAGCGATGCCTCATTGTTCCACAAAGTGGAATACGCATATTTTGATGAGTATCACGTCAAGAAAAATCGCTGGGGCAATGGCGCTGATCCCAAAGCGTTTTTGAAAACCGGGCTAGATGCGGTGGGTTTGAGCGAGGCGGAATTTGAAAAAGAAAAGTCAAACCCAGAAGTCCAAGCGCTTTTAAAAGAATGGGATAGAAGCTATGATATTGCAAAAATTCAAGGCGTTCCTGCGTTTGTCGTGAATGGAAAATATTTGATCTATACCAAATCCATCAAATCCGTGCAAGATTTGGAGCAAATTATCAACGATTTGCTAAAAAAATAAAGGATTTGTGATGATAAAAAAATTATGGAAAGAGTTTATCTCTTCCCCTATCCTTACGATTGCAAAATGGCAGGATAGGAGATTTTTATGGATACTGATGGCTATCGTTACTATCGGATTGGTTTTGATTGCCCATTATTTGTTCCAAGACTATCTATATATGTTGCCTTGTGAGCAATGTGTTTATATCCGATACGCATTTTTTGTGATGGCACTCGGTGGGATTATTGCAGCATTCAAGCCACAAAATCTCATCTTGAAGCTTATCGGTTATGTGCTGGCATTTTATGGCGGGATTGCGGGGGTTATGTATTCATTGAAACTAAACAAAATCCACCACGCCGCCCATAGCACCGACCCGATGGCGATGTTTGGGGTGCAGGGTTGTTCTGCAGAGCCTAGCTTTCCTTTTGGCTTGCCTTTGGACAAATGGTTTCCAGACTGGTTTTTGCCTACAGGTGATTGTGGATTTGATAATCCAATGGTCCCTGATGGTGTGGTCTTAGAAGGCGTGAGGAAAGCGATGGTGGATTTTTATTCTGATGGGTGGTATCTTATCCCCTCAGAGCATTTTATGAATATGGCGCAGGCGTGTTTGTTGGGATATGCGGTTTGCTTGATTATTTTGGCAGTGATGGCAGGTTCTCATATCTATAGGTTTTTTAGAAAAAGTTCTATTTAAAGGAGGAAAAAATGAAATTAAGTAAAGTTTTGTCAAATATTTTGTTAGCTGGCTGTATTGGGGTGATGATCCCCAGTGTTGCTTTGGCGATTGGCGGGGCGAGTGGTCCTAAGACGGATTATGTCAAGCAAGGTCAGATTGGTGAAGTGGTGATGAATCCCTATGGTATCGCCCCGCTCACAGCTATCATCAAAAATGGTGGCTATGTTTTAGAAAATGTCAAAGTCAGTATCGAGCCAAAAAAAGGCGGGCAAGTGGTGGCGTATTCGGTTGCGCCCAAACATCTAAGAACTCACGGGGGAATCCCTGTTTTTGGGCTTTATCCTGATTATATCAACAAGGTCAATGTAGAATACGACAGGGTTTATAAGGGCAAAAAACAACATTTCAAAGAAACCTATACGATGTATGCCCCGCCTTTGTATGCGGAAGTTACGGGCTTGCCTTTGCAAAAGGGTGTGATGTTTAGCTCTATTAGTGTCAAAAAAGTCGCCCCCGAGTTCAAAGATAGATTGTATTTTGTCAATAATATCGCTGAAAAAAGCGGTCAAGGCACACGTGTGGTTTGGAACAACCCAACAGGTGGGGCGTTGGAGTGGAATTATTATCCCCAAAACTTTATCATCGATACCAAAGGCGAAGTGCGATGGTATATGTTTGCTACCCCGATTTATAACCTCAAAACCATTTATCGTGCTGGCGTGATGATGGGATTCAAACAAAACAACGATGGGGCAATGAGCTGGGGCTATGGGCAACGATATGCCAAATACGATATTTTAGGTAGAGAGATTTTCAATCGTGAATTGCCCGGAAGCTACAATGACTTTTCGCATTTTATGGATAATGCTTCCAATGGGCATTATTTCTTGAGGGCTGCGAATGCCAACTACAAACGAGATGATGGCAAAAATGTTCGCACCGTGCGTGATGTTATCGTTGAAGTCGATGAAAATGGCAATGCGGTTGATGACTGGCGTTTGTATGATATTTTAGATCCTTACCGCGATGTGGTGCTAAAAGTGCTTGATCAAGGTGCGGTTTGCTTGAATATCGATAATTCACAAGCAGGCCATACCCTCACCAAAGAAGAATTAGCTGCCCTAGATAGTTCGGATAAATTTGGCGATATTGTCGGCACAGGTGCGGGGCGCAATTGGGCGCACGTCAATAGTGTTGATTATGATGATGCCGATGATTCTATTATTATCAGCTCAAGACACCAAAGTGCTGTGGTAAAAATCGGGCGGGACAAAAAGGTCAAATGGATACTTTCAAGTCCTGAGGGCTGGGGCAAGAATTTTCAAGACAAAATCCTCACCCCTGTAGATAAAAATGGCAAACCCATCAAATGCGAAAATAGCAAATGTGCGGGCGATTTTGATTGGACTTGGACACAGCATACCGCTTTTAAAATCGATTCAAAATCCAAGGGCAATATCTTATACCTATCGGTTTTTGACAATGGCGATTCTCGAGGGATGGAACAACCATTATTCCCCGGAGACAAATATTCTCGAGCTGTGATTTATAAAATCGATCAAAACAAAAAAACCGTCGAGCAAGTCTGGGAATATGGCAAAAAACGAGGGCATCAATGGTATAGCCCTGTAACGAGTCTTGTGGAATTTCAGCCGGATAAAAATTCCGTGATGGTGTATTCTGCGACAGCGGGTTCAGAGTTTGACCTCAAAACCGGAGCGTTTTTGTCCGCCCCAAGCCCTTATATCAACGAGTTCCGCTGGAATCCAAAATCTAGCGCACCCGAAGCTGAACCTGCTGTAGAGATCCAAATCCACGATGCGCAGGGCTATCAAGCGTTTCCATTTAGTCTGATAAAAGCCTTTAGTAAATAAGCACAAAAGGAGGGGGAATGAAAAAGTTTTTTTTACTTGTCTTGGTTGTTTGCTTGGGGGCTAAGGAGTATTATCCTATCGGTCCCTCTGTAACCGGTGCGGCCGCAGGTAGCACGGTGGCAAAGGGGACGATAATACTCCAGCTAGAGTCTGTGAGCGCAAAGATAAAAAACAACCAAGCAGGGATCGATGTGCAAAAGGAAGTCTTTATCCCAAAAATTAGGGTCGGCTTAGGGGAGGGCTGGGATGTGCGCTGGCAAACACCATTTTTGTTTAACACCATTTATCAAGCGCCCAGAAATAAAAGCGTGAGAGGTCCTACGGATTCTCTTTTGCTTTTTCATAAGCAATTTGTTCTTGAAACGGAGGGGTATTTTTTGGGGATTGGGACAGATTATATCGTCTCTATTCCCACAGATGGCTCGCTCGCTACGGGAAATGGGGCGTTTGGAGCGGGCATTGGTTTGGGTGCAAGCTGGAGATTTCAGTCGATGGGGGTTGATTTTGATATGGCAGTGATTGGCTATGCTAGAGGCAGGCTTTATGAAGAATCGCCTTGGTTTTATATCAAAACCCGATACGCTTATGCGTTATCAAGATACTTTGATGTGGGTGCTGAGCTGAACTGGGATTATCGCAATGATTATTATGCTTCTAATCTCAAGCAAGGCTATCACACGCTTTATATCGGTCCAATGGTGGGGCTAAAAGTCCCTTCTTGGAAGAATTTTTCGATTGGTTTGGTGACGTATTATGCAGCGTATGAAAAATACAATGTCGAGATACCTAGTGGTGAGAAAACCGAACGCTTTCGTTTTGTCGTGCGAGCAAATCTATTTTTCTAAGCTTTTGAAATCGGTTTTTAAGACATACCCGATATTGAAAACATTTTGGATGAGACCATCTCCAATTTGTTTTTTCAACCGCAATAACGCCATCCGAATCGCATTAACATTGGTTTCTTCATCATATGCATATGCGCTGATGGTTTCATAGGATACGACATTGTTTTTGTTGTAATAAAGCAACCAAAAAATCTTATGGAGTTTGCTAGATAAAAATAACTCTTGATTATTTTTCATAATAGTTTGGCTTTGTGTGTCAATGACAATCTGGGGTGAAAGCTCGATTTTGGTGTTTTTGACGATTTTGCGTTGTGAAAAAATAATCAAATGCGTTTGGAGTTCTATGAGGCTGATGGGTTTTCGCATATACGCATACGCGCCTTCTTTGACGCTTTTGATGATATTATCATCGGTGTCATAGGAAGTGATGATGATAAATTCTTGGGCTTGGTTGATGGATAAAATCGCATCAATCATCTCAAAACCATTGAGTTTGGGGAGATTGATATCAGTGATGATGATGTCAAAAAAATGTTCTTTATAGATTGCCAAACCCTCCTCGCCATCAGAGGCGCAAAGGAATCGCTTGCAGTAGGGCTTGAGGCTTTGCTCCATCGCACTGAGTGCGATTTTGTCATCTTCGACCAATAGACAAGAGAGATTGCTAAGGAGTTTAAGCGTCTGGATATGCATCGGTTTTTGCTCCTGTGAGGTGTTTTTGAAAGCTGAATTTAAAAATAGTCGGGTGCTTGAATGAGAGGATTTCAAGATCGCCTTGGAGTTTTTCTAATGCCATTTTTTTGGAAAAATACAAGCCAAATCCTGTCCCATAGGCTTTTTTGGAAGTTTGGATTTTGTTAAAAATACAATCTTTAAACCCATTATCAATCCCAATCCCCTCATCTTGGACCATCACTTCGATGGTGTTACCGATTTCGTTTGTGGTGATAGTGATTTGATTATTTGTGGCGGGGTTTTGGGCTTTGGCTTCGATAATAGCGTCCTTTGCGTTTTGGATGAGGACAAAAAGGATTTGCTGGATGTAGGTTTCAAAAGAAACCACCCGAATATCCTTGCAAGCCTCTGTGTTGATTTGGATATTTTTGAGATTTAATTGTGGGCTTAAAATCTCAATGATGTCTTCGATACAACCAAGCAAACTAAAGTCCTTTACGCTGGTATCGTAGCGATAAAATTTCCTGAATGTCTCGATCGTATTTTCTAAGATACCAAGGGATTTTTTGCATAGCAATAGATTTTGCACGAGGGTTTTTTCGTCCAGAGTTTTGTTTTGTTGTGCTAAAAGCATACTTTCAGTCAGCAAGGAAAGGGAATTGATGGGTTGTCTGAGTTGGTGGTTGATCATCCCGATATTTTCTCCCATCTCAATGAGTTTTGAGCGATAAAAAAGCAAATGCTCATATTCTTTGCATTTCAAATCCACCTTGCGACGCAAAAACTCATAACAGGTATTGGTAAAAATCACCAAAAGCACAAAGCACAAGAAAAAGAATCCCCCCTCAATCGTGATGGGTTTGAGGCTACTTTGGAGTATTTTTTTGGAATCAAGGGCGACACCGATATTCCAATCAAATCGCTTGAGGCGTGAAAGCGTGATGGAATATTGCTTGAAAGCGATGGCGTGGTCTTCTTGGATTTTTTTGTGATCTAATGTTTTTAAAAATGCTTGCAAATCCTTTTGGAATGCGCTTGTTTCAGGGTGCGTAATGACTTTGAGATCATCATTGACGATGAAAAAATACGCATTAGGATGGGGCAGGGATTCGATATGATCAAACAAGGATTTGACCCTTGTAACCCCACAGAAAACGCCATTAACACGATTGGCAAATGCGATAGGGATACACATATTGATGGTTTGGTCTTTCAAAAATCTATGGGATTCTAGCATCGTGATGGTTATGGTTTGGAGTTGGTGGGTTTTTTTAAACCATTCTTGATTGAAAATCTCCTCTCGCCTCATCGTATAGGGATATTTTTTGCCATTGACATAAAATCTCCCATCATCAAGGAGCATTTGAGTAGAGTCAAATGCTCCATCAAATGCCAGAATATTAGTATCAAAAATCCTTATCCCATCGGGGTTTTTTGATAAATCAATCTTAGCGATGAGATCGGCATTTTGTCGGAGGAGCAAAACCCTCTCTAGCACCCAAGCATTTACTTTGTGCTTGATGTTAGCTATCATCAAGTTTTGGTTTTGCAAAATAAGTTCTTGCGTGGAATGCGAAATATTGTAAAAAACATTTGTCCCCACCAGCGCAAAAAACACCACAGCGGTAATCAGAACCAAATATACCTTGCGATCTTCGATTTTTTGAAGATAATCCCTGTATTGATAAACCTTTTTGACAATGTAACGAATAAATGGATGTTCCAAGCAAAACTCCTTGCCAAATCATAACATAGCAGATCATAATATAGATTGAAATGAGCTTGTTGGAAAATATTCGTAATGTTTGCTATGTTTTTTGGCGTGCTACAACGTGTTTTTTGAGATGATCAGGCTTGCGGATTTGATGGTGGTAAGCAATGCGGGGGGACAAAGGGAAAGGAGAACAAAGGGAGTGGTAAAAATAATTTAAGCCATATTCCAAGAATATTTTCAAGCTAATTAAACCAATAGCATTAAAAAATATAATCACAAAATCAAGATTTTGAAAAAATATCTTCTATGCCATAAAAGCCTTTTTCTTGCTTGATGAGCCATTCTGCAGCTCGGAGCGCCCCTTTGGCAAAGGTCAGGCGGGAGGTGGCATTGTGCGTAAGTTCGAGATATTCCCCATCAAGATAAAATCCCACCGTATGCCTGCCGGCGACATCGCCCCCGCGCAAACTCATTATAGCGATCTCATCGGGTTTTCTCTCGCCGATATTCCCATCCCTGCCAGATACCCTGACATTCCCAAGATCGAGATTTCTCGCTTTCGCACAGGTCTCCCCTAAAGAAAGTGCCGTCCCACTGGGGGCGTCTTTTTTGTGGCGGTGGTGGATTTCACAGATTTCAATATCGGCTTCTTTTAAGCCTTGTGCGAGGATAGGGAGGATTTTGTTAAGTATGGCAACCCCCTTAGACATATTGGTCGCATACAGCACAGGCACGGCGTTTGATAGCTCTTTGAGTAAATCGAGTGTTTTTTCATCAAGCCCGGTGGTCCCTGAAACGATAGGCACGGGGTTTTTTAGTGCAGTATTTAGTAGCGAGGAGGTCGCATTGGGCAAGGAAAAATCTATCACCACATCGCAGTGTCTAATAAAGCTTTCTAGGTCATTAGTAACCAGCGTATTTTCTGTGTTTTTGGGAAGCAAAAAGTCCAATTCTTTGCGGACAAACACGCTAGAGAGGCTATGATTTTGGCTATGGGCTATCTCGGTGATAAGTAGCCTGCCGATTCTCCCGGTTGCTCCAAATATACCTATTTTCAATGCTAATCCTTATTTGTGGGAATCAAGATATGTAATCGCCTCTAATGCTGCCGTCGCACCATCACCTGCAGCACAAACGACTTGCTTGGGGGCTTTGATACGGATATCTCCAGCGGCAAACAAGCCCGCTACATTGGTTTTCATCGATAAATCTACAATGACCGATCCATAGGCATCGCATTCACATAGCATTTGCCCATCATCTTGCTTGAGGATACCATTATTCACATCATAGCCCACAAATATAAAAATACCCGGGACTTGCAGTTCTTTTATCTCATCATTTTGGGTGTTTTTGATGATGACAGAAGACACGCCATTTTGATCGCCTTTGATTTCTTGGACGACATTAGGGGTGAGAAATTCGATTTTTTCATTCGCTTTGGCGTGCTCTATCGTGATAGGGGCAGCTCTAAATTCATTTCTTCGATGGATCAAATAGACTTTTTTGCACATTTTTGTCAAAAAAATAGCTTCTTCAAGAGCAGTATCCCCGCCACCAAGAACAGCGACTTCTTTGTTTTTGTAAAAAAATCCATCGCAGGTCGCACACGTGCTCACCCCTCTGCCCCAAAACTCACTTTCCCCTGTGATACCCGTTCGCTTGGGGCGTCCGCCTGTTGTGATGATGACGCTTTTTGCTGGCATTATATTGCCGTCATTGGTATGGATATTAAAAATCTCACCCTCTTTGGTTACCTTGCTGACTTCTTTCATCTCGTGTTTGAGCCCGAAGCGGAAGCATTGTTCTTGCCAAGGTTGCATAAAATCAAGCCCGCTGATGACTTCTTTGACACCAGGATAGTTTTCGATTTCACTACTCCCAGTGATCTGCCCGCCCGGCATTCCTTTTTCAAACAAAACAACATTTTTAATACCGCCTCTACTCGCATAAAGCCCCGCTGACAATCCTGCTGGTCCGCCACCAATAATTGCTAAGTCAATCATCATAAACTCCTTTTGATAATTTTTTTTATTTGATAAATATAGTAATGTATGATGATAAACCGCAGGTATATGCCTGCGATGATTCTCATCGAGGCGAGTGATTTAAGAGATAGAATCGATTTTTTCTTTGAGGGCTTGTTTGGAAGTCGCACCGATGATTTGATCGATGACTTCGCCGTTTTTCATAAACAAAATCGTTGGGATACTTCGGATACCAAATTTTGCCGAAAGCTCATCTTGTTCGTCGGTATTGACCTTGCAAATCGCAACTTTGCCTTGATATTCTTCAGCCAACTCGTCGATGACGGGAGCTAACATCCTGCAAGGACCGCACCAAGGCGCCCAAAAATCCACGACAGCAACACCATCTTTTGTGGTAGCATCAAAATTTTCTTTGTTGAGTTCGATATATTTGCCCATAAATAATTCTCCTGATTTTCTTTTAAGATTGTGGGTGGATTATACAACAAAAATTATAAATTAGCGTTAGACGTCGCTTAAAATGTGATATTTTCTATGAGTTCGATTTGATCGTCTTTGATGATGAGCGCATCGATACAATACCTTGTTTTTGGGTCGTGCTGGAGCAAGAAAAAATCAATGGTTTTTGTGATTTTGAGGAGTTTTTTTGGCGTGATCGCATAGATGGGTTCAAATCCCTTGCCACTTTTGACTTCGACAAAATGGAGGGTTTTGTTTTTGAGGGCGATAATATCGATTTCGCCGTATTTGCAGAAAAAATTCCTTGTAATGATTTCAAAATCATTGTTTTTTAGGTAGGAACAAGCCAAATCTTCGGCTTGAAAGCCCTTTTTTCTACTCATCTTCGATTCTTATGATATAGGGTTTTTCGATAATCGAATCGAGCTTTTGGAGTTGTGCGATGGTGTTTTTGATGGCACGTTCGGTGGTGGTATGCGTGGAAAAAAGGATTTTTGCGATGTTTTTGTGCTTGATTTCTTTTTGCAAAAGCGTGCCGATGGAAATGTTGTTTTGCGTGAGGATAGAAGCGATTTGGGCAAGAACGCCGGATTTATCATCAACTGAAAGCCTGAAATAATAACGGCTTTCCATAGCATCTTTTGGCTTGAGACTCACTTGCGGGGATTTTTCAAATCCCAACATCAAGGAGCTTTTGCCCCTTGCGATTTCAATAAGATCGCTAATAACCGCACTCGCCGTGGCATTTCCCCCCGCTCCAGCACCATAATACAGCGTCTCACCCACACGATCGCCGATCACACTGATACCATTCATCACACCATCAATCTTAGCAATCATCTTGTTTTTGTCAATCATTGCCGGATGGACACGTAGCTCGATCTGGTTATTTTGTTTTTTCGCGATGCCTAGTAGCTTGATCGCATAGCCAAATTCATTGGCAAACTCGATGTCATCGGCATTGATAGATTCGATACCCTCGATGAGAATATCTTGGGGTTTGGCATCGATCCCATAAGCCAAAGAAGCCAGTATCAAAAGCTTATGCCCGGCATCTCCCCCGCTAATATCAAGCGTCGGGTCTGCTTCGGCGTAGCCGAGTTTTTGAGCAAGATGGAGCGCGCTTTGGAAATCTTGATGGTTTTGGATCATTTGCGTGAGGATATAATTGCTCGTGCCATTCAAGATCCCGCTAAGCGATAAGATATGATTGGCGCTCAAGCCATCTTTGAGGGCTTTGATGATCGGGATACCCCCGCAAACACTCGCTTCAAAGCCGATGGGCGCATTCCCTGCGATTTGCTGGAGCTCATAGCGGTGATAAGCTAACATCGCTTTGTTTGCTGTAACGAGGGCTTTTTGGTTTGTGAGTGCTTTTTTGGCAACTTCATAGGCAGCTTCGATCCCGCCCATCAGCTCGACAACCACATCAATTTCTTTGTCATTGATAATGTCTTCTATATCCGTGCTTAGCGGGATGGTGAGATCTCGTGGCTTTTTTAGGTCTCTCACAACGCCTTTTTTGACACGGATATCCACCCCCGTGCGGGCGCAAATGATTTCTTTATTTTCTTCTAACGTTTTTATTACGCTTATTCCGACGGTCCCGACACCGATAATCCCGATATTGAGGATTTTTCCCATAGTTGCAAACCTTTTTGATAAATCATTGTTTTTTGATATTTTCATCCCAAAAAGAATTGGGAAATATTTTCATAACTATTTTAAATGGATTTAAACCGAGATTTTAACAAGATTTGATAAATTTTTTCAATGCAAAGGGGTCTAAAACGCAGAACGTAATCTTGAATACATAAGCAAAAGGTTTTTACCCCGCCCCCTTAGCAGATAAGGTGAAAAAGCGTAGCGGGCTTTGGTTTGTTAGCAATGCCACACTTACAAACCTATAAAACTGGGTTGATAACTAAGTGCAACGCACGCCGTTATAACTCGGGTGGGTGGGTCAAAATACTTTAGGAGGAGGAGCGTTAAGGTTAAGCCAACTGCTTGGCTTCACTAGCTCCGCACGGCGATTGCGATGTGCGACTTTTAAGGAGCGCCGCAATACGCCCAAAAGCAAGATTTTACATCTTGCGCAGTGGTCTTCAGATTCAATTTGCAAAACTGAATCGAGTAAAAAATGAGGCTATCGCCTGATATCTTTTGCAGTATGCAAGATTTGATATTTGGGCTTCGCCCTTTGAAGGGAAGGGGGGCTTAAATTGCGAAGTCCGCCCCCCTTTCCCCTCAAACTCCCCAACCCCCTGACCCGCCCCCTTAGTGGATAAGATGACAGGGCGTAGATTGCTTGGTTTGAAAGTGGTTTAAAATTGAAAACCTTAGAAAACGGGTTGATATTCCTGCGTTAGCAGGATATAACTCGGGTGGGTGGGTAAAAGCTCACCCCTTTAAATCCCTGCTCCCCCTGCACGCCCCCTTGAGCTAGCAGGCTGAAAGTGCGTAGCGGGCTTTGGTTTGTAGGTGGATAAGATTAAAAACCTTAGAAACTAATCTCGAACGCACAGCCTTTGGCTGGGTATGAGAGGAGAAGCGTAAAAAAAGATTATCTTTTTTAGGCTCGCACGGCGATGCGTGTATGCTCCGTTTAGGAGCATAGCAGACGCCCATACTTTAGGAGCGAAGCAAGATTTTACATCTTGCGGAGCGGTCTTCAGGTTTATTTTTGCTTTTGCAAAAGCAAAAATAAACCCATAAATAAAAGCATTATTCAAACCTTATCAACACCATACCGCTGAATTGCTCGCCTTTATAGATCTCAACCCTAAAAATCTTCCCCGCCCTATCGATGGAAAATTTTGGAATGCAATCTTTTTTTGAAATAGTAATCCCGCTTTCATTGGGCTTTTTGGATGTATCGCCCGGGATGACATACCCGATGACATTCACCCGATACCCCTCTAAGGGCAATATTTCAAAATTCTCCTTAGCTCTCAAAATACTTGGAATATCTGCGGTTATTTCTTTGCCATCGATTTTGAGTGCGATGGTTTTGAGCGAGGTATCAAACTCCATATAATCGGGATTTATCCTGCTCATCAGCTTGTTGCCGTATTTTAGCCAGATTTGATTGTTTTTGGGGAGCAACCCAATGATTTTGGCTTTTGATTCAAGCGGGATTTGGGATATTTCGACGTTTTTTGGTAGGGGGAAGTGATTTAAAACCGGTCGCAATCCATACAATGGCAAAACAATGCGATTAGCGATAATCACATCAAGTGTTTTATCATTGATGAGGCGATAAAGGTTTTTGGGCGTGAGTTCAAAATCTTTTTGGTAGGCAATCCCGATTTGATCGAGCATTCCCTCAACGGCAAGCAAATGGTAATAAACCCTTTGTTCAAGCGGGAGTTCTTTGCTGGCTTCATTGGCAAAGGCGGGCTTGTTGTTTTTGATAGCAAAATACGTGAGAGCTTTTTCCATTTCTTTATCGCCCTTTGCGGTATGGGTATCTCGGATATGGTATTGATGGATGGGTTTGAGGAGTTTTTGATTGATATGTTGGGTTATGCCGGTGAGGATTTCTTCAAGATTGCCAAACCTTGCACCATTTAATGTTTCTTGATCGATGATCGAGCAGTTTCCCCATCGGTTTGGCCCGAGCAATGGGCTTTGATATGTGGGGCGATAAAACCCGCTCCCATCGTGGAGATGGAGAATCGCATCGACTTCTTTGGCGGTGATGAGGTCTTTGATATGGCTAATGATGGGGGCTTCAGGATCATTTGGGGATAGGCTTGCAAATTTGCGATTCATATCATCATAAATCCCGCGATGATTTAAAAGCATTGAATGTTTATTTAGCACAGGGACGACCCAGACATTCCCATCAAGGATTTTGTAATGCATTAAAAACATATTCGTAGCATTAAATCCGCCGGGTTCATCGCCTTGAATCCCGCCCATCAGCAAAAGCGTGGGGGCATTAGGATTGGTTTGGATTTTGATGAGATCAAAATCAATCGGGGCGAGAGGTTTGGCAAATGCTAGGGCAAAAAATCCTGTCATAAAAAATAAATACTTACATAATAATCGTTTCAAGTGTTGCCTTTTTGTTATTTTTTGTTGGCGAATTATACCCAAAAGCGATGGAACAAAATGTGCTTTTAGATTATGGCAAATTGGTATAAAAAGGCAGGAATATGTTAGAAAAAGATATGCTCGCAACGTTTAAAAAACATTTAGGCGGTATGGATTCCCCCCAGCCCCAAGACATCCAAACACAAGGCATTACAGAAAGCCCGTTTGGCAAATCCAAAAAGATAAAAAAATTTGGCGAAGACATCAAGAGTGCGAACGAATTTATCGGGGCAGCACAGATTTTGGATATTGCCTGCGCAAAGCTCATCGCGCAATCCCAAAGAATGCTTGGTGATAACGAAATTAATGGGGCAGATTTAGAGCCACTAGAGAGGATAGTTTCTTCTGAAATGCACCAAATCATCGAGAAATGCTCCTTTATGGGGACAGAGCTTTTTGATGCCACGCTTAGTGTTATGGTGGATTCCAAAAATATTGAAATCGAAGTGAGTAACCCCTTGCCTTTGGTGCAAAATGCAGGCTATGAGGGTGTGATCGCTTATTTGGAGGACAAAAGAGCCGATCTGAAAAATGCCCTGGCTTTGGTAAGCACAAAGATATTTGACCAGAAAATTTTTGGATCTCAAACCATTGAAAACCCTGCTTATGAAAGCTTTAATGCCAAAGATTTCTTGAAAATGTTTTGAGTTTGAATTGGCAGTATTTTGGTAAAATAGCACCAATCTATAACCAAAAAAGGCTCCAACACTATGCTTCGTTTTGCCCCCTCGCCGACTGGAGATATGCATATTGGCAATCTTCGGGCAGCAATTTTTAACTACATCATCGCCAAACAACGTGGAGAAAAGTTTTTGATCCGCATTGAGGATACGGATTTTGCTAGGAATATCGATGGCAAGGACAAAGAAATCCTTGCGAGTTTGAATCTGTTTGGGCTTTTGTGGGATGAGCTTGTTTATCAAAGCCACAATTTCAAGCGCCATCAAAAATTTGCAGATGATTTAATCAAGCAAGGCAAGGCATTTTATTGCTATTGCACCAAAGAGTTTTTGGAACAAAAAAAGCAAGAGGCGCTTGAGGCGCATTTGCCTTTTCGCTACGATGATACGTGGGCAGAGATCCAAAAAAATGAGAATCCCAAGCCTGTAGTGCGGCTTTTTGGCTCAAGCGAACCCATCGCTTTTGATGATATGATCAAAGGTAGGCTAGAATTTGCACCCAATGAACTCGATAGCTTTGTTATCTTGCGTGAAGATGGTATCCCTACGTATAATTTTGCCTGTGCGTGCGATGATATGATTTATGATGTGAGCTTCATTGTCCGAGGTGAAGATCACGTCAGCAACACACCCAAACAAATCCTTATCCAGCAATCTTTGGGCTACAAAAAACATCTTGGATACGCTCATTTGCCGATTATCCTCGGGGAAAGTGGCAAGAAAATGAGTAAGCGTGATAGTGCCTCAAGCGTGGATTGGCTACTAGAACAAGGGTTTTTGCCCCAAGCGATAATCAATTATCTCATCAGTATGGGGAATCACACCCCCAAAGAAATCTTTACCCTTAAAGTTGCCATCGAATGGTTTAGCATTGAAGACATCGCAAAATCCCCAGTGAAATTTGATCTCAAACGTTTGCGTTATATCAATCGCGAACACCTCAAAACCCTCGATGAAAACGAATTTGCCCTGCTTTTAGGCACGCAAGATGTTGGCATTGGGGCATTAGGCAAGCTCTATTTGGAAGAAGCCAGCACGCTCAATGAAATCAGGGAAAAACTCAATCGCATATTTTCGCCCAAAGATATTAGCGCATTTTATGAGGGCGAGAGTTTTGAGCCAGAGTGTTTAAAGCTTTTTGAAACGCTCCAGATAATGCTCGGGCTAAGCGCGTGCTCGCAGGGGCAAGTCGAAAAAACAAACGAGGCGATTTTGGCGGATTATGAATCGTTTAAAAACGAAGCCATCACAAGAAGTGGCTTAAAGGGTAAGCAGTTTTTCAAACCCCTGCGAATCCTTTTAACAGGCGAGTCTCACGGGATAGATTTGGGTGCGATTTACCCGTATTTGCGACCCCATTTCAAAGATATTTTGCAGATCAAAGGACAAAAATGATTTTAAGCAGTATTTTGAGTGCCATCGCTTCGATTTTGCATATGCTTATCACGCTCTATATTTGGGTGGTTATCATCGCCACGCTGATTGGCTGGGTGCGCCCTGATCCTTATAATCCCATCGTGCGGATTCTTTTTGCTCTGACAGACCCGATTTATCGCAAGCTCAAGCGTTGGATTCCATTGACATATGCAGGGATTGATTTTTCTCCATTGGTGGTGATTATCATCTTGCAGTTTTTGGATATGGCATTGGTAAAGCTTTTGTTTGCCTACTCTCAAACGTTAGCATAATGGCACGATGGACGCATTCGGTATGATGAAAAAAATTATTTTTTTAAGTTTTTTGTCTTTTTCGTTGCTTTTTAGCCAAACTATCACATTGGATTTTTTGCAAAATAAGCCCTCAGGGGTGGTGCGGGATTTTTATATCTGGCAGTTTATCTCGCTTCCTCAAACCTCCATAGAAGAAGCCAAGCTTGCTTATGCGCTCGTGGCAAACAAGACCCCCCGCCTGCAAAAGGCGATGGAAGCCAAAGGGGTCATCACAGAAATGCCCAAAGATATTTTGTGTAAAAATCTTGATTTTGAGCGCCTCAAAACCCAAGATAGCGAATGTATCGCATTGGGGTTGAAACTTTCAGATGTCCTTAAAATAAGCGAAAAAGACGCTAGTTTATTGATGGCAAAAATAAAACCACTCAACCCCGCACTTTATGAACAAGTCAAGATATTGCGGGACAAAGATGTCTTGAATGCCCTGCTAAAAACCTCTGCCAAAAACTTTGGCATTATTTTTAATGGCATCACTTACGCCCAAAAACTTGAAATATTTTCCAAACCCATCCCGCCTAAAAAAATCGAAAATCTTGCCAATCAAAACAATGCGATTTTTAACAAAATGCTCCACAATATCATTTTGGACCCACGATTTGAAACATTCAAAAAATCTCTAGCAAAAGCAGATATTACAATCTCAAATGCCAATACGTTTTTCCTACTAGGAATCAATGAAGTCCTCCAAAAGCAAAATAAAAAAGCTCTCGTGTATTTTAAGCGTTCTACAGATGTTAGTATTGACCCATTTATGAGGGATAGGGCGTTATTTTGGCGCTATCTTATCAGCAATAATAAAGTTTTCTTAGAAGAACTCGCCCAAAGCCAATTCGTGGATATTTTTTCGATTTATGCCAATCAAAAAATCGGCTCTACGCCCAAATACCAAATCGTTTCGCATTTTGAAAATATCAGCTCGAAAAATCCCGATTTCAACATCAAAGACCCGTTTGAATGGCAGATTTTGCGGGATAATATTCAATCCATCCGCAATGATGAAGAATATAACAAGATTTTGCGTTATTTTAGGTATGAAAAAACCTTGCCCCATCTGGCATTTTTCCTCAATCGTGCTACAAAATACCAGATCAATTATTTCATCACGCCTTATGAGGATTTGCTTGCTTGGAAAAATGATGATGAAAAATCACTTGCTTATGCCATCGCTAGGCAAGAAAGCCATCTCCTCCCCGCACTCATATCGCGATCTTATGCTTTGGGGATAATGCAGATTATGCCCTTTAATGTCTTGCCATTTGCCAAAGAAATGGGACGCAAAAATATCGAGCTTGCTGATATGTTTGACCCTAAAACCGCATTAGAATTTGGCAATTTTTATCTCAACGAACTCAAAGAAGAATTTGTTCATCCCTTGTTTGTCGCCTACGCTTATAACGGCGGTCCGGGATTTTTGAGGCGATTATTAGCACAAAACAAGTTATTTTTGAAAGACAGAAAATACGAACCTTGGCTGAGTATGGAGCTTTTGCCCTATGAGGAATCGCGATTTTATGGGATGAAAGTGATGGCAAATTATGTCATTTATCAAGAGCTTTTTGGGCATCATATTGATTTGGACGCATTGCTTAAAAAAACGATGATTTATACTGATACGCACGCAAAATCGCACACAAAGGAGAAAAAATGATTCACAAATGCTTATTCCCTGCAGCTGGCTATGGCACGAGGTTTCTTCCAGCGACCAAAGCAATGCCAAAGGAAATGTTACCGATTGTGAATAAGCCCCTCATCCAATATGGCGTTGAAGAAGCCCTGGAGGCAGGTTGCCATACGATGGCAATCGTAACAGGTCGAGGCAAACGCAGCATTGAGGACCATTTTGATACCAGCTACGAGCTTGAACACCAGATAAAAGGCACAGACAAGGAATCTTACCTCAAAGAAATCCGATCATTGATCCAAACCTGCACGTTTTCTTACACCCGCCAAAATGAAATGAAAGGGCTGGGCCACGCTATCCTTACAGGCGAAACACTCATTGGGCAAGAAGCATTTGCTGTGATTTTGGCTGATGATTTGTGTGCGAATATGGGCGGGAAAGGCGTGCTTTCTCAGATGGTGGGCTTGTATAAAAAATATTGTTGCTCCATCGTAGCTATCGAAGAAGTGGATATGAGCGATGTCGATAAATACGGGATTATCGAGGGTGAGGAGATTGAAAAGGGTGTTTATAAGATCTCAAATATGACAGAAAAACCTAGCCGAGAAGAAGCCAAAAGCAATCTAGCCGTCATTGGCAGGTATATCCTCACGCCTGATATTTTCAATATCCTCCGAGTTACCAAGCCGGGCAAAAAAGGCGAGATCCAGATCACCGATGCGCTCCTTGAGCAGGCAAAAGCGGGCAGGGTTCTTGCCTATAAATTTGAAGGCAAGCGTTATGATTGCGGGAATATTAATGGATTTGTCCGGGCAACTAATGACTTTTATGAGGCCTATCACCGATGATTGCCCCCAATAGGATTTTTTATGTATGATACGTGGTTTTATATATTTTTTTGGGTAGTGAGTTTTTTGCTCGCATTGCCTGTTGTGATGTTGGGCTTTGTATGGATAATCCTCCAAAAGCCCGCCCCACAACCTCGGGGCATTACCCTTGAAGACCTCGAGGCGATGTTAGGACGTGTCAAAAATCAAGCCGATCTTGAAAATGTTTTGGAAAAATTCTTAAAAAATTTTCAAGTCTTTCCTAAAGATGACACAGATTTGAAACGTTGGCTTAGCATTATCGCAAAAATGGCTTCTTCAGAACATTTTGATATTGATTCGGTTGCGAGATTTGGTCAGAAACTTGAAGACGCCAACAAAGGGATAGAAAACGATATTGCCGAAACCGTTGGCTTGGCATTAAAAACTAGAAAAAAAAGGTGAGATATGGATTGTTTGCAAATCAGAGGTGGCAAGGCATTAGCAGGCGAGGTCCGCATATCAGGGGCTAAAAATTCGGCTTTACCGATTTTAGCGAGTGCGCTATTATGCAAAAATCCTTTGAGGATCTCCAATTTACCCGATGTTGCTGATGTCAAAACCTTAGCAAAGCTTTTGGAGCATTTAGGATCGGAGATACAATGGACTTCGTCTAATGAAATCACCATCTGTTCGGAGCGGATTATCCATACCAAAGCGATTTATGATATTGTGCGGAAAATGCGGGCTTCGATATTGGTTTTAGGTCCTTTGTTGGCACGATTTGGCAAATGCGAGGTGAGTTTGCCCGGTGGCTGTGCGATAGGGGCAAGACCAGTGGATTTGCATATCAAGGCGATGGAAAAAATGGGTGCAAAAATCTCAATCAGTGGGGGATATATCGTCGCTAGCGCCCCAGACGGGCTAAAAGGCGGGGATATTATATTTGACAAAATCACCGTAACAGGCACGGAAAATGTCTTGATGGCAGCGGCATTGGCAAAAGGAGTTACCAAAATCGTCAATGCGGCTAAAGAACCCGAAGTCATCCAGCTTTGTGAGATTCTCCAAAATGCAGGCATTGAGATTGCTGGGGTGGGGAGCAATGAATTGATTGTGCGGGGGAGTGAAGGGGAACTGCTTGATTTCAAAGCCATCTCGGTGATCCCTGATCGAATCGAAGCAGGGACATATCTGTGCGCAGGGGCGATCACAAATTCTGCCATCTCGCTTTTAAATGTCTTACCCGCCCATTTGGAAGCGGTGAGTAATAAACTTTGTGAAATCGGCTTTGGCATAGAAACACAACCAAACGCTATCACAATCACCCCCGCTAAGAAACGCAAGGCTTTTGAGATGATTACGACAGAATACCCGGGTTTCCCTACAGATTTGCAAGCGCAATTTATGGCGCTCGCCACCCAATGTGAGGGCAGTAGCTCGATTGAAGAACGTTTGTTTGAAAATCGCTTTATGCACGTGAGCGAACTCCAACGGCTTGGGGCAAATATCACGCTGCGGGGCAATGTCGCCAAAATCACCGGCGGGGAAGAACTCATCGGTGCGGATGTGATGGCTACGGATTTGCGGGCTTCTTCGGCGTTGGTTTTAGCCGGTCTTGTTGCTAGCGGGCAGACCCAAATCCATCGGATCTATCATCTTGATAGAGGCTATGAGCGCCTTGAAGAAAAGCTATCTGGCTTGGGCGCACATATCCAGCGGGCAAAAGAACAATAAAAATATTATTGGATTTGTTTGAATATAATCGGTTGTATGTTTTGATAAAAAAATAATAGGAGTTTTTATTATGTCTAAAAGAAAAGAACACGATTTTATTGGTGAATTAGAGATTGATGATAGCGTTTATTATGGGATACAAACATTTCGAGCGGTTGAGAATTTTCATATCACCAACGAAAAGCTTGCTGATTTCCCCATTTTTATCAACGCCCTCGCCCAAGTCAAAAAAGCTGCCGCATTAGCCAATCACGAGCTTGGATTGCTCGATGAGGCTATCAAAGACGCCATTTGTCGGGCTTGCGATAAGATATTAGCTGGAGAATACCACGATCAATTTGTTGTCGATATGATCCAAGGGGGGGCAGGCACAAGCACGAATATGAATGCCAATGAAGTTATTGCTAATATCGCATTGGAATTGATGGGACACAAAAAAGGGCAATATGAATATTGCCACCCCAATGATCACGTCAATCTTTCCCAATCAACCAATGACGCCTACCCCACAGCGCTTAGAATCGCCCTATATGAGCGATTAAGCGGGCTGACTGAATCGATGCGGATATTGAAAGAATCATTTTCCAATAAAGCCGAAGAGTTTAAAGATATTTTGAAAATGGGCAGAACCCAGCTCCAAGATGCCGTGCCGATGACCTTGGGGCAAGAGTTTAAGGCATTTGAATTGATGATAAATAAAGACATCGAACGGGTTTTGGACGCTAGAAATTTGGTGCGGATTATCAATCTAGGCGGGACAGCGATTGGCACAGGTATCAATTCGCACCCCGATTATAAAAATATCGTTGAACAAAAGGTGCAAGAAGTTACCGGCAGACCCTTTATCACCGCTACCGATCTGATAGAAGCGACGCAAAGCACGGGGTCTTATGTGCAGATCAGCGGTGTGCTCAAAAGGGTTTCTGTGAAGCTTTCTAAAATCTGTAATGATTTGCGCTTGTTAAGTTCTGGTCCTCGTGCGGGCTTGAATGAAATCAATCTCCCCAAAATGCAACCAGGCAGTTCGATAATGCCCGGCAAGGTAAATCCTGTGATCCCCGAGGTGGTTAATCAGGTTTGCTTTGCTGTGATTGGCAATGACATCACCGTAACGATGGCAGCTGAGGGCGGGCAACTCCAGCTCAATGTCTTTGAACCCGTGATCGCTTATAGCCTGTTTAATTCCATCGTTATGCTTAATCGTGCGATGGTTACGCTCGCGCATAAATGTATCGATGGTATCACAGCCAATGAAGATATTTGCAAAAATTTTGTGCATAATAGCATTGGTATCGTTACGGCGCTCAATCCTTATATCGGGTATGAAAATTCCGCTTCGATTGCCAAAGAATCGCTTGCTACGGGCAAAAATGTTTATGACATCGCATTGAGTCGGGGACTACTCAATAAAGAACAGCTTGATGAGATTTTTAAACCCCAAAATATGATCAACCCGCATATGTATAAAAAAAATAAAGATTGAAAAAATCTAAGCAGTCTTAATGCAAGATATTCAAAAAATTTTTCATCTGAGGTTTTTGTATTATCAAAAGATGTTTGGGGTTTCTTATATCGAAAATATCAACCTCAAACCCAGCGAAGAAAGCCTCAAGATTCCCAAAAGCTCCTTGCACGATATTATTTCTCATTGCACGCTGTGCGATCGGAGCAAGGGGGCAAAGCCAGCGTTTGGGATTTTGCCAAGAGAGGCTAAAATCATTTTTGTCACACAGCTACCTTTAGTGGATGCCTCGGGGGCATTTTTGGAAAATAAAAGTTCAAAAATGTTTCAAAATATTATCCAAAACGTATTTGGATTGCGATCGCAAGAATATGGGCTTTTGTCCTTAGTGAAATGCAATGAGAGCAATCTCAAAGTCTCTGAGGCGGAAATCTTGGTTTGCAAGCAGTATTTGAACGAACAAATCCTCTCCCAATACACCAAGATTATCCTTTTGATGGGCGATAGCGTGCTGGAGCATTTATTTGGATTGGATTTTGAAAAATGTGCTGGCAGTATTTTTACCCAAAATAACAAGGCATTTTTAGCAACGTATTCTTTGAATGAGCTACTTAAAAATCCTTCGTTGAAAAAAGAAGCGTGGCAACATTTTTTATTAGCAAAGGGGATATTATGAAAAATAAATGGATCATTTTGAGCGTTTTGGTTGCGATTTTTGACACCCAGCTGTTTGCCAAAAGCTATATCATCTCACCATTGCCTTTACCCAAGCAAGAGGTTGTCGATATTAGCACCGAAAAATGCGATGAGAAATGTTTGGAAAAACTTTACAATGAGGGCAAGATTTTTTCATTTGTAGCCAAGTTCAAAAATGACACCCAAAATATCGAGCTTCGGGCAAATCTAGCCGTTGCGCTATCTAAGATTGATTCGTTTATGCAAAGTTCGGTGTATCAAGACAAAAAGAGTTCGAAAGTAAAAATCGCATTGCTTATCCCCAAAAAAATCGTCGGGCGGTATTCGGTTGCGAGTATCGATACGATTTTGGCGTATTTGATGACACGTGGCGGGGATTTTGATTTCAAGGTTTTTGATAGTGGGAGCGAAGATCCTTTGGATTTGAGTGAGGCATATAGCAAAATCGAACAAGAGCGGTATGAATTTGTAATCGCTATCTTAACGCAAGCTGGCGTTGAAAATTTTATTCAAAGCACGTATATTAGCCTCCCTACCTATATCCCAACCGTGAATAAAAACCAGCTTCAAAAATCTTTGAAACTCCCATCTAAGCTGGTTTTTGGGGGGATTGATTATTATGCACAAATGCAAACAATCACCGCACTAGCAGGCAGTGCTTCCGTGGTCGAATATGATGATGATAGCCCTGTGGGTTCGACATTGGGGAATATTTTGGATGATTTGGATTCTAATGTTGTATATAAAGATGTTGTAACCTCCCAACAAGCAGCGACTTTTGCCAGAAATCTCAAAAATCAAGAGAATTTTTTAGAAAATAGCGTGGTGATTTTGAATACGCCTGTGGTCAAAAGTGGCTTAATGCTGTCGCAATTGGCTTTTTCTACCAAAAAACCCTCCAAGATTCTATCCGTTCAAATCAACTATAGCCCCTCGATTTTGATGCTTGTCCAGCCAAAGGATAGGCAAAATTTTTATGTGGTGAGTGCGATTGGAAATACGAATCAAAAATTGATTGAATACGGCGCGTTGCTTAGCAGTGATTTGCGCTATGATTGGGTGAATTATTCCACAGCCATTGGGGTCGAAATGTTTTTTGATTTTCAAGATGCCAAAATCAATAAATTTTTCTCAGAACTCATCGATAACAATCAAGTCCAATATATCAATACCCTTTATCGTGCGCGAGGTGCGGTGTTTGAGGCGGTCAAATAATCGCTTGATTTTTTAGCAATGCAATAAGATTTTATCTTATGAAGCAGGATATAACTCGGGTGGGTGGGTAAAATAACTTTAGGAGCAAAGCAAGATTTCACATCTTGCGTAGCGGTCTTCAGATTCACGCAAATAAATCGAGTTTGAAATAATGAAAACCTTAGAAATTTATCTCGAACGCACAACCTCTGGCTGGGTGTGAGATGGTAGCTTTAGGAACGCAGGGCGGGTCTCCCGCCCGCAGTGGTCTTCAGATTCAATTTATCGAATCGAGTAAAAATTATAAAATCTTTTTCAAAGCGGTTTCTATCGGAAGTTTATTGTCAGGCTCTACAAGTCTTTCGCCAACTTCTTGACCATCTTTGTAAAAAATAAGCGTAGGGATTCTCCTGACCCCAAGCTCATCTTTGAGCGCTTCTTCTGCGTCAATATTGATTTTAAAAATCTTAACTTTCCCCTCATATTCTTTTGCCAGCGCTTCCATAATAGGATCAATCCGCCGACAATCTGGACACCAAGATGCACCAAAATCAACTATAACAGAACCTGTTTTGACCTCATTTTCAAACTTAGCACGATCAATAACTGCAACCATATTTATTCCTTTTTATACAAAAAATTTGACTAATAAAAATCCGCCAACCATCAGGATAACAAACAATATCAACGCTAACGTAAATGCCTTACCTCCTGAGTTGATAAATTTCTTGAGATCAACTTGCAAGCCCAAAGCAACCATCGCAAACACTAAACAAACATTGCAAACATACCGCAATCCATCGATAAGCCCCGTAATAGTCTCTTCTGAAACCACCCCACCAGAAAGCTCATAAATATAAGAATGCAACAAAACCACACCCAAAAACCAAAAAGCAAACCAAGGGATATGGATTTTTCTGCGATTCCCGCCTGAGGAGTTGTGTGCGACCAAATAAGAAACAATCAAAAGCAATGGCACAAGCAAAATCACACGGATCATCTTGATGGTAACTGCCACGCTCTGGGCTTCTGGAGAAATCGAACTCGCAGCACCGACGACATTGGCGACTTCGTGCAGGGTTGAACCGATGTAAATGCCCTCTTGCACAGGACTCAAAGGGATGATCCCGATGTTATAAAATATTGGGTATAAAAACATTGCGATGATACCAAAGACCACCACGGTGCCGACTGCGATAACGCCTTTATAGGGTTCGGACTTGATCGAAGATTCGAGTGCCAAGACCGCTGCTGCCCCACATACAGCACTCCCACCACTGACTAACATCGCAATATCCCTATCAAGACCTAGTTTGATACCTATATAAGTTCCCACCGCAAAAATCACGGCAACCACAATAAATGCAATGATAATCGGCGCTGGCCCAAGATTTGCAATCTCGCCCAATGTAACGTTGAACCCATAAAGAATAATGCCAAATCTTAAAAGCTTTTTTGCACTAAAACCCACGCCTTTTTCGGTAGCTCTTTTGGCACGGCGAAAAATTGGCGAAGCCAACGTCCCAATAATCACGCCAATAAGCAAGGGGGATAGATGAATCGATTGGATAAAATCATTCCCGGCAAAATACAACGCAGCAAAGGAGATAACCCCTACAAGGACCATCCCATTGAAATAACTATTCGCAATCGCGGTTTTTTTGGCGCCCCACATTTGATAGCCTTTTGCATAAAATATTTTCTCAAGGCTATTCTACAACAAAGCAGAATAAAATAATCTGAAACCAAAAATCCTCAAAAAATCAACACAAAATCAATTTTTTTTCAGATTCTTCGAGACTTCCCCTGGGGCTTGTTTATTGTTTTTGCTTAAATGGGATTTGATGGTTTCAGCATTTTTGCACGCCTGCTCATTGCCTAACAAACACGCTTTGTCAAAATAAACAGCTGCTTCTTTGATGTCTTGGGCGATCTCTTTGCCCTCAGCATACAAAAACCCGACATTTGAGCAAGCCAGATCAACGCCTAAATCACAAGCACGTTTTGAATACGCCAATGTATTAGGAATGTCCTTGTATTTTGTAAAATACAAATCGCTCGCATTGAAACAACCTGCCCCACTGCCTTGTTCGCAGGCTTTCTGGCACATAGGCAATGCTTTATCACCCTGCGCGTCATCTTTGTAGAACACGCAAGCATCCAAGCAACCATAGACATTATTCAAATCGCAAGCCTTTGAAAACATCTTCACGCTCTCATCAAGGTCTTGTTCGACACCTTCAGCATTTTTAATCATCACGCCCACGCTATAGCAAGCCTGACCAAATGCCTTTTCACACGAATCTTCAAATTTCTTAAGTGCTTGTTTGTAGTCTTTTTTATCCCGATCAATCACACCGAGATTGTAGCAACCTGTGGGGTTGCCTCCCGCACAAGATTTTTCAAATAAAATCTTTGCGCTGTGGATATCTTTTTTGAGATCTTGCCCTAAGGCATATTTTGCACCCAGATTCGCACAACTTTCCAGATCCCCTGCGGCACAATTTGTCTTGAGCGATTGGATTTCTTGGCTATCATCTTGCTTGACTTCGGTAGGATCGCTACAGCCATAAAAAAATATTGCCAATAATGCCGAAACAAAAATCAGTTTTTTCATAAATTATTCCTCGTTTAAAAAATATAATCCCAGAATTATGCTTACTTTTTGCTTAGAAAAAAATTTTAATCATATTTTCCCATAAAGTGGTGCAAGGATTTATATTCATCTTTATTTAAAAATCTCATTTTGCCTACTGGCAAGGCATTCAAAGATACCCAGCCATAACGCACACGGCGTAAATCCAAAACATCGTTTTTAAAATGCGCAAAAAACCGCCGTAATTCCCTGTTTTTGCCCTCTTTGATAATAACTTTGATTTTTGAAAAATGCACGTCATTTTTGGCAATCTCATATTTGACAAAAGGGGCAAATACCATTTTTTCAATCTTATTTTTAGGGTGTGCGCCTGCTGTGGCATTTTCGAGGCAAATCCCCGTTTCCATCGCTTCTATCGCCTCTTGTGTGATATTGCCTTTTACCTTGATGATATATTCACGCTCCAAATCACTCTCCATCAAGGCACGCGCGACTTTCTTGCTATCGGTGAGTAAAATCACGCCCTCAGAGGCAAAATCCAGCCTACCAACCGGCACAAAAGAGGCGTATTTTGCCCCCAAAGATTCATAAATCACCCGACGATTGCGATCGTCTTTTTTGCTTACGATCTCACCTTTTGGTTTGTGATAAGCGATGACCGTGTAGAGGTCGCTTTTTTGGGGTTTGATAATTTTCCCATCGATAAAAACCCGCTGGTTTTCCTGCAAAATGGTTTTGAAATCCGCTTTGGTTTTTTCGACATTGACCCTGCCTGCTTTAATGAGTTCATCAGCTTCTCGGCGTGAATATTTGGTGTGATGGGAAATAAATTGATTAAGTCTCACGAAATATCCCTTGAAACATCCACCCACAAAAGTTCAGAAAAACTTTGCTTGATTTGGCTATTGACTTTTAGATTGCTCACAAACATATAATCTTGCTCATCATCTTCAATCACCACCCGAAGCTCCCGCTCGCCCCCAAAAATCTGGGCTTGAGATTTTATTTTTTCAAAAATACTGCTACTGGCGTTCTTGTTTAGCACTACAGCTAGCGGGCAGGTCGCATCGCTAAAATCTTGGGGTTTGAGATCCAAAGGGATAATCTCCTCGCTAACTTCTGTAATTTCTGCAACTTCTTTATATTTTAGTTTCACTTTTTGCCCTTTGGCATCTTCAAGGCTCATAATTTCAAGCAAACGGAGCTGGGCTACATCATCACGCTCTTCAATCTTGCATTTGAAAACCAATGGCTTGCTGGTATCAAAATTTTCAAGCTCTTGGAGATGTTTATCAAACAACATCAGATCAATCTTGCCATAGAAATCCAAAATATCAGCCGTCCCATAAGGCTTGCCGGTTTTTTTGCCAATCTTTTTTTTGATGTCTAAAATCTTGCCTACAAAAATCGCATTCGAACCAATCTCTAATTTATCGATTTCGACGCTTTTTGCCACGCCTTTGATGGCTTTGATTTCTTGTTGGAAATCATCTAAAGGATGCCCAGAAACATAAATCCCCAGACATTCATATTCATAATCAAGTAAGGTTTTCACATCGCATTCAGGAATATCGTTCAAATCTAATGCAATCGATTGCATATCATCTTGATTATCCCCAAACAGCGAGCCTGCCATCATTTCTTTTATCTTGTCTTTTGCTCTGCCTGCTTCACAGATCGCATCGATATTTTGCAGCATTGTCGCACGTGTGTAGCCCAGCCCATCGAGACTACCGGTTTTTATGAGTGGCTCTAGGATACGTTTGGTGAGCTTGCTAAAATCCACCCGTGAGATAAAATCTTCTAAACTTTTGAATTTCCCGCCACTCTCACGCACTTCGATGATATTTTTGAGCGGTCCTTCTCCTGCACCTTTGATCGCACCCAAACCAAAAATGATCTTTTTGATAGGTTTGCCTGCCTCGTCGCTAAAATCCCCCACGCCAAAATCGAGATCAGAGGTATTGACGTGCGGGGAAACCACTTCAATACCCAAAAGCTTGACTTCATCGATATATTTTGCGACCGATTCGGTCTTGACCGATTCGCTTGTGAGCATTGCTGCCATAAATTCGTGTTCGTAGTAGGTTTTGAGATACGCAGTTTGAAACGTTACCATCGCATAAGCAGCCGAATGGGATTTGTTAAACCCATAGCCGGCAAATTTGATGATGAGTTCCCACAATTCTTCTGCCTTGCGTTTATCAAATCCTTTTTGTTCTGCACCTAAGGCAAATTTTGCTTTATTATCTGCCATAATCTGGGCGTCTTTTTTCCCCATCGCCCGACGTATCAAATCGGCTTCACCTAGAGAAAAGCCCCCAATGGTTTGGACGATTTGCATTACTTGTTCTTGATAGACAATCGTCCCATAGGTCGGTTTAAGGATAGGTTCAAGCTCAGCAAACATATAGGTGATGGGTTCTAAGCCGTGTTTGCGATTGACAAAATCATCCACCATTCCCGATTCCATCGGTCCGGGTCTGCCTAAGGCAATGATTGCCACGATATCTTCAAAACTTGAGGGGCGCAAACGTTTATTAAGCCCTTGAAACATACCCGATTCGACTTGAAATATCCCCACAGTGTTGCCACTTTGCATTGTTTTATACACTTCGGGATCATTGGTGTCGATCGTGAGGAAGTCGAGATTTTTTTGATACCTTTTGGCAATGAGCTTGAGGGCGTCATCGACCACGGTGAGGGTTTTTAAGCCCAAGAAGTCAAATTTTATCAAATCTACAGGTTCAAGGTATTTCATCGAATACTGCGTAACGATCGCCCCACCGGTTTTATCACTGGTATAAAGCGGGGTTTTATGCCATAGTTCTTTTTCGCTATCGACCACAAGGGCAGCAGCGTGCTTGCCAGCATTGCGATTGAGGCCTTCAAGCATAAGCGAAAATTCCCAGACTTTTTTGGCAAGCGGGTTATTTTGGGTGAGTTCTGAGATTTTGGGTTCTAGCTCCCACGCCCCATCGACCCATTCGCCATTTTTTTCATAGCCTTGTAGCGTAATACCGAGCTTATCTGGGATAAGCTTTGCCATATCATCAGCTTCTTTATAGGGCATATTTAGCACCCTTGCGACATCACGAATCACGCCTTTAGCGAGCATTTTACCAAAGGTAATGACTTGGGCGACATTGTATTTGCCGTATTTTTCGATCATATATTCGATGATTTCCCCCCGACGTCTTTGGCAAAAATCCGTATCAATATCAGGCAGTGAAACCCGCTCAGGATTCAAAAATCGCTCAAAAAGCAGATCGTATTTCAAAGGATCGATATTGGTAATCTTAAGACAAAATGCCACCAAACTCCCTGCTGCACTACCCCTGCCCGGACCTACAGGGATACCATTTTCTTTGGCGTGGCGGATAAAATCCCAAACGATCAGCATATAGCCGGGAAATTTCATATTATTGATGACTTCAATCTCGTGCTCCAAGCGGTCTTTGTAAGCTTGATGTTTTTCTTGTGGGATAATCTCTAATCTTTCTTTCAAGCCCTCTCGTGCCTTGTGGGCAAAATAACTCGCATCATCGCTAATATCAAGCCCCTCTTTGCGGGCGTATTCTTGGGTAAATTTGAATCTTGGCGGTGTGGGGGGATTGTTTTTTTCATCTTTGAGATCAATTTGGAGCGTGCATTTATCAGCGATTTCTTGGGTATTTGTGAGTGCTTCTGGGATGTCAGCAAACAGCCGTGCCATCTCTTCGGGGGATTTGACATAAAATTCTTTGACAGAATGCTTGAGTCTGTCTTTGTCATCAAGCGTTTTTGCCATCGCCACACACATCGCGACTTCTTGAGCGCTCGCATCGTCTTGATTGGTGTAGTGGGTATCATTGGTGGCGATGAGCTTGATACCAGTTTCTAAAGAGATTTTTATGAGCGCCTCATCAATGAAGCTTTGATCAGCAATGCCGTGACGCATAATCTCGATATAAAAATCATCGCCAAAAATATCTTGGTATTCCAATGCGACTTCTTTGGCGACCTCATAGCCTTTTGCCCCCAAGCGCACGTTTCTGGGGTTGTTGGTATTGAGTTGCCAGCTTACCTCACCCTGCAAACACGCCGAAGAACAAATCAAGCCCGCAGAATGCTCACGCAAAATCTTTTTGTTGATACGTGGGTAGTAGTAAAATCCCTCAATAAAAGCCATCGAGCTTAGATACATCAGGTTTTTATAGCCTTCTTCATTTTTGGCATAGAGACATAGATGGAATCGCTGTTTGGACTCCTTGCTACCCAAATCTGAGGCATTGTGTAGATAGGTTTCAATGCCAATAATGGGCTTGATACCCTCTTTTCTCATCGTGGTATAAAAATCGATCGCCCCAAACATATTCCCGTGATCGGTCATACTGACACTTTTCATCCCTAGTGCTTTGATTTTTTTCGCCAAGGCTTTGATTTTGTTTGCGCCATCAAGCAAAGAATATTCGGTATGCAAGTGCAAATGCGTGTAACTCATTGATTTTCCTTATGCAATTTTGTGCTATTTTTAGTTCAATTTAACAGAGATTTTAGAAATTTCATTGACAAATATTATACGTTATCTTTCATTTATTCTGCCTGATAAGAGCTTAGATATTCCAAATGAGTTTATGCAGAGCAACATTCCAAAAAATCGATGTTTACGCGTGTTAATGAGTAAAAATTGATGATTTATTTTTATGAATGGCAAGGAACATTTTAATTATCATTATTAATAATATCGATTAATTATTTAATAAAAAATATTGCTAACTAAAAATTTTTATTAATATATTTTCTCTTTTGAAGTATAATGCGAAATTCTATAAAAATCGAAACTTAGGAGGAAAGACAATGAAAAAACTCGCACTCACAGGAAGCATTATCGCATTTTGTGCGATAAGCGCTTTTGGAGCGACCAACCAAGCTTTGATCCAAAAAGCTAAAGAAGCAGGCTTAGAACCCATCCCTAGCGGGAAAGCTTTGAGGGATTACCAACTCCAAAAAGCCAAAGATACGAATTTGGCAACTGGTTATTCACCAAAAATGACACCCGCTCAAATTGAGCTTGGCAAAAAGCTTTATTTTGACCCTAGAATTTCAAGTTCCAATCTGATTTCGTGCAATACCTGCCACAATCTCGCATTAGGCGGTGCGGATATTGTCCCTGCGGCTATTGGGGCAAAATGGCAGGCAAATCCCCATCACCTCAACTCGCCAACCGTTTTTAACTCGGTTTTTAACTCGGTGCAATTTTGGGATGGCAGAGCCCAACACCTAGGCGATCAAGCACAAGGACCGATCCAAAATCCTGTGGAAATGGCAGCAGCGCCTAAACTTGTCGTAGAAAAAATCACTTCGATCCCTGCTTATGTCGATGAGTTTAAAAAAGCCTATGGCAGCAAAGTCAAGATTGATTTCAAACTCATCGCTGATACGATTGCGATGTTTGAAGAAACACTTGTAACGCCAAGCCGATATGATGATTTTTTGAATGGCAATCCAAAAGCCCTCAGCATTGAAGAGCAAGAAGGTTTGGATATTTTCATCGACAAAGGATGCACCGCTTGCCACAATGGCATCAACTTAGGTGGCACAATGCAGCCATTTGGCGTTGTCAAGCCGTATAAATTCGCAAATGTAGGGGATTTTAAAGGGGATGAAAATGGTATGGTGAAAGTTCCCACGCTTAGAAATATCGCTGAAACAATGCCATATTTTCATAATGGGCAGTATTGGGATGTCAAAGATGCCATCAAAGAAATGGGGGCTATCCAATTGGGGATCACTATCAATAATGATGAAGCCAAAAAAATCCAAGCTTTCTTCGAGTCGCTCACAGGCACAAAACCACAGATTATCTATCCGGTGTTGCCTCCTGTAACTGATAAAACCCCCAAACCTTCTTTTTGATGTCACTTGATTCGGGGAAAACCCGAATCTGAAGACCACTCCGGGCAGTGAAACTGCCCTGCGTTCCTAAAGTAACCATCTCATACACAAAGCGTTGCTTTGTGTATTGGAGATAAGTTTTAGAGGTATCGGTTCGCTGGGGCAAACCTGAAGACCGCTTTTTGGAGGCAAAGCCCCCAAACGCTCCTAAAGTAATCATCTCATACCCAAAGCGTTGCTTTGTGCATTGGAGATAAGTTTTAAAGGTTTTTATTGTGTTTTACTCAATTCGCTTTGGGCGAACCTGAAGACCGCTACGCAGAGGTAAACTCTGCTACGCTCCTAAAGAATGGCGTTATAACGGCACTTCGTTTCGTTATCAACCCATTTTCTAAGGTTTTCAATTTTAAACCACTTTCAAACCAAGCAATCTACGCCCTGTCATCTGAACCACTAAGGGGGCGTGCAGTGGGTTTCTGACCCACCCACCCGATTGTTGCAAGGGGGCGGGCGACGCTTCGCAGGTAGAACCCCGCCCCCTGCATAATAAAAAAAATAAAAAGGCGAGAGACTAAAAAATATTGTTTTTTACTTGATTTACATTGTGAATCTGAAGACCACTGCGCAGGGTAAAACCCTGCTCCATTCCTAAAGTAAGGGCGCATCTGCTATGCTCCTATCGGGAGCATAACCGGACGCCTAAACCTTTAAAAAAGCCAACTGCTTGGCTCTGGTAGCCTCGCACGGCGATTGTTTATGCCCGCAAGGGCATAGCAGACGGCTAGCCCCCCTGACCCCTTTCTAGGTAGTATAAGAAAAAATAACTAGTCGCACAGCTATGGAAAAGATAAACCTCTCTCCCTACTTCCCATCTTATTATTTATCACTTCCCATCCCTGACTTCATACACAATCGTATAAGCACTAGAGTTATTATAGATTTGTCGGGATAGCCCATCAGCAAAGGGTTTGGTTTTGATGAGTTCATCAACATTTTTAAATGGCCCAACAAGATAGCGGGTTTTGACAGCGCCTGCAAGGTCTTTATACTGGTAGCTGCGATATTCATAGTTTTTTAGGATATTTGCCACAGCGCTTGCTTGGGCTTTGTTGTTGATAGAAATATCTGCGATCAAGAAATAATACCCCGCTTCAGGCTCACAGCCTTGACAATGCGTTTTATTGCTTCCTTTAAAGACAAGGACTTGTTTGTTTTTTAGCACTCTTCTTTGCTCGGGTGTGAGGTTTTTCTCAAAGTTTGGCGTATTTTGTTTATTTTCTGCTCTAGCGGGGTGTTTGATGGCTATTTGCTTTCCAAAGCTATAGCGCCCGCCAAGAGATACCAAATAGTCTTGATTGTAGGTTTGCCCCCCAAAGCCCGCATCAACATCGAGATAGAGCCGGACATCTTTGGTGATAAACGAATTTACACCCACTGAAAGCAATGCCATATGGTTGCTCTTAAGATTGGCATTGGCTTTGGTATGGTTGGTTTCAAAATCCATCTTGCCCCCAGCAAAATAATCGCCCACATAAAATGCCCCTAGCCTAAAATCCGTGCGATTCTTTTGGGTTAGTAGGCTATAGCCTAGTGTCCCACCTAGCTTGGCACGGATATCGAAGATATTTGCAATGCTTCCTTTGAGGAAATTCCCAGAGGCTTTTTCTTCTAGTTTGCCCCCTGTGATATAGCCTGCGATAAATTCAGCACTAGGCTCAAGATAGATCGCGTGTCTGGTGGGCGCACTTTTAGGGTTGAGATAGAAATTAAAGCGATAGCCCACTTCCTCACCTAGTGAGATGGCTTGCGAGTTGAGCGTATTTTCAAACGTGATGGCATTGTCTTTGAGACTGAGATTATTGAGGATATAGCCGGTTTTCAAGATCGTATCACTATAGACCCCCCAGCCTTTGGCATCTTCTTGGATAAAGGAATAATACGCCCCTATTTCAAAGAGATTGCTATTGCCACCAAAGGCATTTGAAGATAGGCTATTGTAGCCATAAGAAAAGGCAAGACCGACAATCGAGCGGGCATCATTGTGACCAAAGGCATAGTCATAGCCTGCTTGGAAGTTTGTAGAGAGGCTCTGGAGGGATTCGCCTATATTGCTATGGCTCATCCCATTAAATACCCTTGCCCATACGCCTTGTGTGGCAGGATTATCACGGAGTTCGCCTAAGCGTTTATTGATATTATTGATATTGGCTAAGAAGACAGAGAGATTCGAGCCTAATGCCCCCTTGCCTGTGTCTTCGTGCTCTTCATTGACACGAGCTGTAATAGAGGTTACATAGTAGTTGGTAAATTTATCATCACCATCGCTTGCAGTTGTGCCATCAGATTTTTCGCCGGTTGTGCTGGTGAGCTTGGTGATGAATGTCTCAAAGCCAAAATCTGTAGGCAAGGTTTTAAAAACCACGCCCGGGCGCACGCCTTTGCCATCATCTTTGATACTCCCATCATCGCCAAGCGTGTTTTGGACCGAAGCGACGAGGATGTTTTTTGTCCGCAAATCCCCGATAAAAAGATCTTTGTAATCTTGATAGAGCTGGATATAGTTTTCTAGCACGCTAAAGCCAGCCCCATCGGGCGCTTTAACACCCTCGATGATGATATGGTCAGCTTTTTTATCCGCAGTATCGGCGTGATTAGCCTCAGGATTAAAGCCCACACGGAAGATGACATTTTCCAAGCTCTTAGCAGTTTTGATGGTGAGCGTGCTAAAATTATCGGTGCGTTTGCCTATATTTGCTTGGGTTTTGCCCCCTGTGGCTAGGTCAATGATCGTATTATTTGTTTGTCGGAGCGTGTCTTTATATAGCAACGCTTCATCGACAAAATGGCTACTATTGCTGAGTTCTTCGATTTTGGAATTATTGCTTAAGATGAGCTTCGCACCTTTTTCCAGATTGATATTAATGCCGATATCTTCGATATTGAGCTTACCGATAAATACCGAGCCAGGCAACACATTGGCTTCATAGTGTTTGGTTGCATCCGCGCCTTTTTTGAGGGATTCGATCTCCCCAACTAAAATACCGCCTAGATTGGCTTTATAAACTTTGTCCGTAGTCATTTTGTCGATCTCTAGGGTGGCGAGATTTTCAGGGAACATATCCCGATAGCTGCTCAAAAGCGTATCGGCTTTTGTGCTATCAAATGTGATAAGCACGCCATCTTCATAGGTGTAGCCATTGATTTGGGGTGTTTTATCTGTCCCAGATTTTTCGGCGATATTCGTAGTGCCGGGTGTGAGCGTGCCATCTCGCTTATCTGCTAAGATAAGATAGGTTTTTCCTGCATTATAATGGACACGCCCTGTGCCTTTGACCTTGCCGGATAGGGCGATATTGTTGGTAGCATTGCTACTATTAGTAAAGACATCAAACACGGGGGATTGTCGCGTAAGGATAGTAGGGAGGATATAGTTGCCTTGAAAGCCCTTTGCAAAATTATCGTCAATATCAATGGTGATATTGTTGGTCGATTGTGCGTTCGCCATACTAGATTTGGGATCATTAGCTTCGATCTTGCCCCCGAGATAAAGAGCATTGCTAAAATCGACATTATTTGTGCCATTATTCGCAGTAATATCGCCTTTGAAAGCTGATATACCCGCAGTAGCCAGGTAAGCCAAGAGATCTTCTGGGTGCGCGTTTAGATCTGTGAATTCATAACCCGTTACGAGAGGTTTTTGCTCGGAGGTATAAGTCCCGGTGTGATTGATATGCCCTAATAGCAACTCCCCAGCGGTTTTAAATTTTTCAGTCGTTAGGGAAGCAATAGAAGTGAATGTTATGTCATTGGTGGAAAATTGGCTTCCTGTTGCATTGATATTACCCACCATAAAGGATTCATTAAAATCTGCTATGGTTTTATCAGCTCTTTTTGTATCGAAATTGCCTAGTAATGAAGCGTGATTTTTAAAATGCACAGAAGCTGTTTGTGTTAGAGCGTTGTCAGGACCGACCTCAGTCTCGATATTCCCTACCATCATCGAATCATCAAAGGTAAAATTTATATCTTTAGCTTTATTATTGCCATTAATTACAAAACTCTTAATATTCCCAATAAGCTTGGATTTGCTAGAAAAATAAAAACCTTCTTTTTTCTTGTCTTCTGTAACGCTGCTTTCATCGTGATAAAAAGCATTTCCGGTATATAGGATATCCCCATAAATCGTAGAGGATTCAAAGTTTTTGATATGGATAGTGCCATTTGTCCCGCCATCAGTAGCGCTATTAATGCCATAACCCCCGCCAATCGCAACCCAATCTTTTATGCCCGGCTTGCCGATGGTGAAGTTTTTGACATCAAGGACAACATCGCCTCCTTGTATATATAAATGACCCAATTTACCACTTTCGCCTGCGATGGTGAGTTTGCCACCTGCTTGCACGTTAAAAGTGCCTGCTTCTCCCCCAGCAGTAAAGGTCTTGGTAGTAGTAGTTTTAATCGTATCTGTATCACTTTTATGTTTGCCATCAGAAATGGTTTCATCTTGACTAAAAAGTGGCTGGGCTAACAAGGTAGCCAGCACGCCAGATAATAAAAATTTGCCAGATGGTAAAAATTTTATAAAATAATGAGGGGATGGAAAATGTTTTTGTTGTTTAGAGATTGGTTTGTGGGGATTTGGGGCTAACATCGCTTGCCCCCTTAGAAACTCTTGAGAGGGAAAAGCACTCTGCCCCCCCCCCCCCAGAGAATAGCCTAAAAAGCCTGTGGCATTTCTTGAAAGTTTTTTAACACGAACAAATAGCGAAAAAAACGATGGTGTTGGAGACATCATTGAGAAATCCTTTTTGTAAAATTTAAAAATTTGATTGGCCGATGGGCGATTCCAATCAATCAGATTAGGCAACTATAAGTTACAATAATAATAAGCTATATTATTTTATCGGCATTTAAGCATAAAATTGAATTTATTTCAAGGTATTTTTTAAATTTTTTTATAAATTACTAGTAATTATTGATTTTTTGAATCATCATATTTCGTAATTTGAGGGAATTATAGATAATTTAAAAAATATTTTTTATTGAGAATATTTTTATTGCCTATTATCTGGTGCTTGGGGTAGGGGAGTGTTAGGAATTTTTTGGTTTTGGTATCCAAAAAGTGGATATAAGTGAATATTTTTAATAGGAGGAGCGTTAAGGTTAAGCCAACTGCTTGGCTTCACTAGCTCCGCACGGCGATGGCGATATGCGACTTTGGGAGCATACCATACGCCCATACTTTAGGAGCGAACACCGATTCAATTGGCGGGAGCGGTCTTCAGATTCGGGCTTTAACCCGAATCGAGTAAAAAATAATAATTCTTTTCCATAGCGATGTTTTCTAATAATTGTTTCTCATACTCGCTAGAAAGGGACTAGGCTGACCCGCCCACCCATAAAAGCTTAGAATTGCGAAGACCGCCCTTTATGGGTGGGCGGGTCAAGAAAGCCCCTTAAACAATGGGCGGGCGGGTAAAAACCCCTGTCACGCCCCCTTAATAATTCCAGATGAAAAAGCGTAGATAGCTTTTTTGTTAGCGGATAGGATTTTCAAAACCTTAGAAACCTATCTCCAATATTCAAGCTTGCTTGAATATGAGATGGTAGCTTTAGGAACAAACAGGGATTCATTCCCTGTGAGTGATCTTCAGATTCAGTTTAAAAAACTGAATTGAGTAAGCATAATGAAAACATATTACAAATGCAAATGATTTTTGTCGCTAAAGCTTTCTGCGTGCAGGTTACAAAAGGCATTTTTGAGGGATTTGAAAAATTCAGGATTACTCGCTTCCATCTGTGCGAGGAAGTTTTTGGTCGCAAGCCTTGCGATAGGGGGCTTGTCAGAATCGGGCTGTTTTGCAGGGCAGTTGCAATCGGGCGCTGTGGGGATATTTTGCGATTTGACAAAATCAATGGTTTGTCTTTCGCGTATGTGGATAAGCGGGCGGATAACGTGGAGACCATTTTCAGCCCGATAAATGGGCGACATACTCCGCAAAGAGCCATTATAAGTGAGATTCATAAAAAAGCTCTCTGCTGCATCATCGAGATGATGGGCGATGGCAACCTTGTTGTAGCCCAACTCGAGAGCCTTAGAATACAGCGACCCCCGGCGCATTCGCGAGCAAAAACTACAATACGAACTCCCCTCGCGCCGTTTTTCTTTGATGGTATCAGCAATCGTGGTGTAGGCGATTTCGTGCGGGATACCTTGTCGTTGGCATAATTGCGTGAGCCAATCGAATTTCTCGCCCAATCCATAATGGATCGTAACGGCTTTAAATTCAAAATTAAATGGGGCGTGGCGTTGCATTCTTTCTAAAATACACGCCAAAAGGATAGAGTCTTTTCCCCCGCTAAGCCCGAGTAGAACCTTGTCGCCCTCTTGGATCAGCCCATATTCGGCGTTGGTTTTCCCTACGGTGCTGAGGATTTTTTTGCTGATTTCGTATTTTTGGGTTTTTGGTGTGATTGCTTGTGTCAATGGCTATCCTTTTTGGCTTTAAATGGCGCACATAGCTCTATGATTTCATTTTCGGTGCGGGTTTGGGCGTCGTATTTTATGATGATGATATTTTCGGTTTGATTCACATACCATTCGATAATACCGGGTGCTTCGTTGATGGCTTTGAATTTTTCTTGATGATAAGTATCAAGCGGGAGATAAATATTTTTTTGTTTGGCGGGGTTTTTGAGCCAAAAAAGTGTGATTATCCAGAGGATACACACGCATACTACGCATAATGCGAGCTTTTCTACGCCAAGAAAATGATAAAGCACGCCCCCAGCAGTCCCGCCTACAAATGAGCCGACATAGCCATAAGTCGTAAATATCCCCAGTGCTGTGCCTCTCTGGTGGGCTTTGGCGTATTTGCTTGCCAAAGACTGCATAATGGGCTCTAAGGTCGCAAAACCAACAAAGAAAATCATCACACCCGTGATAAAAAGCCAGATTTTGGGCGAGGATAGATCGGTATCAGAAAAAGAAATGCAGGCATAGGCGAGCAAAAACATTGCCGTGCCAATAAACATCACGAGTTTTGATTTGCCGTATTTTTCTGCAATAATGCTCGCAGGCGCCATCGCCAAAACCCCGATGATTGCACCGGGTGTGTAGATTTTCCATAGACTTTCTTCGCTCATCCCAAATTCGCTCACAATCACCAGAGGGATGATTACAAAAATCAAGGTCATCAATGTTTTTTCAAAAAATGAGCTGAGATTGATGATCCAAAGATTTTTGTCTTTTAGGGTTTCTTTCCAGCTGGGTCTATCTTCGAATGAATAAGTGATTTTTGGGGTATCAGGGACTTTGGTAGCCAGCAAAATCATCGAACACAGCGTCAAAAATGCCGTGATCCCAAAAAGCCAGTTTGCCCCCAGATTTGCCCCGATGATAGGCCCAATCAACATCGCAAGCGTAAAGCTGGCAAAAATCCCCCCACCCATAATCGCCATCGCTTTGGTGCGTTGCTCCTCTCTGACAAGATCTGTGATCTGCGCACTCACGACCCCGCCGACTGCCCCAGCTCCCTGAATGAGCCTGCCGATGACAAGCATTTCAATCGTATGGGCTAACGCACAGATGATCGAGCCAACCATAAAGACAAATAATCCCAACATCACGATTTTTTTTCGATCGATGTGGTCGCTAGCGATACCGATGGGGGTTTGGAAAATCACTTGCGTGAGGTAAGCCCCGCCGACAGCAAGCCCTAACATCAACGGGGAGGCGTTGAAACTAACAGCGTAAAGCGAGATGACAGGCAGGACGATAAAAAGTCCCAAAAATCTAAGCACAGCGATTCCGGTGAGGGGTAGTGTATTTTTTATCATTAAAGCAGACCTTATAAAATGGGTTGTTTTTGTTATGATTATAACCAAAAAAGTTTGATGGATTTTATTGCTGGTGAGGAAATGGCGAGTAAAATCGTGGGCAAAATAGTGAAAAATGTCAGAAAAATTTGAATAATAAAGGTATCAAAAATGGAAAAAAGAATCAAAATTTTTATCGGGAGTTCTAATCAGGGCAAGATCAAAGAAATCCAAAAGATTTTTTGCGATCAAGAGATTGTTGCAGGCAGTGAGGTTTCTGAATTTTTTAATCGGCTTGATATTGAAGAAAATGGCGCTACATTTGAGGAAAATGCCTTGATCAAAGCTAGAAGTTTTTATGAAGCACTCGAAAAAAATATAGGCAAAAATTTGAGCGATTTGCCAGATGGGACACAAAAAGGCAAAATCGGGGTGATGGGCGATGATTGTGTCGTGATGAGTGATGATAGCGGTTTGTGTGTGGAGGCTCTGGGTGGGGCGCCTGGGATATATAGCGCCCGATATGCCAATCTTGCTAAAGGTATCTCCGGGAGTGCGTCAGATAGCGAGAATATCAAACATTTGATTGCCAATCTCTGTGAAAAAGGAGTTTGTGTCTCACGTGCGCATTTTGTGGCTACGATTGCTTTGGTCGGAAATATTGGAGGTAGGCGGGTCGAAAAAGTTTTTAGAGGGGAGCTTGAGGGTAAAGTCATTGATAAGCCCAGAGGACAAAATGGATTTGGTTATGACCCTTTGTTTGTCCCAACAGGCTATGAATGCACGCTTGGGGAGATAGAAGCGTGCGAAAAAAACAAAATCTCTCATCGCAAAAAAGCCTTGCAACAAGCAAGGGATTTTTTGGAGAGAATCAAGCAAGCTTGAAAATATTTTTTTAGGCATCCTTGACTTCGAGTTTTTCAAAAAGTATTTTACTTTGAGATTCCAAGCTTTGAATGTCTGCAAGGATTTGTTTGGCAACTTCTGGGGTGATTTCATTTGAAATCGCAGCAATCGCACTTTGAGAGTGCTTGGAAACCTCATTTTTGATTTTAAGCAGATCGTTTTCAGAAATAAAATGGTGCAAGATATTTTTTGTTTCTTCGTTGTCAAAAAGCGGTGAAATGGGATTTTTATCAAAATTTTGACTTTGACTTTGGTGATTGAGGCTAAGGTAAATATGGGATTTGTATAGGATGTGATCGAGTTTGGTAATGCTTAAAATGAGGTGCTTGGAAAGCTGGACGAACACACTGGAAAGTTCGTTGCTGTTTTGTTCCATCCCATCAAAAACGACATTGAAGTCGGTGATTTTTTCTTGTGAGGTGTTAGCGATTTGATAAACCTGCTCGCTACTGGTTTGGATACTATCGACTTCTTGTTGCATTGTTTGGATGGCGATAGAGATCTCATTGGTGGCTTTGTGGGTTTTTTCAGCAAGCTTTCTGATTTCATCAGCTACGACGGCAAAGCCTTTGCCGTGCTCGCCCGCCCTAGCTGCTCTATGCTGGCATTGAGTGCTAGGAGATTGGTTTGGGTGGCGATGTCGATGATGAGCTGGATAACATTGCCAATATCTTGGGATTTTTGTGCAAATCCTGAAATCGCAGCGTTGCTTTCATCCATCAAGACCATTAGGTTATTGATAGAATCTGTGATGGAGGCGACATCGCTTTTGCTTTCGTTAGAAAGGGTTTTGATGATTTGGATACGCTTATCGACATCGTGCATTAATTCAACATCGCTTCCCAGCTCATCAGATATTTTTGTCAAGTTATTGTTCTGGCTGTCGAGATTGACATCCATTAGAGATTTTGAAAGGGCATTTTTCGTGTTTTCTTTTGAATTTTTTTCAATAATCTTAAGGACATTATTGATACTGCGGATATTTTGCACAAATGTGCCTTTGAGACCATCTTCAATGCCTTTTCTATAAAATTCATTTTTTGAAGATGCTTCTAGTGACGTATTGATTTCACGCAAAAATGCTTCGAGATGATCGAGCAAGTCATTGATATTAGCTGCGATATGCACGATGTCTTCTGATCCGCTTGGTTCAATGATACGGCTTTCAAAATTGCCTTCTTTGAAACATCTGGAGACATCAAGGATTTTTTGAATGATTTTTTCTTGGCGACTATCCTGATAGATACTTATCGCACCTAGCACCATCAAGAGGACAAAGATCCCATCAACGATGATGATTCCTAATCCTTGTGGATTGAATAATGTATTGCAAACAATACCAACAAGGCTAATCAAAATGGCAATAATTGAAATTTTAGTATTCATTTGTGATCCTTTTGCAAGTCAAATATGACCTGATTATAGGGTTTGTTGAATTTTTCGCAGAGATTTTTGAGGATTTGGCTTCCTCCGGTTATGCCTTGGGTTTTTTCGACTTCGACCATTTGGGCGTAGATGTCAGAAATAACCTGAATGGCTTTGGGATTGGGCTTGCGCCTGACAGAATAATAGCCAATGATATTGTTTTGAATATCCAGACTGGGGGTAACATTGGCAAATACCCAATAAAACTGGTTATCTTTGGATTTGTTTTTGACAAAAGCAAAAATTTCTTTTCCACTTTTGACATAATCCCACAGCAGGCTAAAGACGGTCTTGGGCATATCAGGGTGTCGGATGATATTGTGAGGCTTGTTGATAAGCTCGCCTTCTGACAGCCCGGCATAATCGATAAAATCTTGATTGCAATAAATAATTCTTCCTCGTAAGTCTGTTTTTGAGGTAATGAGGGTATTTGTTCCTAATACTAATTCTTGTTCCAAAAGGCACTCCTTAGTTGATGTATAGATAGATTTAATTTTGAAACTGAAATAATACCTACAAATATTGTGCGATTCGTTTTTTGTTGCCAAAGACAATGTTTTTTTAGACATAGCTATATTCGTCGATACGATTATGATACAATCATTACATTAATGATAGATTTTTGGTGATATTTCTATTTTCTATATTGGTTTTTTGTTGTCATTGTTTTTCATTTTTTGTGCTTTTTGGTTTGCCCAATGGGTTTTGGGCGTTTCAATGCTTTTGCATATCAAAAACGATTTGATTATATGATTTTTTGGTTTTTTCGCAGAGTTCCTCTAACATCTTGATACCCCCAGGGATACCCGAAGTTTTTTCGACTGCAAGCATCTGGGCATAAATCCCTGAAATCGCTTCAACTGCCGCTCGATTGGGCTTGCGCCTAACAGAGTAATACCCGATAATGTTATGTTCAGCATCAAAACTTGGGGTAACATTGGCAAAAACCCAATAAAAATTGCCTTCTTTATTTCTATTCTTAACGAATGCAAAAATTTCTTTTTTGTTTTGGATATAATCCCACAGGAGCTTGAAAACGGTTTTGGGCATATCGGGGTGTCGGATAATATTGTGAGGTTTTCCGATAAGCTCGGATTCTTGGTAGCGTGCATAATCCAAAAAATCTCGATTACAATACGTGATCTTGCCTTTGAGATCCGTTTTTGAAGTAATGAGGGTGTCGGGTTTTAAGATGAGCTCCTGTTCCATAGTGAAAATCTCCTTTTCGTTTTTGTTATATGTGGATTATTTCATTATAAAAATAAAAATAATATTAAATTTAATAAATTTATATTTTCTTGCATAATTTTATCTCCTAAGGAAGCGATTGAATGCTTTGATGGTGGCTTACAAGCCCGCACAGATTTCTTGTAATCATTTTCTCCAGCGCTTAAAACGCACCTACGGGGTCAAAAAAGCTGGGTATTCTGGGACATTAGATCCCTTTGCACGGGGGAGTTTGATTGTTGGTTTTGGGAATTACACACGGCTGTTTTCTCATTTGTCAAAAACCCCAAAAGTTTATGAAGCAACGCTATGGTTGGGTGCAGAAAGCTTGAGTTTGGATACAGAAAATATCGTGTCTATCTCGGTGATAAAGGCATTTGAGGAGTCTCAGATTGAAGATGTGTTGGCGTCTTTGAAAGGTGAGATCACTTACACCCCGCCAGCATATAGTGCCAAAAAAATTCGTGGCAAACGTTCTTACGAGCTTGCTAGGGCGGGCTTAGAGGTGGTGTTGCCTGAGGTGAAAATGCAGATTTTTGATTTGGAGCTTTTAGCTTACAATCACCCCTATATTAGCTTCCGTATTAGCGTGAGTGAGGGGGCTTATGTGCGGAGTGTGGGGAAAATGATCGGCGATAGCTTGGGGGTTACTGCATCGCTATCATCTTTGGAGAGAATCTCTGAAGGGGCAATGAGGGGCAAAATAGGGGAGCTTATAGCAGTCGATGTATTGGAGGCTTTGAAATACCCTGTGATTTCGGATTTTTCAGATGAAATCTGCCAAAATCTATGGCTAGGCAGGAAATTTTCAATCCCCAATCAAAAACCCGGCAGATATATAGCCAACTTTGAGGATTTTTTTTCTATAATTGAAATCAAAGAAGACAAGAGTATCGAGTATTTACTCAATAGGATGGGCAAAAAATGTTAATTTTATCAAGAAAATCTGATGAGGGGATCGTCATCGGAGAAAATATCACTATCAAGGTCATATCCATCGATAGAGGGAGCGTGAAGCTCGGCTTTGAAGCCCCGCCAAATACGTTAATTTTGAGAGCGGAGCTCAAAGAAGCCATCACCTCTGAAAACAAAAAAGCCATTGGCGATATTGATCAAAATGCCCTTAGCACCATAGGCAAGGCTTTCAAGCACTAAAGGAAACAATTGATATTTGATGTATTTCCCAAACTGAATATTTTTTTGAAGATACTTGGCATAAAGGGTTCTTATCACGAGATTTTTTCACGTTTTGTTTTGGCAAAAGGGCAACTAAAAGATATTGTTGAGATAAAAACTTCAGAAAATTTTTGTTTGAAAGGGGATTTTGGTTGCCAGCAAGAAGATAATTTGATTTATCGTGCCATCATCGCTTTGGAAGCATTTCTCAAAGAGCATAACAAGGATTTTTCAATGCTGAAAAATCTCAGTATCGAGGTGCAAAAAGGTATCCCAAGCGGTGCGGGATTGGGCGGGGGAAGTGCCGATGCTGGGATGTGTCTGCGAAAAATCAATGAATTTTTTGATCTGGGATTAGATACAGCCACATTGTGCTTGATTGGTTCAAAAGTCGGGGCGGATGTAGCGTTTTTTGCCAGTGGTTTTGAAAGTGCGAATGTATCGGGGTTTGGCGAGATTATAGAAAGGTTTAATGAACCCAGCTATGATTTTGAGATTTTTGTTCCCGATGTGTTTTGTGATACGGCAAATGTCTATCGTCAATACGATAAAATGCTCCAAGAGGGCGCTTTATCCTTGAGTCCTGCTTGGCAAAACCATCAAGAAAATAGCGATAAAATCCTTTTTTCAAACACAAATAAATCAAATAAAGATGCAGCGTGTGGGCGTGGCAGTCTCAATGATCTTTTTTATCCCGCACTCCGGGCATATCCTGCCCTTTTGCACACGCATAATACGCTGGGGAATGAGTGGTTTTTTAGCGGGAGCGGGAGTAGCTTTTTCCGCCTAAAAGGGGATTTTTGAATACCATAGCACGAAATAAAAAGGCTTTTTTTGATTATGAGATTTTAGAAACCCTCGAAGCGGGTCTTTGCTTGCTGGGTTCAGAGGTGAAAGCCTTGCGAAAAGCACGGGTGAATCTCAAAGATAGTTTTGTTAAAATTGTTCGTGGTGAGGCGTTTTTGTTTGGGGCGCATATCTCTTATCTTGAAACCACAAATCCGCACTACAGACCCAATGAACGGCGTGAGAGAAAATTACTTTTGCATAGAAAGCAACTTGATAAATGGTTTGGAAAAGTAGGCACAGAGGGGTTGAGTATCGTGCCTTTGAAGGTTTATTTTAATCAAAAAAACAAAGCAAAGGTTCAAATCGCTCTGGTAAAAGGGAAAAATCTCCACGACAAGCGTGAGAGTATCAAAAAACGAATACTTGATAGGGAAGCCCAAGCGAGTGTGAAAAATTATATTAGAGGTTAGCGATGAAAGAATGGCTTGATTATGGGATTTTGTTTTTTTTGGGATTTTTATCTGTTGTTGTGATTGCGATTGGGATTGAGCGGGTTTGGTTTTATGCGACGGTTCGGGTGGATGATTATGCGGATAAGCGGGAGCTTGAGCTTGATTTGCACCGGCGACTGACCTTGATCGCTACGATTGGTTCAAATGCCCCTTATGTCGGGCTTTTGGGGACGGTTGCTGGGATTATGATTACATTTATAGATATTGGATCGACTTCTTTTGTGGATACCAAAGCGATTATGGTTGGGCTTGCTTTGGCACTCAAAGCAACAGGAATGGGGCTGATTGTAGCGATTCCCTCGATTGTGATTTATAATATGCTCGTGCGAAAAAGTGAGATTATTATCACAAAATGGGATATTTATCGCAATCCCCCCGCACAGGTAAAAACCTCTCCAAAACGCTTAGATAGAGATTCCTAAAAGGGGCGAGTGATGAAAAAAATGGACTCGATGAATCTCGTTCCTTTCATTGATATTATGCTGGTGCTTTTGGTGATTGTGCTTACAACCGCTTCGTTTATTTCGACTTCCAAACTCCCGATTAATATCCCAAAAGTTGATGAAAATTCCTCTCAAACCCAACAAGATATTGATAAAAAACAGGTCAATATTGCCATTACCAATGGTGGAAAATATTATCTCGATGAAAAACAAGTCGATTTTAATACGCTAAAAAACGCCATCAGTTCGTATCCAAAAGACACGCCTATCGTTTTGCAAGGTGATAAGGATAGTAATCTCGATAGCTTTATCAAAGTGGTAGATTTGTTGCAGAAAAATCATCTCAAAGAACTCTATATCTTGGTCGAAGACAAAAATAAATCCCCGTGATTCAAAGTAGATTTAAGTAAATTTGAAGTATAATATCGGTTTGATTTTAATTTAAAAAAGGGCATAGGAATGAAACGAACATATCAACCCCACAATACGCCAAGAAAAAGGACACACGGGTTTCGCACCCGAATGAAAACCAAAAGTGGCAGGAAGGTTATCAATGCGAGAAGAGCCAAAGGAAGAAGAAAGCTCGCGGTTTGATGTAGTCTGGATGGATTCTTTAAAAAATAAAAAAGAATTTGATATTGTGTATAAAAAAGGAAATAAAAGATATGCAAAAAATTTTACTTTGTATCTTTTAGCAGTGAATGATAAAAATTCATCGTTTTTTCCTCGAGACTTTGGACACGATTATTTTTTATTGGGTCTTAGCGTATCCAAAAAAATTGGAAAAGCTGTTAAGCGCAATTTTATCAAAAGAAGAATAAGGTTTATGTGCAGAAACCATCTTCAAAAGCTTAAGAATTGCGCATTGATTTTTGTTGCAAAAGACGGATTGGACACCATCTCTTATGCAGGGCTTGAGCGGGATTTTTTAAAATGCCTCAAAAGCGTTTCTTCATCGCATTCAATGGGGTCTGTATAAGATCGTATCGCTTGATGGGGTCTTGTATCGCTTAAAATATTTATTCTGGAAAAATGTTAATGAGAAAAAATTTTCTTTATTTTTGTATATTTTTTGTCTTCCAAAACCTCATCCTTGCTTATCAGAAATTCATTTCCCCAATGTTGCCAAATCGTTGCCGTTATTACCCGACTTGCTCGGAGTATGCGCTCTGGACGCTTCGATTTAACAATCCTTTCCGGGCGATTTATCGCATTGGCACAAGAATCCTGCGGTGCAATCAGTTTTTTGAGGGCGGGATTGATTATCCCATAGGTTACGGGGTTTTAGAAGTTGGCTTTTCTTCTCCCCAGAAAATGATGTTTTGGCTCGTTCCGTTGGGGGGATTTCGGTCTGCAAAAACAAAATTTTATATCATCAAATCATTATCACAAGAGGTGTAATAAGTGAAGCAGGATAACAATTCAAATTTAAGAATCATTTTAGCGGTGGCAATTTCGTTTTTATTTATCGTGATTTATAGCTATTGGCAAAAGCCCACACAAGCCCCTATGCAGGCTTCTACACAAGAATCCCAACATCAAACTAGCGGGAATGAAAATACTAATGGGGCGCTCGCCTCGAGTTCAGCCCCTATCGCTTCGAGTTCAAATAATATGCCCTCAAGCACGCAATCCCCCAAAGCCCCACTTAATGGGAAATCTGATGACATCATTGCCACCATCGTATCCAAAGATGTCCAGATTGATATGGATAGCCTAGGGAGGATCGCTCAGGTTTATCTGAAGGACAAAAAATTTACCGCCCCAAGACAAGAGGGCTTTTTTGATCATATCAAACGGCTTTTTGGATTTGCTTCACGCCCTCAAGAAAAGATTGACAAACTCCCGCTTTTAGGCACGGATGCGCTCCGACCGCTTGAGGTGAGATTTTCAGATGTTAGTGTGAATAATGAAGCTTTCACGCAAGCTTATGTGGCTTCAAAAGACAAGATCGAACTAGGTGGGACCCCCCAAACCCTCGTGCTAACCCAAAAACTTAAATCGCTAACCATCAAAAAAATCATCACGTTTTATCCCAACCTCAAATATGACATCAAGATTGAATTAGATCGCCCCGATTTGCCTTATGTCATCACCAATGGTTCTCGGCCGGTCGCTGATGCCGATGGCTATGCGTTTCACGGCGTTTTACTAGAAACCAATGATGATAAAATCGAAAAAGTTGAAGACAAGGATGCCAAAACTGCCGAACAATATAATGGGGCAAAGTTTATTGCCAGCGTCGATCGTTATTATACGTCGTTGTTTTTTACCCAGTCGCCAAAAGGTTTTGATGCGATCATTGATTCTCAAAGTGGCACAAACAACCCCTTGCCATTTGTTTCTTTGAGTGGAAATGCCGAGATTGAGGGCTACATAGGACCTAAAAATTATCAAGAACTCAAGCAAATTTATCCGATTCTTACCGATGTTGTCGAATACGGGATAATTACTTTCTTTGCCAAACCGGTGTTTTTGCTTTTGGATTTTTTGCATACCTATATCGGGAATTGGGGTTGGTCGATTATCCTTTTGACGCTGATTGTGCGGATTATTTTGTATCCTTTGAGCTACAAGGGGATGGTGAGTATGCAAAAACTCAAAGATCTCGCCCCCAAAATGAAAGAAATCCAAGAAAAATACAAGGGTGATCCGCAAAAATTGCAACAACATATGATGGGGCTTTACAAAAAAAATGGCGCTAATCCAATGGGCGGGTGTTTGCCTTTGTTGCTCCAAATCCCCGTATTTTTTGCGATTTATCGGGTGCTTTATAATGCTGTGGAGCTCAAAAGTGCCGGATGGATTCTATGGATAAATGACCTTTCTGTGATGGACCCGTATTTTGTATTGCCTTTGTTGATGGGTGTTTCGATGTATATGCACCAAGTCCTTACACCCAGCACCATCACCGACCCCACGCAGGCAAAGATTTTCAAGCTTTTGCCTGTATTTTTTACGATCTTTTTGATTACGTTCCCTGCGGGATTGGTGCTTTATTGGACGGTTAATAATATCTTTTCGATTATCCAGCAACTGATGATTAATCGGATGTTGGATAGAAAAAAAGCGCTTGAGATTGAAGAACACAAATCCCAGCACCACCATCTTGAAAAAAATAGTGAAAAGAAATGAAAAAAATTGTCGCTAAAACATTGCAAGAGGCCATCACACAAGCATCACTAGAGTTGGGTTGTTCGGTAACTGAGCTTGATTATGAGATCATCCAGACGCCCTCAAAAGGATTCTTTGGGATGGGCAAAAAAGATGCCATCATCGTAGCGACGCTCCTAAAAACCCATCCAGAAAATCCCCCGCTTACCGCTTCTCAAACAATCCAGACCCCTGCACCCACTATCGAAAACGAACCAAAACCATCTAGCCAAAGTTCTTTGCAGACCCATAGTTTGGATATAGGCAATTCTAGCATTGATGCGGTTTTCTTTAAAGACACCCCCGATCCTGCAAAAATCGCCCAAGAGATTCAAAATGAACTTGTCGCCTTGTTTGCTTTTATGCCTTATCGAATCGATAAAATCGAGGTGAGTGTTTATGATTCCCAGACGCTTTTGATTATTCTTGATGGGCAAGATTCTGCTTTGTTGATCGGCGAAAAAGGCTATCGTTACAAGGCATTATCTTATTTGCTTTTTAATTGGATTCATCCCAAATATGGCTACAATATCCGTTTGGAAATCGCACAATTTTTAAAAAATCAAGAAGAAGCGATGGATGTTTATCTCAAAAACATCATCACCAATGTCTATGAAACCGGCAAAGCCCAAACCAAACCACTCGATGGCGTCCTTGCCTATATTGCACTCAAAAAACTTCGAGAGATTTTCCCCAACAAATACGTTTCTTTTCGGACCAATGCCCTCAATGAACGCTATATCATCGTGAGTGATTTCATCAGAAATGAATGAAAAAGACACCATTGTAGCCATCTCTACGCCTCAAGGTAGCGGGGCGATGGCTATTGTGAGGCTTAGTGGCTCACAGGCTTTAGCAATCACTTCCAAGCTCACCAAAAAATCTGATTTCTTGCCCCGTTATGCCACGCTTTCATCGGTGTTTGATGAGACAGATACCTTGATTGATGAGGCGATTGTGATTTATTTTAAAGCCCCGCATAGCTACACCCGTGAAGAAGTCTGTGAGATCCAGTGCCACGGCGGGCTAATCAGTGCGCAAATGATTTTGCAAGCTTGCCTCAAAGCAGGTGCGCGACTTGCGAATGCGGGGGAGTTTAGCAAGCGTGCTTTTTTGAATGGTCGGCTCGATTTTTCACAAGTGAGTGCGCTTGCAAAACTCATCGAAGCCAAAAGCCAAAATGCAGCAAAAATCCTTGTGCGGCAGCTCAAAGGGGAGTTGGGCGATTTTGTAGAGCAGACCCGCCACGCTTTATTGCGCCTGCTTGCCCATAGTGAGGTGATGATCGATTATAGCGAGGAGGATATCCCTATTAATATCACAGAGAGCATTCTCTCCGAGCTAGAGGCCACAAAAGAGCGTTTGAGGCGTGTTTATGAGTTTTCAAATATGCGTCAAGGCACGATTGAGGGGTATCGTTTGAGTATCATTGGCAAGCCCAATGTCGGCAAAAGCTCGGTTTTGAATGCTATTTTGCTCAATGATCGTGCGATTATCAGCCCGATTGCCGGCACGACAAGAGATACGATAGAAGAAAATATCACCATCGATGGGAATACGATCCGCCTCATTGATACCGCCGGAATCAGAGGGACGCAAGACCCCATCGAGTCGCTAGGCATAGAGAAAAGTATCCAGTCAGCAAAACAGAGCGATTTGATTCTGGCTGTTTTTGATGTCTCTAGGACGCTTGATGAAGATGACAAAGAGATCTTAAACCTACTCAATAGTTTTCCTGATAAGCATTGTTTGATCGCTTATAACAAAAACGATTTGCCTGTAGCTTTAGATATTAATGCCATTGAAAAATGCTTGAAAGTCCCTTGCCAAAGTGTTTTTATCAATGCCAAAGATTCAAAAGAATGTGCGATAACGCTCAAGGAAATTTTTTCTGCGGTTTTGAAGCACGATGAGGTGGGTGAAGAAATACTCTTGACTTCGGCATTCCAGATACAAGCCGTCCAAAAGGCTTTAGATAGTATTACAGAAGCGATCAAGGTGTTTGGAAATCTTGAACTTGAATTATTTTCTTACAATATCACCGACGCCTTGCGGGCGATTTCGAGCATTACGCACCCTTATGACATTTCTGAAATGTTTGATACGATGTTTGGGGAATTTTGCTTGGGCAAATAAAATAATAATGGCAAGAAATTTGGTCGAAATGACAAAAAATGATGATGGCAAATGATTTGTTTGCATTCCCATCACCCCTAGAGCGATACCGCTGGCACAGCAGGGATGTTTATGTCAAGCGTGATGATTTGCTCCATCCTATTCTTGGGGGCAATAAAGCACGTAAATTTGAAGCCCTTTTGGAACTTAACTTGCGGGGGAAAACCCTCCTTAGCTATGGGGGCAACCAGTCCAATGCGATGGCAACGCTTTCTTATATTGCCAAAATGCGTGGCTGTGATTTTGTTTATGTAACCTCGCCATTGAGTGGCTATCTTCAAAAATTCCCGCAAGGTAATCTCGCCTATGCGCTTGAAAATGGAATGCAACTAGAAATTTTAGATGTTGCTTCAGATTTCCCATCAACTACAGAAGCCATCAAAAACAAAGCCTTACAAATCGCTAAAAGTTTGGGCGAACAGGCGGTGTTTATCCCGCAAGGTGGGGCTTGTGAGCTTGCCAAAAAAGGCATAGGAAGACTGGCTTTAGAATTACGCAAAGATTTGGCAGGCTTAAAAAACCCTGCGGTTTTTTATGTTTCAGGGAGTGGGGCGAGTGCGGGGTATTTGGCGGGCTTTATCCCTTGTGTTTTTAGCGTGAATGCAGCAGGGGATGCTTCTTATTTGAAAACCCTTTTTGAAAATATCAATGCAGGGATGCCTGAAATGATTTTGAGTCCAAAGACAAAAATTCCATTTGCAAAGCCTGATTGGCGATTGGTTGAGATCTATCGTGAATGGCTGGATTTGGGGGTGGAGTTTGATTTGATTTATGATTGTTTGGGGTGGCTGTGTGTGAGTGAAAATCTTAAATTATTTGAAGATAGAGACATTGTTTTTATCCATTCTGGTGGGCTTTTGGGGAATCTCACCCAAAAACTGCGCTATCAAAGGCGCTTTCAAAAATATTTTTAGCCATTATTTTTTGTGTTTTTTGCCCGCATAGATATTGATACATTCTACGCCCAAAGAAAATGCCATCGCAAAATAGATATAACCCTTGGGGATATGAAAGTCCAGCCCATCAGCCACCAACGCAATACCAACGAGTAACAAAAATGCCAAGGCGAGGGTTTTGATGGTCGGATTTGCTTCGATAAACCTCGAAATACTTTTGGATGCCACCATCATCACCCCCACAGCTAGCACGATCGCCATCACCATCACAGGCAAATGCTCTGCCATCCCCACAGCTGTGATGACAGAATCGAGCGAAAAGATAATATCCAAGATGGCAATTTGCAAAAGGGCAGAGAAAAAACCAAGGCTTTTTTGCGGGGCTTGTTCGTTTTCTAAAGAAGCAGGATTGAGTTGGGCGTGGATTTCATCGGTGCTTTTATAAATCAAAAAAAGCCCGCCTAAAATCAAGATAATATCCCTGCCAGAGATGGCATTGCCTAGGATTTCAAAAAGTGGGCGTGTGAGTTGCATCATCCAAAAAAGCGAGGCGAGCAAGGCGATACGTGTGAGCATTGCCAAAGCTAAGCCTAATATTCTGGCTTTATCGCGCTTTTGAGCGGGGAGTTTGGCTACGATGATGGCAATAAAGATAATATTATCGATCCCTAAGATGATTTCTAGCAGGGTCAATGTCGCCAAAGCCACCCAAGCACTGGGGTCAAAAATCCACTCCAGCACTACAACCAGCCTTTTTTCTTGAAATAAATCACGGGCAAAATCGTCGAAATTATCATCACCAATATGGCGAGGGGATAGCCAAATTCCCAATGCAGTTCGGGCATATTCTCAAAATTCATCCCATAGATTGTCCCAATGAGAGTAGGGGGCATCATCGCCATTGTCGCCACGGTAAAAACCTTGATAATCTTGTTTTGTTCGACATTGATTTGGCTGGTAAAAAGGCTCTGGACATTATCCAAAACATTCATATTCACCGTGGTAAATTCGACAAGCGAATTGATGTCTTTGAGGACAATGGTGAGATTTTTTTTGACATCCATATCGACCTTATCGCTTTTGAGGAGTGCGGTAATGGCACGGCGTTTGTCAAAAAGCGAGTCCCGCAAGCCCATATTGAGTTCTTGGAGGATAGAAAGTTTGGTGAGAATATCTGTATGATCGAGATTTTTTTCATTAAAAACAACATTTTTTCGCAGTTCGCTCGTTTCCCTGCCCGCACTTTCAAGCAAATCAGCGTCTTTTTCCACACGCACTTCAAAGATTTTACTCACCAGATCAAAGCCATCTTCAAAGTTTTTGGGGCTGGCTAAAACACGCTGTTGGATTTCATCAAAAACCTTAAATTCATTGTAACGGATCGTGAATAAAATGCCCTTATAGAGGATAAATGTAACCGTTTGGTTGTGGAGCTCTAGCTCAGAATCCCGCATTAAAAAGTAGGTATTGATGGTGATGCTGGTGCTATCTTCCCAATACCTCGCACTTTGCTCGATTTCTTCACGTTCTTCTTTGGTGGGAATATCAAGCATATAGGTTTTTGCGATATAGGAGACTTCCTCGCTGGTGGGGTGCAAAAGATCGATCCAAAGGATAATACCATCATCTAGGCGGATATCTTCGGTGCTGTGAAAACTTTCTCGCGATACAAGTGATTTTTTTTTCATAAATACATTCATCATATTTTCACCTTTTTATCTCATTTTACCTTGCAGATTTATCGCTACCAACAGCCCGCAAGCCTCACCACCATCGAACCAAAAATCCTCAGCTCTGCTAATCAATATCACTAATGATAACTTATTTTTTATCCAATACCTCAAATGCGGGTAAAATTTTACCTTCTAGCAGTTCCAAAGAAGCCCCGCCACCGGTCGAAATAAAACTCATATTATCCCTCTCGCCGGCTTTATCGATCGCATCAGCGGTATCGCCCCCGCCGATAAGAGAAAACGCATAGGTATCAGCAATCGAATGGGCGATATTGAATGTCCCACGTGAAAACTGCGAGATTTCATAGATTCCAAGCGGGCCATTCCAGATGATAGTCTGGCTAGAATGCACCACTTGGGCAAAAAGCTTCGTAGTCGCTGGCCCCATATCTACAGCCATATAGCCTTCAGGCACATCTTGGGCGGGGGTGATTTTTATGTTTTTGTGTTCTTTGATATCATCGGTGCTGACGACATCGACAGGCAAATAAATCTTGACATTTTTTGTTTTGGCAAGGCTGAGGATTTTTTTTGCATCTTCAATGAGCGCTTCTTCAATCAGGGATTTTTGCATATCGTATCCTAGGGCTTTGAGGAAAGTATTGCTCATTGCCCCGCCGATGATGATTTTATCGACGACATCTAAGATATTAAAGAGGAGATCGAGCTTGGAGCTTACCTTGCTCCCCCCAACGATGAGCAAAACGGGCTTGAGGGGGTTTGCCAGTGCTTTGGCAAATGAATCGATTTCTTTTTTGAGCAAAAGCCCCGCAACTTTTTCTTTCACAAACCCCGCCACGCCATACGTGCTAGAATGTGCGCGGTGGCTGGTGCCAAAAGCGTCATTGACATAGATATCGCACAAGCTTGCGAGCTCTTCGCTAAGCTCTTGAGAGTTTTTTTCCTCACCCTCATAAAAACGGATATTTTCTAGCAAGATAACCCCGCCTTTAGGCAGTGTGTTTTGGAGTATGCGAGCAGATTCGATATTATCTGCAAATGCGACATCTCTACCCAAAAGCCTTTCTAGGCGCTTGAGGATGTGTTTGAGTGAAAATTCGGGATTTTTGTCTTTGGGGCGCCCAAGATGGCTCACGAGGATGATGGATTGGGCATTATTATCGATACAATAATCAATCGTTGGGAGGGCTTCTCGCATACGTGTGTCATCAGAAATGTTAAAATCCTTATCCATTGGGACGTTGAAATCGACCCGAATCAAGATTTTTTTATCAGCGATAATGACATCACGGATGCTCTTTGTTTGCTGCATTAGCGTGATACTAGCGACTTGTAGCATAGAGAATCCTTTTTGAATAAAATATTAAAAACGTAATTTTATCAAAATTAAACTTTTTTATAAAACCTTTGAAACTTTGCCCGCCTGACTTGGGTTGGTATTTTTACGTTAGTTTGGAATAAATCGGGCGGGTGGGTTAGAATACTTTAGCAACGTTGCAAGATTTCATATCTTGCGGAGCGGTCTTCAGGTCTGTTTTTTCAAAACAAACCGAGTAAAAATAAATGTTCTTTTGTCGTGCTTGTGTGCTGTGAAAAATCGGAAACAAGGTTGCAGTAGTGCGACCGCCGATTTTGTTTTATTATTTTTTACTCGATTCAGTTTTGAAAAACTGAATCTGAAGACCATTTCGGGCAAGCAATTAAGGTTTGGGCGTATTGCTATGCTTCTGATAGTCGCATAAAACCATCGCCGTGCGGAGCTAGTTAAGACAAGCAGTTATCTTTTTTAATGCTCCTCCTGTTCCTAAAGGACACAAGCAAACGACTTCCCCTCCCATCGATAAATATTTGAGCCGAAAAGGAACGGAGGCTTATTCTTTTCGTGGGTTAATTGGGGGAGAGGCGTAAGCCAGAGCCAACTGCTTGGCTCTGGTAGCCTCGCACGCCGATGCGTATATGCCCGCAAGGGCATAGCAGACGGCAGGTTAGGGGTGGGATAAACAACGGGCGGGCGGGTGAAATTTCTTTTGCGATTAAAAAGTTTAAAGCATTAAAAAAAGCCAGCAGGCGAGAGCCTTTGGGAATAAAGCATAAATTAACTCTGAACTTTAGGAACGAAAAGAGGCTTTGCCTCTTGGAGCGGTCTTCAGGTTTGTTTTTAAACAAATCGAGTAAAGCATAATAAAAACCTCTAAAATTTATCTCCAATATTCAAGCTTGCTTGAATATGAGATGGTTACTTTAGGAACGTAGGGCAGTTTTACTGCCCGAAGTGGTCTTCAGGTTCGCCCTAGCGAACCGAGTCTATATAATGAAAGACCGAGTAACTAATAAAGGTGTTCGGATTTTTTGATTTCTTCTTCGCTGATTTTGACCCTATCCATACAATACCAAACATACACGATATAAGCAAGCACAAAGGGGATAAATAGCGATACATAGCTCATCGCCACGAGTGTGTAATGGCTTGAAGATGCATTCATAATGGTGAGCGAACTTGAAAGTGCGTAGGTGGATGGATAAAATGCACTCCCTCCCAAGCCGACATTCAAAAACACCGCCATTACCGCAAGAACACTGCCCGCCCCGAGGATAAAAATTGATCGTGTATAGTCTTTAAAGACATTCAAATAAATGCCCAATAATACCCCGATGACCCCGATGAGGAATATCGCAAGCAAATAAGGTTGTTCTATAAAAGCAAGAAAATATTGGTGGCTCACCATCACAATCTCCCCGATATTTTCTCCATTTTTGACGATATGAAAGCCATCTTTGAGGCATATCCAAGCAACAAACCCAAGAAAAAATGGCAAGAAAAGCAATGTGTTGATAAGGATGGCTCGCTTGGCTCGTTGCCTGATGATGATTTGATCGATATGATTGAAAAGATAGCTCGCCCCAAGGATTCGTGAGAGAAACACAAGCGCAAAGCCGAGCAGGTAATTTGCGGGGTTTTGCAATTGCTCAAGACCACGAAATGGGCTTTGCCAATATACAAAATTATGCTCGCCTAGCTCGAAACTCGAGCCTGAAAAAAACGTGCTGACCGCCACGCCGATGAGAAAGACCCCTAAATACCCATTGATATATAAAAATATCTCATAAGTTTTTTTGCCCCAGACATTCGCAGGCTTACTCCTAAACTCATAAGCGACAGCCTGCAGAATGAAGCAAAACAAAATACACAGCCACACCCAATATGCCCCGCCAAAACTCGTAGCATAAAACAACGGAAACGCCGCAAATGCTGCCCCGCCAAACAAAACCAATGTTGTGAAAGTCAATTCCCATTTGCGACCAAGCGAATTGATGATGAGGGTTTTTTCCAATTCTGTCTTTGCGAGCGTGCCTAAAAGCGATTGCCCACCTTGGACAAAAAACATCATCACCAGCAAACCACCCAACAAACTGATGATACACCACCAATAAACCTGCAGTTGGTGCAAACTCCATACCTCAAACATCTTGCCCCTCCTTTTGCCCCTTTTGGTGTGTGGATTTGAAGAACATAGGATTTTCAAAACCCAATTTGATTTGTTTAAGCATAATCGAGATTTCAGCAATCAAAAGTGCGGTAAAAAGGACCGCAAATATCACGAGCGAAATACCGACATTCACGCTTGAGAGATGGGTCGCTGCGATCCTTACTGGCATCAAATCTTGGATCGCCCAAGGTTGCCGACCCACTTCGGCGACTATCCAACCCGCTTCTGCAGCGATATAGCCCAAAGGGATACTCAACACACAAAGCCAGAGGATTTTTTTGTATTTTTCGATCGAATTTGCCATACTCAAATAAAGCACCACGATAAATAAAACCAAAAAATAACTCCCCAATGCTACCATCAAATGGAAGCTATAAAATGTCGTAGCAATCGGCGGGATAGTATCTTTGACATCATCTAAAAAGCCATAGCCAAAATTCTTCATATTTGCTTCCAAGATACTCTGGGCATTCTGCAAGGCTTGGGTGTTATTTTGGGCTTTGGCTTCTTTGTAGTCTTTGAGTGCTTCCCTAGCTAGCTTGCCACTTTCAAGTCGTTCTTGCATTGGCGGGATGGAAAATTTCTCATTCCCATAGATGAGATCATCGATTCCAGGCACGAAGCTATCAATTGAGCGATTGCCTAGTATGGAGAGGGCATAAGGGATTTGAAGATTGAATAAAAATGTTTCTTGATCATCCCCAGGCTGTTTTTTGGGGTTTAAAATCCCAAAGGCAACCAAAGAAGCCCGCTCCTCGCCTTTGTAAATCCCCTCCATCGCTGCGAGTTTCATCGGCTGGTGTTGGGTAACCCGATAAGCACTCTCATCCCCGCTAAACATCAAAAAAATCGCTGTGATAAGCCCAAAGCTCGCCCCTATAATCAAGCTTTTTTTGGCTGCCCAAAAATCCCTGTTTTTTAAAAGGAAAAAAGCCGATACACCCATCACAAACAACGCACTGATGACATAACCACTCCCGATGGTATGCAAAAACTTTGAGATCGCCACAGGCGAGAGGGCGACATCCCAAAAGCTTGTCATCTCATTTCTGGCACTTTGTGGGTTGAATGTCGTGCCGATGGGGTATTGCATCCAGGCATTAGCAACGAGTATCCAAAACGCACTCAGATTACTCCCGATCGCCACAAGCCACGTAGAAAGCAGGTGGAATTTTTTTGACACTTTGTCCCAGCCAAAAAACATCACCGCAAAAAATGTCGCTTCCAAGAAAAACGCCATAATCCCCTCAACGGCTAAGGGCGCGCCAAAAATATCACCCACAAACCAAGAATAATTTGCCCAGTTTGTGCCAAATTCAAACTCCATAATAATGCCCGTAGCCACCCCGATAGCGAAATTTACCCCAAAAAGCCCCATCCAAAATTTCGTGATCTTTTTCCATTCCTCTTTGCCAGTCTTGACATAGATACTTTCCATTATGGCGATGATAAAAGAAAGCCCAAGCGTCAAGGGCACAAACAAGAAATGATACAGGGCAGTCAGACCAAATTGCGCCCTTGAGTAATCCACGCTTGAAAAATCCATACTTTCTCCTTATTTTGTTAAGTTTTCTAACACAAAAGCACTTTTTTGTTCGTTGGTGCTGAACATATTGTCAATGTTTTTATCAAATATAAAGATTTTCAAAATCCCAAACATCACAATTAGCTTGATAATGATAATCTTCCAAAGCGTTTTTCCCAACTGCATTGTTTTGAACCCCTCAATATACAATAGAGAAAACTTTTTGAATAAATAGGCAAATTTTGACATCTTAGCCTCGTTTTGATACATTTTGAAAATCGTTTTGAGACCATCATTTTAACAGCTTAAGCTTAGGGGGAAATTCAAGCGATTTTGATGAAAAAAGTTCAATAAAATATAAAATAATTCATCAAATTAATCAAAAAATAACTTTATCTCAAGGATTGGAATGACACTTTTGGAAATTTTGAAAAACAATGATAAATCCGAGATTGAGAATGAGATCTCAAAAAGATTTGCCAAGAATATGGAGTTTTTCCAGCAGACTTCCCCGCGACTTTTTGACACGCTCAAAACCCCGCCAAGCGAATATAATCTCTTGTTTGATGAAAAGGGGCTTAATATCATCAATCTCAAAAACCAACAACTCACCTATCCTTGCGATGAAAATGGGCATCAGATGGTGCGGGTTTGTGAGGATTTGGCACATTCGCCCGTGTCAAATGCAAAATGGAAAATCCACACCAATCATATTTATCTCGACAAAATGGATACTTCCAAGCTCCCCATTACAGGCGCTGCTTGCAACCAATTCATCGATTTATTGCACAAGCACGGGGGGATTAAAGAATATTATTTAAGCCATTCTTTTCTCCCAACAACAACGATTTTTGGGCTATTGGGCGGGTTGTTTTTGGAATTTATTCGCGAACGTGGGGTGTTTTTTCATTCGTTGCTTATTTTTGAAGAAAATGTCGATATTTTTCGGGTGAGTTGCTATTTTGTCGATTATTGCGAGCTTTTCAATGCCACATCGCCCAAAAGTTGCTATATTTTTGTCAAAGACCTTATTGACAAATTTTTTATCCGCAATTTTTTTGCCCAAAAAAAGATTACTAATAATTTTTTGCGCCTTGAACTCAAGCTTTATGCTAGCCCCAAAATCGATGCAGCTCAAAAGGTCATCGAGGAGGAATATGCCAGTAATGCGAGGGGATGGGGGAGCTTTGAAGATGAGATGATTGGGGTGGATAATAGCTTCAAAAACATCGCATTCAAAACCCTTAAAAATCCCGTTTTGAGCTTGCCAAAGCGTGTGAATGCGCCTATTTGTGTCGTAGGCAATGGTGCGAGCCTCGATGGGTTGCTCCCATTTATCAAAAGCAATCAAAACAAGATGATTATTTTTAGCTGTGGCACGGCGTTAAAGCCCTTGAAAGCTTATGGGATTACCCCAGATTTTCAGATAGAGATCGAACGTATTGATTATCTTTTGGACGTTTTACAAGACGCTCCATTGGGGGATACGCCCCTGATATGCGGGAATATGGTAAATCCTAGCGTGCTTGATTTTGCCAAAGAGGCATATATCTTTATGCGTGGGGGGAGTGCGAGCGGGTATCTTGGGTGTTCTAAAAGCGTGATCGAATATAGCGCGCCTTTTGTAGGGAATGCGGGCTTTGCACTCGCTTGCCAGCTAGGCAGTGAGGTGTTGATGTGTGGCTTGGATTGTGGGTATATTGAGGGGTTTGGTAAGCACGCTTCGGATTCTTTTTATGGCAAGGAATCGTTTGCTTTGCCTGCTTCTGCAATGGTAGTGCGGGGGAATTTTGATAAAAATGTTTATAGTGATTCGATTTTTTTACTTTCAATGCACCAGATCACCCAAGCGATCAAAACCTTTGGGCCAAAGATGGCATTAAATCTCGGCGAAGGGGCGTATATACAGGGGGCTAGACCCACACGTGCGGAAGAATTTGATTTGGCAAAAATCAACAAGAAAAAAATCATCAAGCAAATTAAGAGTTATTTTAGAAAAAATCCCAAAGAGGTTTTTACAGATGTGCGAGAAGACCTCTATACTGGGGAACTTTCGGATTTCAAGGATGAAATAATCGAGATTTTCAAAACCTCTGTTTCTACCAAGCGCGAGGTTTTTGCCTTGATTGATCGGGTGAATTTGGCGTGTGTGAAAAAGAGTTCGACATCCCCTTTTGTAGGGATTTTGCTAGAGGGGTCTTTGGCACATATGTGTCAAAGCCTAATGATAGCGTGTTTGCATTTGCCAAATGATATGATTGGCGGGTTTTACGAAGATGCCAAGCTCGTGATTTGGGAAGCACTTGATAAGATGATGTTTAAATACCGCTTGCGTGCGTTAATGCAACCTGTTTGAAAGAGTTGATGCAAAAATAAACACTAAATTAAGCTTAAATTTGATACTATATGGACATTTGAGCTATAAAATTAAATTTATTAAGGAATCTTTATGCTTAACCCCCCCCCCCATTAAAATACCAGTTTTAGTGATTCTTTTTATCGGGCTTTTTTCGACAGGAAATGCAGAAGGATATAGGAGCTTTTTGGGTATTGGATTTGGATATTCGTTTGATAAATACGATATTGAGTTTTTAAAATATACTGATAAAGGGAAAGAAAATGTTCCAGCTTTAGAATTTTTTGCTGGCGGAGAATATATTTTTGATGATTTTAATGGAATACAAATAAATCTTAATGGGTCTGTTTTATTATCACACGATGACCCCAATAAAGGAACATTAACCGCTGGAATAAACTATGTTTTTGAACCGCAAGACTATATGCCTAATTTTGCAATTATTACAGGCTTTGATTTGGGTCTGAAATATTCTCTATATGCAAAAGAATTTACCTCAGGTTGTTATTCTCCCGATTGTTTATATTTTTATATGATTTATATTGAATCAGAAGAGTTAAAGCCTGCCTTTCACGATTTTAGCAGAAATCACGAATCTTCTGATAATGGTATCAATACATCATTTATTATGGATTATAATCTGGGTTTTCGTATAAGGTTACAGAGATTCGCCTTATTATTTAATGTTAAAATTCCATTATTTAGAAGTTCTATTCCACTAGAGGCAAGGTATTATGTTTATGAAACTCTTCGCACGAATAAGCCACCTATAGATTGGGCTGTGTTGGAATCGGGAGGAAAGCTAATGTCATATCCGATAACAACTACGGCAAGTTTAATATTTTTTTTCTAAATAAAATCAATGTGGGTAAAATATAATGCAATTATCTGACTTTTGATGTTTTACACTAGAAATGCATCGGTGATCTAAAAAACACCAAAAGCTCTATGGTGAGCCAAGTCATCAAGCAAAGGCTAATTGCCAACAAAAATCAAATCCCTCCAAGCGGGTAATTTTGCCAACGATAAGCCACTTAAAGGTAAATTCCTCAAACGTGCGGGTGATTATCGTATCATCTATCTCAAAGAGGGACATATTTTATTGATTACCATTATCCGTATCGCTCACCGCAGAGAGGTTTATTAACTTTTGCCTATTTGCAGGGGGCGGGTTTGGAACATTATGGTTTATTCGGTTTGTTTAAAAACAAATCTGAAGACTGCTTTATGGAAGCGAAGTTTCTTTTAGGCGTATTGCTATGCTCCTTTTGTCGCATATCGCAATCGCCGTGCGGAGCTACCAAAGACAAGCAGTTGTCTTTGGCTTAACGCTCCTCCTCCTAAAGTAATCATCTCATACTCAAACCTTTGGGCTTGTGTATTTGAGATAGGTTTTTAAGGTTCTGCTATAATCTCTAAAAACGCAGGAGAGCAGATGACATTTAATTCCATCATTCAAAAAGATAAAGACGGGTATTTTGCTTATGTTCCCGAACTTGAGGGCTGTGTATCACAAGGGGATAGTTACGAGGAAGCTATCTTTAATATCAAAGAGGCTATCGAGCTTTATTTGGAGAGTTTGCAAGTGGAGGAATTAAGAAATCTACAAACACAATCTAGTGCCATTGTCCCTATTGAGATAGCTATCAATGCCTGAATTACCCAGATTGAGCGCTAAAGAAGCCGAAATGCTTTTGTTTTTGAAAGGCAAAAAGGTAGCCATAAGATTTATTTTAAAAACTCCCATCGGATGGTCCTGCCCCATCACTCGGGAAAAACACTGCACCCAAAAATCATCAAACAAGTTTTAAACGCCATAGAAAAGGCTTAAATCCTTTATTTTTGCAATGTAATTATATTTTACTCGATTCACGTTGTGAATCGCAAGACCGCTTTATGGAAGCAAAGCGTCTTTTAGGCGGACTGCTATGCTCCTTTTGTCGCAGACCGATTGTGATATGCACTGCTAGTTGGACGGCAATACGGGCATAGGGAATGTGGCAGTATGAGTGGTCTTCAGGTTCGGGCTTTAAGCCAACTGAGTAAGCACAACAAGTAAAAACAAATAAAACATATCTCGAACGCACAGCCTTTTTGGCTGGGTGTGAGATGGTTACTTTAGGAGCATAGCAGAGTAAAACTCTGCGGAGTGGTCTTCAGATTCACAATGCGAATCGAGTAAAAAACAATATTTTTTAGTCTTCCACCTTTTTATTTTTTTATTATGCAGGGGGCGGGTTCTACTTGCGAAGCGTCGCCCGCCCCCTTGCAACCCCCACCCACTGCACGCCCCCTTAGTAATTTCAGATAAAAAAGCGTAGATTGCTTTTTTGCCACAATCCCACACAACAAACCTTAGAAACTGGGTTGATATTCCTGCGTTAGCAGGATATAACTCGGGTGGGTGGGTCGAAATCCTTTAGGAACAAAAACGGGCTTTGGGAGTGGTCTTCAGGTTCGCCCTAGCGAACCAATACCTCAAAAATTTATCTCCAATATTCAAGGCAAGCTTAAATATGAGATGGTTACTTTAGGAATGGAGCAGGGATTCACTCCCTGCGGAGTGGTCTTTAGATTCAGTTTGCAAAAACTGAATCGAGTAGAAAATAATGAAAGCCTCAGAACACATAGCGCATCCCGACATTGCCACTGATATTGATGTCTTTGTAGGCAAGCCCGGCTTTTGCCCCCAGCCCGAGATTGACATATATCCTTCTAAAAAGCTCCATTTCCCCGCCCGCAGTCAGCGATGCATAGGTATTGTGCAAATCGCCTTTTTTGTAGCTAAGTGTATTATTGCCTACAAATCGGACTTCTTGATCGCCTTTGGATTTCAAAAACAAATCACGGCTCACCCCAGCGATAAAATACCAATAGGACGCATTGTTAAAATACTGGCGGGTTTCAATAGCGAGATTGAGAGCGATATTTTGTTTTTGATCGGGATTGGCATCGACTCTGAGGTCATTGTCTTCGGGATTTACCATATTGCCCAGTATCTTAGTCGCTGCGATGTAGTAGTAGCTCAAGCCGACTTGGGGTTTGATGACAACAGATTTTTCGCTCAAACCAAACACATAGCCATAATTCACATTGACATTGGTTGTATAGGTGTTGTAGCGGTAGTTTTGATTCAGTTGCGACAAGATAGCATCTTGTGAGGAGATTTCTTCTTTGTTAAAGCCGATGGTTTCGCTCGCAGAGACATCAAATTCATTATTGCCTACATAAGCCCTCGAATAAAATCCTGCATTGACATTTTGGGATTGGTTGCGGATAATATCGCCGTTATAGTTTCCTCTAGCATAGGCGAGATAACCCCCGATGATGACATTTTTGACAAATCGATCATAGCCGGCATTGATACCATAAAGCGTGCTATTCCCACCCTCTACAAAGCTCGCTGTCCCGATAGCAGTCGCCCAGATGTTGTTTCTGTAGGTATTGCGATTGGCATATTTGTAGATAGTTGCCATCCCGCCTCGTGCATTCTTTCCTCCAGCAACAGCAAAATGCTTGTTTTCTAGGCTTCGCAACATATCGGCAAATGTGGGGGCATTGGATTGGGTGCTAGAGAGCTTGACAAGCCGGCTCATTTTATTCACATCGGTAGCGAGGCGGGTTGCAGCGGTGGAGTTGTTTTTGCGTTTGACTGATGAGAGCTGGCCCATCGTGCTTTCTAGCTGGGTGGCGATACGGGTGAAGTAGTGCAAATCGTTTGAAAACACCTTGTCTTTTGCCCATAAGCCATTGTGTTTATCTATCATCAAGACCTGTAGCCAGTCCATCACACCCATCCCAACATCGCCGATATGATCTACCCAGTGCTTGCCACCTTTTTTATAAAACCAGTAGCGGATGTCGTTGGGGTCATAGGGGTTGGTTGCGTCAGATTCATTTACAACAATGGAGATTTCTCTGTCATTGACATTTTTTTCTACACCATCATTGATCGAACCATCGCTATTATAAAGCGTGATACGATCTGCCATATCGCTATACAGAGCATTGGCGTTGTCTTTGTTGTCTTTGGAGTTGATTTCTTTGCCTGCAGAATCCGTATAATAATATACGATTTGCCCACTCCCATCGATTTTCAGCAGGGTATATTTTTGGTTGAGTTTGAGACCTTTGATCTCGCTTATTTTTATCAAAGGGGTTGCAATCCCGCTACTTGGGGTATCTTTGTCGCTAAAATAAAAATGCGCATTGCCTTTGACCGTGATAGTCTGGATACCCCCACTTGCGTTAATATCCATCGTGCCGTATTTGTTGGTAAAATCGCCATTGATGGTTAAATCCGTCTCGCCACCATAGTTCATATGTGTCCCGTTATTGAGCGTGAGGTTGTTAAATTTCACCGTGGAGTAGGGGAGATTGAATTCCTTGTTGATATAGACATCGGTGATTTTGCTAGCGTCTAGGAAGCTCCACGAGCCGACATCAAGCGTATCGATCGTGAGGCTATCTCCCCCACCGCTAAATTTCAATCCGGATTGATCGGCTGCACTGCTTCCTGCTTCTAGCTTGAGCGTGCCGATGGTTGATGTGCCGATATTGGTCGTGAATTCAGAATAAAAATTATTGGTAGTCCCCCCATTGCCCTTATAGACATTCATCGTGTTAATGCTGAAGTCTTTCATCTTGATACCGGCATTGTTATCGACACTATTGGGTCGTGCCGCGCGGGCATTGAGCGTGCCGATGTGGATTTTGCCACTGATACCGCTGAGATCCATCCCGACTTCATCGGTTACGGTGCCATTGCCTGTGAGGTTGATCGTGCCATTGTAGGTGAAGTTTTTGCCTGTGGCTTTGAGGGAAGAGTGGTTGTTGATGTTGATGACACCGGTGTTGTTATCACCGGTGGTAATATCGCCTGTTGCCTCCAAAACCAAATGCCCGCTGATAAGTGCGCCATCACCTAGATTGATAGTGCCACCTAGATAGATATTGTTAGCTTTGAGAACCATTGTGGATTTAGCATTATAAGGACCAATATTGATGACCCCCGTTGCTCCGCCGGGCTTTTCTTTTACCCCTAGGGCAAAATCACTGCCTGTGGCGTCGATAGTGAATTTTGCTGATGTGCTACCATAGTTGTTGTAACTAAGGTTTTGGAGATAGTAGGTGGTATTTTCATTTTTGCCCGAGACACTATTGACATAGCTTTGGACTTGGAGTTTGAGGGTATAGTCTTTTGCTAGTCCGCTTGCACCCGGTATCCCGCCGATAGAGCCAAATGCAGCAGAGCCTCCAAATGGCCAAACACCAGGCTTAATGAAAGGTGCAACATCGACATAGAGCTTGCCTGTGTCGTATTTGAATGATATAGTTTTGTTATCATCGCTGATGAAATACGTGATGGCAACCGGCGTGCCATCTGTGGCGGTAAAAAATATCCTATCATTGAGCTCTTTTTTGTATTGTTGGTAATCGCTATCATTGGGTTTGGAAAACGTAATGCTACCATCCAGACCATCTTTGAATTCGATACCATTTTTTGTTGTCAGGATATTGTAGGTTTGCTTCGAATCAAGGGCATCAAGATTGAGTGTCACATTAATAGAGGCTTTGGGAACTTTAATATCGCCATTGAGGGTGGTGAAATGCTCGCTTTTTGCATTGTTTGCATTGAAAAGTCCCTCGCTATCGGTGGCGATTTTGTTCCCTTTGGCGTCCATATACTGCAGGTAGTATTTGGTGCCTTCTTTGCCGTCCTTGCCGGGTTGCTCGATATAGTAGTGTTCTTTGCCATCGCTTTTGATTTGGCTTTTGTCGATTTGGCTTGGATCGAGATAGGAGAGCTTGCCATTAGCATCTTTATGCTCAAAGCTGGCATAGTAGGGGTTTTTTGCATTCTCTGCCGTTGTGCCTTGAGCAAACAGAAGCGGGATTTTTGAGCCATCTTGGAACTCTCCTATTTGCCCTGTGGAAACTTTGGTCATATTAAAGAAAAAAGACCCATCAGCTACGTTGATAAAGTTTGTGGCAGGGTTTTGGTTTCCTAGTGTGATATTGATCGCCCCTTCGTTGGTAAAATTCCCGCCGTGAATCGTGAGGCTGTTGCCATTTTGGATATTGAGATCCCCGCTATTGGTGTAGGTGCTTCCACTACTCAAATACACCTCTCCAGCACCTTTTACGCTGATGTTTTTTGTGATGAGATTGTTCGCATAGATTGTCGAACCATCAAATACGATATTATTGATGGTAGTAGCCCCACTCATCCCGCCGTTTTTTTGATCTGCATAGAGGAATGAACCCCCTGACATATTGAGCGTCTCCGCAGTGAATGTCTGCCCGCTTTTGAGATAGAGCTTTGCGCCCGTATTGAGTGAAATCGTGCCGGTTGTATCGGTGGTATCCGCATATAGATAGGTTTCATTGTTGCTAAAAGTTGCATTTTTTATAGTTAGTTTTTTGGCTTTGATGGTCGAATAATTGGCAATCAGGGTATCCACGCTTAATTCAGAAATTTTTGAGGCATCCAACACCCCCCATTTATCGGTTTTGAGCGTGCCGATGGTGAGCTTATCCCCTCCACCTTGAAATTCTAATATCGTGTTATCAAGTCCGCTAGTTCCATTGTCGGCGATATTTAAGTTGTCAATTTGGCTGGTGCCAATATTGTTATAAAAAATTGATCGGGAAGCCCCCTTGTGGGCTGTAAGCGTGCCGATGGTAAAATTGCTCCCTTTAACGCTGGCGGTGGTGAGATTGAGCGTGCCGATGGTGGTTTTCCCTGTAACGCCGGTAAAATCGAGCGTAGAATTACCCCCTGCAGTCAGGATACCATTGAGATTGATTGTGCCTGCGTAATCAAAGCTTTTGGCTTTGATTGTCAAGCTTCCTAGATTGCCGATATTGATGAGCGAATTGGCGTTTGTAACCTTGATGTCTGCATTGGTAGCATTAAATTTTCTATTGTATGCACCCGGGATAGTAGAATTTAGAGTTCCAATATTGAGTACAAGGCTTTTCCGTGTTGCTGTTGTTATCGTGCCGTCGCCATTCAACTGCAGTGTGGCGATGGTGATATGGTCATTATTATTTAAGCCAGAGAGATTTAATGTGCTATTAGCAAGCGTGAGTGTTTTATTGATAGCTAGATTGTTGCCACTGAAGTTAATAGTATTTCCCGAAGATGTGAGATTATTGATAGTGATGTCATTGGTGGCTTTTAGCGTCGTTGCACCTGTTACATTGAGTGTATCCAAGACGATATTGGTAGCTTTGTCAATGGTGAGGGTATAGCCATTATCCATCTGGATTTTTCCACTTCCTGAAATGCTCCCAGTGATTTGTATATTTCCTCTTTGTCCCTCTAGCATACTCCCACTTGCCATTGAGACATCACCATTTATTTTCAGATCGGCAGTGCCACCTACGAGGGTTCCATTACCCATTTTTAATAAAGAGTTTGCTTCAAAATTTACGCTATGCGCATTTATGGTTATTTTTTGAGATCCTAATCCTCCAGGTCCAACTTTATTGCTTCCTTTGATTGTTAGATTATGAGTAGCAAAATCATATGTTGGAGCATAATTGTAGGTACCACTATAGGTAGCTAAACCAGAAATATATCCATCGCTAGTGTAGCTAAAAGTGCTTATATAGTATCCATCAACTTTAGTGTATGGACTTTTATAAAGATCATTAAAATCTTTTGTAACATTCACTTCCGCATCAACAGGCATTAAGGCACTCAGAGCAAAGAGATAAAATAAAAGATATTTTTTCATTCTAAGTGCATTTTTTTGCATTTTTGCCTTCCATTTTGTCAGGATATCGCAAGGATTTTGGTCAAAATTTATATATTCATTATATAGTATAAATAATTAATATTCAAATCGGACAAATCGCAAGGCGATTGATAGTGTTTTGCTAAAATCGTGTAAAATCAAAAAAGGATAATAAAGATGACTTTGGTGATTGAGAATATTGACAATGTGGATAAAAACTTTCTAACAGCGATCAAGAGCATTGCGAAGTTGCGAAATTATAACGTGCGGGTTGAAAAAGAACCGGAGAAAAAATCCAAAAAAACCCAGCTTGATATTGCGCTTGAGGAAATTGAGCGAGGCGAGGTGATAACGGCTAAAACTTTTGAAGAATTCAAAAGAAAGATGGAAGAATGAGTTTGAAATATGAATTCAAAACTGCAAAACTTTTTAAAAAACAAATCAAGAAATTATCACAAGAAGATAGGGATAAGGTTTACTTTGTTATTGAAAAGCTTGCAAATGGTGAAGTGCTGGATAAAAAAATCACGGCTTGAGTGGCAAATATAGGGGTTGTGAAGAGTGCCATATCAAGCCCAATTTGCTACTTATCTATAAAAAACAAGATGATATTTTGGTGCTGACTTGTTTGGAGGCAGGCTCTCACAGCGAGCTGTTTGCGTAAATATTTTGCTAAAATCGCACAAATCCTTATTAATAAGACCCTTCAAAGCTTTTTGACTATTTTTCATAAGAAAGCACAGGCAAAAAAGGGGCTTGAGATTGGCTAGCGAAGCTTTTTCTCTCCCAAAAACAAGGCGATGATAAACGCTAGAAATCCCAAAAATGCGAGATAATACCCTACCCACATCGGATTGGTGGCATTGAGGCTCACCACCAGAAGTGGGGCAAGCCCGCCAAATACGGCATAAGCGAGGTTATAAGAAAAAGATAACCCGCTAAATCGGATATTGGGCGGGAAGATTTTGACCATCATTAGCGGGGTGAAATTCATCACACCGCCAAAGAGCGCACACACGCCATACCAAAAAAACACACGTTCAAGCCCGCCTTGATGGTGCAACTCATAGAAAAACACCAGGGCAGAAATCCCAAAGCCCAGCCCAAAAATCGAGCAGATTTTCACCAAACCAAAATGGTCGCTAAGCAAGCCTGAAATCACGCAACCAAGTGCCACAGCAAAAATGGCAAGCATTTGGATCAAAATGATTTGTGTCCGTGAGGTGTGCAAAATCTCTTGCATAAAATTTGGCATTAATAGCAACAGCACGATGATACAGCCTGTAAGCACCCACGTCATCAGTGCAGAAACCCCAATGCCTACCTTAGAATGTTGCAGGACCTTTTTGATGGGGAGTTTTAGCAGAGAATCACTCGCCTGCATTTCCTTAAATACGGGTGTTTCCTCCAAATAACGGCGTAAAAAAACCGAGATAATGCCAAATATCCCGCCCAAAATAAACGGCAATCGCCAAGCAAAATCCCCGATTTCTTCGGGCGTGAAAATGATATTAATAAAAAATGTTACGATCGAGCCTAGCAAAATCCCGCCGACTACGCAACCTGTGAGGATACCGATAGCAAAGCCCAAGCGTCTTTTTGGCACGTGTTCTGAGATAAACACCCACGCCCCGGGCAATTCCCCGCCAATAGCAATGCCTTGGAGTATGCGCACCAACAAAAGCAACAAAGGCGCAAAATACCCAATGCCTGCATATGTCGGTAGCACCCCGACCAAAAATGTCGGTATAACCATCAGCAAAATCGAAAGCATAAACATATTTTTTCGCCCGTTTTTGTCCCCAAAATGTGCCATCACCACACCGCCAAGCGGTCTGGCAAAATACCCTGCGGCAAATGTCCCATAGGTATTGAGCGTGCTCCAAAATGGATCAAGTGAAGCGGGAAAAAACAAATGCGAAATCACAGGGGCAAAAAACACAAAAATGATGAAATCATAAAATTCCAGCGTCCCGCCTAGCGATGAGAGCGAGAGGGTTTTGATGTCTTGTCTGTTGAGTGATGATTTGTGTTGCATAAAATCTTGCTTACTTTTCATTTGTTGCCTTTTTGATCGATTTATTTTTAAAATAAAGTATCTATTATATAAAAATTTTAAAAAATTTTATAAAGTTGTGATTTATTTTTATTGATGGGATAGGTGGAGGTTTGTTATTTGCTCAAAATTTTATATCAACTCCAAACTCCTATTTTGACAATACTTTAAAAATTGAACAAAGGGTTCAAGGTCGCCTTGAGTTTGAACGTGACTTAAACACTCAAGATATTCTGACCTTTTTTCATTCTCAATTAATGGCGGGATGAGATCGTTTTGGATGCATTGGAAACTCATTATAAGCCTCCCTGTCCTGCCATTACCATCAGAGAATGGATGGATTTGCTCATACATTGCGTGAAATTCTGCAATAGCATTCAAGTCCATTGTATGGGATTTGAATCGAAACAATAGATTTTCAAGATTTTGTGCGATTTGGCTTGGGAGCGATAGTTTTATATTGCAACCAGCTATGGAGACATTTTCAGTTCGATACGCCCCAATAGGCTTTCTGATGAAATTTGGCGTTATTTTATAAGCATTAGAAAATATCAAATAGTGCAAATCTTTGATAAAAGAAGTATCTAGCAATTTATTTGTGTTGCTTGCTTCCCGAATCACCATATCATAAGCTTGTGCAAACCCTAATATTACCAATTGCTCATCCATACGCTTATTGGGCGCTGTGATCCCATTTTCTAGTAGCTGTTTTGTCTCACCATATGTAAGTGTTGTCCCCTCTATGGCGTTGCTGTGATGGGTGATATTGACTCTTAAAGTCTTAAAAAGCTCTTCACGCTCAAGCAGACTTAGTTCGCTAAGTTTCTTCACCTCTTATCTCCTTTTTCATAAGCTATTTTCAATCAAAATGACAATGATAAACATTTGACTTTATTGGTATTGATTTTACTACAGAAGCATTTAAATTTTTCGGCATGTGGAAAAATTAAGCTCTTTATAAGAGTATTTAAATTTTGTGTCAATAGTCAAGCACGGGATTTTCTTGGTTTGGAGGCAAAAGTACACCGAAGCTTTGGGAGCAAAGATTTCTAAAATTTTTGAATCCTCTTGTGTCTAATTTATAATCTTCAATCCATTAATCTGCAAATGTTATTTTATGGCACGAAAATCAATTACAAGGAGCTTGAATGCAGTGCTTTGAAGTCAAAATGGAACTCGATAACAAGGGCTTTTTGCCCGCTCGCTATGGGGGCAATGCACCAAAGGAATTTTTGGATACCGCTGGGTTGCCTGATGTTTCGCCCAAAATCTCTTGGGAAAGCGTGGATGGGGCAAAAAGCTACGCCCTTGAAATCATCGATTATGATGCGTGCTATGTGTGTGGCAAGGTGTTTGTGCATTGGGTCGTGGGCAATATCGCTAAGAACGCCCTTGCAGAAAATGCCTCGTGGGAAAACAAAGACATCATTCAGGGTGTCAATAGTATGACGCAGGGCTTTTGGCGCATAGACTTACCCGAAAGCCAAAAGCTTGCTAACAATATCGCTTGTAGCAAATACGTCGGTCCAATGCCCCCAGATAAAGATCACCACTATCTCGTGAATGTCTATGCCCTCGATATTGCCAAGCTTAGCCTTTCAGAGCGCCCGTTTTTTATCAATCATCTCCACGACGCTATGCGTGGGCATATTATCGGGCTGGGGCGCACGGAGTTTTTATACGCTTGGTGTAAAAGGTAATAACTTTAGGTATATATTATCAATAAATTAAAATATTTATTTTCATTTACAAATTTATGTATATAATCCTTTTTGTGTATGTTTAAATTTACCAAAAAGGAAAGTAAAATGAAAAAAAAGATTGTAATGTGTTCGCTGTTGTTGGGCACGATATTGATGGCTGAGGACAGCGGGCTGTTTGCGGGCGTGAGTTATCAGATTGGCAAATCGCATTTAGATGAGAAAGGATCGACTGCGATGCAACAAGGGGGGATGGTGGTAGAGCAACATCATAACGTAATTGATGAACTCACCAATGGTGCAGGTATCCAGCTAGGTTACAAGCAGTTTTTTGGGGCTTCCAAAGCACTAGGGCTACGTTATTATGGATTTTTGGACTATGGTTATACCAATTTTGGTAGCAAAATTTTACATAATGGCGAAGATTATTATACGCATATGTTGGGCTATGGCGTGGGTGCAGATGTGCTGTGGGATTTTATCAACAAAGAAAGTCAGGATTTTGGTGTCTTTGCCGGCGTGGGGATTGGCGGGGAAACGTGGATTGCTAATGGTAAAGAAATACAAGAGCAAAATCTTCCCAAAGGCAAGGCAAGCTATGTGAATTTTCAAACCACCATTGATGTGGGCTTGCGAAGCAATCTCTATAAACACCACGGCTTTGAAATCGGTATGAAAATCCCGCTTTTAGAACAAACAATATTTGAAGATAAAGATGATAATAGCAAAATTGTAGTATCTACATCCGACAGAACCATCGTAAAACACAAATATTCTTTCTACGTAAGCTATTTATATACGTTTTGACAGGCTACTAAAAACTTTAGAAACTTTTCAAAAATCCCAAACAATGCCTGCTGCGAAGTTGATGTCCTGCGAATGCAGGGCATAAAATCGTGTAAGCAAAGTCAAAATTCTTTGGTAACACAGGCAAGCTTGGCTCGCCAAAGCGGGTTTCAGACCCACAACGTGAATCGAGTAAAACATAATGCAAACCTTAGAAACTTATCTCGAACGCACAGCCTTTGGCTGGGTGTGAGATGGTAACTTTAGGAACGAACGGGAGCTAAGCTCCCGTGAGTGGTCTTCAGGTTTGTTTTTTCCATAGTTTTACCGCTAGTTATTTTTTCTTATACTAGCTAGAAAGGGACTAGGGGGCTAGCCATCTGCTATGCTCCTAATCGGAGCATATACGCATTGTCGTGCGAGGCTACCAGAGCCAAGCAGTTGGCTTTTTTAAGGTTTGGGCGTATGGTATGCTCCTTAAAAGTCGCATAGAACCATCGCCGTGCGAGCCTAAAAAAGATAAGCAGTTATCTTTTTTAACGGCTCTCCTCCTTGCGAAGTCCGCCCAGATTCGACCCACCCACCCATAAAGGGCGGGTCAAAAAGACCCCTTTAGAACAATGGGTGGGCGGGTGAAAACCCCCTGACACGCCCCCAATGCAACACTGCATATCACAGCGTAGATTGCTGGGTTTGAAAGCGGATAGGATTGAAAACCTTAGAAAACGGGTTTGATGGGCAAACGTAGTGCGACCATACCCTATCCTTTAGGAATGGAAAGAGGCTTTGCTTCTTGAAATGGTCTTCAGATTCAGTTTGCAAAAACTGAATCGAGTAAGCATAATGCAAACCTTAGAAATTTATCTCGAACGCACAAGCTCTGCTTGGCTGACGAGATGGTTACTTTAGGAGCGAACACGGGTTTTACCCGTGTAAGCGGTCTTCAGGTTTGTTTTTAACAAACCGAGTAAAAAATAATGAAAACCTTTAAAACATTTCTCGCAGGCGAATTTTTCCAAATTCCACGCCGGGTTGGTCGTAGGAGTTGATATTAAAAATCGTTCCCACGCACGAAGTGAGGAGTTCAAAATAAATAATGAGCCTGCCCGCACTTGCTTCACAGAGTTCATCGATTTCGATGTGATCAGTCGGGATACCCTCTGTCTGGATGGTCTCCATCGTAGCGATTTGCTGGAGATTGAGCAATTTGGCAAAAGAAGTGCCATTGACAAAATCAGTCGATTCGAGGTATTTAAGCTTCATATCAGGGATTTTTGGCTCGCTGTATTTGGCACGATTGAGGCTGATGAATGTAACGGTTTTATCCATTAGCCCTTGGGTGATGAGTTGCAAAAAAGAATGCTGGTCGATACTGCCAATAAGCCCAATCGGCGTGAGCCCGACCTTTTTGCCATAAATATCAAGTTTGCCTAATGACTCCCCCCAAAGCTGGACATACCAAGCGTTAAAATCCCGAAACGCACTTGAATACGAAAAAAGGATATTGATAGGGAAGCGGTCGCGATTTTTTGCTAAAAAAATTGCTTTTTTCAGTAGATGTTCTTCCTTGCGTTCAAAAAATCTTTTTTCAAATTCGGCTGCCCCTTGCAAAAATTTTTGGACATCATAACCCAAAAGCATTAGAGGTAAAATCCCCACACTGCTCAATACAGAAAACCTACCCCCGATGTTTTTGGCGATGGTGAGGACGGCGATTTTGTGTTCTTTTGCCAAAAAATGCAAAGGCGAATCTTCATCGGTAATGCAAACCAAATGCGCCTTACTTTGGGCTGATTTGAGGAGATTGTAGCGTTTGATGACATATTTCATCAACGAGGAGGTTTCAATCGTGGTGCCGGATTTGGAAATAATACAAAACAATGAATCTTCCATCTTGAGCCCAAAAAGTGATTTTTGGATCTCAATAGGGTCGGTATGTTCCAAAAAAATCAAGCCAATATCCTTGCGCGATGGGAGATGGCACAAAATACCCTCGATCGCTTTGAGCCCCAAAGAACTCCCGCCGATACCGATGATAACGAGGTTTTTGATAGTTTCAAGGAGATTTTGGTTTTTTTGAATATAGTTTTGCGCGTCTTTAATGGCTTTTTGCTCAAAAGGAAGCTCATAATACCCGCTTTTTTTTGCCTCACGCTCTTTGGTAATCATCTCAAAGACATTATCCATCGCCTTTTTGCTCGGATGGGCAAGGTGTCTGATTTCGGCATTTTTGTCAAAAAATTGATTAAAAGTAAGCATTGGCAAGCTTAGTGGGTCAATGCCCAAATACTCATATCAATAAGCCGGTGGCTATAGCCCATTTCGTTGTCATACCAAGCGAGTATTTTGATGGTTTTATCTGAAAGGACAAGTGTTTTGTCTGGCACAAAAATCGCACTATAAGATGAGCCAATAAAATCGCTGGAGACGCATTGGTCTTCATCGACAAAAATAATGCCTTTCATTGTGTGATCTTGAGCGGTTTTAAAGGCTTGATTGATCGTGTCTTTGCTAACTTTTGCGCAAAGATTAGCACTCAAATCCACCAAGCTCACATCGGGTGTGGGGACACGAATCGAAATGCCATTGAGCTTGCCATTAAGCTCGGGCATCACCAGCCCGATGGCTTTTGCAGCACCGGTGGTGGTGGGTATCATATTGAGCGCAGCTGCCCTGGCACGGCGGATGTCTTTGTGCTTGACATCGAGGAGATTTTGATCATTGGTGTAGCTGTGAATCGTTGTCATCAAGCCATTTTCTAGCCCAAAATTTTCGTGAAGCACTTTTATTATTGGGGCGAGGCAATTGGTCGTGCAGGAGGCATTGGAGATGACGCTTTCGCCATTGTATGCGGTGTGATTGACACCATAGACGAATGTGGGTGTGTCGCTAGCGGGTGCGGAGATGATGACTTTTTTGATATTATCTTTGAGGTGCAGGGAGGATTTTTCGAGTGAGTTGAATTTGCCCGTGCATTCGATCACGCCTGTTGCGCCGTATTTGGAGAAATCTAGGTTGAGCGGGTCTCTATCAGAGAGGATTTTTACATTTTTGCTTTTACCGATTCGGAGTGTGGTGTCATCAATCTTTTGCGTATCATAATATTTATGCACAGAATCGTAGCGGATAAGGTGTAACAAGGTGTCGATATCAGCGGTGGTATTGATGGCGACGAGTTCGATATCATCTCGCATCCCAATGATTCGGCACGCACAAAGTCCGATTCTGCCAGTTCCGTTGATTGCGATTTTTAAAGCCATTTGGAATCCTTAGATTGAGAATATTTTTTGGAATTCAATGCGATTATTCTATATTAAAATGTCTTAAGAAAGCTCCAAAATTCACTAAAGTTTTATAAAATGCCCTTAAATACTTGATTTTAATAAAAAATATATGTAGAATACCCGCGTTTTGAATAAAAACAAAATATCCCATATGAATGGAGGTTTATGATTATGAATAAAGCAGAGTTTGTAGACTTTGTCAAGGATGCAGGTGAATTTGCAACTAAAAAAGACGCTGAAAATGCAGTGAATGCTTTTGTTGCAGCTGTCGAAAAAGCACTTTCAAAAAAACAAAGCGTTGAGCTTGTAGGTTTTGGAAAATTTGAAACTGTTTTGCAAAAAGGTAAATCCGGAAAAGTTCCTGGTAGCACCAAAACATACAAAACAGCAGATAAAATGGTTCCAAAATTCAAGCCCGGCAAAGGTCTTAAAGATCTCGTTGCAAAAGCAAAAAAATAATTTCTACCGCATTTTAGGCTTGTTTGAAGCTTAAGGTGCGGTTTTTTATTGTTTTTTGTCCCCGTAGCTCAGCAGGATAGAGCGTATGATTCCTAATCATAAGGTCGTGGGTTCGAATCCCGCCGAGGACACCAGCAAACCTTTCTTTTGCTATCTTTTTATTACCTATCATTGCTTTTTAGAACCTTTTCAGATTTGTTATTATGATGTTTTGGGCAATTTTTGTAAAAATAATTTACGTATTATTGTGTATTGATATATTTTATAACGTATGGCAGTCTTGAAAAAGTGGTTACAATTTTGATACAATCTTACAATACTTAAATTTTTTGTAATGACTTGAGATGATTATTTTGATAAGCAGGAGTTTTGTTTGACGGATACAGAAATCAAAAAAGCCAAACCGAAAGATAAAATTTATTTTCTGTCAGATACAAATGGATTAAGATTGTTAATAGGAACAAGTGGCTCAAAAACTTTTCAATTTCGCTATACCTATCAAAAATAAAGAAAAATTATCACGATTGGACCTTATCCTCATATCTCTCTTTTGGAAGCAAGGAAAAAGACTTTGAAATATCGTGAGGCATTGGCTCATCAAAAAGACCCTCAAGACCTCAAAAGAGAAGAGCAGATTGCCTTAACAATAGATGTGAAAGCGCAAATCCATCAGAAAAAAGATTTAAATTACTATTTTAACTTGCCCTATGATATTCTCATCAAAAAGATCCCAGAGTCTGAGGGCGGGGGCTATGGGGCATTTATGCCTGATTTTAAAGAAGTGGCGTTTTTCTATGGCGATGGCGATAGCCCTGATGAGGCACTCAAAGAGCTCAAAGAGGCTTTTATTGTGACATTAGAAAGTATGATGGATAGAAAAGTCCCTATCCCTGAACCCGCAACAGACAACAGCGATAAATCCGTGCGTCTCAATATCACTCTACCTGAACGCATTGTCAATATCCTTGATACCAAAGCCAAAGAGCTATGCCTCAATCGCTCCGCACTCATCGCTGATCTAGCCCGAAAAGCGTTTATGCAACATTAGGGCTTTTGGGCGTTGGGTTTGGGCGAATTGCCTACCCGCTAAAGCACTTGGGATTTCTGCCTAAGCAGATTTAAATAACGAAAGAATTATATTTGCGATATAGTTACTAGAATGGTTACTAATAGCAAAATAGTTTTACTTGATATTAGGCATATAGGCATTCTGGGAATATTAGAGAAATCCCGCCGAGTTTATTTTTTATATTTTATTGCTTTTTGAGATATTTTGAGGGTTCAAAGGGGGCTTATTGATCCAAAAACAGGGGTTTGACACCCTGATAAATTCAGACAGACCCCAGATGTGGGTCTAAAAGCTATTGGATAGCTTTATTTCTTTGCCCCATCAATAATTTCATCGACTGCTTCAGACAAAGCCTTTGCAGCTGCTTTATCTACAGCATTGCTTTTGGCTAGATTTTCTTGCAATAGTTTGGTATCGAGTTTATCAACTTTTACAAGCGCCCACAACACGCCATCATCACTGATCCAAATTTTATCAATCTTAGAACCTGCAAGCGTTGTATTTACGCTATTTCGGATCGCCTGAACGGTATCTTGAGAGACATTATCATCCCCGCTTGTCGTGAGTTGTTTGTATTTGCTCTCAACCTGCGTAGCGATTTGTGCAGCGATTTCTGCTCTAGCTGAATTGGCAGCTTGGGTTTTGGCAAAGTCAATGTTTCTGTTTTTGATTACCGCACTCGCTGTGGCACTGAGCAATCCATTGTCATTTTTAAGCACCCAATCAGGAGCATTTTTGAGTCCATAGGAGGCAGTGTTGCCAACATCATTTTTGGAAGCACAGCCTGCTAGAATGGCGATGATTGCCAACACACCTAAAAAATAACCTTTCTTCATTGGTGATCCTTTCTGATCGTTTTTGAGATTAATGAATTGAAATTCATTTCTAAATCTTAACAAGTTTTTCCAATAAAAATCAAGATAGAAAAGTAAAATAATAGAAACTTTTATATCCCAATAAAACCAAAAAGTTCAGATAATAAAAAATATTAATTGGTTATAAATTACATAAAATAGCTTCATACAAGACTATTTAGAATTATTTTTATATTTTTTTATTGATTTTTATTGACATACCCCCCCCCCCATTAATATATAATCTATTTGATAATTGATAAGCAAAAAATTTAACGAATGATTGCTTGTCAATTTAAAAAGGAAAAAACTCCTTAAGAATTTTTTCAAATTTTTTAAGGGAGTGGGGCAGGAGTTGTGATTTTTATCACTAGAGTAACTTTAAATCAATCAGGAGTATTTTTATGTCAAAGAAACTTTTAGTAGGCATTTTGGGTGTTTTATTGTTCGGGGGTGTGGCTGTAAATGCGGCAGAATGGGAAGGACTGAATCTTTTCAAAGGTTCAGAATCTGGGGCAATAGAAGGTTCTGGGGTTATGCTTATGGGAAATGTGGCGATAGATTATAAATCTATAAAGCTCAATGAAACAGATGAAATTTATGAGACTAAACTCAATGGTGTGGATATTACGGTTAATGCTGGGCTTGCTTATTATTATAAAAACTTTATGATTGGTCCTCAGATTGGTATTGGTTATCGCTATCTACAAATTGCAGATACTCCAAGCTATTATGGTCTCAAGCCAACGGCTTCCGGTTATCTGATCCCTATTGGCGTGGAGGCTCGTTTTGTTATACCAATGATGGAGAACAAAAAAATTTCTGAGCGTCCTGCAGTTATTCTAGGAACCAAATACAATATCAGTGCTTATGTCAGTGATTGGGAGCTTTATGTTGGTGCAAAATTCAGTTGGGTTGCTGTTACGGTAGGATATTCACCTAAAGTGAGCTACACATTTGATCCTTCATCTCATCTTACTGCTGGTGAAGTTAAGGGCAGTGGTGGCAGTGCATTCAGAATCGGAATTAGTGGTAATTTCTAGGAAAAATTTAGATTAATTTAAATACAATAAATAAAAAATCAAACAAGGGATTAAAATGATTTCAAAAATAAAAACACTTTTTTTCAACAAGATGTTTTTCTCTTCTCTTGCCTTATTTGTATTTTTTGGTTGTGCTTCCCAAGAAAGTCTCAATCGTTTCAATACGCTTTATTATGATCATAGCCCTCAAGAGGCTTATGATTTTGCAAAAAAAGAGATTAAAGGGGATAAAGACGGCAAAAATTTACTTTGGGAAATTCAAGCGGGCGTGAGTGCCTTTAGCGTTGCTGACTACAAAGATTCGGTCTCGATCTTGGAAAATGCAGAAATCGCTTTCAACAAAAACCACGAAGAAAATATTGCCTCCAAAGCGGTAAAAAATACAGGTGCGGTCCTTCTGAATGACAATGTCAAAAATTATGAGGGCTACTATTATGAAGGGGCTTTGATTAATTATTATAAGGCATTGGATTCTTTGGCACTCGATGATAAATCAAAAGCTCGAGTGGAATTTAATCGCGCCAATGACAGGCAACGTCGGGCTAAAGAATTTTATGAAAAAGAGATCAAAAAAGCGACAGAAGAAGCCCAACAAGACAAAAATATGCAAAAAGTCGATAAAGAAAAAACCAAAAATGAAATCGACAAAATCCTAAGTTCGGAATATTCTAATCTCGATCGCTATGGTGCTTATGATGGGTTTGTCAATCCTCTTATATCTTATGTTTCTGGATTGTATTTTTCTCTTGAGGGCGATTCTAAGGGGATTGATTTGCTCAAAGAAGCCTATGGCGTGGATAAAAACAAGTTTATTGGCGAAGATATGTTGATTTTTCAAAATCGCAAACAGCTCAAGAATAAATACACCTGGGTTATCATCGAGGATGGCAAATCCCCTATAAAAAAAGAAGTGAGCTTCAAATTCCCCATTATCACAAGTGATGGGGTTTATTATTTTGGCTTGGCATTGCCCCAGCTTGTTGATGGGGAGAGCTTCTATGATTCTTTTGTTCTCAAGGATGCTAGTGCTAAAAACCCAGAAGCTTATCAATTTGAGCCTCTGGTAATCTTAGATGGCGTGATTGCCAATGAGTTTAAAAAAGAATTGCCCTATATAATGACACGAGCGATCATTTCAGCAACTACAAAAGTAATCGTTCAAGGGACGTTAAACAAAAATGTCAGCCCGCTTGCAGGATTGGCGATGGGAATCTTTACTGCTGCTACCACCGCTGCAGATACAAGGATTACGAGCGTTTTTCCCCATAAAGTATGGCTAAACCGCATCGAAAACAACACCGCTTCAGATAAAATAATCATTGAGGGAAATGATGGCAAGAAATTGTTTGAGCTTGATTTGATGGATTGCTCCAAGACAAGCAAACAGCCAGAACCTGAAATGAAAAATCCTGAAGAAAATCCTCAAGAAAATGCTATGAAACAACAAACACAAGATATTTCTGGAAAAATTTGTAAAAATAGTAATAATATTGTCTATCTTAGAACGACAAAAAATAATATAATATTTAAATCAATTTTAGGAGAAAAACAATGAATCAAAAATTTATCTATGCTTCCATAATGGGCGTATTGATTTTGGCAGGCTGTGCCTCAAAAGTCGAATATATTGACCAAAAGGATTCCAAGTCGTATTCTAGTATCGGGCTTGACCAGCACGATATTGAAGATGCTGCGAGCAAAAGCGTGCAGTCTTTGCTCCAAAGTGGTTATGTCAAAAACCTTGCGACTGCCAAAAAACCAAAAGTGCTCGCCATTTCTGATGTTGTCAATGATACGATGCAAAACTTTAGCACCGAAGAATTGACAAGAAAAATTACCCGAGATATGAGAAATAGTGGCAAATTTATCCTTACAATGGCAATAAGTGGCAGCGGGGGTTCTACAGATAAAATGATCGCCCAAGCTAGAGATGCGAGGAAAAATGATGAGTTTAATCAATACACCGTGCAAGAAAAAGGGACTTTGATCGCCCCAGAGCTTTCATTATCTGGGAAAATCGTCCAACGCAATACAAAAGTAGGCTCCAAACAACGGGTGGATTATTTCTTTTTGCTCTCGCTTACTGATATTAAAACCGGTCTTGTAGTCTGGGATGATGAGGTCAATATCATCAAACTTGGCAAAAACAAATCGGTAGCGTGGTGAGTTTCAAATAAGAAAGGGAATTTGTGATTAGGCAAGGTGTTATTTTGATGGCATTAAAAATCTTAAAACGATTGATTTTAAAAAATGCGTGAGGGGGATGCGTGGAGCGGATAAAAAATTTGATCCAAAAATGCCTTTGGGGTGCGTTTGCCATCTTTTTAGGTGCTTGCTCATCGGGTATTGCTGGGGGGTCTGTGGCATCACCCCAGTGGTTTTTGAGTGCCCCTAAAGATGGCATTTATCTCTATGGTAATGGGAGTGCCAATAGTCTTGAAGAAGCCAAAAAAATCGCCCTCAATGATCTCGCTTCAAGTATCCAAGTCAAAATCAACTCCAACACCGCGATCACAAACACCCAAGATGACACCAAACAAAGCTCGAGTATGTCTCAAAATATCCAGCTATCCTTGAGCGATTTGGAGCTTCAAAACATTGAACTCAAAGAAAGTGCGTATCAAAATAACCGCTATTACGCCCAAGTCAGAGTTAAAAAATCTATTTTGCTTCAAAATCTTGAGCACAAATATAATGCCTTATTTGGCACGTTGCCTGCTATTGTGCCTCAATGTGCTTCAATCTCTCTAAAAGATAAAAATGAGCTAGAAGATTTGCTGGCGAGATTAGGCGTGCTAGCTCAAACCATCCTTGCTTTAAAGCCTAATGCCAATCTCACATCGCTAACACCCTATCAGAAAGTCTTGCAGGCAAATTCTCCGAATCCATTGGTGCATTTAGTTTTTTCTCCAACAGATGATGAGGCGCTTATCAACTCTTTGAGTGGCGAATATGCGAAGTTTTTCAAAAACACTTCGGATAAAAATACCTTTGTGATTAAAAACAAGCTTACGACTCAATCGGTTGGCAATGGGATTAAAATCACGCTAGAGGCAGATTTTTATGATTGCAATCAAAAGCTGTTTTTGCATATTGAAGCCAACGAAACTAATGAAACCAAAGAAAAGGCACAGAATCGATTAAAAGTGAAGCTTTATAAGAGCCTAAAAGAATATGGCGGTGGGGATGATGATATACCCAGGATTTGATAAATTGCAATAAATTAAATATCGTGCTTACCAAAATAAAAAATCATTCTCGATAAGACAAAAAAATCTTCAAACCAACCGGCAAAAAGCCATAAAATAATTATCTTAATTTTATATCTGATTTGCAAAAAATAAAAAACAAATCCAACATCAAAGGTCTAAAAAAGATTTTTGGGATTTGGCATTTTTGTCTTGATAAAAGGCGTATCCTATGCTAGCTATGCCTTTGAAATGCTAGCCTAGCAATCATCAATCGTTATTTTGCCCCTTGTCCCCCATACTAGAGACTTTGCCCCACATCAAGCGGTATTTTCTTTTCATAAATTCAATCTCCTCTCGGGCGTTTTGGAGCTCATTTCGCATTGTTTCGATGGTTTTTTTATCATCATCATAAACCTCTTGCATAGAAATCAAAGCGTCTTTGAGGAAGACATTTTCATTTTTGAACGCACCGATAGTCTCATCTTTTGCCGCAATGACCTTGTCGTGGAGACCCAATATCGTCCCAATCGTCTTTTCTACAAAAATCGGATCGAGGGCATTCCCGCTCATATCCGCCGATACGAGATTGTTTTCAACCCGCTTGATGATGGCATTTGTCCCGCTGGTAGCATCGATGAGTTGCTTGCCGTTTTGGATTTTGCTCTGGATACTGCCTTCGGCAACGAGTGCTAAAACCTTGCTTTCATCCATACCCGAAAGCTTGATGAATTCTTCTATGCTTAGCCACGCCGTGTTTGGAGATACTTTATTATCCATCTATTCCTCTTTCGTTGGTTGCACTTATTTTAGAAATATTTATCATATCAAAACTTCTATTTGCAACAGATAAAACCGCCAACAGCTACGCCCCACGCAACTTTTTGATAGCTTTTTTCAGGCTATCGATAAGGTATTCGATATCTTCTAAAGAATGCGTATAATGCAAGCTCACCCGCAACCAGCCCGGCTTTTCTTTGAAATCTTTGGAATGCGCGTCTTGCATTTGAAGCAAATCGTGCCCATAAGGACCAGCGCAACTACACCCCGCACGTGTTTCTATCGAATAATGACAGCTTAGGATATGGGCGAGATCGTAGGGCGAGACGCCACCGACATTAAACGACACTATCCCCAGTCTTTGGGCTTGTAAATTCCCATATACCCGCACAGCTGGGATCGAGGCAAGCTCATAGAGAAATGTTTGGGTCAAAATATGCTCCCTTCGAGAGATAGCTGCCAAAGAATATTCATCGCGCAACATATAGGCGAGCGCACTTCTATAGAGTTGCAAAAGTCCGGGTGTGCCAGCTTCTTCACGGGTTTGAATGTCTTCAAAATATTCTTGTGTTTTGCGGTTGGCATATTTGATGACACCCCCGCCACCAAAGCTTGGCGGGATACTCGTATCAACAAGATTTTTTCTAATCCCTAATAATCCATTGCTTCCCACCCCGCCAAGGAGCTTGTGCGGGGAGAGAAAGCACGCATCAAACAAGCTTGAATCAAGCTTGTCATACGCTGAAAAGCTTGCCATATCAAATGCCAGCCTTGCATTGTATTTTTTGCATAGACTACTAATTTGTGCGTAGGGCGAGATGATACCGGTTACATTGGAAGCCACGCTAAAAGAAGCATAGGCATTGGGATGCTTTTGGAGGCATTTTTCAAATATTTTTAAATCCAGCAAGCCATCTGAATCAAGCGGAATCCGCTCGAGCTCACAAAGCCCCTCCCGCCAGCTGATTTCGTTGGAATGGTGTTCATAAGGTCCGATAAATACTTTGGGTAAATCGATGTTTTTGAGGTTATTGGCAAATAGTTGCTTGGTTTTTGGCGGGATATAAATACCTAAAATCTCTTGAAACCGCTTGATCGCCCCAGTCGCACCAAAGCCTGTGCAAATCAAGGCAAAATCTTCGCTCAAACCCAAGCTTTTTTTGAGGGTATTTTTGCTCCTCTGATAGAGCGCATTCATCAGTGATGCGTGGCTTGAGGCTTCAGAATGCGTGTTGGCATAATAGGGCAGGAGTTTTTTGATACGTTTTTCTACCAGAGAACTCGCCAGCCCCGAAGCTGTGTAGTCAAAATACTTCACGCCTTTTTTGAGGATAATGCTTTCTCTTAGTTGCTCGAGTTTGTCCCTATCAGGGTGCAGAAGCGGGGCAAAAAAACTCTCTAAAATCTCAAATTTGTGGCGCATTCAAAAAACCTCAAACCAAATCAACCCATTTGAGTTTGCCCCCTCCAAGGATATGGAAGTGCAGATGAGGCACTTCTTGCCCCCCATCGCTCCCGATATTGGTAATGAGGCGATAGCCCTTGTCTTTGATACCTAGCACAGCGACAACTTCTAGGATAAAATCACTCATTTCTGCCATCAAATCTGGCGAGACATCATTGAAATCTTTGACACATTTTTTGGGGATGGCAAGCACGTGAATGGGGGCTTTGGGGGCAATATCGTGAAAGGCTAAAAATTTTGCATTCTCTAAAACCTTTTTGCAGGGGATTTCTCCGGCAACAATTTTTTCAAAAATATTCATTTTTTCTCCTATTTTTCATTTTTTCCATTGGACTTTTTAAAATTATATCTATTTATAAAGTTATTTTGACTAAAATCCTCCCAACGCTTATTTGATTCAATTTTAAAAACCGAATCTAAAAGACTGCTTTTTGCAAGCTTTGCCCCGTGATCGGTCTTGAGGATTTGGCAAACCAAATCATAGTAAAAAATATTTTAATCTTAGGATGCTAACGTGAATACACTCATACAAAAACTACAATCTGTTAAAAACTCTCAAGAACTCGAAGAAATTCGTCTGGAAGCATTAGGCAAAAAGGGCATTATCACGCAAAAATTTTCTGAACTCAAATCGCTTCAAGGTGAAGAAAAAAGACAATTTGCCCAAGAAATCAATACCATCAAGCAAGAATTTGAATCACTTTATTACCTCAAAAAAACGCAACTCCAAACCCAAGAACTCCAAGACGCCTTGCAAAATGAAAAAATCGATGTGAGTTTGTTTGCTTCCAGGTCTCACCGCAGTTTGGGGCATCCCATAAACTACACCAAAGACAGGATTATCGACTATTTTATGCATTTGGGTTATGAATTATGTATGGGACCTTTGATCGAGGATGATTTTCATAATTTTAGTGCGCTCAATCTCCCGGAATACCACCCAGCAAGAGATATGCAAGATACGTTTTATTTCAATGATGGGATGTTGCTACGCACGCATACTTCACCCGTGCAAATCCGCACAATGCAAGCACAAACCCCGCCTATCAAGATGATTTGCCCCGGTCCGACATTTCGGCGTGATTATGATCTCACCCATACCCCGATGTTCCATCAGGTCGAAGGGCTTGTCGTCGATAATGGCAGTCAAACCAGTTTTGCTAATCTCAAATACACGCTACAAGACTTTTTGAGACATATATTTGGTGATGTAAAAGTCCGTTTCCGCTCAAGCTTTTTCCCTTTTACAGAGCCGAGTGCTGAAGTAGATATTAGCTGTGTTTTTTGCAAGGGGGCTGGGTGTCGGGTATGCTCAAACACCGGTTGGCTCGAAATTCTTGGTTGTGGGGTTGTTGATGAGTATGTATTTGAGGCAGTTGGTTATCATAATGTGAGTGGCTATGCCTTTGGGATGGGGATTGAGCGCCTTGCAATGCTGACGTGTGGCGTGAATGATTTGCGGAGTTTTTTTGAAACAGATTTAAGAGTATTGGAGCAATTTTAATGATAGTTACCAGCCATTTATTATCAAAATTTATCAACCTATCAAATATCGATATTCACAAGCTTTGCGATGATTTGAGTAATATCGGACTTGAGGTAGAATCGTGCCAAAAAATCACATTGCCCCAAAGGATAGTCGTCGGAAAAATCATCGCCAAAACACCCCATCCCGATGCCGATAAGCTCAATGTCTGTCAGGTTGATGTCGGCGATGAGGTGCTTGAGATTGTGTGTGGGGCAAAAAATGTCGCCAAAGACCAATATGTCCCTGTTGCCCTCATTGGTGCGATACTCCCTCACGGCAAAGGTGGCGAGCTAGAAATCAAAAAAACCAATCTTAGAGGCGTAGAAAGTTGCGGGATGATTTGTTCAAGCACCGAGCTAGGGCTTCCTAAAATCAATGATGGGATTATGGTGCTAGATGAGAGCATTGGCAAGCTTGAATTAGGCGCGCCACTGGGTGCATTCCCGATATTTAATACCCACGTTATCGAAATCTCACTGACCCCTAATCGAGGCGATTGTCTCTGTATCCTTGGGATCGCCCGAGAAATCAGCTGTATTTATGATTTGCCAATTAGCAATTACAAAGAAATTGATTCGGGTGTGGCATTGGGCGTGGGGCGGATATTACAAGTTTTTACAGAGGGCAAAATCAAATCATCGCTCCTCTATAAAGTCATCGAGGTCAAACAAATCCAAACCCCGCTTGAAATCCAGCTGTCTTTGGGGTTTGCTGGGACACTCAAAGAAGACCCGATTCAAAATCTCATCGAGTTTAGCACGCATATGACGGGCGTGATTTTGAATGCTTATAGCGTTGATAATCCTGAGATTATTTCACGAACAAAAGGATCAGAAATATCTCTGACAATCAAAAAAGATGAAAATGGGTTTGAGAGTGTTTTTACCGATAAAAAAATCTCCATTATTGGGGTGGGTAATCAAATCGATCAAGATTTTAATCTGTTTCCCAAAACCATCATCATTGAAGCGAGCTATACCGATCCTGTCGGGATTTCGAAGTTATTGCACCAACACGCTATCAAAGAAAACAAATCCCTGACTTACCGCACCACACGCGGGAGCAATCCCCAGCTTGAAATCGGGATTAATTGTTTGTGTAATATATTTTCAGATTTCACAAAATGCTTGATTTATTCAGGGAGTCAAGAAATCAAACAAAATACTGAAGATACCCTCATCAACACGACTTTTGGTGCAATCGCTGCCATCGTGGGCAAATCGATTGAAAAAGAAGAAATCGCTCAAATCCTCAAAAGCCTCAATTTCACCATCAAAGCCACGTGCGATGATAATTTTTTCGCCATTATCCCGCCGAGCTACCGCCACGACATCAAGACAAAACAAGACGCTGCTGAAGAATTTTTGCGTATTTATGGGATCGAAAATATCCCGGCAATCCCGCACCATTGCAAGGAAAAACCAAATGTAAATCCGGGATATTCTGCGTATAAAAATCAACGAAATATCGCTTCTAGGGCTTTGGGATTGGGATTTGTTGAAACGATACATTATTTGTTTTATCAAAAACAAAAGCTCATAAATCTGGGTTATCCCGTGCTAAAAGATGAGCTAGATCTCAAAAATCCTATCACTTCTGAGCTTGATACCTTGCGAACCTCGCTGATCCCTGCTATGCTTGATTCTATAGAGAGAAATAAAAATCTTGGCTACAAAAATATGAAAATCTTTGAAATCGGTAGCGTTTATGATGCCAACCGCTCTGAAAAATCAAAAATCGCCCTGATGGTAAGTGGCTTGAAAGAAAGTGAGATTTACCCCTATCCCAAAGGCTTGCAATGGGATTTTTATAGTTTTGCTGGGGTGGTATCAAATGTGATTGGCAACTTTGAACTTGAGGCACTAGAGCCATTAGGGTTGAATAAAACGCTCCATCCCTTTGTGAGTGCAAGTGTGCGTATAGGGGGGCAAAAAGTCGGCATTATAGGCAAACTCAACCCGATATTGCAAAAAGAAATGGGTATTGATGAGAGCTTTTTTTGCGAGATTGATTTGGATGCTTTAAATCAAAACCATATCATCGCCAAAGAGTTCTCCAAATACCCCCAAAGCCTGCGAGACATCACCTTATTGATAGACAAAACTATCCCTTTTGCCTCTATCAAAAACGAGATCCTCAAGGCAAATATCCCCCATCTCAAAGCTATCTACGCCATAGATATTTATCAAGATGATCTAAATCACGACCAGATAGCCCTCAGCATTCGCCTATGTATCCAATCAATGCAAAACACACTCAAAGAAGAAGATTTGCAACTCGTAGTTAGCGAGGTTTTAGAGATTTTAAAAACGCATTTTGTAGCAACGCTCAAGGAATAATAATGCGACAAACCCAAATCCATCCGGCTAAAAGATTTGATATACAGCTTGATAACATCGCCACAGACAAGTCGATCTCCCATCGCTGTGCGATGTTTAGTTTGCTTTCTGATAAACCCTCCCGCATTCAAAATTATCTTTTAGGTGAAGACACCCGCAACACGCTAAAAATCGCCCAGCAACTGGGGCTAGAAGTCAAAAAAATCGATAAAAATACGATGGAATTTATCCCCCCAAATCAAGGCTTGCCAACTCCAGTTTTCAAAGAGCCTGGCGATATTCTTGATTGTGGGAATGCGGGGACGGCTATCCGCCTTTATACGGGGTTATTGAGTGCGCAAAAGGGTTATTTTGTCCTCACAGGAGACAAATACCTCAAGACCCGCCCAATGCAACGTGTCATCAAGCCACTCAAAGCCATTGGGGCGCAAATCTATGCTAGAGCGTGCGATTCCCTCGCACCTATCACGATTATCGGGAAAAAACTCCAAGCCTTTAGCTATCAAAGTCCCATCGCTTCCGCTCAAGTCAAAAGTGCGATGATTCTTGCAGGCTTGGGCGCTGATGGCATTTCGCATTTTTCTGAGCCTGCTTTGAGTCGGGATCATACCGAAAATATGCTCAAAGGGATGGGGGCAAATATAATAAAAAGTATCACAAAAAGCACCGCAAACACGCCTCATTCTGTCGCTATCACCCCGCTTAGCTCCCCGCTTGATCCCATTGATATTGTCATCCCTTCCGATCCATCAAGTGCGTTTTTTTTCGCCCTAGCAGCTGCGATTATCCCCGGGAGCAAGGTGTTGTTAAAAAATGTTTTACTCAATCCCACCCGAATTGAAGCCTTTGAAATCCTCAAAAAAATGGGAGCAAAGCTTGAATACCGCATTACAGATAAGGATTATGAAACGATTGGGGATATTATTGTCGAGCAAAAACCTCTCCGTGCGATCACTATCACAGAGAATATCGCTTGGCTGATTGATGAATTGCCCGCATTAGCCGTTGCGATGGCGATGGCAACGGGGAAAAGTGAGGTTAGAAACGCTCAAGAACTTCGGGTAAAAGAATCCGATAGAATCCATTCTGTCATTGTGAATCTTGCCAAAATGGGGATTGTTTGTGAGGAATACCCGGACGGCTATGCTATTACTGGCGGGGAGCTAAAAAACGCCACAATTGAAAGCTTTGGAGATCACCGCATTGCGATGAGTTTTGCCATTGCTGGGCTTGTGTGTGGGGTGGAGATAAAAGATTCTGATTGTATTGATGTTTCGTTTCCAAACTTTTTGGATATTCTCACAAGTCTAACAAAAGTCGAAAATGAGCGAGGATAAAATGGAAGTCAAAATGGCTAAAAACTATGGCTTTTGCTTTGGGGTCAAGCGGGCGATTCAGATTGCCGAAAAGACAAAGGATAGCGTTACGCTCGGTCCGCTCATCCATAATCCCAAAGAAATTTCACGGCTTGAATTTAAATTTGGCGTTAAGGTCGAAGAAAATCCTCAAGCTATCATTAACGGACAAAATGTCATTATCCGCACCCACGGCATCCCCAAAACCGATCTGGAATACCTCAAAAACAAAGCTATTCAAATCACAGACGCTACCTGCCCGTATGTAACCAAGCCCCAACAAATTGTTGAATCGATGAGTAAAGAGGGCTATCAAATCGTTATTTTTGGTGATAAAGCCCACCCAGAAGTAAAAGGTGTGATGAGTTATTCCACCACCCCGCCTCTGGTGGTTAGCTCCCTAGAAGAACTCCAAGAAGCAAAGCTCAAGAAAAAAGTCGCACTAGTCTCACAAACTACCAAACAAGCCCAAAAACTCCTTGATATTGCTTCATATCTGATCACACATTGCTATGAAGCAAGGATTTTTAACACCATCTGTAATGCTACATTTGACAACCAAGAATCTGCTAGAGAACTCAGCAAGGAAGCTGATGTTATGGTGATTGTCGGGGGCAAAACATCTTCAAATACCAAACAACTCCTCAATATCGCCCAGCAAAATTGCCCTGATAGCTATCTAGTCGAAGATGAAAATGATTTGAATCCAGAATGGTTTTTGGGTAAAAAACTCTGTGGCATTACTGCGGGGGCTTCGACTCCTGATTGGATTATCGAAAAGGTGAAACAAAAAATCCTCGCTATCTAAAATCTAAAAATTTGATTGAATTTAAGCCTTTAAAAGGAAACGAAAGCTAAAATACAAAAAATTAATTTCAAAGGCAGTAGATGAAAGTGGTTTTAGAGAATCTAGAAGACTTCGATGAAGGCGAAAATTTTGCAAAACTTTTAGAAGAAAGTGAGAAATCCTATGAGAGCGGTGTAGTTAAAGAGGGTTTGATTGTATCTATCAATGATGAATATGCGATGATCGATGTGGGGGAAAAGATTGAGGGCAAATTGGGTCTTTTTGAGATAAAAGATACTGATGGACGGCTTTTGTTTAACGAGGGAGATAAAATCCAAGTCTATGTGTCCCGAGGAAGAGGCGAGAGACCAAGTGTTTCCTACAAAAAAGCTATTCGCAACAAAAAAATGCAAGAAAAAATCAAAGAATTGGGTCAAGATTACAAAGACAAGGTGATCGAGGGCAAAATCATCAAGAAAAACAAAGGCGGTTATATCGTAGAATCCGATGGGATTGAATATTTTATGCCTAAGTTCAACTCATCTTTGCGCGATGATGCAAAAAATATTGACAAAAAAATCAAGGCGTGCATCGTCAATATCCGTCCTGAAGACAACTCTATTATCTTATCGAGAAAAAGATTCTTTGAAATCGACAGCAAAAATCAATCCGAGGGTGCCAAAAAACTTGTCGAATCTGGCGAGGTTCATCAAGGCGTGGTCAAAAACATCACAACATTTGGGATGTTTGTAGAGGTTGGCGGTGTCGAGGGATTGGTCCATTACACAGAAATCAGCCATAGAGGTTCAATCAATCCAGCCAAACATTACAAAGAGGGCGATTGCGTTCAGGTCAAAGCAATTGCCTACGATGAGGCAAAAAAACGCCTTTCACTTTCTATCAAAGCCACAGGAGAAGATCCGTGGAAAGAGATTCAAAACGAGCTTAAAGCGGGCTATGCTATCAAGGTGGTCGTGAGTAATATCGAGCCTTATGGGGCATTTGTTGATATTGGCAATGATATTGAGGGATTTTTGCATATTTCTGAAATTTCTTGGGATAAAGACATTAAACACCCGCAAGATTATCTAAAAATCGGTCAAGAAATTGATGTGGAAGTTATTGAGATCGACTCACAAAATAGGCGCTTGCGTGTTTCTTTGAAGAAATTATTAGACAAGCCTTTTAATGATTTTGCAAAAAAACATCGGGCAGGAGATGTTATCAAAGGCAAGGTCGCTACATTGACAGATTTTGGTGCGTTTGTGAATTTTGGGGGCGTAGATGGGCTTTTGCATAATGAAGACGCTTCTTGGGATAAAAACCAAAAATGCAAGGATATGCTAAAAGTTGGCGATGAAATCGAAGTCAAAATCATCAAAATCGACAAAGAAAATGAAAGAATTTCATTGAGTATCAAAGATTTTACACAATCGCCTGCTGAAGCGTTTGCGCAAAAATATGATGTTGATGATATTGTCAAAGGCAATGTGATTGATATTAAAGATTTTGGCGTGTTTGTTAAGGTCGATGATATGGACGCTCTCATCAAAACTGAAGATCTCTTTCCTTTGAAAAAAGAAGAAATCAAGATTGGAGATGAGATTGGAGGTGTGGTTGTCTCTATTGATAAAGCCAACAACAAGGTCCGCATTTCTGTCAAAAGGCTTGAGCGCAAAAAAGAAAAAGAAGATCTCAAAGCGTTTAACTCTGATGATGACAAAATGACATTAGGCGACCTTATCAAGGGCAGGATATAAGCTAGTTTTTAACAATGAAAGTAAAATTACTATTAGGATTTTTTTTGATAGTTGTTTTTGCTTTCTTGATTTATATGCTTTTTTTTTATTACCGATCGATCCCAGAAATGGCTTTGAATATCGATCATCGCTCCCCTGAAGCTAAAGAAAACAAAACACAAGAAAAAACCTCGTGGCTCCAAACGCTCTTGAAAAAACCTCAAGATTATTCTTACCCTGCGACCGAAGTCAAAATCGGCGTGGATTTTAGAGCGCCAAATGAAAAAGTTGCCCCCACAAAATTGGTAGTCAAACACCTTGATGATTATAAATTTTTTTGCCTCAATGAGGTGTTGAAACAAGAAAAAATCGAGTTTGCTTATTACCAATCACAGGCGCAATCACCGATAGGACATTCCAAAAAGTCTGCTCAGTTGGGGAAATTTGCCGATGTGATTATCTATCTCCCTGACAATCCCAAAAGAAACCAAATCATTGAAGATCTCAAGCATTATGAGATACAATACGAAGTCCAATAGCCCAAGGAGAATCCTATGCATAAAATAATCGTTTGCGATCATATCCATCAAAAAGGTCTTGATTTGCTCAATAATCAAGATGACATTCACGTAGAAAATCTTGCCGATCTCTCAAAAGATGAACTCCTTAACCATCTAAAAGATGCTGATGTTATTATCACCAGAAGTTCTACCAATGTCGATGACAAGCTTTTGGCATCTGTAGGGAATCTCAAAGCCATCGTTAGGGCTGGGGTAGGGGTAGATAATATCGATATAGAAAATTGCTCCAGAAAGGGCATTGTCGTGATGAATGTTCCCACCGCAAACACCATCGCAGCTGTCGAACTCACGATGGCGCATATCATCAATGCAGTCAGGAACTTTCCCGGGGCTGATACGCAACTAAGAATCCAAAGAAAATGGAAACGTGAAGATTGGTATGGCACAGAGCTCAAAGGTAAAAAACTCGGTATTATCGGATTTGGTAACATCGGCTCTCGTGTGGGTGCGCGTGCAAAGGCTTTTGAAATGGATGTGATTGCTTATGACCCCTATATTTTTGCCTCCAAAGCAACGGATATGGGGATTGGCTACACCAAAGATTTCCAAGATATTCTAAAATGCGACATCATCACGATCCACACCCCCAAAAACGAAGAAACCAAAAACATCATCACTGCCAAAGAAATTGCAAAGATGAAAGAGGGCGTGATATTAATCAATTGTGCTAGGGGTGGGCTATATAATGAAGATGACATCTATGATGCCCTAAAAAGCCACAAAATCCGTTGGGCAGGGATTGATGTATTTGGCAAAGAGCCTGGCACAGACAACAAACTGCTTGATTTGGATAATATCTATGTTACGCCTCATATTGGGGCAAATACGCTTGAATCCCAAGAGCAAATCGCCCTCCAAGCCGCCCAAGCTGCCCTAGAAGCCGCACGAGGGGCGAGCTACCCGAATGCTTTGAATTTGCCTGTCAAAGAAACAGAGCTACCTAAATGTATCAAAGCTTATTTGGAGCTTACTCAAAAGCTAGGATTTTTCTGTGCGCAAGCCAACAAGGGGGCGATCGCTTCGGTGCATTTAAGCCTTGAGGGGGAAATCGCCAAATATGCTGATTCTTTGAAGACTTTTGCTTTGGTGGGCGTTCTCAAATCATCTTTGGGTGATAATATCAATTATGTCAATGCGCAATTCATCGCCAAAGAGCGGGGCATTGATGTGTTGGTGAAGACAAAAGAACATTCTAATTCTTACAAAAATCTCATTACTATCACTTTAGCAACCACTCAAGAGTCTTTGAGTGCGAGCGGGACGGTGTTTGGGGAGGATATTATTAGGCTTACGAACATCAATGGTTTTAATACCGACATTGAGCCTAAAGGGAGGATGATCCTTTTCAAAAATACCGATGTTCCCGGCGTGATTGGCAATGTGGGTAATATCTTGGCCAAGCACAATATCAACATCGCTGATTTTAGGCTCGGCAGAAATGCCCACAAAGAAGCACTTGCCCTCATTATTATTGACAATCAAATCCCAGAAAATGCTATCACAGAGCTTCGGAATATCCCAGCTTGTATCAGCGTGAAGAATGTTACTATCTGATACCCTTAAACGCATTGGGATAAAAAAAGCCCCAATAACACCAAAGCACTTCCTATCAATATATCTAGTGTGATGGGCTCATTGAGCGTGATAGAGGCGACTAGGATAGAAACAATCGGGATAGTGTATAGATAAGCGCTCGCTTTGAGCGTGCCTAAAAGTTTCAAAGATTTTCCCCAAGACAAATAACATACCGCCGAAGCAAAAATCCCTAAAAATAATAGATTAAAAGCATTTTGCGGGACAAAAAACCTCTCGATAGAGGGATTTACCCCGCCATAAAAAAGCGTGAGCGAACTAAAAATTATCCCATAAAAAAAGATTTTCTTCGTAATGGCAAGCGTATTTGCGGTTTTTTTGATTTCAAAAAGCTTATCTAAAAAGATGGTATAAAATGCCCAGCTAAGACCGGCTAAGATACACAAAAGATCCCCAAACGGATTGATTTGGAATGTGTTGGTTGCACGAAATGCGATGGGTTGAAATACAATGATTATTATTCCAAAAAGGGCAAAAACAAACCCGAGTAAAAAGAATCTTCCCAATCGTTTTTTGAAAATAAAAAATCCTAAAAGTGCCGTATAAATCGGACTTATCGAGACTAGCACCCCCGCATTTGAAGCGCTCGTATAGTTTAGTGCGATATTTTCTAGCAAAAAATATAGACACACCCCACACAGCCCACATATGGCAAAAAGAGCTTCTTCTTTTAAGGATATAGGCTTGAGAAATCGAGGGTAAAAAGCGAACAAACACACATAAGCGAGCAAAAATCGAAACACTAGAATTTCATAAGAATTAAAAGAATCCAATAAGGCTTTGGTCGCACTGAAGGTGCTACCCCAAATAAGGATGGTGAAAATCGCAAAAATATGCCCATAAATTCTGGAATTGCCAAGCGAGTTTTTCATAGAAATTCTTTATTGATTTTTATTAAAGCTTATACCGAAATTTTGTATCAAAATATTTAAAAAATATATAATTATTAAAAATAGCAGATTTATTCCAGAAAAAAATACGCCAAAAATCTCACATAACAAAAACCCACAGGGTGAAACAAAGCACATCAACCTGTGGATTCCCATTGTTTTTTCGGCGCTTTTTGTATCGTTTTTTGAGCTAAGTTTGTCGTATAGCCTTACATCTTTTCGATCATCACACCAGCAAACTCAGAACACTTGACCTCGCTGGCCCCATCCATCAATCTCGCAAAATCATATGTAACTTTTTTGGATTCGATAGCTTTTTTCATCGAAGCCACCACCAAATCCGCAGCCTCCACCCAGCCTATATGGCGGAGCATCATCTCCGCACTTAAGATCAAAGAACCCGGATTGACTTTATCTTGACCAGCGTATTTTGGGGCGGTGCCGTGTGTGGCTTCAAACATCGCAACGCTGTCGTTGAGATTTGCCCCTGGAGCGATACCAATCCCCCCAACCATCGCCGCTAACGCATCTGAAATATAATCACCATTGAGATTCATCGTGGCAATCACATCGTATTCAGCCGGGCGCAAAAGGATTTGTTGCAAGAAAGCATCCGCAATCACATCTTTGATGATGATTTCCTTGCCTGTTTTGGGGTTTTTGAGTTTGCACCACGGACCCCCATCGATTTCACTAGCGCCAAATTCATCTTTGGCAAGCCCATAGCCCCATTTCATAAACGCCCCCTCGGTAAATTTCATAATATTGCCCTTATGCACGAGGGTAACAGAATCCCTGTCATTATCGATAGCGTAAGCGATAGCTTTTCTCACCAGTCGTTCTGTCCCCTCTTTGCTAGCGGGCTTGATACCAATGCCACTACTTTGCGGGAAGCGAATCTTGGTAACTCCCATTTCTTTTTGCAAGAAATCAATGAGTTTTTTCGCCTCGGGGCTACCTTGGGCAAACTCAATACCCGCATAAATATCCTCGCTATTTTCCCGAAAAATAACCATATCGACCTTTGCAGGCTCTTTGACTGGGCTTGGGCTACCATACCAGCGGACAGGGCGGAGGCAAACATAGAGATCCATCATTTGGCGCAAGGCGACATTTAGCGAACGAAAACCCTCGCCTACTGGCGTGGTGAGAGGTCCTTTGATGGAAACTTTGAAATAATTGATCGCATCGATAGTATCAGGCAATAGCCATTGTTCCATCGGGCTTAGCGAGCTTTCATTTTTGAATTTGTTGTAGCATTTTTCGCCTGTAAAGACTTCATACCAAGCGATTTTCCGCTCGCCTTTGTAGGCTTTTGCCACGCTCGCATCGATGACTTTTTGCATCGCTGGGGTAATATCCACACCGATACCATCGCCCTCAATGTAGGGGATAACGGGGTTATTAGGGACGTTGAGCTTTCCATCTTGTGCGATAGTGATCGCTTCGCCACTTTCAGGGAGCTTGAGGAACTTGGGGTGATAACCATTGAATTTTGACATCATTTTCTCCTAATATTAAAATCGTATTGTATAGTTTAGCACTAAAATACTAAAAACATAGGGGAGTTATTGAGTTATTTTAAGGGTTTGGGTGTAAAATAGTGCCGGGAATCAAAATTGGCAAAAAATAAAAATTTAATTTTAAGCGAGGTATAAAAATGGCAACCGTAACTTTGATAAACAACGAGACCAACGAAAAATTCGATTTTGAGATGATAGAATGCACACGAGGGCCTAAGGCGGTAAATTTTTCAAAACTTTTTGAAACCACAGGGATTTTTTCTTATGACCCGGGCTATGGCTCTACAGCAGGGTGTGAATCAACGATTAGTTATGTAGATGGCAAAAATGGCAAGCTCTTATACAAAGGACACAAGATAGAGGATTTGGTAGCAAAATACAAATTTAGCGATGTTTGCAAGCTCCTTATCAGCGAAGAACTCCCTAAAGATGACAAAGAGTCTTTGGAGTTTGATTTGGAGTTGCGTCATCGGAGTTTTTTGCACGAAGGGCTTATCAATCTATTTTCAGCCCTGCCTGATGGCGCACACCCGATGGCGACGCTTTCTTCAGCGGTTTCCGTGCTTTCGACGCTGTATTATGATCATAAGGATATGGAAGATGAAGACGATTACCAAACGATGGCGCGTCGGATCATTGCCAAAATACCTACAATGGTGGCATTTTGCTACCGCAATGCGGTGGGTGCGCCATTTATCTATCCAGATGTCAAACGCTCCTATGTGGAAAATTTCTTGTATATGTTGCGGGCATACCCTCACGGCAGGCTAAAACAAACCTCTAGCGGGGAGGAGGAGATTACTGAGTTGGAGATTGAAGCGTTGGATAAAATCTTCACTCTCCACGCTGATCACGGGCAAAATGCCTCCACCACGACCGTTCGGAATGTTGCTTCCACAGGCGTGCATCCCTATGCTGCTATTAGTGCGGGGATTTCAGCCCTCTGGGGTCCTGCACACGGCGGGGCAAACGAAAAAGTTCTCAAACAGCTTAATGAGATCGGCGATGTCAAAAATGTCGATAAATTTATCCAAAAAGCTAAGGACAAAAATGACCCATTCCGATTGATGGGTTTTGGGCATCGGGTGTATAAAAACTACGACCCCCGAGCAAAGGTCCTCAAAAGTCTCAAAGATGAGTTGGATAAAAGGGGTATCAAGATGGATGCCCATCTGAGTGAAATCGCCGAAAAGGTCGAAGAGGTGGCGTTGAGTGATGAATATTTTATTGAAAGAAATCTCTACCCAAATGTGGATTTTTATTCAGGCATTATTCTCACAGCGCTAAAAATCCCCACCCAGCTTTTTACGCCGATTTTTGTTATTGGCAGGATGCCGGGGTGGTGTGCGCAATTGCTCGAGCATATCAAAAATCCCCACGCTAGAATCACCCGCCCAAGACAAGTCTATATCGGCAAATAGTATTTTAGAGACTATCAAGGGATAGTCTCTTTTGATAATCCCTCTATCAGTAAATCGCCATCGCAATGAGCCTATAACAAAACATAAGCGTATCCAAAACGCCAGAATACCTCATAATCTAATCTTAAATCAAAATATTTTTATCAAAAGCCATCGGGCAAGCAATGCTTAAGACTTGGATTCTAAGTCTTGGATTTTTTCGATATGGTTGATATTGAGGCAAATAAATCGATACGATAGATAAATCATTAAGGGCCAGGCAAAAAGATATAAGAGTGTCATTTTTTTCCTTTCATAGAAGTTTGCACGGATTTGCTCTGTTCAAGCGATCTTTAGATTTATTCTAGCAAATTTCAGCTAAAACTTATCTCTGATACTCAGGTAAAATTTGGTCTGAAACTTGGTAGGGTTTTTAAGTCTCTAAAGCTGGGGTGATTTTTTGGAATAACTCGGGTAGTGGTCAAACCTCTAGGAGCAAATGGGGCTTCAATCCCGTGAGTTGTCTTTTAGGTTTGCAAAACAAACCGAGCAAGAAAAGAGAGTGAGAGAAAATCCCAACAAAGTAGCTCTTCCTTACGAGCAAAATAAATAATGTTTTTTGGTCTCCCACCTTTTTATTACGCAGGGGGTGGGGTTCTACTTAGCAAGCGTCTTAGCCGTATTGCCATACAACTTGTGAAGCATAAGGCAATCGGCGTGCGAGGCTAGCAAAGCCAAGCAGTTGGCTTTGCCTTTACGCCTCTCCCCCCTTCCTAAAACCTCTTTGGGTGGGCGAGTCAGAAACCCACTGCACGCCCCCTTAGCAGATATGATGACAGGGCGTAGGTGGTTGGGTTTGAAGATGGATAAGAATTGCAAACCTTAGAAAATGGGTTGATGACCAGCGGTAGCAGGATATAACTCGAGTGGGTGGGTCGAAATCCTTTAGGAACGTAGGCGGGCTTTGCCCGTTGTAGTGGTCTTCGGATTCGATTTATCGAATCGAGTAAAACACAATAAAAACCTCTAAAACCTATCTCCAATATTCAAGCTTGCTTGAATATGAGATGATTACTTTAGGAACGTAGGGCAGTTTCACTGCCCGAAGTGGTCTTCAGATTCACAACGTGAATCAAGTAAAACATAATGAAAACTTCACGCCCCAAAATAAACCAATGCTGAACCCCACGTGAGCCCGCCACCAAAAGCGTCTAAAAGCATTAAATCTCCCGCTTTTAATCTCCCGCTTTCATAAATATCATTCATCGCCATCGGAATACTTGCAGCAGAAGTATTACCATACTTTTCAACCGTTATCACAACTTGTTCTGAAGAAAATTTTAGCTGTTCTCCGACTGCAGAAATGATACGTAAATTTGCCTGATGGGGGATAAAAAAATCAATATCCTTAGATGCAATATTATTCTTTTTCATAATATTTTCAACATCATTTGTAAGCGTTTTGACCGCCAGCTTGAACGTCTCATTACCTTTCATTTGGAGATATTGAGGGGAAAACCTTTCTTGCAAAAACCCGCTTCCTTTCAAGGTCCTGGGTGTGAATAAATAATCATAATACGTGCCATCTGAAGAAATATGCACATCAAGGATCGATTTATCCTGTTCGGTGGTGCTTGTAATAACAGCCGCCCCTGCCCCATCGCCAAAAAGCACACAGGTGCTTCTATCCTTGAAATCAAGGATGCTACTGACTTTTTCTGCCCCGACAATCAAAATATTTTCATAAGTGCCTGACTCTATAAAGGATTTTGCCAAAGAAAGCAGGTAAATAAAACCCGAACAGGCGGTGCTGATATCAAAAGCAGGTTTGTTTCTAATCCCAAGCTTGGCGCTCAAAAGACAAGCAGTCGATGGCATCCCCAAATAATCCGGACTCAATGTCGCTACGATCACCAAATCAATATCCCCAACAGCCAATCCTGCACGTTCGATGGCTAATTTTGCAGCCTTTGTGCCTAAATCGCTACTATTTTCATCATCAGAAGCAAAATAACGTGTCTGGATACCGGTGCGTTTGCGTATCCATTCATCAGTAGTATCCAAAACCGCTTCGAAATCGGAATTTTTCACACATCTTGAGGGGATATAAGAAGCGATGGATTTCAAAGAAGCGTATTTTTTCATCTATCGCCCTTCATCCTATTGTCTTTGCAGGATTGTCTGTGCGATTGCTAAAAGCTTGTGCTATCTTATCGCAAACATTCGATTCAATCGCTCGGATTGCTTGATAAATAGCACATTCAATTGCTCTAGCATTGCTCTTGCCGTGACTAATAATAACGGTCTTATTCACACCCAAAAGAGGCGCGCCACCATACTCGGCATAATCCATCTTTTTTTTGAGATTTTTAAACACACCTTTCAAAAGCAAGCCACCCAAAAGCCCCCATACACAAGATTTGATCTCACTTTTAAGGATATGACTGATAGAACTCGCCACCCCCTCAGCAGCCTTTAATACGATATTCCCACTGAAGCCATCACAAACAACAACATCCACGCTACCATTGAAGATGTCGTTGCCCTCGACATTGCCCTTGAAAAATGGGTATTGTTGCAACATCTTAAAAGCTTCTTTGGTGAGTTCATTACCCTTACAATCTTCTTCTCCATTTGCCAAAAGCCCCACGCAAGGATTGGCATAGCCCATAACATTTTTGGCATATTCATAGCCCATAATTGCAAAATCAACCAAATACTCAGGCTTACAATCCGTATTCGCACCCGCATCCAGTATCATACTAGGATTTTGCGTGATTGAGGGCATCAGCGTGCAGATAGCAGGGCGGGAAACCCCAGCGATTCTGCCGATTTTAAGCGTTGCCAAACTCATCGTAGCCCCGCTATGCCCTGCAGAAACGATGGCATCGGCCTTGCCCTCTCTAACAAGCTCAGTCCCTATATATATGGAAGACTGCTTTCTTTTTGTAGCCACAGAGGCTGTTTCTTCCATCTTGATAAAATCTGAACAATGGACGATCTCAATCTTGTTGGCAATATTTTTTGGAATCAAGGGCTTGATGGCGTCCTCATCGCCGACCAATATTGCCTCAAAATCCTTGGAAGCCAAAGCCCTACTGACCCCCGCAACAATGGGCAAAACACCATTGTCAGCACCCATCGCATCGACGACTATCTTTAACATATGTTTTCCCAATTATTTAAAATCCAAATCATTATCGCAAAAAATCTTGCTCAAGCAATTTATTTGTAAGAACCGGTAAATTTATTCACACGATGGGGCATTTTCCAACTCCCGTCTTTATCACGCACAGGACACGCCAACTTGACTTTATAATGCGTGCGTCTTTTTGCTGCTCTGGTTTTACTCACTCGCCTATCAGGAACTGCCATTTTAACTCCTTTATGATTCTTTCGTATGATAGTCCATCTTGATGGAGGCTATCTCGCTTTCTAAAATATATCCAATATCAATAAAGCCATCAAAAAACTCAATAACATCAAAATCATCAAGCTTTAAACTTTGGCTTTGCATATCCCACAAACCATCTGAAATATACAAAACCAAAGATTCATCAAAATCTTTGAAAAAACTTTCCCCACTAATATCACAAACCAACTCCAAACTCCCGTTCAAGTTCGCTTGCATACAAAAAAGCTTGGAAGACTTCCGAGCGATCTCCCCCCGTAAAACAAGCCCCTCAGATTCCAAAGAAAACACCTTGGGAACCTGAGTGATTTTTCTCATTTCTATCTTCATCCAAAAATACTAACAAATTTCCCTTTTTGAAAAGAAAAATTCAATTTCAATTTTTGCATTCTCAAGGCTATCGCTCCCGTGCACGGCATTTGCATCGATACTTTCAGCAAAATCAGCACGAATCGTTCCAGGCTTGGCTTCTTTAGGATTAGTAGCTCCCATCAAATCGCGATTTTTCATAACAGCATTTTCGCCCTCCAAAACCATCGCAACCACAGAACCACTCACCATAAATTTCACCAAATCGTTAAAAAATGGTCTGTCTTTATGCACATTATAAAAAGCTTTTGCCTCACATTCTGACAAATGAATTTTTTTAATAGCAACAATTCTTAGCCCTGCAGACTCAAATCGATCGATAATCTTTCCAATGACGTTTTTTTTCACCGCATCGGGTTTGATAATTGAGAGTGTCTGTTCCATAAATAATGCTCCTCATTGAAAGGCTAAAATTGCCTAGAATTTTACAAAATCAAACTTTGATTATACATAAAATCGCCTTAGGAATGCTTAAATCTCTCCCAAAGACTTCAAAATCAAAATTTGCAAGCTTTTTGAAAAAACTCTAAACACAAACCTCACCGCCCAACAGGACACAACCCATCCCGCATACCCAAACCAATCTCAATCCGATGGGGCTTGCCTAGATCGCTCCAAACAATACACCCATCCGTAGGGCAAGCATTTGCGCACGCAGGCATTTGATTATACCCAACGCATTCAACGCATTTATCGGGATATACATAATAAGTGTTTTCACCATCAGGATTGTCATCATTATCGACAATCGCCCAAACAGGGCATTCATCAATACACGCACCACACGCAATGCAAATATCTGTAATTTTTACCGACATCCCATTCTATCCATCAATCAGGCTTCAAACACAATCAAATGCCCCATCAAGCAACGGAGCAAATCCCATAACCCAATCAGTGAATACCAAAAAATTCTTTTATCTCGCTGACCTTATCGGTTTTTTCCCAGCTAAACTCGGGCAATTCTCGCCCAAAATGCCCATAAGCTGCTGTGTTTCTATAGATGGGTCTAAGCAAATCCAAGCTTTCGATGATGCCTTTAGGGGTCAGACGAAAAACCTTCCGAACGCAAGCTTCGATTTTTGCATCATCAAATGTTGCAGTCCCGTGCGTATTGACATAGATAGAGACAGGTTCGACAACCCCGATAGCATAGGCAAGCTGCACGGTTGCTCGCTCACAAACCCCGCTGGCAACGAGATTTTTTGCCACATATCTGGCTGCATAGGCCGCACTTCTATCGACTTTGCTCGGGTCTTTCCCACTAAATGCCCCACCGCCGTGCGGGCAAGAACCCCCATAGGTATCTACGATGATTTTTCTTCCTGTAAGCCCCGCATCCCCTTGTGGGCCTCCGATGACAAACTTACCGGTAGGATTGACGTGATATTTAATGTCATCATTGAGGTATTCTTTTGGCAAAACCTTATAAACGATTTCTTCGATGACAGCTTCACGCAAATGTTGCTGATCGACTTCGGGGGAATGCTGGGTAGAGATGACAATAGTATCGATAGCAACGGGCTTGCCATCGACATATTTGACCGTTACTTGGGATTTGCCATCAGGTCGTAGAAATGGAATCGTGCCATCTTTTCTCCTTGCTGCAAGCCCTTCGGTAAGCTTGTGTGCCAGCCAGATAGGCAAAGGCATTAGTGTATCGGTTTCTTTGCACGCATAGCCAAACATCAACCCCTGATCGCCTGCCCCGATCTCACCATCGCTCCGATCTACGCCTTGATTGATATCAGGACTTTGCTCGCCAATACCATTAAGCACGGCTGCACTGCGGTAATCAAAGCCATAGAGTGCATCGGTATAACCGATACTTTTTACTACTTCCCGAGCGATCTCTTGCATTGGGGCATAAACAGAAGTCTTGAGCTCCCCAGCGATCACACAAAAACCATTTGAAACGAGCGTCTCACAAGCCACGCGAGCGTTTTTGTCTCTCCCAATGATATAGTCTAAAACCGCATCGCTAATCTGATCAGCCATCTTGTCGGGATGTCCCTCTGTTACAGACTCTGAAGTAAAAAGAAATTCATTTTTCATAAACTCACCTTGTATTTGAAATTTTTTTGGGATTGTAGCAGTTTTTTACAAATACAAATAGGACTCAAAATGAAAATAATTAGACGTCAATTAACTTTCAATCGTTATCATTAGCAAGTGATAATTATTATTTGTTATCAAACTCAAAATTAACTTACAAGGAGAAAAAATGTTAGTAACAAAAAAAGCACCTGATTTCAAAGCAGCAGCGGTTTTAGCCAATAATGAGATTGTTGAGGATTTTGAGCTATCAAAAAACCTAGGCAAAAATGGTGCGGTGTTGTTTTTTTGGCCAAAAGATTTTACATTTGTATGCCCATCAGAAATCATCGCATTTGATCATCGTGTCAAGGATTTTCAAGAAAAAGGCTTCAATGTTATTGGTGTATCGACAGATACTGAAGTTGTGCATTTTGCGTGGAAAAATACCCCTGTCAATCAAGGCGGTATCGGCAATATCACATTCCCAATGGTAGCAGATATCACCAAAGCAATCTCAAGAGATTATGATGTGCTATTCAACGGTGCTGTCGCCCTTAGAGGTTCGTTTTTGATCGACAAAAATCAAATCATCCGCCACGCTGTCATCAACGATCTTCCATTAGGTAGAAATGTCGATGAGATGATCCGAATGGTAGATGCCCTCTTGTTCTTTGAAGAAAATGGCGAAGTTTGCCCCGCAGGCTGGAGAAAAGGCGATAAAGGGATGAAAGCTACCCATCAAGGTGTCGCAGAATATCTATCTGAAAACGCTTCAAAGCTCTAAGCCCAAACAACCAAGGCATTGCCTTGGTTAGTTTAATCAAATATCAAACCGCATTTCATTCCCATAACCCAAATCAAACATATCTGCTAATTGCAACACCTTGCAACTATTTTCGATCAAAGCGATGATTTTTGCTAGCGAATACAAATCCCGGTGATACGCATAAATCCCATAGCCTTTGATAAAAACAAAATTTCTTTTTGTTTGCTTGAAATATCTTGAAATATCAATATCAGCCCGCTCATACCAATCATCATAGTTTTTTGGATCAAAAATATCGATTTGTTTGCCCAAAAATCGATAACCAAAATAATCTTTGGGGAATAAAACATCGTGTTTGAGTGAATACGCAACACTATAAGGGGGCATACTATAGACGACAAAACGCGCCTCTGTGAAGTTCTGATAAATATTAGAATGGATATATGCATCCATACTTGCTTCCTGCCAGCGATAGTCCTCTTTGTCATAAAGCATAATCAAAGAATTATTATCAATCCTGTCAAATATGGCGTCTTTTTTGTTGATAAGGAATCGATTTTGAGAAACTCTCGCAGATATTGAGCCGTGAAAAACCCCAAAAAAGCTCTTGCGAAACATCGCCAAAGAAACACTGCTGATCTTGTCAATGAGATTTGGATCTACATCTTTTGTATATATATTCATAAATTGCATTCTACCATTGAATTGAAAACCTAAACTTTAACCCAAACACACAATAATCAGGCAGATAAATCAAAATATTTAGGAATAAATGGGGAGCTAAGCTTTCGTGAGTGGTCTTCAGGTTTGCAAGGCGACAAACCGAGTTTGTATAATCAATTGTGTATTTTGCCACCAGCTTAAAGTTAAGGGGAATTAAAGGTTAGATAAATTTTTTACTACGATTATGTTTGAGGTTGTGCCAAGAGGGCAAGCAACCTCTTGGCAAATTTATGACCTCGAAATGAGGTGATGAAGATGTCAATACATAAGATAGTCAAGGCTATCTTGAGGGTGATTATAGCATTAATTTTATTAATCTCATTAGCCCTTTAAGATAAAACGCTTAGAGTGAGGGAAATTTCTCTTCAGCAAGCCACTCTAAGCTTCTTGATTATCTCCCTCTAGCTTGCTTTTCTTGATTTTATTTATCAATTTGATTCTTTCTTGCTGGTCATATTTATTCACAACGATACAATTTGTTATAATTTCTTTTTAGCCAAAAGGAAGTTTAAATGGATGATGGAATATTTTTGTGTTCGATTTCAAATGTGAGTAGCGGGAATTGTAGCGAAGATTGTGCGTATTGTGCGCAGAGTTCGCATTATCACGCCGATATTGAAAAATACAAGTTCAAAGCCCCAGAAGTCGTTTTGAAAGAGGCTAGGGCGTTAAAAGAATTTGGGGCATTGGGGTTTTGCTTGGTAACGGCGGGGCGGGGTTTGGATGATAAAAAATGCGATTATATTGCAAAAACTGCCAAGATGATCAAAGATGATGGCTTGGATTTGCATATCATCGCGTGTTGTGGGCGTGCGGATACGGAGTCGCTCAAATATCTGAAGCAAAACGGCGTGGATAGCTACAATCACAACCTAGAAACCGCCAAGGATTTTTTCCCAAAGATTTGCACGACCCATCCGTGGAAAGAGCGTTTTGAGACTTGTGAAAATGCCTTGAGTGCAGGGCTTGGGCTGTGTAGCGGGGGGATATTTGGCTTGGGAGAGAGCTGGGGGGATCGTATCGAGCTACTCAAAGCACTCCAAATCCTCTCCCCGCATTCGGTGCCGGTGAATTTTTTTATCCACAACCCCGCTTTACCTATCTCACAAACCACGCTAGAGCCTGAGGAAGCCCTCGAATGCGTGGTGCTAGCAAGGGAATTTTTGCCTAAGGCGCGTTTGATGATCGCAGGCGGGCGGGAAGTGGTGTTTGGCAGGGAACAAAAAGCCTTGTTTGAATGTGGTATCAATGCCGTCGTGCTGGGGGATTATCTCACCACAAAAGGCGATAGCCCCCAAAAAGATGTCGATATGATACGCTCTTATGGGCTTGAGATCGCAACAAGTTGCCACTGATGAAATTCACAATCTTGCAAGAATTTTGTCGCAATATCTCCAAAAAGCTCAAAGAAATCTATAGTTTTCTCACCCACGAACAAGAGATGTTTTATTATGCCTCATCGCTAAGTTTTTACACGATTTTTGCTTTGATCCCGTTGTTGTTGATTGTATTTTCGATAATGCTAAATTTCCCCAATGTCCGGGATCGTGTCAATGATTTTAAGGATTTTATCCTCTCAAACATCCTGCCGACCCATACCGAAATCATCAGCTCCTTTTTGGATACTTTTATGCAAAATAGCACGAAACTCGGCGTGATGGGGCTTATTTATATTCTTTTTACCTCGCTGATGTTTTTTAGAAATTATGCTTATATCACATCGAAGATGTTTAATTCCAAGCCACGAAAGTTTTTTGATTCTCTGGTGGTGTATTGGGCGATGATGACGCTTTTTCCGATCGCATTTTTTATGACGATTTATTTTAGTGGGGCGGTGCAGGGGGCTTTCAAAGACAAGGTAAATGGGTTGTTTTTCCCAGATATTTTGTTATGGCTAGGGACTTGTGTGCTGTTTTTGACCCTATTTCAGATCTCAGCTAACAAGCCGTTGAATAAAAAAGCGTTGGTATTTACGTCGTTTGCGAGTGCTAGCGTGTGGTATTTGTTTAAATGGGGATTTGTTTATTATGTTTCTTATAACAAGACATACCCCACGCTTTATGGGTCGGTATCGGTGTTGTTGATATTGATGCTGTGGATTTATATTTCTTGGTTGGTTTTGCTTTTTGGGATGCGATCGTGTGAGGCACTTATTTCTAATTTTGGTAAAAATGAAAAAGAAACTATCAAAGATTCCTAGCTTTTCCTTTTTTAATCGTGCATTTTGTCATTTATGTCAATAGATTTAAAAAATAGATAAATATTTTATAATAATTAAAATAATATTGATTTTATTAAATACATATCCCATCATAAAAATAATCCTAGTTTTTTTCATTATCGATAATTTATTTTTCAGTTATATTTCAGATAATTATTTATAGAATAGAAAATCAAATTTATTAAGGAGGTTTTCTATGGGTCGGTTTTTAAAGGTCACATTGTGTTCGATGGCGTTATTTTCTGCTTTGAATGCAGAAAGTAGTGGCGCATTTATCGGCGTAAGTATGCAGATGGGGGCAGGGAGTGCTGTTTTTGAGGGAGAAAGCAAAACTCAAAATGTTTCTGAAACTACAAAAATAGATACCTCGGTTATGGGATTTGGTATTAAGTTGGGTTATAAACAATTTTTCAATCCCACATTGGGTGTTCGTTATTACGGATTTGTGGATTCTGGAGAATTTATAAGGGGTGCATCTTCTGCCACTCTTGCTAACGTTGTGCCTTTGCTGAACTATGGGGTCGGTGCGGAAGCTCTTTATAATATTGTGGCGTTGCCATCATTTGATTTTGGTGTATTTGGTGGGTTGGGATTAGGGGCAAATACCTACTTTAATGAGAGCTATCAGGTAGAAGTAACTGGATCAATACCAGTCCCCCCGAACACTCCCCTAAAATCCCCTTATCAAAATACCCACTTTCAGATGACTTTGGATCTGGGAGTGCGGGCGATTTTAAAAAGTGGTAGTAGTATCGAGCTTGGGCTTAAAGCGCCACTTTTAAGCAGTAAGATCTTTAAAAAACCCCCTGAAGCGATGTATGCCACTAGCGTTACTGCTATCACTGCTCGCCACAATTTTTCATTTTATGCCAGCTATGTTTATGCGTTTTGATTGAACCAAAATTCCTATCACACGAGGTAGTTGATGGGTTAATAGGCGTATTCTTCCTAATTGTTTTTTATAAGGAGATTTTCTATGGGTCGGTTTTTAAAGGTCACATTGTGTTCGATGGTGTTATGCTCTGCTTTGAATGCAGAAAATAACGGGGCATTTATCGGCGTGAGCGCACAAGTAGGAGCGGGGAGCGCTACTGCTGAAGCCAACATATCAACCATTGCTTCAGGTGTTGAAACTAATAATTCAGCCATCCAAAAATCCAATACTTTAATCACAGGATTTGGTATCAAATTGGGTTATAAATATTTTTTCACACAAGGCTTAGGCATTCGGGCTTATGGTTTTACGGATTCTGGAAAATTTATATTTAGCCCCACTAACGTTGTGCCTTTGCTGAACTATGGGGTCGGTGCGGAAGCTCTTTATAATATTGTGGCGTTGCCATCATTTGATTTTGGTGTATTTGGTGGGTTGGGATTAGGGGCAAATACCTACTTTAATGAGAGCTATCAGGTAGAAGTAACTGGATCAATACCAGTCCCCCCGAACACTCCCCTAAAATCCCCTTATCAAAATACCCACTTTCAGATGACTTTGGATCTGGGAGTGCGGGCGATTTTAAAAAGTGGTAGTAGTATCGAGCTTGGGCTTAAAGCGCCACTTTTAAGCAGTAAGATCTTTAAAAAACCCCCTGAAGCGATGTATGCCACTAGCGTTACTGCTATCACTGCTCGCCACAATTTTTCATTTTATGCCAGCTATGTTTATGCGTTTTGATTGAACCAAAATTCCTATCACACGAGGTAGTTGATGGGTTAATAGGCGTATTCTTCCTAATTGTTTTTTATAAGGAGATTTTCTATGGGTCGGTTTTTAAAGGTCACATTGTGTTCGATGGTGTTATGCTCTGCTTTGAATGCAGAAAATAACGGGGCATTTATCGGCGTGAGCGCACAAGTAGGAGCGGGGAGCGCTACTGCTGAAGCCAACATATCAACCATTGCTTCAGGTGTTGAAACTAATAATTCAGCCATCCAAAAATCCAATACTTTAATCACAGGATTTGGTATCAAATTGGGTTATAAATATTTTTTCACACAAGGCTTAGGCATTCGGGCTTATGGTTTTACGGATTCTGGAAAATTTATATTTAGCCCCACTAATGTTGTGTCTTTGCTGAACTATGGGGTCGGTGCGGAAGCCCTTTATAATGTCGTAGCATTGCCATCATTTGATTTTGGTGTATTTGGTGGGCTGGGATTAGGAGCAAATACGTATTTTTATAATAGCTATCAAGTAACTACAAAGAAAAATGGAAAAACCCGAAAAACAAACTCCTCTGATAAAAATACCCACTTTCAAATGACTTTGGATCTGGGAGTGCGGGCGATTTTAAAGAGTGGCAGTAGTATTGAGCTTGGGTTCAAAGCACCACTTTTGACCAATACAATCTCTGAACAAAAAAGCGTAATTTACAAATCAACTACAACTCAAGTTATTGAAATGATTGGCACCACCCGCCATAATTTTTCATTTTATGCCAGCTATGTTTATGCGTTTTGATGGGGGTAAATCCCTCACGCCCCTAGCCGATAAGCTTATTTAGAAAAGCCCTCAAAATGATTTTCCCGATAAAACGTATCTGGTGCTTTTTGCAACGGCGGTTCATAGGGTTTATGGGGATTTGTTTATAACAAAACATATCCCACGCTTTATGGGTCGGTATCGGTGTTGTTGATATTGATGCTGTGGATTTATATTTCTTGGTTGGTTTTGCTTTTTGGGATGCGATCGTGTGAGGCACTTATTTCTAACTTTGGTAAAAATAAAAAAGATATTATTACAGAGATTTAATTCTGTATTTTGGCAATAGGAGATTACCTATTGTCGCTACCTACTATAAATAGACTCTAAAATAGATAAATATTCTATAAAAATCAAAATAATATTGATTTTGAAAAATACCTATCCTGTCATAAAAATAATCCTAAATTTTTTTATTCTTACTAACTTTGTTATTCAGTTGTTTTTCAAATAAATACTTATAAAATAGAAAATCAAAATTATTTTGCATAAGGAGATTTTCTATGGGTCGGTTTTCAAAGGTAATATTGTGTTCGATGGCATTATGCTCTGCTTTGAATGCAGAAAATAGTGGCGCATTTATCGGTGTGAGTGCGCAAGTGGGGGCGGGGAACTCTGTTACTAAAACAGAAACAACAACTCGTCATTCTGTTGAAACCACCAAGCTAGATACTTTGATTACAGGGGTTGGTATCAAGTTGGGTTATAAATATTTTTTCACACAAGGCTTAGGCATTCGGGCTTATGGATTTGTGGATTCTGGAAATTCTACAACAGCTATATCTAATGCCATTATAGATCCCGCTATACATTTGCTCAACTACGGGGTCGGTGCGGAAGTCCTTTATAATATTGTGGCGTTGCCATCATTTGATTTTGGTGTATTTGGTGGGTTGGGATTAGGGGCAAATACTTACTTTGCAGGGAGTTCGCAAACAACAACAAAGCTCAATGGAAAAACCGAAATAACAAATTCTAAAAACCGAAATACCCACTTTCAGATGACTTTAGATCTGGGAGTGCGGGCGATTTTAAAGAGTGGTAGCAGTATCGAGCTGGGGTTCAAAGCGCCACTTTTGACCAATACAATCCTTAAAGATACCTCAGGATTGACCACTTCAGGATTAACCACTATTACTTTAACCACCCGCCACAATTTCTCACTCTATGCCAGCTATGTTTATGCGTTTTGATGGGGGTAAATCCCTCACACCCCTAGCCGATAAGCTTATTTAGGAAAGCCCTCAAAATGGTTTTCCCGATAAAACGTATCGGGTGCTTTTTGCAACGGCGGTTCATAGGGTTTGAGGAAATTCATTTTTTTGCTTTTTTGGCTATTTTTGTCTTTGGGGCGCTTAGGGATAGGGCGAGTGCTTAGTTGTGGCATAGCTTTTGGAGGCTTTTGTCCAAATTTATAACGCAAGCCCGCACTAATAAGCCAATAGGTATTGAGCCTACCAAAAAATTCGGTTTTAAAATCAGCAAACAAACTCAAGCTATCATAAAGCCCCAGCCATTTTATCCCCGCACCCATCCCAAGCCGATGGTCGGCGTGATTGGCGTCATTATATAGCGGGACTTTTGCGGTATCTATGAGCGTAACCTTACCCCCAAGATTCAAGTCGGCGCTGTATTCAACCAAAGCATTCACGCTCAAAACTCCCCAATCATATTCATAACGTTTCACCCCCAAAAGCCCGATTTTACTAATCAACACTGGTGCTGTGCCAAGCTTGGCTGTGATGGGGACTTGGGATTGTTTTTGGACAAATGAAAACTCTTGCCCCCATACCACGCCCGGACTAAGCGAGGCATAAGGCTCAAGATACGTGCGGGTATCTTTGATCTTTGTGGCTACTTTGACATTCCTGCAAAAGACCTTTTGGATACATTTTTCTATAGTTCTGGTTCTATGCACAGAAAAAGGATATATCTTATACCCCGCCCGAGCGCTCATTAGCAACATATGGGAATTGAAATCAATCGGCGTATCTTGCGCGTTTAGATGGGTGCGCACAGGGGCATAGATATAGCCCATACTCCCATCTAGCACCCAACCTTCTTGTTGGATATACCCACCATATGCGCCCAGCTCAATCGCTTCTGCTTTGCCCTGATAGCCACTATCTGAAGCATTGAGATGGGTATAACCCAAATTCCCCCCATAAAAATACCGCCAAGTTTCAAAAGTCTCCCCCACATCATAGCCCCCAGAAAAATGATAAAAAAGATTTTGGGTGGTTGGTGCGCCATCGGGTTGTTTGGCATAAATGCCCCCGCCAGAAGTTTTCACCCACGCCCCATTGAGTGTGGGCGGGTAGGTGAGATCATCGACTCTGGTGTGGAGATTATCTGCTTGGAGACGATAGATCATATACGGCAGGGAAAAGATATTCAAAAGGCTTTTTGCCGTTTGGCTAGGTGTCCGCTCAATCGCGCTCAAAACCCATTCGCTCCCGCCTGTTGCGGTGGTGTTTTTTTGCAAAATAGGCAGATAGTCATACAGCCCAAGCAACGTGGCAATGCCTCTGAAATCTGCCCCATCACCTAGCGTGTTTGCCTCTGCGACGACCATATTGGGCGTAGCGGGGGTCAAAAGGATATTGTTGGGATTTTGATAGATTTGGATGAAATGCACCCCACGCACTTCACCGGCTTCTATGCGATCGCTTTGCCCGGAGGCCAAATCCGCCATCAGGGCAAAGATGCCATTTTCTCCATTGATGGATTGGGTTTTGAGGGTGCGTGGAGCAAAGGTTTCTGCAGTTCTAGGGCAGTCATCATTGGGGCAATACACGCCTGGAATATTGCTAGAAGCGTATTTGGCGAGATCGACAATAGAAAGATTTTGCATACTCTCCAGACTGATGGGTATATCGGGATTCAAAGATGAGTTCGATACGCTAAGATTGCCCGCATAAGAATCATCGGTTAAAAACCATTTGCCCCCATTTTCAAGGGTGAGATTGACAAAGGAATTGCTTGTGGGGTCATCTCTTGCTGTGCGTGTTTTGCCTATCAAGAAAGAATAGGGATTGGTGAGATTGATAAATACGCTGGAATTTCTTGAAGCAGTAGCAGCGGTGTCTGAAAAATTAATATCACCTTTGAGTTGGACAATATTATTGACATCAACGCTCTGATTTGTGGTGGGGTCGTAGTTGAAATAAGCTACGCCCGCATTTTCTAGCTCGATGATGGAACGCACATATGTCCCACTCGTGCAACTTGCCGTGCCACAAGCGAGGCGGGGGAGGGCGTTGTTTGCGTCGATGAATGTATTTTTGTTGAAATGCAAAATCCCTGAGACTACGCCACTAGAAGGTCCCCAAAAAACAGCTCGCCCCATATTTGAACCCGCAGCCATCCTCACAGAAATATTGGAATCAAAAATCAAAGGCTGGGTGTTTGTGCCTGCTTTTTCACGCGTTATAAAAAGCCCTCCAAGATTGGTGTTTGTGCCAATGCGTGTCCCATCATAATAAAAATTCAAACTCCCGCCTTCAAAACGCACCGGATTTTTATCATTGCCAAGTATAAAGACAGAAAAAACAGCCCCCGGTGTTAAGCCGGTCGCTGTGAAATTGATAGTATAAACTGCCCCATTTGACAAGGTATTGGTGCTATCGTGCGGGAATAATGGTCTATAGTTTTCAAGTGTATTATTTATGTTTAGTGTTTGGTCTGAGGTGAAGTCCCAGCCATACAAAAAATCTAAAACAAAACAAATAAAAAGGATAGAGATAATATTTTGATTCACTGCCAATACTTCATTAATTTTATAAAATCAAACAAATTGCATTCCATTATCGCAATTATAAGCCTATAGGGGGTTTGATATATATCAAGCTTTGAGAGTGGGATTGTTTATACAATTTTCATCAAGCATTTTTGCTATACCAAGACCTTTGAGGAGACTATATGAGTGGCTTATCAAGAAGAGACTTTATCAAGGCTGCAGCGGTTGCTTCTGCTGCATCGAGTGTAGGCATTGCTGTCCCTAGCTCGCTAGCAGCACAAGCAGAAGTTGCCCAGAAAAATTGGAAATGGGACAAGGCAGTTTGTCGGTTTTGTGGGACTGGGTGCGGGATTATGGTAGCTACAAAAGACAAAAAAATCGTAGCGGTCAAAGGAGATCCTGAAGCACCTGTAAATCGAGGCTTGAATTGTATCAAGGGGTATTTTTGTGCCAAAATTATGTATGGAGAAGATCGGCTCACCCAGCCCCTTTTGCGGGTGAATGCCAAAGGTGAGTTTGACAAAAAAGGAAAATTCACCCCTGTGAGCTGGCAGAGAGCATTTGATGAGATGGAAAAGCAATTTAGAAAGACCTATGAGCAGATGGGACCCAAAGGGATTGCCGTGATGGCAAGCGGGCAATACACCGTTCAAGAGGGCTATGCAGCAGTTAAGTTGATGAAAGGGGGCTTTAGGAGCAATAATATCGATCCTAATGCGAGGCATTGTATGGCAAGTGCGGTTGTTGGGTTTATGCAGACATTTGGGATTGATGAGCCAGCAGGTTGCTATGATGATATTGAGCTTACCGATACGATCATCGCGTGGGGGGCGAATATGGCTGAAATGCACCCCATTCTTTGGAGCCGTGTAACCGATAGAAAGCTCAGCAATGCTTCCAAAGTAAAAGTTGTCAATCTCACGACATTTACCAATAGAACTTCTGATTTGGCAGATATTGAGATTGTTTTCAAACCCCAGACAGACTTGGCGATTTGGAATTATATTGCCAGAGAGATTGTTTATAACCACCCTGAAGTCATTGATAAGCGCTTTGTCCAAGAAAACTGCGTGTTTAGCACCGGATTTGTCAATATTGGCTATGGGATGCGACGCGACCCTAATCACAAGGGGTTCAATCCATTAGAAAAAGAGATTGTTGCTAAAGAATTAGCCAAGCCATTGAGCGAAGATGAGGCGATTTCTCTGCAGTATCTAGGACTCAAAGCAGGCGATGAGATGAAGATGGATAATGCGGGAAAAGCCGATGCGCATTGGGAAATTAGCTTTGAAGATTTCAAAAAGGCTTTAGAACCTTATACATTGGATTTTGTTGCCAAACTCGCTAAGGGCAATGAAGATGAGAGCCTAGAGGATTTCAAAAAGAAACTCCAAAGCCTTGCGAATCTCTATATCGAGAAAAACCGCAAGGTCGTGAGCTTTTGGACAATGGGATTCAACCAGCACCAACGAGGCACTTGGGTGAATGAACAAAGCTATATGGTGCATATGCTACTTGGCAAACAGAGCAAGCCGGGTAATGGCGCATTTAGCCTTACAGGACAGCCAAGTGCGTGCGGGACAGCTAGAGAGGTGGGGACATTTTCCCATCGCTTGCCCGCAGATATGGTCGTCGCCAATCCCAAACATCGTGAAATTACCGAAAAAATATGGAATCTCCCACAAGGCACGCTCAATGGCAAACCCGGCTCGCCGTATTTGGGGATTATGAGGGATCTCGAAGATGGCAAGATCAAATGGGTATGGGTTTCCGTCAATAATCCGTGGCAAAACACCGCCAATGCCAACCACTGGATCAAGGCAGCACGTGAAATGGATAATTTTATCATCGTGAGTGATTGCTATCCTGGAATCAGTGCAAAAGTAGCGGATTTGATTTTGCCTACAGCGATGATTTATGAAAAATGGGGTGCTTATGGTAATGCCGAGCGTCGAACACAGCACTGGAAGCAACAAGTCTTGCCACAAGGGAATTCGATGAGTGATACGTGGCAATATATGGAATTTGCCAAACGCTTTACGCTCGAAGATGTTTGGGGCAAGGATTATCAAGATTTGGGTCTAAAATCTGTCTTGAAACAAGCTCAAGCGATGGGATATAACCCAAAAGACACGTTGTTTGATGTTTTGTTTGCCAATAAAAATGCCAAAAAATTCACCACAAAAGAAGCGTTGCTAAAAGATGGCACGCTTAATTCAGAAGTTTTTGGCGATGAAAGGAATGTGCTTGGGAGTGATGGCAAGCCATTTGGTGGGTATGGATTTTTTGTCCAAAAATACCTTTGGGAAGAATACCGCAAATTTGGGTTAGGACACGGGCACGATTTGGCTGAATTTGATGTTTATTATAAGGTCCGTGGCTTGCGTTGGCCCGTTGTTGATGGCAAAGAAACCCAGTGGCGGTTTAATGCCAAATACGACCCTTATGCGAGAAAATACGGCAATGGCAAAGAGTTTGCTTTCTACGGACATCAAAATGCTTCTTTGAGCAAGGGGGATTTGTTTAAGCCAATGGATCAAAAAGTTTCGATCCACAATAAAGCAAAAATATTTTTCCGCCCATATATGGAGCCTTGCGAAATGCCGGATAAAGATTATCCGATGTGGCTTTCTACGGGCAGGGTCTTAGAGCATTGGCATAGTGGGACGATGACAATGCGTGTGCCAGAGCTTTATCGTGCTGTGCCTGAAGCCTTGTGCTATATGCACCCCCAAGATGCTGCCAAAAATGGCTTCAAGCAAGATGAGATCATCTGGGTAGAAAGTCGGCGAGGCAAGGTAAAAGCAAGGATTGATACACGAGGGCGAAACAGACCGCCAAAAGGACTTGTTTATGTGCCGTGGTTTGATGAATTGGTCTATATCAATAAGGTTTGTTTGGATGCTACTTGTCCGTTGTCTAAGCAAACGGATTTCAAAAAATGCGCTGTAAAAGTTTATAAGGCTTAAGCAGTGGGGACGGGCTTTGATGCCAACAGGCGTGCGGGCTTACTCAAGATCGCCCAAGCTACGGGAATGATGGCTGTAGGCGGGCTTTTGTGGGGGGCTTATGTCAAAAAGGCAAATGCTTCAAGCTTGTTGTTATTGCCTCCGGGGGCAAAACAAAAAGATGCATTTTTCAAAAATTGTATCAAATGCGGGATGTGCGTGGAAGCCTGCCCGTATTATACGCTCAAGCTTGCCAAGCCTGCAGACAATATCCCTGTCGGCGTGCCTTATTTTACCCCTAGAGATGTTCCTTGCTATATGTGCAAAGATGTTCCTTGTGTGAATGCCTGCCCTACCGATGCGCTTGATAAAGAATCGCTGATGGACAAAGGTCGTTTGGATGTAAATCTATCGCGAATGGGCGTGGCGATCGTGGATACAAAAAATTGTATCGCCTATGCGGGTATCCAGTGTGATGCGTGTTATCGAGCGTGTCCTTTGATAGATGAAGCGTTGTATCTTGAATACAAAAGGAATGATCGCACCGGCAAGCATTCTTTTTTGCTCCCAATGGTGGATAATGATATTTGCACCGGTTGTGGGAAATGCGAGCGGGTGTGTGTAACCGAGGAGGCTTCGATTCGGGTTTTGCCCCGTGATGTTGTGCTTGGAAAAATGGGCACCAACTATATCAAGGGCTGGGAAAAACAAGACGAAAGCCGTTTGCAAGACGCCCCTACGGATATAAAAACCCCATCAAAGCGTGGGGCAACAGACTATCTCAATAGCGGGGATTTGTGATGGCATATCGGTTTTTGATACTCAGGAGAGTTATTCAAATTGGGATTTTGGTCTTGTTTTTTGTAGGTAATTTTTCTTGGGTGCAGATTGGAAGCAAGCAATATGGGGTTTATCAGGGTGATACGAGTGTTTTTATCCAAGATGATAGGAATCTAGCTAGCAATCAGAGCAAAATCATTCCGAGCGCGACGCAGATTTTTCAAGGCAATTTGAGTAGTTCAAAAATTTTTGGGGTTATCCCGATGAGTGACCCTTTGGCAGTTGCCCAGCTTTTTTTGGCTGGGGGTGCTTTGGCTTTGGATATTTATTTAGGGCTTTTTGTGGTGCTTGTGATTTATGGCGTTTTCTTGGGGAGGGCTTATTGTGCTTATGTCTGCCCGCTCAATCTGGTAACGGATTTTGCAGCGTTTTTGCGGAGAAAGCTTGGCTGGAATCAATCAGTCAAGCAAATCCATTTAAGCAGAAATGCCAAATACGGCGTTTTGTTTTTGACCTTGGTGCTTTCATTTGTTTTTGGGGTGGCTGTTTTTGAGATGGTAAGCCCCATTTCGATGTTACATCGGGGGATTGTTTTTGGGATGGGGGCAGGTTTTTTTGGCGTATTGGGAGTATTTTTGTTTGATTTATTGCTTCTAAAAAATGGCTTTTGTGGGCATATTTGTCCATTGGGAGCGACATTTGGCTTGATCGGAAAATACAGCATTTGGCGTGTGAAATATGACCTTGAAAAATGCACCCATTGCAAACGTTGTGTGCAGATATGTCCTGAAAATCAGGTCTTGCATATGATTGGGAAAAAAAGTGGCGTGATTGATGGGATGGCTTGTATCAAATGTGGCAGGTGTGTTGAGGTATGCAACGATGACGCCCTCCATTATGGGATAGCCAACTTAATAAAAAGGAGATAAAAATGAAGTTGAAAATATTTGGTTTGATCGCGATAATTGGTCTGATTGTGGCTTGTTCGGTAGATTCTGGGAGTATCAAAGATGAGTCTTTGGGTTTGAGAAAAGTTTCTGTGCAAGATGAAAAAAATATCCGACTGGGGGATTATCAATATAGCAACTCGGCAGCAGGAGAGAGTCAAAAGATTGAGCGTTCTTATGAAAATGCCCCGCCGATGATTCCTCACGATACAGAGGGAATGCTTGATATTTCCAAAGATAGCAATATGTGTTTGAGTTGCCATTCTCCCGATGTGGCTGAATCTGTTGGCGCGCCATCTGTTCCCAAATCACATACTTATGATTTGAGAAATCATCAAGCGCATAAAGATGGTATCGATCCTAGCCGTTATAATTGCACCCAGTGCCACGTGCCTCAAGCAAATGCTAAGCCTTTGGTCAATAATGCTTTCCAGCCGGATTTTACAAACCAAAATGCTAAGGTAAAATCCAATCTGATGGATGTCATCAATGAGGGTGTCAAATAAATGTCTTTGAGGCATTTTTTCAGATCCAAAAGCCCGCTCGTTTTTCTCCCATATCAGAGAAATTCGAGTGATTTTTGTATGCAATGTCTGGGTGAATGCGTGGATGTGTGTGCCGAGGGGATTATTATCAAAAAAGATGAGGCTGTGCCTTATCTGGATTTTGCCACTAATGGCTGTGTGTTTTGCAAAAAATGCGCCCAGATCTGTGAGGCAACCTATGGCGAAAATAGTGTATTAGACCCATCGCTTGAGGACAAGATAAATGCCCGTGCCAAAATTGATGTGATAGGTTGTTTGGCTTATCATCAAGTCATTTGTTCAGCGTGCAAAGATATATGCGATGGGGCGATACGCTTTAGTGGGATGTTTTATCCAGAGATTTTGGAAAGTTGCACCGGCTGTGGGAAATGCGAGCGTGTATGTCCAAAAGACGCTATTAATATCGTGGCACTTTGATGATGAGAGGTTTATTTTTTTGGGTGCTGTTCTGCTCGCTTGTGTTCTCGAAAAATCCTATCACAAGCATCCCGGATTTTGTTTTGGAGACAGATTCGGTGATTTCTTCTATGAGCCATTATCAAAACAATCTTTATATTTCGCAAAATGATGGTTCGCTAAGGGTTTATGATTTGGTGGGTAAAAGATTTATTCGCCAGTTTGTTTTGCCTGAAATCGTTGATTTTTTTGATGAAAGGAAAAAGCCCAAGATTTACAATGCCGATACGCTTGATGGGCGTAATATCTTGGTGTTGAGTGAGGCAGCCAATGGTAGCAGAGAATTGCGGATTATTTCTGGTTCTAAAATGCAAGTTGTTTTTGATGGGGCGGATAATCTTTGGATTTCTAAGGCGCTTTGGGTGGATGAACATCGCATTTTGCTTGGGTTTATGGGTAATGAAATCGCCTTATATGACCTCAAATCCCAAACTTTTGTCTATAAAATCCACCCGAGCACGGCTTCGTTTTCTGATTTGATTTTGAGTGTCGATAGAAGGATTGCGTTTTCGACGGCTGAATCGGGTATCGTGTATATGATAGATGTCTATCAGGGCAGGATAATTGCGAAATTTGAGGGTGTGAATAAAGATAATAACTACCAGCTTGCCACTGCAAAAAATATTGTTTTGAGTGCGGGGCAGGATAGAAAGATGGGGATTTATAGGATTGGAGAAAGCACGCAGAATACGAGTGTGGAGTCGAGATTTTTGGTGTATGCTGTGGGTATTAGCAACGACGCTAGATATGGGGCAATGATGTATGATGAGGAGGGGAGCATTGCTATTATTGATTTGCATACGCTTGAGATTGAGCGGTTTTTAAAAGGCGCGCATTGTATCATCAATACGATTTTGTTTTATCAGCACCAAGTTGTCGCTGCTTGCGATGGAAAAAAGATATTATTTTGGAATTTGAAAGGGATATGATGAATGTTTCAAGTATCATCATCAAAATAGATTGGAATCACTACGAAAATGTGATTTCTGAACTAGGGCTTTTAGAGGGCATAGAGGTTCATATTTGTGATGAAGCGACTGCTAGTATTATCGTGAGTATCACCGCTGTTGATGTTAGTGGTGAGATCGCACGCCTCAAAGACATTGAGAAAATCACTGGGGTGTTGAGCGCAAATATGCATTATAGCTATTCAGAAGAGGAGCTTGAGAAAAATATTTCAACTCAAAAAATGTTAGAAAACATTGAAAAATCTCAAGACGCCAAAGAAATCCGATACAAAGGTAACGTGGGTTCGTGGTTGCCTGAATAAAATAAATTTTTTAATTTCTGCTAGGCTTTACTCCCAAGGGGCTTGCGTTTGGATAAAAGCTTTGGTTTGTTATCAAGCTTTGGGTATGATTTCGGAAAAAATTCATAAAAAATCAGATTGCTTTAAGGGGTTCTTGAACCGATGAGAATTATTTTCTTGGCATTGGGTGTAGTATTGTTGGGCGGTTGTTCGATTTGGAGTATCTTTGAGGGCAAGATTGCTCGGACGGATTGGCAGATACAAAAAATCGTTGTTGATGGTAAAGAATATCTTTCACCCCAAGCTCTCAAAGCCCAAGCAATCCAAGATATGCAAGCCAAGCAAGATAAGCAGACCAAAGAAGATGGGCTAAATCAAGAAAATACGCCTACAGATTCGTTGGGGAGTGATTTGAATAATAGTGATTTAAATAACAGCGACTTAAATAATGTTGCCGAAAATACCGCTTTGCCAGAATCTCAAGAAGAATCTCAAAACTCTATGCAAGCCACACCAGAATCAGAAAAACAAACATCAGAAGAAGATTTTTTGAATATCAGCGAGACAGCAACGATGATTTTTGATCAATCCCAGCACCGCATTTATGGGATTGCGGGTTGTAATAATTATTTTGCCAGCTATACGTGGAAAGATAGCGATCATCTTGAAATTGGCAATGCTGGGATGACAAGGAAGCTTTGCCATCCTGATGCGTTGATGAGCTTTGAATTTCGCTTGATGAGGAATTTTAGCGGGCTATTTGATGTCAAAAGAGACAAAAACTCAATGGTGTTGGATAATGGAAAAATGCAGATATATCTCCAATGAATACGATTGCTGAAATCCTTTGCTCGGATTTTCAAAGCAAAGGATCAAGATTTTTGGGTTTTTTGATCCCACGCAAGCTGTTTGATACCACGCTAAAAGAATTGAAAGATTCCCACCCTAAGGCTGTTCATTTTGTCTATGCGTATCGATTTGTCCAGGGCAATCAAATTGATGAGCGTTTTAGCGATGATAATGAGCCTAGAGGCAGTGCAGGGATGCCTGTTTTGAATGTTTTGCGTGGGGAGGATTTGGTCGATGTGGCGATGGTGGTGGTGCGTTATTTTGGGGGCGTGCTTTTGGGCGTTGGGGGATTGGTGAGGGCTTATAGCAAAAGCGTGCTTTTGTGCGTGGAGTTGGGTAAAAAAAATGGCACAATCTTTCCTTTTGAGTTTTGCAAAAGTATTGTTTTGGAATGCCCGTATGGATTGCTTGGCAGGGTGGAATATCTGGCAAAACAGCTTGCAATTACGCTAGAAAAAGAAGACTTTTTGGAAAAAACGATTAAAATAAAGCTTTTTGGAAATCTAAAAAATATCGATACGTTTTTGGGCATATACGAGCAAGATTTGAAATTTAGGAGTTGAAAATGGAATTTTTAAGCCAATATTATTTATGGATCAAGGCATTTCACGTGGTCGCTTTTGTCTCTTGGATGGCAATGCTTTTTTATCTGCCTCGTCTTTTTGTGTATCACGCTGAAAATATCCAAGCCCAGCAATATGTCGCAATTGCCAAGATTCAAGAAAGCAAGCTTTATAGTTTTATCGGCCAGCCTGCAATGATTTTTACGCTACTAACGGGGCTATTGATGTTGGGTGCCAATCCCGGGCTATTTGCTACAGGGGGATGGCTACATACGAAGTTGTTATTTGTCGCTATTTTATTGGTATATCATTTTTTGTGTGGGCATTATCTCAAAGCTTTTGCGCGTGGGACGTGCAAAAAGAGCGGGAAATTTTTTAGGGTTTTCAATGAAGTCCCGACATTGTGTTTGATCGTGATTGCGATTTGTGCGGTTACAAAATCGTTTTAGGAGGGATAATGGCAAAATTATGGGGCGGTAGATTTGGCAAGGAAAGCAGCTCGTTACTTGATCGGTTCAACGCATCGATTGGATTTGACCAACAGCTTTGGAAATATGACATTGAGGGTTCAAAGATTCACGCCAAAATGCTACTTTCTATCGGCGTTTTAGATGATAAGGAATATGCTGCGATTATAAGCGGGCTTGAACGCATTGCGAGCCAGATTGAAGCCGGTGCATTTGCGTTTAAGATTTCAGATGAAGATATCCATATGTCTATTGAAGCAGCCCTCACTGATCTCATCGGCGAGGCGGGCAAAAAGCTCCATACCGCCAGAAGTAGGAACGATCAAGTTGCGCTGGATTTTAGGATGTATGTGCTAGAACACAATCAAATCATTCGGGGCAAAATTCTTTGCTTGATGGAGACAATCCTTGAGATTGCTCGCTTGCATACCGAGACGATAATGCCCGGGATGACCCATCTCCAGCACGCCCAACCTATCAATTTTGGCTTCCATTTGGTCGCTTGGTGTGCGAATTTCAAACGTGATGTGGAGCGTTTGAGCGCTAGCTATGAACGCAATAATTTTTTGCCACTAGGGGTTGGTGCGATGGCAGGCACGCCTTATGGGAATGATCGGGAGATGATGGCAAAAGCGCTAGGATTTCAAGCCCCCACGCTCAATGCAATGGATACCGTGAGTGAGCGGGATTTTGCACTGGATTTGCTTTATGATATTGCAATGCTATTGATGCATATTTCACGGGTAGCTGAAGAACTCGTGCTTTGGAGTAGCTATGAGTTCAAATTCATCACGCTTTCAGATAGCTATTCTACGGGAAGTTCGATTATGCCTCAAAAGAAAAATCCCGATGTCCCCGAGCTTTTGCGTGGCAAAAGTGGGCGGACTTTTGGGAATTTGATGGCACTTTTGAGCGTGATGAAAGGCTTGCCTTTAGCTTACAACAAAGACACACAAGAAGACAAAGAGGGCGTGTTTGACAGCGTGAATACGGCATTGATTTCTTTGGATATTTTACAAGCAGTGCTATCTACGATGCATATCCATCCAGAAAATATGCTAAAAATGGCTAAAATTGGGCATTTGACAGCGACAGATTTGGCGGATTTTTTGGTAAGAAAACACAAACTCCCTTTTAGAGAGGCACACCATCTTACCGGCAAAATCGTCGCATTTGCTGAGGAAAAAGGCATAGATATTAGCGAGCTAGAAGAAGAGGATATTTTCAAGGTCGCTTCTTTGGAGATGGCAGGCGTCAAAGATGTTTTGGATCTCAAAGCTTCGATGAATGCGCGCGATAGCTTTGGGGGGACATCAAGCAATCAGACAGCCCAGCAAATCGCCATCCTTTCAAAATGGCTAGAAAAAACCCGCCAACTAGAGGGGTGCAAAAAATTAGAGGGGTGCGAAATTGGATAAGCAACAACAAATCATTGAGATGTTTGATAAAATCGCCCCAACATATGATAGTGCCAATCGTATTTTGAGCTTAGGGATTGATGTGGCTTGGCGAAAAGAGGCGTGCAAAAAGGCTTTTGAATTTGCTAGGTGCGAGGGCGGGGCGATGATTTTAGATGTGGCTTGCGGGACAGGGGATATGATAATCCATTGGCGTAAAAATGCTACTAAATTTGGCAAGCCAATCAAAAAAATCATTGGTATTGACCCTTCAGAGGGGATGCTTGAGGTTGCTAAAAAGAAGTTGGAAAATTATTTGTGCGACCAAAAATCAAAAAATAAAGAACCAAACGATGGAGAATCGCCCGCCCAAAAATCAAATGATGAAAAATCCTGCGATAAAAAGGTTGAGCTATATTTGGGCGAAGCTAAGAATCTTCATATGATAGATTCTGGCAGTATGGATATTATTTCCATCGCCTATGGGCTCAGAAATGTCGTAGATGTTAGCGAGGCATTGAATGAGTTTGGGCGGGTTTTGAAGAAAGATGGGATTTTGGTTGTGCTTGAATTTACAAAAAAAGAAAAAGAGAATTTTTTAGATAAAATAACGGGTATCTATACAAAAAAAATACTCCCTTTAATTGGAGGACTTGTATCGAGAAATTATAAGGCTTACCGATATTTACCTGATTCTATCGGTGGATTTTTGAGTGCGAGAAAACTCAAAGAAGAATTAAATAAAGTTGGGATTGAAACGCGATTTATTAAGTCTTATAGCGCAGGGATTTCAACCCTATTGATTGGAATAAAACGATGATAAATGATAAAAGTTTTTTAAAAAATTTTCTAGCGCTTTCAGAGCCTCTCACTTGGGGGGTGTTGCTGGCTTTGGGGATTTGTTTTTATCTATTATGGGTATTGCAGAAAAAAGATTTTAGTTTTTCTGTGAGGATGTTGGTAGCACTGGTGATAGGGGTTGGCTTTGGTGTCGCAATTCAGGCGATGGCAGGCTTTCCTGAACATAATGAGTTGCAACATATCGCTTGGTTATCTGAAGTAAAAATCTGGTTTAGTTTTTTTGGTAAAGCATTTGTGGGATTTATCAAAATGCTTGTCATCCCGATTATCTTGTTTTCGATGATTCGAGTGATTTTGCGCATTGATAATGGTATCAATCTCGCCTCACTTTTGAGCCGTTCGCTTTTTTGGCTTTTATTTACGACAGCGATTGCTGCGAGTTTGGGGATTGCTTTGGCTGTGGGTTTTGGTCTGGGAGAAAATGCTAGCGTTTATCGTGGCGATGCTGTAATTCGTGATGTCAAGACATTTGCAGATGTTTTATTGGGGCTGATCCCTAGCAACCCGATTGTGGCGATGAATACTGATAACATCGTTGGTGTGGTGATTTTGACATTTTTTGTTGGTTTTGGTGCGAGGAGTGTGGCAAAGACTGCGAAATTCCAAAATGCTTGTAAGACTTTTTCTGATTTGATTGAGGCGGGTTATCAAATCGTGATGGTAATGACATTGTTTGTGATCCGTTTTATGCCTTATGCGGTGGTTTGTTTGATGACAAACACACTGATTTCCAATGGTTTTGGGGCGATCAAAGATGCGATGTTGTTTGTGGGATTGATTTATCTGGCAATGGCGATAATGATGGTGATCCATTTGATTTTGGTCGCAATTCACGGGCTAAATCCTTGGATATATTTTAAAAAATGCCTTGATATTTGGTTGATTGCATTTACGAGCAGGTCATCGGTGGCAATGCTTCCTTTGACGATTTCAACACTCACAAATCGCTTGGGCGTGAATGCGGGAACCGCGAATTTTACAGCTTCTTTGGGGAGCACAGCAGGGCTGAATGGCTGTGCGGGCTATTTTCCGGCAATGACAGCGGTATTTGTTGCCCATTTATTGGGCGTGCCGATTGATTTTAGTTTTATGGTGATGGTCGTTGTCGTTGCTGTTTTAGGCTCTTTGGGGATTACTGGGATTCCCGGAGTTGCTACGATGGCAGCTTCGATTATGCTTGCTGGGATTGGATTTGGTGAGTATTTTGGTCTGCTTGCGATTGTCCTTGCTATCGATCCGATTTTGGATATGGCACGCACGCTTAGCAATGTCTCTGGGGCGATGACTTCTGCAGTTTGTGCGGACAAGGAGCTTGGCACGCTTGATAAAAAGATTTATAATGCCTAAATAAAAAATTTGCAAGAATTGCCATAGGAGTGCGAATGGAAGAAGTCAGTTTTGAAACACGGGTGGAAAAAGCCAAGGAGATTCTTGGAAAGCTCAATACTCAAAATCTAAGCCTTAAAGAGGGGTTGGAACTCTATAAAGAGGGGATGGGCGAACTTGAATCTGCACAGAAAATGCTAGAACAAGCCAAACTAGAGTATCAAGAACTTAAAAATAATCATACACAAAACAAGGAAAAAGAATGAATCTCGCTATTTTCCAACTCCCCTCATTACCTCTAAAAGAAGATAAACTTTCTTCCTACCTCAAAGCCATCAAAAAAGGTTCGGTGGTGGTGCTAGGTGAGTATGTTTTGAATCTTTTTTTTCACGAAATCAGCAATGCCCCCAAGGATATCATCAACAAAACCACCCAAAGCAAGCTCGCTGAACTCACTAAGCTGGCAAAAAAATATGACTTGATTGTTGTTGTCCCTGTGCTGTGCGGGGATGAAAAAAAAATTTATAAAAAAATAGCCATTCTTGATGGCAAAAAAATTGACTTTTATACCCAACAAAAATTGATCAACTATGAAGATTGGGACGAAGAAGCGTTTTTTGGAAATCCCAAGACAAGGGCATTTAAACTCCCTTATTTGTTTGAAAAAGAAGGCTTGCGATTTGCTGTTTTGTTTGGTTTTGAATTGCATTTTGATGAAATCTGGCTAAAGATGAAAAATGCGGGTGTGGATGTGGTGCTTTTATGCACGGCTTCTACATTTGAATCCAATCAACGCTGGCGGGATCTGTGCAAAGCAAGGGCGTTTTTTAATTCCTGTGTGGTGGTGCGGGCAAATCGTATCGGGGAAACGACCTATCAAGGGCATACCTGGAAATTTTATGGCGATAGCTTTATTGCCCTGCCTAATGGAAAAATCGAAGATAGCTTGGGCGATAAAGAAGAGGTTTTGTGCGCAGAAATAGAAAAAAGCCAGATTGAAGAATTTGTCAAAGAATGGAAATTTCGAGAAAACAAGCCCGAAAAAACTCCCTCTGTCTAGGGGTTTAAAAAATTTGGGTATAATCCTTTTTCTTTAAAGAAAAATCACCTCTCCAATCATCCTAGCAAATAAGGGAAGTTATGTCTGCGAAAGTAATCAATCAAGAATTAGAAAATTTATTTAAAGAAGCCGAAAGTGGTTTTGTATCCTACGAAAAGATAGCCCAGATACTGCAAAAAGCACCCACGAATGCCCAGATAAAAAAAATCAGAGAATTATCCCAGAAGCATAAACGCACGCTTTTGAGTTCTTCGGAATTGGCAAAAAAGCTCAATACCAGAGATGAAATCAAGCTCGCTGAAGAAAAAAGAAAGATTTTAGATGAAGAGCTTGAAGATGAATTTGATTTTATGAAAGAGCGCGAACTTTTAGAATGGAGCAGGAGCGATAGCCCTGTAAGGATGTATCTTCGAGAAATGGGGCAAATTGCTCTTTTGACAAAAGAAGAAGAAATCGAGTTGAGTAAGCAAATTGAATTGGGTGAAAATACGATTTTGGATGCGATTTGTTCTGTGCCTTATTTGATTGATTTTATTTATGATTACAAAGACGCATTGATCAATCGCGAAAGGCGGGTCAAGGAGCTTTTTAAGAGCTTTGATGATGATAATGATGAGGGTGATGAAAGCGAAGATGAAGAGGAAGATGGGGGTGATGAGGAAGAAAGCGAAGCTAAAAAACCCATTTCCAAAAAGGACCAAAAGCGTGTCGAAAAAGTTTTAGAAAGTTTTAAAGCCCTTGATAAGGCAAAAAAAGATTGGCTGAAAGTCTTAGATATCCCCGCTGATCCCAAAGAAGATGAGTTGATCTCTATCCTCACATTGGCGCATAAAAAGCAGGTTTTAAAAGACAGATTGCTCGATCTAGGGCCTACAAGCAAGCTCATCAATGAACTCGTGCGGGCGATGGAAAATACCCTAAAAAGTGGCGATGGTTTTGAAAGAGAACTCAAAAGACTTGAATACAAGCTCCCACTTTTCAATGATATATTGATCGAAAATCACCAGCGTATCCTGGAAAATATCACGAATATGTCTCGAGAAGATATTATTGCTGCAGTCCCTGAAACCACGATGGTGAGCGTTTATGTCGAACTCAAAAAGCTTTTTCAAACCAAAGAGGCTAGCGAAGATGGCTTCAATCTCAAGCCTGAGAAACTCAAAGAGATTTTGGAGCAAATCAAACGGGGCAAATCCATTTCAGACAAAGCCAAAAACAAGATGGCAAAGTCGAATCTACGGCTCGTGGTGAGTATCGCCAAACGATACACAAATCGGGGATTGCCGTTTTTGGATTTGATCCAAGAGGGCAATATCGGGCTGATGAAAGCAGTCGATAAATTTGAATACAAAAAAGGTTTCAAATTTTCTACGTATGCGACTTGGTGGATCAGGCAGGCGATTTCACGGGCGATTGCCGATCAGGCTCGAACGATCCGCATCCCGATCCATATGATTGAAACCATCAATCGTATCCATAAGATTATGCGTAAATACGTGCAAGAAAATGGCAAAGAACCCGATGTGGAAGTCATCGCCCAAGAGGTCGGCTTGCCGATTGATAAGGTCAAAAATGTTATCAAGATCACCAAAGAACCCATTAGTCTGGAAGCACCCATCGGCAATGATGATGATGGCAAGTTTGGTGATTTTGTCGAAGACAAAAATTCGATGGGTCCGATGGATTATATTATGAAAGAAGATCTCAAAGTTCAGATTGATGAAGTCCTCGACCAGCTCAATGACAGAGAAAAGGCGGTTATTAGGATGCGTTTTGGTCTTTTGGACGATGAGAGTGATCGGACGCTTGAAGAAATTGGCAAAGAGTTGAATGTAACCAGAGAGCGGGTCAGGCAGATAGAATCGAGTGCGATCAAAAAGCTCAAGCACCCCAAGGTTGGCAGGAAGCTTAAGAATTACATCGAAGAATGAAAGTAAAGAATATTTTTTCTCATCCTCTTTCTTACCATTGGGTGATTTTTGTTTTTTCAGTCATTTTGGTTGGTTTTTATAACGATGTTTTTTGGCTAAAGATTTATTCCTACGTGCAAAATGATGGAAACAGCGATTATTCTTTGATGGTTGTTTTATTTTTTGCCTATGTTTTTATCATCGCCTTGGCGATTGAATTACTTAGTATGCGTGCGATTGTTAAATGGGTGATTGGCATTTTGATAGCCATTGCTGGGGTGAGCCAGTATTATATGCAATCACTTGATATCACCATCAATAATATGGTGATTGAAAGCTTGTTGCATACGAATGCGACTGAAGTTAAGGATTTTTTGACAATAGGCTTGCTTTGGTCCTTGTTGCTTTATGTGGTATTGCCGATTGGCTTGCTCTGCTGTATCCAGCTAAAACCAGCGCCAACTTTTTTGCGCGGTAGTTATGCAAAAATCGGTATCATCGCTTTATACTTGCTCATCATAGCTAGTCTGTATCTCTGGAGGGGGGGGGGCTATCGTTTTTGCTTTCAAGAGTTCGAAGTCGATCATTTATGCTACCAACCCGATTGCCCCGATCCGTTCTGCTATTCATTTGGTTTCAGAAACACTCAAGCCCGCGCCACATTTTGTTAATGTCGGGCTAGATGCGAGGCTGAAACCAACGCATACCCAGCCCAAAATATTTGTTTTGGTGATTGGGGAGAGTGCGCGGGCTGCGAATTTTTCTCTGAATGGGTATGTGCGGGATACAAACCCCTATATGGCGAAATTAGACACGCTGGTAAATTTCACAAACTTTTATTCTTGTGGGGTTATCACAGCGATTTCTATCCCGTGTATGCTCACAAACTACACCCATCAGACATATAAAAGCAGGAATCAATCGCTTTATATCGATAATATTTTGGATATTGCCCAAAGGGCGGGTTACCAGACGTATTGGATTAGTAATAATGGCGGGGGCTGTATGGGCGATGTGTGTGCTAGGATTGGCAATGTGAGTTATTATAACGATGGTCGGCTTGATGGGGCGATGCTCCCAGAAATTGAGGGGCTTATCAAGAATGCGAAGCGGGATTTGTTTATCGTGGTGAATCTCCACGGGAGCCACGGGGCGAGTTATTATGAGCGATACCCGAAAGATTTTGAGATTTTCTCTCCGGTTTGTCGTGATAAAGAACTTCAAAAATGTTCGCACCAAAGCATTGTCAATGCTTATGATAATTCATTGGTTTATACGGATTATTTTTTGTATCAGATTGTTTTGGCGTTGGATAAAAACAAAAAATCTTCTGTAGGGATGTGGTATTTGAGCGATCACGGCGAAAGTCTTGGGGAGTATGGGCAGTATATGCACGGGGGTTTGCCCTATGCGCTTTCGCCTGATGTTCAAAAACATATTCCTTCGATGATTTGGCTGGGAAGGGGATTTGAGAAAGATTACAAAAAACTATTGGCAAACAAAGACAAGCCTTTGAATCAAGATTATCTTTTTGATACGCTCCTTGATTTGCTTGACATTCAAACCAAAGACTATCAAAAAGAACTTGATATTGCCAATCAATAGGGAGTTTAGTCTTTTTGATTTCTCATAATAGTAGGGATATCAAGGTCTCTCTCCCTAAAATCTTCGCCCCCGCTAACAATGCGGATAGCATCAAGAGAAATCTGGGACATCAAATGCGGGGGTTCATTTTTTTCTTTGGCTTCATCATTGATGATTTCTTTTTCAAAACCCGTGGCGATGATGGTTACCCTGACCTGATCGATAGGAAAATCTGGGCTTGTATGTGTCCCAAAGCAAATTTTGGCTTCTTCGCTGGCAGCTTCTTCGATAAGGCTCATTGCCTCGTTGATTTCTAGTATGGGATAATCAGGGTGGATTTCAAAATTTACCAAAACACCCATCGCACCATTGATAGAGAGATTGTCAAATAATGGGGATTCGATAGCTTTTCTGACTGCTTCAAGCGCAGAAGCTTCGCCATTGACCTCTCCTGTTCCCATCAAGGCAAGACCTTTATAGCTCATAACACTTTTTAAGTCAGCAAAATCGAGATTGATGTCAGTAGCCCCGTGATTGAGAATGACACCTGAAATGCCATTGACAGCCCGTGCGAGGACATTATCTACTTCTTTGAAGCTCTCTTTGAGACCTGCATTTTTGCTGATAACAGAGAGAAGTTTTTCATTGGGGATCACTACGATGGTATCGCTGGTTTTTTTGAGTTCTTTCAGCCCTTCTTCTGCTGATTTTGCACGGCTTTTGCCCTCAAATTTGAATGGCTTAGTAACAACAGAAATCGCCAATGCCCCCACTTCCTTGGCAGCTTGGGCGATGATGGGGGCTGCTCCTGTGCCTGTGCCACCGCCAAGACCTGCAGAGATAAAGACAATATCAGAATCGCTCAGGACTTCTTTGATATGATCAAAGCTTTCTTGGGCTGCTTGCATACCGACTTCTGGATGCCCTCCTGCTCCTAATCCTTTGGTGAGCTTTTCGCCGAGTTTGATTTTGATACGGGCAGGCGATGTTTCTAGATGTTGGTTATCGGTATTGGCAGCGACTAGTGTGATGTCTTTGTGTGTCCCGGTTGCGATGAGGTGGGCAATCATATTGGAACCGCCACCGCCCACGCCCACCGCAGTAATCTTTGCACCGCTGGTTGTATGGATTTCTTGTATATCTATTTTAATATTTTCATTTGCCATTCTCTCGCCTTTCTTAAAATAACTTCGACGCCAATCGTGTGAAAAAATTGGTCACTTTATTGCTTTTTGTGTCATTGATATCAGCAATTATATCTTTTTTTTGAACTTTATGGTCATTTTTTATGATCTCTTCTTTAAGATTTGTGAGATCTGCTCCTATGAAACTTCGTTGTTGGGAGTAGGATGGACTCGGTTCGCTATTGACTTTATCCTTTTTGTATCGGATGTTTTTCTCAGAATCTTTTTCGTAATTGGTATATTTTCCTGCTCCATACCAAATCAGACCGATCGCTACGGAGCTTGAAGGGTCTTTGAGTTCTTCAAAAAAGCCCATTGTTTCAATCGGTTTGGCAATCCTGATAGGCATTCTTTGAAAGATCGCCCCAGCAATATCCCGGATGCCTGTCATATTGATCATCCCTCCGGTGAGGACGACACCAGCTCCGAGCTGGTCTTTTAGACCGCTCCTGATAACGGATTTTGCCAAAATGCTAAGGGTTTCTACCACCCGTGAATGGATGACATTTTGGGCGGTTTCTAGCAGGATAAAATGTTTGGTGTCATCTGTCCCAATTGATGGGACTTCGATTCTTTGGGGGGTTTCTTCTGTAGGAGAAAGGTTGCCGTATTGGATTTTTACCGCTTCAGCTGCTGCGATATGGGTGTTTAGCACCATCGCCAAATCGCTGGTGATATGATGAGAACCCACACCCAAAAAGTCGTTGTATTTCATTGAGTTGCCCTCATAAATCATCAATTCGCACGTGCTCCCGCCAATATCAATACACGCCACACCGAGTTCTTTTTCATCATCACTCAAAACAGCAATAGATGCTGCATATGCCGACAATACGACATTTTCAATCTCAACACCAGCAAGACGCACGGATTTTTTGAGGTTTTCCAAGCTGGTGCGCTGTGCGGTTACAATATGCACGAAGACTTCTAGCCTTGCCCCATTCATCCCCATCGGGTCTTCGATGAAGTCTTGATCATCGAGTTTGAATTTATAAGGAAGAACGTGAATAACCTCGTATTCAGAGGGGATGGAGGCATTGTATAGGGCAGTTTCTAAAACACGGCTAATCTCTTTGATACCGATTTCGCTGCTTGGGATATTGACCACGCCGGAGCTATTGATACTTTTGGTATAAGCCCCAGAAATCGAAACAATGGCTTTATTGACATTGTCAAGCCCTGCCATTCGCTTCGCATCGGCAATGGAATTTTTGATAGCCCGGCTTGCGAGTTCAATATTGACAATCACGCCTTTTTTGATACCCTGGGATTTTTGCGTGCCAGTTCCGATAATCTGAGGGACACCATCTCTTACTTCAGCGATGATGGAGCAAATTTTGCTGGAACCTATATCGACTCCCAGAATTGTATGACTCAAATTTGCCTCCTAGTTTTTAATATCTTTTGATAGTGTATTGTCGCCTGAGATGATCAATGAGGGTTTGATCAAGATAATTGGTTTTGAGATTTTCTGTTATATTTTGCATTAAACTTTTATCGCTTTCTTGTAGCTTATTTTTGAAATCTTGTTGGGTTATCCGATACAAAATGGCTTTATCGTTGATGATAGCAAAATTTGACTTTTTGTTGCTAGCAAAAATTTGTGCGATAAGTTCGGATGTCTCTTTTTCGTCTAAGCCTTCGATTTTGCCTTTAAAATTTGGATATACAAATCCAATATTTTTGCCTGTGAATGTCTCGAGTTTATTTTGCGCTTCAATCTTTAGAAGTTGGATTTTTTTTGTCGCCTCAAGTTCGCTCAAAGCTTGCGATTTGGCTGCTTCAAAATCCTTTGGTTGGGCGTCTTTTTTGCCAATGAGTTTGATAACAATATACCCATCTTGATAGACTTGAGGCTTTAGCGTATCATTGATTTTGGCTTTTTGGAGTTCTTGCATTACTTCTGGTGGGTATCGATTGTCTGAAAATGTTTGGCTTTGGAAGTTTTTTGCCTCACCTTTTTTAAGCTTGAGATATTCTTGAAGCGCTTGAGATTGGGCTTTTTGCATTTGGACATCTTTTTGGATTTTTTCTTTTGCGCTCTGGAAGCTTTCTAGCTCGCCTTTATCATTGAGATAAAGGCTTTTATTTTGCTTGTATTGCTCTTCTAGTTCTATAGGAGTAACAGGTTGTGTATTTGAGCCTACAAATATGGACTGAATGTCAAACTCAGCGGGTTTTTGATACTTATTTTTGTTTTGTTCCCAGAATGTTTTGAGTTCTGTTTGCGGGATATTGGGGTGGATGGTTTTGGTGGTTAAGATGGCGATTTCGATTTTATCTTCAAGCTCAAATCCAGAAGAAACTGCGGACAATTCCAGAGGCGTGATAGTTTTAGGGAGTAGGGCAGTGATTTTTTGCAATAAAAGGGCATTTCTAACATTTTCTTCAAAATCTGATGGGCGGTAGCGGTTTTCTTGCAAGAGGGTTTTGTATCGATTTTCATCAAAATGCCCATTATCTTGGAATGCCTCATTCTGCGTGATTTCATCGATAACTTCGGTATCTTCTACCTGCAATCCCAAATCCAGAGCAAAGTTTCTAAGCAGTGCTTGATTGATGAGGAAATTGAGTGCGGCATTTTCAAGCCCCATCGCTTGAGCGTCCTCTTGGCTAAAATTATCGATAGCTTGAGCATATATTTCATAAAATCTGCGGTATTCTTGCTCGAGTTCTTGCCTAGAAATGGTTATTTTACCGACTTTAGCGACGCTATCTCCTGAAATAGAAAAATTGTATTGACCCCAGCCGATCATCCCTGCGGCTATGAATGCGATGGTGCTGATCCATATTGTGATAACAAGATATTTTTTGTGTTTTTGCATCCACTCTATCATCTGTTTGATAATTCCCTAAGTATAATTTTTGTCAAAATGTTTATCATTTTGGATCTAAAATCTTAAAAAAATATAACATAATATCAAAAAATATTATATCTTTCTTCCAAAGATTCATTAATGCGGTGGATTATACTTAAAAATGGCTAAAATTAGACTTATTTAAAAGCAAAACTTGGGAGTTTTTATGGATACAAGCGAACTGATAGCATCCGATCTCAAAACGATTTGGCATCCTTGCACGCAAATGAAAGACCACGAAAAGCTTCCCATCATCCCTATCAAACGGGGCAAGGGAGTTTATTTATACGATTTTGATGGGAATGCTTATATTGATTGTGTGAGTAGCTGGTGGGTGAATCTATTTGGGCATAGCAATGATTATATTAATGCCAAGCTAAAAGAGCAGATCGACACGCTTGAACACGTGATTTTTGCAGGCTTCACGCACGAGGGTATTATCCGACTTTCCAATCGCTTAGTCGGGCTAACGCCTAAAGGATTGGAAAAATGTTTTTATGCAGACAATGGTTCATCGTGCGTGGAAGTAGCACTCAAGATGAGCTACCACGCCCATTTGTTAGATGGCAAAAAGCGCCCAAAATTTTTGTCGCTGAGTAATGCGTATCACGGCGAGACTATTGGGGCGCTTTCTGTTGGGGCAGTGGGGCTTTATAAAAATACTTATGAAGAGATATTGATTGAATGCCTCCAAACCCCTGTTCCAAAGGATAACGCAGATATTCCCAATGCCCTTAAGGCACTCGAAATCATCTTGGATACTGAGGGCAAAAATATCGCAGCCTTTATCTTAGAGCCATTGATCCAGTGTGCGGGGAATATGCATATCTATAGCGCTGAATATGTCCTGAAAGCTTCTAGGATGTGCCAAGAGCGTGGGATTTATGTGATTTTTGATGAAATTGCTGTGGGGTTTGGCAGGAGCGGGAGTTTGTTTGCTTATGAACAATGCGATATAACGCCGGATTTTTTGTGCCTTTCAAAGGGCTTGAGTGGGGGGTATATGCCGTTGTCTGTGGTGATGACAAGCGATGAGGTTTATGAAAAATTTTATGCTCCCTATGAGGCACACAAGGCGTTTTTGCATTCGCATAGCTACACAGGCAATGCCCTAGCGTGTGCGTGTGCGAATGCGGTGCTTGATATTTTTGAGTCCCAAGATGTTATTGCAAAAAATAAGATTTTTAGCCATAAGATTGTGGCATTGATGGAAGAACTCAAAGAATTTAAATTTATTTCCAACTTTCGCTATCAAGGGATGGTTTTTGCCTTTGATTTGGTGGGATTTCCGCAGGGGAGGCGCGTGGGGTTAGAGATTTTTGAAAAAGGCTTGAAAAAAGGTCTTTTATTGCGTCCTTTGGGGAATACGATTTATCTAATGCCCCCTTATACCATCACCCTAGAAGAAGTTGCGTATATTATTGATTCTTTGAAAGTTATTTTGAAACAAATCCAATATTAAGTAAGAATTTACTAAAATTTCAACGTAAGCGTGGTTTGAGATTTGACTTGCAAGCGTTTGGTGTTTTTACTCTATGTAGTGGTCTTTTAGATTTGGATTAACCCAAACGGAGCAAAAATAAAGAAAGGGATTGTTTATGGAAGCCAAAAAAAAGCGTGTTTTAGTGAAATTTTCGGGCGAGGCGATGGCAGGAGAAAATGGTTTTGGTATTGATAGCTCTATCCTTGCGTATATTGCTACCGAAATCAAATCATTGGCTCAAAACGACATCGAAGTAGGGATTGTCATTGGCGGGGGCAATATTATTCGGGGCGTGAGCGCATCTGCAGGGGGGATTATCCGTCGCACAAGCGGGGATTATATGGGAATGCTTGCGACGGTTATCAACGCGGTCGCAATGCAAGAAGCCCTCGAACATATCGGTATGGATGTGCGGGTGCAAAGTGCGATCGAGATAAAAGAAATCTGTGAAAGTTATATTTATAGAAAAGCGATCCGCCATCTTGAAAAAGGTAGGATTGTGATTTTTGGGGCAGGGACGGGGAATCCATTTTTTACCACCGATACCGCAGCGACTTTGCGGGCAGTTGAGATCGGTGCGGATATGATTGTAAAAGCCACAAAAGTTGATGGCGTTTATGATAAAGACCCTCAAAAATTCCCCGATGCCAAGAAGCTTGATAGATTGAGCTATGATGAAGCATTGCACGATCATATCAAGGTGATGGATGATACAGCGATCGCTTTGGCAAAAGACAATAAACTCCCGATTGTGGTTTGTAATATGTTTTTGAAGGAAAATTTGTTAAAAATCATCAGAGACAATGATGGCACTTGCTCTGTGGTAAAATAACGCCCGAAATTTAAAAAAAGGATCGAAATTGAGAACTGAAGAAATCGTAGCGAAAGCACTTGAAAGAATTGGGAATGATAGGTATATCCTCTCAAACCTCGTATTTTCTAGGGTCAAACAGCTTAGTGCGGGGGCAAAACCCCTCGTGGATATGGATATGAAAAAAAACAAGCTTGCTGATATTGCAATGAGAGAGATTGCTGAGGGGAAAGTCAGTGTTGATCGGATCGATGAGCGCAATTAAAAGGTCTGTTTGAATTTGGAATTTTTTGATACCTTAAGGAAAATCACCGAACCTCAAGAGGGGATAAAGACCCTGCAGAATTTGGTTCAAATCACTTCAAAAATTGACAACGCATTGGAAATTGCTATCAAATATCACGATGGGCAAAAAAGAAAAAGTGGCGAACCCTACGTTGTCCATCCTATTTGCGTGGCTTGCATTGTGGCTTTTTATGGTGGCGATGAAGCGATGATTTGCTCAGCCTTGCTCCACGATGTTGTCGAAGATACATTGTGTGATATTGATGTCATCAAGGCTGAATTTGGCGATGATGTTGCTGTTTTGGTCGATGCACTGACTAAAATCACAGAAATCAGAAAAGAAGAACTTGTTTCTAATAATTCGAGCCAAAAAGTCATCATCTCGGCTTTGTCTTTTAGAAAAATGCTTGTCGCAGCCATCAAAGACCCCAGAGCGCTGGTGATTAAGATTAGCGATCGCTTGCATAATATGCTAACCCTTGAGGTGTTACCCTATGAAAAGCAGATTCGCATTTCAGAAGAAACATTGGTGGTATATGCCCCTATCGCTCATCGTTTGGGGATTTCTTCGATCAAAAATGAGCTTGAAGACAAGAGCTTTCATTATATTTTTCCCCAAGAATATGAAAAAATCCGCAATTATCTCAAAGAAAACAAGCAATCTTTGTCATTGAGGCTCAATCATTTTATTGACAAGCTCAATAAAATGCTTTTAACGCAAGGCTTTTCAGATACTGATTTTCATATCGAAAGTCGGGTAAAACGCCCGTATTCTATTTACCTAAAAATGCAAAGAAAGGGCGTGAGTATCGATGAGGTTCTTGATTTGCTTGCGGTGAGAATCATCGTCAAAAATCCGATTGAATGCTATAAAGTCTTAGGAATGGTGCATTTGAATTTCAAACCCATTGTCTCACGATTCAAAGATTATATCGCCTTGCCTAAGGAAAATGGCTATCAAACCATCCATACGACGATTTTTGATGAGGCATTGGTTTATGAAATCCAGATCCGCACATTTGATATGCACAAAAGTGCAGAATACGGCATTGCAGCGCATTGGAAATACAAGAGCGGCGGGATGATTCCTAGCCTAGAATGGTTGCATAATCTCCAATACCAAAACAACACTATCGAGGAATTTTACGAGCTTGCCAAAAATGATTTGTATCAAGAAGATATTGTGGTATTTTCGCCCGATGGGGATACTTACGCCTTGCCTGTGGGGGCGATTGCACTTGATTTTGCCTATGCGGTCCATAGCGAGCTAGGTGATAATGCCAAAGAAGCCTATGTGAATAACCAAAAAGTCTCTTTGCTCCAGACGCTCAAAAGCGGGGATATTGTGCGGATTATTGTCGGCAGAGAAGCTGCGCCGAAATACACCTGGGTCGATGCGGTCAAAACCTCGCGTGCAAAAAGCCATTTGCGCCTGCAACGCCAAAACCAGATCCGTGAGATTGAGAAAAAAAGCGCTATCAATATTTTGGCAACCATTTTTGGCAAAAATCACAAAATATTTGAAAGGTATCTTTCGATCAAAGGCTTTGATAACTCGCTTTTCCGCGCTACCAAAGACATTGGATTTTTGCAGGATCTCAAAAATAAAATCAAGCAAAGCTTCAATACCGAGTCGAGTTTTTTTGCCAAAATACGGATGAATCTCCTCAAACTCAAAAAAATCGAACTCGAAAATTTCGTGATTTATACCAATCGTAATGTGAATGAAATCTTGTTTGATTATTGTTGTCATCCCAAATACGGCGATGAGATTTTGGCTATAATGACGGGTCAAAAAGCCGTTGTCCATCACAAACTATGCGAGAAAGTCAGTGAAGATATCCAATCAGGTGTGTCAATGGTATTTGTCGAATGGGCAAAGAAAATAAAAACCGCTTATAAGGTCATTGTCGCCCTTGAAGACAAAAAAGGCACGTTAGCAAATTTCTTAAATAATTTGGCAAAAAATGGTTGCAATGTTATCGGCGTGTCGTATTTGGGGTATAAAAGCCAGTTTTCAACGCATTGTGAAATCTTGTTTGAGGTTGATTTTCGGGACATCAAACCACTCAAAGAATCGCTAATGAGGAAATACAAAGTGATAGAATTTTCAAGTTTAAAAGACGCATATCAAAACTGAGGGGAGCAAATGGGCGATCACAATCAAATAAATCTTGAGCCAGAAATTAAACAAAAAGTTCAAGAAGCGATGGCAGAAATCACGCGTGGGGCAAGCGAATTTATTGGAGCAGATTATATCGCTTCTTTGGTGGGGAGATATTATACAACCGGTGAGCGATTTGTCGTGAAAGCAGGCTTTGATCCCACTGCACCCGATCTACATTTGGGGCATACGGTTTTGATCCAAAAGCTAGCTGTTTTTCAGCGATATGGTGGGGATGTGAAATTTCTCATCGGTGATTTTACCGCTACCATCGGCGATCCTAGTGGCAAGAGCGAGACGAGAAAACAACTCAGCGCCCAAGAGGTCCAAAACAACGCCCAAACCTACAAAGAACAGGTTTTTAAGATACTCGATCCCAAATATACAGAGATTTGTTTTAATTCCAAATGGATCAATGCGCTTGGGGTAGGGGGGTTGGTAGATTTGACATCGAAGTTTTCGGTTGCGAGGATGCTAGAACGGGATGATTTTGAAAAACGCTACCAGCAAAATCGCCCGATTAGTATTATTGAATTTATGTATCCTCTATTGCAGGGGTATGATTCGGTTGCGCTGGGTTGTGATATTGAGCTTGGTGGTAATGACCAAAAGTTCAATCTCCTCGTAGGCAGAACGCTCCAGCGTGCTTATGGGCTAAATAAAGAGCAATCCGTGCTGACCGTGCCGTTGCTTGAGGGGCTTGATGGCGTGAATAAAATGAGCAAGAGTTTGGGAAATTATATCGGGGTTACAGAAAAACCTAATGCAATGTATGCTAAAATACTCAGCATTTCTGATGATTTGATGTGGAAATATTATGAGCTTTTGAGTAGTAAAACCATCGGGGAAATAGAAGAATACAAGCGTGGTGTTGCAAACGGCGTGTTGCATCCCAAAGCAGTCAAAGAAGAGCTAGCCCTAGAAATCACAGCGAGGTATCACAGCTTGGATTTGGCGCAAAATGCTAAAAAAGAGTTTGATGAGGTTTTTCAAGGCGATGCAACACCTAGCGAGGCACCTCAGATGGCGTTTCAAAAAGGCATTTGGATTTGTGAGCTTCTCAAGCTTGCCAATCTTTGCTCCTCGACTTCTCAGGCGAGGAGAGATATTCAGGGAGGGGGTCTCAAAATCAATAAACAAAAAATTATGGACGAAAATTATAAATTTGAATCGGGAGAATATGTGATACAAATAGGAAAAAGAAAGTTTATCCGAGCTGTGATTAAATGATTTGAGGAAAAATAATCGATGAACGTGAAATTAAAACCATTAAAAATCGGGAAACATACCATCAAATACCCCATATTCCAAGGAGGTATGGGCGTGGGTATCAGTTGGGATGAGCTTGCGGGCAATGTCTCAAAAGAGGGTGGCTTGGGGATTATCAGTGCCGTAGGGACGGGGTATTATAAAAAAATGCATTTTGTTGAAAGGATTGTTTCTTCCAAGCCATTTGAAGCGATCAATTTTTATTCCAAACAGGCGTTGAATGAGATATTTAAAAATACCAGAAAAATCTGTGGCAATAGCCCTTTGGGTGCAAATATTCTCTATGCTATCAATGAATATGGCAGGGTCGTCAGAGATGCTTGTGAGGCGGGGGCAAATATCATCGTTACAGGTGCGGGATTGCCTACGAATATGCCTGAATTTACAAAGAATTTTCCGGAGGTTGCACTCGTGCCGATCGTATCTTCGGTAAAGGCATTGCGGATTATTTGCAAGCGCTGGGAAGATCGGTATCAAAGACTCCCCGATGCGATTATTGTCGAAGGTCCTTTGAGCGGGGGACATCAGGGGTTTAAATACGAAGATTGTTTCAAGGAAGAGTTCCAGCTAGAAAACCTTGTCCCACAGATCGCTGATGAAGCCAAAAAATGGGGAAATATCCCTGTGATTGCTGCGGGGGGCATTTGGGATCGCGGCGATATTGATAGGATGATTGCTTTGGGTGCGAGCGGGGTGCAGATGGGGACACGCTTTTTAGGGACAAAAGAATGCGACGCCAAGGCGTATGCAGAGATTTTGCCCTTTGTAAAAAAAGATGACATCAAGCTTGTCAAATCGCCTGTGGGCTACCCAGCCAGAGCGATCAATATCGGCGTTTTGCAAAGATTGCAAGAGGGCAATGCCCCAAAGGTTCGTTGTATCAGCAATTGCGTTTCTCCTTGCCATCGGGGTGTTGAGGCAAAGGCAGTTGGGTATTGTATCGCTGATAGTTTGGGAAAAGGGCATTTGGGAGACAAACAAGAGGGGCTTTATTTTAGTGGCGCGAATGGCTATAGAATAGAAAAAATCATCACGGTAAAAGAATTAATGCACGAGCTGACACAGGAGTAATCGTGTGCGCGCAATCCTAATTTTATTTTTTTATGTATTGGGATTTGCTTTGGCTTCAGACCTCAAGATTCTTCAGATTATTCCTTTTGGCACGAGCAGTGTTCGCATTACTTTTAATCAAGACATTTCAAAGCTCTCTTTTAAACGCCATAGTCTCAAGGATTTTAGAAATTTTTTAGACATCGAGGCGGTTTTAATTGGTCCAAGAAAAAATTATAATTTTTCCAACCGCACGCAGGTTTCAATCGCCCAAAATACGCCTGAGATTGTGCGTGTCGTCATCAAGACGAACAAAGATAGCACTTATCAGACTAAGATCGTAGAAAAACACCTCTATATCAGTATCATCGACAAACTCCCTGAACCCGAAGCGACAAAAGTCGCAAAAGAACCAAAAGCCACAAAAAAACCCCCTGAACAAAAAGAAAGCAAGCCTCCAGCCCCAAAAAGCACCCCCAAAACCCCCACCAAGCCCCAAAAAAAACCTGAAAAGCCAAAAAATACTACTCCCAAACCGCCCATCAAAGCACCCGTTTCTAAGCAATCTCAAACTGCGCCCGCACAAAAGCCAGCTACAAAATCCCAATCACCTGTAAAATCCCAATCTAGCACAAATAAAACCGAGCCAAAATCATCCCCCGTAGCTCAAACAAAAACCGCCCCCGCCCAAGAATCTCCCAAAACTTCCAAAAAATACAAAATTGTCATCGATCCCGGACACGGGGGCAAGGATTGCGGTGCGATGGGGGTAAGCAAGATATGTGAGAAAGTGATTGTCTTGAGTGTTTCAAAGTTTTTGGAGCAAGAGCTTAAAAAAAGAGGCTATATTGTTTATATGACGAGAAATAAGGACGTTTATATCAATCTGAAGGAACGAACGGATTTTGCCAATGCTAAGAATGTGGATTTGTTTGTTTCTATTCACGCCAATTCTGTGCCAAAAAATTCTAGCGATAGCCCCCAAGGTGTCGAAACCTATTTCCTTTCGACCGCACGGAGTGAGCGTGCGAGAAAGGTTGCTGAGCTTGAAAACAAAGACGATGTGGATGTGATGAATTATTTTTCTAAATTTTCTTTTCTAAATTCTCTAAACTCCCATCGCCTCATCGCTTCTAATAAGCTTGCTATTGATATCCAGTTTGGTATTTTAAGAGAACTCCGCAAGCATTATCAGGGCGTGGTCGATGGCGGGGTGCGGGAAGGTCCTTTTTGGGTTTTGGCAGGGGCGTTGATGCCATCAGTTTTGATTGAGATAGGCTATAATTCCAATCCAATTGAAGCGCGCAGGATTGATGATAAGCGTTACCAGAGGTTTTTGGCTAAGGGGATAGCTGATGGGATTGAGGGCTATTTTGCCAAAAATTATTAACCAAGGAACATAATGAATAAACCAAACACATATAAGGTTATTTTTTCATCGATATTTTTTTTATTATTTGTTTTTAGTATTTTATCACTTTTGGTTTCTCAATTCAGCAATACTTTTTCACAATTATTTTTTATATTGACCAAAAATGACCGAGCTTATGATAATGCTGTGAATATTTTTTATCTTTTTGGTATTATGATGTCTTTGGGGTATTTGATTCTTGCTTCTTATATACAGAGGGATATTTTTTTCCAGAGGCTCGTTGCGGTTGGGATTTGCATTGTTTTGATTTTTATTTTCGTTTTGAGTTTGAGCACTGAAAAATCGTTGGATTCAGCGATACTGGGCTTGATGACTGGGGATGGACTCAAGGATCTTTCTTTTTTGGATTTGGTCTTAGAAAATCTCAAATATATTTTTATTTCAGGATTTTTTTATATTTTCTTTTTATTTTTGCCGTTGATACTTTTTGGTTTTGGTTTTCGCCTGAATGTCAAAAACCAGCTTGGAAAATACCTCGCATTTTTTTGCCCCTCTATCAATGTTTGTTTGGTGGTTTTGTTTGCTTCTGGTTTTCAGGCTTATTATGATAAAAGCAATTTATGGTTGTATATGGATTTTTTGATGTTTTGTGTGGGATTTATTTTGTTTATCAAGGTATTTTTGTCTCGTAAAGAATTTTTTGGATTTTATGAATACGCCAATATGTTGTTTTTGGCATTAGGCGTGTTGGTGTGTTTGTTTTGCTCCAACACGCTTTCTCAAACAGAAAATTATTACAATGCACGTATGGCGTTTTATATGCTGGCTTTTTTGGGCTGGTGTGGGGAATGGATGTATCGGAGTTTTAGCGAAGATGCCTAAAAACGTGCGGGTTTTTTGATTTTTTTAAAAAGCAATTCCCGATAAAACCGCTCCAGACCAAGCCGTTCTTTTGGGCCTATTTTGTAATAGATATGTTTGAGGTATTCTAAGATATAGCTTTTGGGGATTTGGGTTTTTTGGGCGTATGCCATCAAGATAAAATGGGGGATTTTGATTTTTTTTTGGTTAAATTCTTTGCTTATGCGGTGATAAAAATCCCCGTAGGCATTGAAACAAAATCTACCAAACACAAATGGCAAATGTTTTTTTTCATACCAAATTTTACCCATATCCAGATGTTCGCCCCCTTTGTAGCGGTAGGCTAATGCCCTATCACCGATGAGAACCTCCCCACTAAGCCCCAAAACCTTGCACAAGGCATTGGATGTCGCTGATTGGTAATCTTCAGCTTGGGGATTGGGGATGATGATGACACTCCATACGCTCCCTTTGGCGATGATGGCAGAATCGGTGGCTTTGTGCTTGCGTGCTGCGTGATAGCCGGCAATCGATGAGATAAAGCCCGCATCGATTCTGCGGAATAGAAAATCCTTGTTGAGCCTAGAGGGATAAGATTTTTTTAACTGCAAGAATTTTTTGAATCCTGAATGCAAAGGGTATGCCTTGATAAAAACGTCAAATGGCAATAGATTGATATATTCTATTTTTCCAAAACGCATACAGCCTCCGCTTGCATTTTTCGCCTACATTTTATTATGTAATCCTTGGCGTGAATGCAAAGATTCTAGCCAAGAATCATTATTATTGTGTAAATTGATACAAAATTGCTGAAATCGCAATCAAGCCCGTTATCACGATAAACCCATCAGCGAGCGGGTTTGCAAAATGCCTCATCGAAGGGATTTTATAGATAGCAGCTACTGGGAGCAAAAACAAAATCACAGCAATGATAGGACCCCCGAGACTTTCGATGAAGCCCAAAATGCTTGGATTGACATAGGCTGTCGCAATCATCGTGATATAGATAAACAAGGCACTGAATGTTTTGATAGTTTTATTCAGATCGTTTTGTTTGGTGTATTTGCGGATAATCCCATTGAGACCCTCTCTAGCACCCAAATAATGCCCAAAAAACGATGTCGTGATGGCTGTGAAAGCAATCAATGGGGCGACATACGAAATAATAGGGTTATCAAATTTATTGGCAAAATAAGAAAGAATTGGGATGTTTTGTTCTCTAGCAGCTTGAAGCTCAAGCGGTGAGAGACATAATATACAACTAAAGACAAAAAACATCACAAAAATCAGCAAAAGCCCTGAAGTAACAAACAAAATCTGATTGGATTTTTCAAGCGCTTGGGATTTGTAGGCTTTGCGAATGCTAAGTGAAAATGCCGAAATCGCTGGGGAGTGATTGAAAGAAAAAATCAAAACGGGCAATGTGATCCACAAAACATTGGCAAATTGCTTGGGTGAGGGGATTTCTAAAAGTGCATCGATTTTCCAGTAGGGAATCAAATAAAGCGAAAATCCCATCAAAGCGATAATTAGCGGGTATGTGAGGGCTTGGGAAAATCGCAACATAATGCGTTCGTTAAAAGACATCACTAACATCATCGCGCTGATAAGCACAAATGCGAGTAAAAGCCTGTTGGTAGGCTGTAGGTGCATTTGGTAGGTCAAAAAGCTATCAAGGGTATTGGTAATCCCCACCCCATAAGCTAGGCAGATAGGATAGATAGCAAAAAAATAAAGCACCGTGATGAGTTTGCCAACACCGCTTCCAAAATATTCTTCAACAACGTGCGTGATGTCCTTGTCGGGGTGTTTGGCACACAGCACAAAGCGACTAAGCGAGCGATGGCTCAAAAAAATCATTGGAAATATAAACAAACTCATCAATGCGATAGGCCAAAACCCTCCCATTCCGGCATTGATCGGCAAAAACAAAATGCCTGCTCCCACAGCGGTCCCAAATAGCCCGATGACCCAGCTGGTATCAAATGCTTCTAACCTCATTTTATTGCTGGATTTGTCTTTGGGCTTTTGTTTGGTATTTTCTTGCGACTGCATTTTTCTCCTTTTTTCTTGATAAATCTTGGATTTTGCACGGGATGCTAGCTTATTGATGAAATTTTATAATAAAAATCACGTATTTGAAAAAAATATTTTGTTTTGGGGAATCCCATAGATTTTGGTATGATTTTTCCTTTTGATATTTTTAGAAATATACGACGCAAAATGCGACATAAAATCCGGTATGCACAGAAGAGGACAAAGAGACAATGGCACTTTTGAGTTTGCTTGATATTTGCAAACAATACGATCACAAAATAGTCTTAAGCAATATAAATTTTTCGATCCAAAAAGGCGAAAAAATCGCTATCGTAGGCAAAAATGGCAGTGGCAAAAGCACACTGCTCCAGATCCTTTGTGGCGAAGTGGAACAAGATTCTGGGGAGCGCATTATCCAAAATAATCTCAAGATTTTAAGCCTCCCCCAGCACCCTGTTTTTGACCCGCTTATCAGTGTCAAAGAAGTCTGTGAAGACAGCCTCAAAGAACTCAAAGAAGCCCACAAATGCCTTGAAACCATCCATCAAAAAATCGCCCAAGATCCCAATATAGATAGCGAGATTTTAGAGGAGCAAGGGCGTTTGATGGGTTTTATTGATAGCCATCGCGCGTGGGATTTGAGTAATAAGGTTGATGAAATCTTGCAACGCTTTGATCTAAAAGATATCGCCGATCGTTTGGCAAATACGCTCAGTGGTGGCGAGCAAAAGCGCTTAGCCCTTGCAGGAATGTTGCTAAAAGATGCCGATATTTTGATCTTTGATGAGCCGACCAATCATTTGGATGTAGAGACGCTTGAATTTTTAGAAGAAATGATCGCCGGGCTGGCTTGTAGTGTGGTGTTTATCAGCCACGATCGGTATTTTATCGAAAGGCTGGCTTCTCGTGTCGTAGAAATCGATGATGGTAAGCTTTTGAGTTTTGATGGCGGGTATAGCAATTATTTGCAGAAAAAAGAGGAGATTTTAGCCCATCTCACCAAAGAACACCAGCACCTCCTCAAGCTACTAAAAAACGAAGAAGAATGGCTTCAAAAAGGCGTGCAGGCAAGGAGAAAACGCAACGAGGGACGCAAGGCTAGGGTTTTGCAGATGCGAGAGAGCGCAAAAACCAATCCAGCCATCATCGCCAAAATGCGTGTGGCACTTGAGCGAGAAAAAAAGCATTTTAATCGTGAAGAGAGTATCAATGCCAAAAAAATGCTGTTTGAATGCGAAAATATTTCTAAAGCCATCGAGGGAAAACCCTTGATAAAAAATCTTTCATTGCGGGTTTTGCAAAAAGATAAAATCGCTATCGTAGGCAAAAATGGCAGTGGCAAAAGCACATTACTGAAGATTTTGCTGGGTGAAATACCCCAAGATGGCGGTGTTATCAAGCGGGGTGAGATGAAAATCGGGTATTTTGACCAGCATAGAAAAATGCTTGATGAAAGCAAAAATCTCCTCGAGACATTTTGCCCCAATGGTGGCGATCACATCGATGTTAGGGGCAAGAATATCCACGTTTTTGGGTATTTGAAAAATTTTTTATTTCCCAAAGAGTTTTTGGACAAAAAAATAGCATTTTTGAGCGGTGGGGAGAAAAACAGGGTGGCTTTGGCTTTGTTGTTTGCTAGGAAATATGATTGTTTGATTTTAGATGAGCCGACTAATGACCTTGATATTGCCACCATCAATATTCTGGAGGAGTATCTGCAGAACTTTGATGGCGGGGTGATTTTTGTCAGCCACGATCGGTATTTTGTCGATAAAATCGCCCATAAATTGCTTGTTTTCAAAGGGGATAGCATTTGTGAAGAGCTCGTAATTGGCTATAGCGAGTATCTTGATATGTGCAAGGAACTAGCAGAATATGAAGAAATTGCCCGTGAGGCTGGCGAGCAAAAGGTGAATTTAGCGCCCAAGAAATCCACCAAGCTTGGCTACAAAGAAGCCAGAGAACTCGATATGCTTCCTGGCGAGATAGAGGCATTGGAAGAAAAGATCAAATCCCTAGAAGCAATGCTCTCTAACCCCAGTGCCTATGAGGTGGGTGCTATCACGGATTTGGCGATGGATTTGCAAACAACAAAAGATGATTTGGAGCTAAAAATCGGGCGATATTTTGAGCTTGAAGAAAAACAACAGGCACTAGGCTGTTAGCGATGATGAGGCACTTTTATCATTTTGTCATTATGCTAACTCGGTTTTCATTATTTTGAACTCGATTCACGTTGTGAATCTAAAGACCATTCCAAGAGGCAAAGCCTCTTTCCATTCCTAAAGGACAGGGTTATTCCGTGCTTCGCACGTCATCAACCCATTTTTTAAGGTTTCCATTCACAAACCAATATCAAACCCAGCCCGCTACGCACTTTCACCCTATCTGCTAAGGGGGCGGGTCAGGGGGTTTTCACCCGCCCGCCCGATGAGTTTGAGGGGGATATTAGACCCGCCCACCCTGCGGACTTCGCAAAGAGAGGCGTTAAAAAAAGCTCCCACACTTTTTCAAACTCAAACAGAATATCCTTTGAAAATTTGTTATAATCAATGCAACCATTGTCAAGAATGGTGATTTCTAAGTTTTCAGAGGTTGGAAACTTGTAGTAAAAAAGCCCGATACCTAGCGTGTCGGGTTTTTTTTTGGTTGATTCTTTATTTTTTAAAATTTTGCAATCGGGGCAGGGGTGGGATTTTACTACAAGGCGTCCAAAATGGAAGTTTTTATCATTGCTATTTTGTCGCTTGCCATCCTTATAAAAGAGATTCGCAAGTTTAAAAAATAGCCACTCCAACCTCTTGGAGCACTGCTTGACCAGTGCCCTGCTGTATTCCTATTGTTTTCTACTCGGTTTAATTTTTTCTTTGAAAAATTAAACCTGAAGACCACTTCGCAAGATATAAAATCTTGCTTCGCTCCTAAAGCTACCATCTCATATTCAAGCAAGCTTGAATATTCGAGATAAGTTTTAAAGGTTTGTCAGTCTGGAATTGCTACCAAAAAAGCCAGCTACGCTTTTTAATCCCGCATTGCATTGGGGGCGTGACGGGGGTAGGGGTTCTAAAGGGGTCTAGGGGGGCGGTCTTCGCAAGGAGAGGCGTAAAGGTGAAGCCAACTGCTTGGCTTCACTAGCCTCACACGCCGATGCGTATATGCCCGCAAGGGTATAGCAGACGGCTAGCCCCTCCCTTTCTAGCTAGTATAAGAAACAATCACTAGTCACACAGCTATGAAAAACATTATGTTTTACTCGGTTTGAATTTTAAAATCCAAACTTAAAGACCGCTACTATCGATCGAATCAGTATTCGTTCCTAGGTAAAAATTTCTATAGATTTTGAAAGTAGCTAAAAGTCTCTAGAAACGCGAAAGGTCTTTTTGAGGATATGGAAAATGTGATAAAATTATTGTTGAGGTTGAAGCCCCAAGGAGGGTAACAGCCTCCTAGGAGCAAATCCAAACAACCTCTTTGAAGGAAGTTTGTGTGAAGTTTCTGGAATTGCTAAAAACAATCCTTGAGATAATTGTAGCACTTCTTGTTATATTTAACAAGAAAGGGCGATGATTTTTTTAGGATTCCTCCCGTTTTTGGGAGGTTAGCAATTGAAAACCCATCCACCAAAAACCCCACCCACCTAGCAAAAAACATCAAATCAAAACTCATAATTTTTGCAAATCCAGATTTAAATAAACACCTAAATAGCTTATTTTTCCATAATTTTCAAAATTTCAGCATAACTTAAAGAGGTTTTATACTAAAATAATGCTTTTTAAATCCAAAAATCTCAAAGATTGACAAAAGGAATACGTAATGAATACCCAAAATCATCACCCAGAAATACTGCGGGGGGGGGGCAAGATCTCCTAAATAGCTCTTTAACTAGCCCTCTTCAATCCCCCACCACCCAAAAATCCCAACAAACTCGAGGTTTAAAAACTTCCCAACAACTTCAAAACCTTAAAGATTCCCAAATTCGGAGTTTCGATAAACTTCAAAAATCCCCCAATCATTATGGGTCTGAAAGCTCCCAACACTTCCAACCCGCCAAAGATTCAAAAAACTTCCAAGAATCGCAGTTATTTCTAAAATCTAAAGGCTTACAACAAGATTTAAAAAACGTCTCATCATCTCTAAAATCCAAAAAATCCTCATTCAAACCCCTTTTCTCCATCATCTTGGCTTCTTTGATGGGGAGTGCTTTGGTATATGGGGCGGATATTTCTCTAGGTGGTGATACTACTTGTTCTACAGATGGCACAGAAGCTTGCCTCACTGGCA
>NZ_MLAM01000034.1 GCF_002272825.1 Helicobacter sp. 11S02596-1 | reverse complement strand
TTGAGAAAAACCTCACGCCTGAACAAAGAAAACTCTTAAAGAATAAACAAGTCCTTATTCTTAAAACCAACAATAAAACCCATTGCCAAGGTTGTGAGCCTGAAGCAGGCTATTATTTCTTGATTGCAGATTTATCCGTTAATAATAAAACCCAAGAACAAGCTATCAGTAATATATTAAAGAACTATACCTATCGGGCTTACCAATACAGAGACTTAGCAGGAGCGATTAAAACAAGATACCTTATTGGGCCATTTAAGAGTGCTGATGACCTTATTAAAACCAAACCCTTTGCTGATGGATTATCTAGACAAATCTATCATAACCCCAATGCCTATACGATTGTATATGAAGTTAGAGATGGGAAGTAGGGGAAATCCTAGAAACTTATCTCCAATACACAAAGCAACGCTTTGGGTATGAGATGGTTACTTTAGGAATGGAAGCAGGCTCTGCCTGCTGGAATGGTCTTCAGATTCACGGCGTGAATTGAGTAGAAAATAATAAGATAGGAAGTAGGGAGAAACCCTACATTCCTTGAGGGGATAAGGGGGAAGATGAAAAAGTGACAGGGTTAGATTGGGGTTTATTGGTTGATAGGATTTCAAACCTTAGAAACTCTACCCACCCACCCCAAGTTGATAACGAAACGAAGTGCCGTTATAACCCCATAACTTTAGGAATGTAGCAGGGTTTTACCCTGCGAAATGGTCTTCAGATTCACAACGTGAATCGAATAGAAAGTAATGATTCTTTTCCATAGCCGTGCGACTAGTTATTTTTTCTTATACTAGCTAGAAAGGGGTGCTGGGGGGCTGACTTGCGAAGCGCCCCCCGCTCACCCCTTTAAACCCCTGCTCTCCCTGCACGCCCCC
>NZ_MLAM01000033.1 GCF_002272825.1 Helicobacter sp. 11S02596-1 | reverse complement strand
CTTGCGCTTAGCTATGGCTATAATAGTATTAAATCCTCTTCTACCTCTTTCAATAACACTATTACAGGTAAAGCCAATCTCTTTGAAGTAGGGGCTTACTATTCATTTATCCAAGAAAATGCCCAAGGCTCAGGAATCTATTCTGATACGATACTCAAATATGGCTTTATCAATAACCATATCACTACGGCGAGTAATATCTCTGGAGATGATAAACTCAATACCTCCACACTCTCACTAGGAGAAGAAGTAGGTTATCGCTTTAATTTTAATCTCAACCCTAAGAATACCCCCATCCATCACGCTATCTATCTGGAACCTTCCTTTGAAGGCGTGCTAGGGTATTTGGGTGATGGGAAGTTTAAAGAAATCAATACTACGGCTTTCTTAAATTCTCAAATCAGCTCTATGGTAGCATTCCGAGCTAAAGTAGGGGGCACACTAGGCTATAGCCTTGTTACCCCAAAGAATAGAACCGACTTTAGGCTAGGGGCATTTTATGTAGGGGATTTCCTTGGAGGTTCCCATATCCATCTCCAAACCAATCTTTCTAATGCCACCCAAGAACTTAAGAGCAACCATATGGGAATGGTTTCTGTAGGCATCAATTCCTTTATCACCAAAGACATTAGACTTTATTTGGATGTCGATGCGGGCTTTGGAGGCAAATACTATAATCAAGACTATTTGGTATCCCTGGGAGGACGCTATAGCTTTGGAGAAAGAACCAGCACTAAAGTCCAAGAACTCCAAAGAAACCAAACCAATCCAACCAACCAACCTAGCCCATCAAGCTTTGAGAAAAACCTCACGCCTGAACAAAGAAAACTCTTAAAGAATAAACAAGTCCTTATTCTTAAAACCAACAATAAAACCCATTGCCAAGGTTGT
>NZ_MLAM01000032.1 GCF_002272825.1 Helicobacter sp. 11S02596-1 | reverse complement strand
CGTAGCGATGGCGGGAGTTTTGAAGTTTATCGAAACTCCGAATTTGGAAATCTTTAAGGTTTTGAACTTGTTGGGAAGTTTTTAAATCTCGAGTTTTTTGAGATTTTTGGGTAGTGGGGGATTCAAGAGGGCTATTTAGGAGATCTTGCCCCCCCCCCCCGCAACATTTCTACATAATGGCTTTTTGTTTTCATTAGGGAATCCTTTCGTTTAAAAATTAGAAATTATTAAAAATTTCTTTCTTTTGTGAAAAGTGTATTTTAATACAATTTTTATTAAATATATCCTTAAATTTTTTTGAAATTTGAAGCAAATGCAATCAAATTGACAATTTTATGGCTATTTATGGGGGTTTTCAAACCAAATAATTCACTAAAATAATTTATTTTTGAATAAAATAAATATAAATACTAATTGAAATTTTTGGATTTAAAGGACAAGAAAGGAATAAAAAGCGAGATTTTGAGCTAGATTTGTGAGATTTTCATAATGAGTTTGGAAGAAATGAAAAAATAATCAGATGGGTAGGGGAAATTTCTTTTGCGATTGAAACGCTAAGAGCATTTAGAAAAACTAGCAGGCGAAAGCCTTTAGGAGCGAATACCGATTTAATCGGTGAGCGGTCTTCAGGTTTGGATTTTAAAATCCAAACCGAGTAAAAAAGAATAAAATTTCTCGCCTGTTGTTTTTGCAGTATGCAAGATTTAATGTTTGGGCTTCGCCCTTTGAGGGGAAGGGGGGGCTTAAATTGCGAAGTCCGCCCCCCTTTCCCCTCAAACTCCCCAACCCCCTGACCCGCCCCCCTAGTAGATAGGGTGAAAGTGCGTAGCTAGCTGGGTTTGAAAGTGGTTTGTGAATGGAAACCTTAGAAAACGGGTTGATGACGTGCGAAGCACGGAATAAATCGGGTGGGTGGGTGAAAAAACTTTAGGAATGAAAAGAGGCTTTGCCTCTTGGAATGGTCTTCAGGTT
>NZ_MLAM01000031.1 GCF_002272825.1 Helicobacter sp. 11S02596-1 | reverse complement strand
CTCCTAAAGCTACCATCTCATATTCAAGCGAGCTTGAATATTCGAGATAAGTTTCATAGGTTTTCATTATTTATCCTAATCTGCGTTAATCGCAGTTTTTAGGCGTAGTGTAGTGTGCTTTGGGAGTGAAAAAAAGGGCGGGGAAAAAGATTTACAAATCAATCACCACGATAAATAAAACGATCAAATTTGTCTCGACTTTGATTGTCGTTTTCTTTGAAATTGTCTGGGTTAAATTTGTCTGGATTGCTATCATTTTGCTTAAAATTATATTTTTTTAAAATCTTGGTTTTGTCCCAAAGTTTTTTAGATACTTTAGCGGTTTTACTGGCATAAGGATAGTCTTTTATGAATATATATTTAACAACATCGATCAATTCAGCGATACACATTACAAACACTATCAAAGCACCCACGATGAGACAAGGTATAAGCAAAACATCTTTAATTGCCTCTTCATATCCCCAGTTTGAAGCAACTATAACTATGATAATTCCAATAACCGCACAAAATATAATGAAGTAAAATATACTTTGGAACCAAGAAATACAGCTTTTTTGATATTTAAATGTGCCTGCATAGTGTTGGCGATGTTTTTCAAAATTATATGTGGTTGCTAATATAGAGCCAATCACAAATGCGAGGATATAGCCAAAGCCGATAAGGAATATTATCGCAAAACTAATCCCTGTAGATACTTCGGGATAATAAATTGCACTCCATAGCAACAAAGCAATACCTAATGCTAAAAACATCCATTTTCTAAGCACGATAAAGCCAACAATCACAGCCAAAATAATCCCAAAACCTCCCACTTTGACCGCAATGTCTGCGTGTTCGTGTGCTAATCGAATAAAATATTCTGTCTCATAGCTCATAATATACACCTCCAATGATAAAATGATTAAAATAGTGCCTAATAAATCCTTTTATTGCTACTAATGGCACTTCCTCGACTGCAAAATGACATTTATTAAATGGCGGTGTTTTTAACATCTCATCAATGGTTGTCTTACCTAAAGTTAAACCCAAAACTGATGTTTGATGTTTTATTGACTTGGATTTGTTATTTTTTGTGGGTTGTGTGTGGAGTTGGATAGCTAAAACGCTTATAAGAAATATCCCCAATAACTTTTTTACTCCCATTTTTGTGCCTTTGAATTAATATATAATTTATAGATTATATATTAATTTTTAAAAAAACACACTAAAAGCAATCAA
>NZ_MLAM01000030.1 GCF_002272825.1 Helicobacter sp. 11S02596-1 | reverse complement strand
ATCTTTAAATCCTCTACTACCAATCGCCTCTCAATGCTAAGCAATCCTTTTGGGGGAAGCAATAATAGCTTTGAAGCGATGATTAAAAAAGCCATGCAATACAAATATGCTGATAATGGTGAGGGTATCCAAACCGATGCCCTCAATGCCCTAGAAGCCACAATGCTTACAGATGAAAAAACAAACAATGATGTCTATGCCCAAGTCATTGGAGGCTATTATACAGGTAGTGGTAAGAGTATGGTTTATGGGGGGAATATGGGTTATGATCGCTTTATTACTGATAATGTTATCTTAGGCTTTTATCTGGGCTATGCTTATGCTAAAAGTAGTGCTAGCAAAGAAAATAATCAACGTGTCTATTCTCATAATGCCCAAGCAGGGATTTACTCTCGTATTATCGCTGGGCATAATGAAATCGATATTTCTTTAAATAACAATACCGCCTTTATCAATAATACAGAAAAACTCCAACTCGCTGGGATGGATTTCAATCAAGAAAAAGATACGATGAATAACACCACCAATCTATCCTTAAGCTATGGCTATGCCTTTGGTCTCCATACCAATGAACATAAAGGGGCATTGATTATCAAACCTACTCTAGGGGTATCAGGAGGCTATAGTATCAATAGGGGTTATAAAGAAAAAGGCTTGGCATTTGAGCAAAAAGGCTCTAACGCTTTTAGTGCGAATGCGAGCATTGGGCTTGAACTACGAAAATACTTCCAAGATGGGGGCTTTTTTTATATTGTTCCGGGAGCTGATTTTGAGCTTTATAATAGTTTGAGTGCGATTAATTATAATCTTGGGGGTATTGAGATAGTTATGCCATTAGAAGATAAAAAATACATCTATGGGAGCTTATTTGCTGGTGGGGAATTTAAAATCACTTCTTCACTTTCAGGCTTTGGTTCTATTGGAGCGAAGGTAGCAAGTGCTGATAGACAATATTATAGTGGGTCATTAGGGGTAAGGTTGAAGTTTTAAAGGATTAGGGGGTTGAATGGGTGGAGCGGTCTTTGGGTTGGTTTGCAAAAACTGAATTGAGTAGGAAATAATGGAAACCTTAGAAAAGGGGTTGATGACCAGCGGTAGCTGGGAATAACCCTATCCTTTAGGAGCGAAGCAGAGTTTTACTCTGCGTAGTGGTCTTCAGGTTTGTTTTTAAACAAACCGAGTGGAAAAGATAAAGGCTTTCGCCTGATGTATTTTGTAATATGCAAGGTTTGATGTTTGGGCTTCGCCCTTTGAAGGGAAGGGGGGCT
>NZ_MLAM01000029.1 GCF_002272825.1 Helicobacter sp. 11S02596-1 | reverse complement strand
GAGCAGGGGTTTAAAGGGGTGAGCGGGGGGCGCTTCGCAAGTCAGCCCCCCAGCACCCCTTTCTAGCTAGTATAAGAAAAAATAACTAGTCGCACAGCTATGGAAAAGAATCATTATTTTTTACTCGGTTTAATTTTTTCTTTGAAAAATTAAACCTGAAGACCACTTCGCAAGATGTGAAATCTTGCTTCGTTCCTAAAGTTATTGGGTTATTCCGTGCTTTGCACGTCATCAACCCAGTTTTATAGGTTTTTATTCGATTCAGTTCTTTAAACTGAATCTGAGGACCACTCCCACCAATTCAATTGGTTTTCGCCCCTAAAGTAATCATCTCACACCCAGCCAAAGGCTGTGCGTTTGAGATAAGTTTTAAAGGTTTTTAAATCCTATTGCTAATAAACCCCAGCCCGCTACGCCCTGTCATCTGAACCACTAAGGGAGTGTGACGGGGGTTTTCACCCGCCCACCCATTGTTTAAGGGGCTTTCTTGACCCGCCCACCCATAAAGGGCGGTCTTCGCAATTCTAAGCCCCCCTAGTCCCTTACTAGCGATAAAGCTATGGAAAAGAATCATTATGTTTTACTCGGTTTAGTTTTTCAGCGAAAAACTAAACCTGAAGACCATTACGACAGGCAAAGCCTGTCTCCATTCCTAAAGTAATCATCTCATACACAAAGCGTTGCTTTGTGTATTGGAGATAAGTTTCTAAGGTTTTTATTATTTAAACTCGATTTGTTTTGCAAATCTGAAGACCACTTCGCAAGATGTGAAATCTTGCTTCGTTCCTAAAGAATAGGGTTATAACGGCGTGCGTTGCACTTCGTTATCAACCCAGTTTTATAGGTTTTACTCGGTTTGTTTTGCAAACAAATCTGAAGAGCACTTCGCAAGATGTGAAATCTTGCTTCGTTCCTAAAGAATAGGGTTATAACGGCGTGCGTTGCACTTCGTTATCAACCCAGTTTCTAAGGTTTATAAAATCCTATCAACCAATAAACCCCAATCTAACCCTGTCACTTTTTCATCTTCCCCCTTATCCCCTCAAGGAATGTAGGGTTTTCTCCCTACTTCCTATCTTATTATTTTCTACTCAATTCACGCCGTGAATCTGAAGACCATTCCGCAAGATGTAAAATCTTGCTTTTGGGCGTATTGCTGTGCTCCTTATAGTCGCACAACGCAATCGCCGTGCGAAGCTAAAAAAGATAAGCAGTTATCTTTTTTAACGCTTCTCCTCCTAAAGTAACCATCTCATACCCAAAGCGTTGCTTTGTGTATTGGAGATAAGTTTCTAGGATTTCCCCTACTTCCTATCTTATTATTTCCTACTTCCCATCTCTAACTTCATATACAATCGTATAGGCATTGGGGTTATGATAGATTTGTCTAGATAATCCATCAGCAAAGGGTTTGGTTTTGATTAAATCATCAGCACTCTTAAATGGCCCAA